>CAKUBE010000001.1 GCA_934636715.1 uncultured Arachnia sp.
CCTCGAAGTCCGGGTTGTTGTAGGAGTACCCGTTGGTGCCGTTGGTGAAGACCACGCGGCGCACGGTGCCGTCGTCCTTCACGCGGAACGCGAGGTCGATGATCCCGTTCAGGTCCTGGCGCGGGATGTCGGTGGTGAGGATGTCCGCCGAGGCGGCCGCGATCGGCTCGAAGCTCGTGAGCAGCGTCTGCGGGTTCGCCTGGTCGATGATCGCATTGACCAGGCACGACTGCCGCGCCATGCGGTCGTAGTCGTCGGTGTTGTAGCGGCTGCGGGCGTACCACATGGCGTTGCGGCCGCCCAGATGCTGGCTGGGGCCGGGCGTCAGGAACTCCGTGGGCCGGATGTTCCGGGCGGTATCGCCGCCGATGGCGAGGCCGGGCCAGCCCTCGACCGGATTGATGTTGACGGTGACGCCGCCCATGGCGTCGATCAGCTTCCGCAGGCCGTCGATGTTCAGCATGACGAAGTAGTCGATCGGCAGCCCCGTGATGCCCTCGACGCCCTGCTTCAACGCCTCGGCGCCGCGGTAGGTGCTGCCCTCGAACAGGTCCGGCCTGCTGCCCTCCACGTGCTCCCAGATGGAGTTGACGTAGAAGTCGGCCGCGGGCTCGCCGCGGAACCCGTAGGGAAACTCCTCGTGCATCTCCGAGCCCTCGGGGAAGGGCGTGTACTGCACGTTGCGGGGGATTTGGACGAGCGTGAGGTCGCCCGTCGCGGTGTCGATCGACGCCACCATGATGGTGTCGGTGCGGATGCCGTACAGGGCGACGTTCTCCTCGCGGGACTTGTCGCCGTCGGCGCCCAGCAGGAGGATGTTGACGCGCGGGATGCCGTCCCACGGATCGGGGCCTTGGGTGTTCAGCGTGGGGCGCCGCGTGGCGATGACGTCGCCGGCGTCGGAGAGGACGTTGTTCAGCAGCAGGTAGGCGTCGCGGGTGTAGCGGGCGGCGAGCGCCGTCGGGGCGGCCGTGGCGAAGGCGAGGCCGGTCACGACGACGGCGGCGACGAGGCGGCGGCCGTCGGTCAGCCCTGCGGGCCGCGTGGTGAGGTGCGTGACCAGGATGAGCACCACCCACAGCACCGCGAGAACCGCCAGGGTGGGCGTGGCGATGGTGAGGAAACTCTCCGTGGCCGCGAGCTTCGCGAGGCCGGACTGGTCCTTGACGGCCTTGAAGCCGAGGTATCCCAGCGCGACGAGGGCCAGCGCGGCGGTGGCGCCGCCGAGGACCTTCAGCCCGCGCTGCGGTGCGCCGAGCAGCCCCGAGCCCGGGAGCACGGCCGACGCGAGCGTCAGCAGCAGCGAGCGACGGAGCGAGCGTGACTGCGGATCGGGGGCGGCTGGCTGAGCATGTGCGGGCCGGTAGTCGTAGACCGGGACGTCACCCGGACGGAAAACGTCGTCGGGCGCGCCGCGTCGCGGCTGCTGCTCGTCGGTCATGCTCTGCCTCCTGCCGCGGCCAGTGTACGCGCCGCGGACGATCGTTTGCCGGGTCGCGCGCGGCTCGGCTACGCTGGTCCGGCACTGGAGGTGTCGCCTAGTACGGTCTATGGCGCCCGCCTGCTAAGCGGGTTTGGGGCTTCAACCCCATCGCGGGTTCAAATCCCGCCACCTCCGCCAGCGCATCCTGAGCCCCCGGACGCCCGGGGGCTCAGTTGCTTTCCCATCGGCTAGTGGTCTGTCGCGCCTAAGGGCGCGGATAGGACGGGGCGTCAGTCGCCCGGCTGGCGTCTCGTACCCGCGCATTTAGGCGCGACGGGCCACTAGGGTCTGCGCATGACCGGTGAGAGGGACCTGGCGGTGTTGCTGAGCGGGCTCGACGCGCGCCGGCGCGAGGGCGAGTTCGTGTTCGCGACGACGGAGCGGGAGCTGCCCGCGGAGGCGCGGATCGTCGAGCGGGAGGGGACGACGCTCGTGCTGCGCCGGGCCGACGCCGAGGCCGCCGGGCTGGCGTTCGAGGCCGTCTTCGCGTGGATCACGCTCGAGGTGCACTCGTCGCTCGAGGCGATCGGGCTGACTGCGGCCGTGTCGTCGGTTCTCGCGGATGCGGGCATTCCCTGCAACATGCTCGCGGGCTACTACCACGATCACCTGCTGGTCCCCTCAGACCGCGCGGAAGAGGCCCTCGGGCTGCTCCGGGGCCTCATGGCCTAGGAGGAACGCCTTGCGCTCGACCCCGCCCGCGTAGCCCGTCAGCCGACCTGTCGACCCGACGACGCGGTGACAAGGGACGACGATGCTGATCGGGTTGCGGCCCGTCGCGGTGCCGACCGCGCGGGACGCGGAGGGGTGGCCGAGCGCCGTCGCGAGTTCGCCGTAGGTGCGGGTCTCTCCGAACGGGATGGCGGCGATCAGCTCCCAGACGGAGTGCTGGAACGCGGTGCCGACGGGGGCCAGTGGGAGGTCGAATGTGCGCCGTCGGCCCTCGAAGTACTCGGTCAGCTGCGCGGCCGCCGCGGGGAGGGCGTCGTCCACGAGCGGCCCGAGATCGTAGGTGGGAAAGGGCTTGTGGCTCTCCATGTAGATGCCGACGAGGGCGCCGTCGTGTTCGACGACGGTGAGAGGCCCGATCGGCGAGGGGTGGACGCTGTGCTTCATGGGGTCTCCTGACAACCGGGCAGGCCGGGGATGGTGTTGACGGCGTGGGGCGTGAGGGCCCACAGGTGCTGGGTGGCGTACGAGCGCCAGGGGCGCCAGGCCTCGGCGCGTCGGGCGAGGTCGAGGACGCCGAGCTCGGGAGCGGCGCGCAGGACGCCGAGGTCGGTGGCGGGGAACGCGTCGGGGTCGCCGAGCGCGCGCATGGCCACCATCTCGACGGTCCACGGGCCGACGCCCTTTACCGCGAGGAGGTCGTGCCGTGCCTCGTCGCGGTCGGCGCCGGGGCCGAGGTCGAGCGAGCCGTCGGCGAGCACCGTGGCGAGCCGACGCAGCGTGTCGCGGCGCGATCGGGGAAAGGCGAAGACCTCGTCGGGAGCCTCCGCGATCGCGGCCTGCTCCGGGAACAGGTGGGTCAGTCCGGGAACGCCCGTGTCGACGGGAGTGCCGGCGGCGGCGACGAGCCGGGCGCCGTGCGTGCGGGCCGCGGCGGTCGAGACCTGCTGGCCGAGAACGATCTTGATGGCCGTCTCCGCCCCGTCGACGCCGCGCGGGATCCGACGTCCCGGATGGGCGGCGACCAGCGGAGCGAGTGCGGGGTCGAGGGCGAGATGGGCGTCGACCGCCGCGGGGTCGGCGTCGAGGTCGAGCATCCGGCGGAGCCGCGAGACGGCGGTCGGGAGCTGAGAGACGTCCGTGAGCCCGACGCGGGCCCTGACTCCGCGGGGCGCTGGCGAGAGCGATGCCACGCCCCAACCGCTGGGGAGCCGCAGCGTGCGGTGGTAGACGCCGTCGGCGAAGGCCTCCACGCCGTCGATCCTGGTCGCGATGAGGTGCCCGAACACGTTGCACGGGCAGAACGGCTCCCTGGCCGCGAGCGTGACGTCGACGAAGGTGAGCGCCCCTGCTGCCTCGCGGCGGGAGGACCGACGGCGCCGTCGCAGCTCAGTCGGGGTGGCGGCGTACGCGGCGCGCAGGGTGTCGTTGAAGGAGCGGACGCTGTCGAACCCGGCGGCGAACGCGATGTCGGTCAGGGGGAGGTCGGTCGCCTCGATCAGGGTCCTCGCCGACTGCGCTCGACGTGCCCGCGCCAGCGCGAGCGGTCCGGCGCCCGCGCCGTCGGAGAGGAGCCGCTGCACCTGGCGGACGGAGTACCCCAGCCGCGCGGCGAGGCCGGGGACGCCCTCGCGGTCGACCACGCCGTCGTCGATCAGCCGCACCGCACGGGCCACGGCGTCGCCGCGAACGTCCCATTCGGGCGACCCGGGCGACGCGCCGGGGATGCAGCGCTTGCACGCCCGGAACCCGGCGAGCTGCGCCGCGGCGGCGGTGGGGTAGAACGCGACGTTGCCCGGCGCCGGTGTGCGCGCGGGACACGAGGGCCGACAGTAGATGCCGGTCGACGTGACGCCGGTGAAGAACAGCCCGTCGAAGCGCGCGTCCTTGGCCGCGATCGCGCGGAGGCAGGCGTCTCGGTCGGTGTGCATGAAGCCAGCATGCCGCACCGGGCGCGCGTGTTCTAGCAGGAATGCGACATCGCCGCGGGTCGGTTCTCCGCTGGTTGGCCGGGCCGCGAGGTACGAGCGCCCGTGGTCGTTACCAATGAACCCGTGGTCAGTCGTCGAACGACTCCGCGGCGCGCTCGAACTCCTTCGACATCTTCAGCCGCTTGGCGATCTGGGCCAGCAGCGCGTCGGAGTCCTCGTCATAGTCCGTCGCGATGGCCTCGAGCTCGAAGGCGCGCAGGCCGCTGGCGGCGTACATCTCCAGGTCGCCCAGCGGGGCCGGTTCGTCGTCCTCGTCCGGGAGCTCCGCATTCAGATAGTCGACGACGTCGCGCGCGATGGGCCAGTCGTTGGCCGCCGTCGCGTCCGACAGCAGCACCTCGACGGTGCGGCCGCGGACCCGGCAGAGCACGAAGAACTCGCCGTTGATGGAGACCCAGCCGTCGGCGCCGGAGTCGCCCGGGAGTCTGCCGAGCTGGCGGATAAGTTCGTCGAGGTCGTTGGCGAGGTCGAAGTCGAGCGGCACCGCGGTGGCCTTGCCGTCCTCGCGGTACAGCGCGACGACCAGGTCGACGTCGTCCTCCGTGGCCTCTTCGAGGTCGTCGTCGTAGTCGTCGTCATCGAAGTCCGCGTCGTCCTTCAGGTCGAACGGCTCAGCGTCCTCGTCGAACACGTCCACGGCCCTCTCCTTCCACGCGGCGATCAGCGGTGCCGGCTCCCATCCTTGCATGTCACAAGCCGCGACACACCAGGTGGGGGAGACATCGCGCCGTCTGGCACCGAGGGCATTGGTCGAATCGGTGACGCCCAGAACCCGCTTCCCCGCCCCTACCGTGCACAAATCTCTGTATGCGTCGACGAAGGCGTATATATCGCTTCGTCGACGCATACAGAGATCTGTGCACGGCTGTGGTCCCCGTGCGCCGGTTGAGCCGGGCCATGAGGCGCCAGCCGAATGCCCGTGTGATCGCGCTGCGCGCTGCAACGCCTTCCTCAGCCTCGGCAATCGAGCAAGCTCGATTGCCCTCGACTTTCGTTGGCGTCGAAACCAATGGACTGTACCCATGTGCGAGAGTTGGACCGTGGAAGTAACCGTCGTCACCCATCCGCTCGTCGATCACAAGCTCACGCTCCTGCGTAACCGGAACACGGAGCAGCCGGTGTTCCGCCGGCTGGTCGAGGAACTGGTCACGCTGCTGGCCTACGAGGCGACGCGCGGCGTGCGCGTCGTCGACCACGACATCGAGACCCCCGTCGCGCCGACGACGGGCACCAAGCTCGCCTCGCCCGCCCCGCTGGTGGTGCCGATCCTGCGCGCGGGTCTCGGCATGCTCGACGGCATGCTGCGCCTGGTGCCGACGGCGGAGGTCGGCTTCCTGGGCATGATCCGCGACGAGGTCACGCTCGAGCCGATGACCTACGCGGAGCGGCTGCCGAAGGACCTGTCCGGGCGCCAGTGCTATGTGCTCGACCCAATGCTCGCCACCGGCGGCTCGCTGGGCGGTGCGGTCCAGTTCCTCGTCGACCGCGGTGCCGACGACATCACCTGCATCTGCCTGCTCGCCGCCCCGGAGGGGATCGAGAAGCTGAAGGCCCTGCTCGCCGACCTCGAGGTGCCGTGCACGCTCGTCGTCGCGTCGGTGGACGAGCGGCTGAACGACGTCGGCTACATCGTGCCCGGCCTAGGCGACGCGGGCGATCGGCTCTACGGCCTCGCGGAATAGTGTGCCGCTGACAGAGCCCTCCCGCTGATGGGCCGGGCCGCGAGGAACGGACCTCCGCTGGTTGAGCCGCCGCGCGAGCGCTAGCGAGTCGGCGTGTCGAAACCAATGAGGTGTCAACGGAAGTCGAAGTGATGACGAAGAAGCAGACCACGAAGAAGCCCGCGGGCTGGGTCCCGCAGCAGCACGGCGCGTGGGCGATGATCGTCGTCCCGTTCCTGGCTGGGCTCGTCCTCGCGGCGCGGGTGCGGCCGCTGGATCTGGGCGACGTCGCGCTCGGGCTGACCTGGCTCGTCGGCTATTTCGCGTTCAACGCGGGGGTGCTTGCGCTGAAGGCGGCGCCGCGACGTCGGCCGAACTACTATCCGGCGCTGGTCACGTACTCGGCGATCGCGGGAGCCCTCGGCCTCGCGACGCTCTGGTTCAAGGGCTGGGCGCTGCTCTCGTGGGCGCTGCTCTCGTGGGTGCCGGTCTACGCGGTGCTCGTCGGCGTCTCGCTCTGGCTGGCGAGCACGAAGCGCGAGCGCGCTGTCCTCAGCGGGGTGCTGACGATCCTCGCATCCTGCGGCCTGATGGCCGTGCTGCGGCTGGCACCCGGGTCGCCGGCGCCCACGCCGTCGGAGTGGGCGGCGATGGCGGCGATCACGGCGTACTTCGTCGGCACGGTGTTCCACGTGAAGGCGCTGATCCGCGAGCGCAACAACCCGAAGGCGGCCGGCCGTTCGCTGCTGTTCCACACGCTCCTGCTGTGGATGATGGTGCTCGCCTTCACCACCGGCTGGTTCACGTGGCCGTGGCTGGTCTTCGCGCTCGCCCTGGTCGCGCGGTCGTGGGCCATGCCGAAGTCTCCCCCTCGCCCCGCCGTCATCGGCGCCGTCGAGATCCTCCTCTCCGCGGCGGTGCTGGCCCTCACAGTCTGGGCCTGAGTGCTTAAGAGGTAGATGTTCGTTGGTCTACCGACAAGCAGCTACCTCTTAGGGCGGCCTGCATCGCGGCCCAATCTTGCCGCTGCTGACCTTCTTGCGGGCTGATCCCACGGTTCGGCTCACCGACTCAACTCCAGTCCGTGTCAGTTCGTCCTGGTGTTGGTCAGGTGTACGCCGATGTAGCCGATGTACGCCTTCCTCGTCCGGGCGACGTCGGCGAAGTAGTACATGCGCGGCGCGTTCTGGTCCCGGTGTGTCGGCGCGAAGTGGGTAGCCATGAATATCTCGCCCGAAGCCTCGAGCGCTTCGGGAACTGGGAAGGTCCGCTCTCGACGCATCCTGGCGTTGTTCTGCACCGTGTCGCTTTCGCCAGCCTTGTGGCGCTGAACCGGACACTTTCGCCCACGCACCTCTGACGAGTTGAGATACATGTGAAGGTTCCCGTTGAACCCGTGCTCGACGCACTCGATCATGTAGTCACGCAACACGAGCACGTACTCCCAGAACGACGACGCGTATGTTCCGCTCGGATCCGCAGCATCGACGTGGTACGCGCGGTCGATCGCCTTCTCGACGTCGGTCAACTCGACGTATTTCAGGATGTCCCCAAAGTTCGCCTCGTCCGTGAGTCGTTCGACGATCTCCGCAACGCTCAGCGGATCGGTCTCCCACGGCATGGCAGGCTCATCGACATAGGTGAACTGGTCCGCACGCTCCGCGCGCCACCGCTCCAGCGACCGGGTCTTTTTCTCGGCCGCGCGGCGGCTGTCCTCGGCAAGAGCACGGTCGAGTTGCTCAGCTTCCAGTTGTCGGCGCAGGTCGCCCACCTGGTCTTCGAGACGCTCTCGCTCGGACTGCAGCTTCTCGGCACTCTTAGCCGACGCCAGGACCGCAGCTTCTTGCTGTTCAAACTTGTCGGCGATCGCCTGGAGGGCAGCGTCATCCACGACGTTGCGGCCAACGATTCGCCTGACCAGCCCCTTGAGCTTGTCGAGCCATGACGGCTGGAAGTTCTCAGGGGTTGGCGCCGAGGTGACTTCGTCAACAACGGCCTCGGCAGGCCGAGCGAGCGTTGGTTCTTCTGACGCGATCAGGTCCGGCTTGATCTGCTCGCGCTGGAGGACACGGACCGTCCGCGTCAGCTCCGCCGGAAGATCCGCTTCGAGGAGGTTCAGGCGCGGTGTTGTGGCAATGGCGCGGATCAGCCGCTCCGTGAACTTCAAGTTCGGTTTCAGGCCTCCGCTCATCGTCTTCGCGGTCAGGATTCGGTGGCGACGAGCGTCGGCCCAATCACCAAGTTCGACGCGCGGAACGAACGTGCGGACGGCTCCGGTCGGGACAGCATGGGTGAAGCCAAGCCGCGCGTTCAGCGCCTCTGCGGCGTCCGGTTCAAGCACGAAGAATGACGCACAACCGATCGCGTCGCGCGTCAGTGATCCGATCGCCCGCGCCCACTTTGCCGTCGCGACGCCGGGGACCGGCGCAGCAATGACCACGGACAGGTCGCGGTCCTTATCCTCAATGAAGCCGATGACCTCATCGACATCGTCCAGCCGAACCGTTCGAGGTTCGCTGAGCACAGGGACAGTGCCGTCGTAAGCGTCCACCGCTTGAAGGGTGTTCCGGACGACTCGCGGGGTGCCAGGCTGGACGGGCGATCCGTCTCGGCGCTCGCCCTCGCCCTCGAACCAGAGCACCTGCTTCAATCGTCGCGAGTTGGGCGCGGAGATCGCATACAATCGGGTCGTCCAAGTGCCATCACCGTTGGTCTCGACGTACTCCATCAGGAGGCGGGCGAGGTTTCCCTCACCCTGCTCAATGACCGTCAGCACCGAGTCCGGGCCAAGCCGGTAGGTGCCTGGGCCGTCCCAGTCGGCGATCTCCACGGTCTTGCGTGAGTCGCGGACCATCTCGGCGAGCCAACTCCGATATTGCTGCTTGGCAATACGGATGGCATCTTCGCGAGGGTCGAGGCGAAGGACTGATCGGTATCCGACAGCCACTAGGTGATCTCCGTTCTTCTCGTTGCTGACAGCTTTGCCTAGCCACTTACTTATGACGAGGTCCGCCACGAGGTCGTTATCCTGGAGGGGAGCACGAGCGGCCGAGCGTAGCCCTGTCAGACTAGTCCAATTTTGGTTCGAAGTCGGCACAGGCGCTGTCTTGGATCTCCGGGAATAGAACCCTGGGCTCCAGCGCACTACAGTGCTATCGGGTGGAGCTATGCGGAATAGTCGTGGTCTCGTGATGTCCGGAGAAGAGAAATCATATGGCGTTGTGCGTCGGTTATCGCTGCGGGCGGGATGTCCTCAGAAGCGCTCGCCGGGCCGCGGGGCTCCTCGAAGCCAAGAGTCCGCTAGTTGGAGGGGTTGGGTTGTGTCAGTGGGATAGACCTCGAAAAAGGGGACCAACACGCAACCCGACCTTAGCCCCCGCTTTGGCTGCGACGATCGTTACAACAACGAGGGTTAGGATCGTCGTGATCGCCGGGGTCATCCGCTTGTCGAGCTGCTCCGCGAGGAAGATCTTGTTCTCTGCGTCCTTCTGGTCGGCGCGGGCATGGACGTCTCCGATGTCGTCGAGTATGCGCATCCGCTCCGCCGGGGTCAGGCCGTTGTGGTTGAGCGCGACCTTGAGGCTCGCCAGCCGCTCCATCCGTACTTGATGAACCATCTCCATGCTGTCGCCATTTGACGTGAAGAGCCTCTCGGACGCCTCCGCTGCGTCACCCAGCACAGCCCTGGCCAATGCAGCAATCTCAGGAATCTGGCTGACAAGGCGCAACGCAACCTCCCTGTCGACCTCGGGCAACCCCTCGAGGAACCGCAGCAAGGTGGTCTTCGACAGATTCCGCCAGGACTCGATCCCGAGCGCCGCTCTCACCGCGGCTTCCGTGTCGTATCGCATGATGCACCTCTCGTATGTCCCCATCGGCAGATAGCCGACTAAGTCACATCTTAGGCACTAAGAACTGCGCAGTCAATGCTTGCCTTGATATGGGCTATGGTTGACTCGTGACAGGATACTCGTTGGTTGCGCTCGGTCAGGTAGTCAGGCGCCTTCGTCGGGAGAAGGGCCTTACCCAGGAGGAGCTGGGCGAGGCGGCGGGGTACCACGGCGGGGCAGGGGTCTCGATCTCGCGTCTCGAGAATGGCCGTCTGGAGCCAACTGAGGAGCGATTCAGTGGCATCGCCTGTGCGCTCGGGCTGATCCCAGAGCAGCTCCGGTCGCAAGCTATCGGAGAGTCCGGGTCGCTTGAGGCTACGGACGGGGAGCGGTTTGTGACCCGCGAGGAGCGGATCGCCATGGTTGTTCGAGCCAGTGAACGCCGGGAACAGCTCGCTCCTGAACTAGACGCGTTCAGGCTGGCTGTCGAAAAGGCGAGGGATGCCTTCTTGTTGAGATTCCATGGCCTTGCCGCTCGGATTGGTGATGCGCCAGTGCCTGACGGGGGTGACCTCGGACAGGGCGTCGTCATCAGCACGGACGAAGCGGAAGCGGAGGTGGCCTACCAGATTCGGTTTACTCAGTATGGTGTCGCCTCGGCCCTAGCAAGCCCACCTGGGGGTGGAACCGTTCGAGCAGTTGGGAGCATGCTGGCGTACCTCGCGTTCACCGAGGCGATCGCTTGGGCGGCCGCTTCTTTGGGTGGCAGCGTCTCTAAAGGCGCTGGTACTGCTCAGCTCAGGGGCCTCAGGTCAGCGATGAGTGTGGAACATGCCGCGAGTCGTTTCAGCAGTGGGCTGAACCTCCTCGCAGCGGTCGCCTACGGAACCGCCGCTGGTGGAGCAGTCGCTACTGCGTTTCGGGAAGCTGGAAACACCGCGAAGCGCAGTCGTAGCCAACAGGCCGCGGCCGCCAAGCTCTCCGCCGCTGAAGCAGATATCGCTGCGAGTCAGGCCAATGTTGATGCGCTTTGGGATGTCGTGCCCAGGGCGACCGAAGTGCTTGACTACATCGCCATACATGCGAGTCACGCGCTTGAGCGATGGGGTGCGGCGGTCGGAGACGCTGCGCGGTGGAATGACCTTAGTGTTGGCGAGCAGGAGCGATACCAGGACTTTGTCGCGATCGCGGCAGCGCAGTTGGCGGTCACGACGATCGACCTACAGGAGCTAGCCACCCGCCGTGATGGAGACTTGGACAAGGCATTCTCGGTAGCCGACCAGGTACTGGTCCAAGCTAGCCGGGCCATCACGTCTCGTGTGTGACCTGGCCGGAGACAGGATCGCTGTTGAGCGCCAATCTCGCCCGGTCGTCATCGGCAGCGTCGAGATCGTCCTCTCCCTCACCGTCTGGGCCTGCGTGAGCGCGTGTCAGCCCCCTGACGTCTCTCAGATTGAGAGGTTCAGGGGCCGAAGCGTTTCGGCAGGATCTTCCGTAGGTAGTCCTTCTGCAGTGTCTGCTTGGTTCGGAAGAAGCACAGGTCGGAGCGAGACAAAGGCTTTGTCTTCGACCTTGGCGCGGAGCAGTTCCGGAGTGCGGCACAGGTCCGCCGCTTGGAAGAGTCGACAGTCGTGCGGCTTCACCCTCCGGAACTCGACCTCGAAGAAGAAGGCGTTGAGCACGGCGTTCAGCGTTCGTGAGACCTCGGTCTGGCCGTTGTCGTAGTAGGCGATGACCTTGTCGAAGGACAGCATGTACTCGGCGTTCTCTCGCAGGAACTGTCCGAGCTGACGCGCGAGTGCACCTTCGAGCTTGAGTGCGTCGCCGAGCTACTTCTTCCTGAAGACGAAGTGCCGATAGGCGATGGTGGCGTTCCACGTGAACGCCATGAACCTGGTGAATATCGCCTTCCGCACCGCGATGTCCAGGCCGCGGTAGCCCTCCTCGCCGCAGATGGCGGCTCCGGAGTGGACGACGTGGCCGGGAAAGCCCAAGTTGGTCAGCGCCGTCTCAAGTACTCCGACCTCCTCGGCGATGCTGTGCTGCTGCTCGTGGAGCATGATAGAGAGGACGTAGTAGCCCGTACGGGCTGAATCGAAGTGGCCGGACTCATCAATGAAGATGCTGAGTTCGGCCACGATCCCCCTTGAGAAAGGAATGGCGGGGGATTACCCCCGCCTTCATGTGGGTCTAGACGTCTCCGCCAACCCAGTGGCCTCACTCTACCACCCAGGCCGAACGCGCCGTAGCCCCCGGGGCGCTCGGCGGGTCGTCAGGCTGCCTGCGAACTCAGTAGTAGTAGGGAAACTTCGACCAGTCCGGCTTGCGCTTCTCCAGGAACGAATCGCGGCCCTCGACCGCCTCGTCGGTCATGTACGCGAGCCGGGTCGTCTCGCCGGCGAAGATCTGCTGGCCGACGAGGCCGTCGTCGATCGCGTTGAACGCGTACTTCAGCATGCGCTGCGCCGTCGGCGACTTGCCGCAGATCTTCGCCGCCCATTCCAGGCCGACGTCCTCCAGACGCTCGTGGTCGACGACGCGGTTCACCATGCCCATGCGGTGCGCGTCCTCGGCGTCGTGGACGTCGCCGAGGAAGAAGATCTCCCGCGCGAACTTCTGGCCCACCTGGCGGGCGAGGTACGCCGACCCGTAACCGGCGTCGAAGGAGCCGACGTCGGCGTCGGTCTGCTTGAACTTCGCGTGCTCGCGCGAGGCGAGCGTGAGATCGGCGACGACGTGCAGCGAGTGCCCGCCGCCCGCGGCCCAGCCGTTGACCAGAGCGATGACGACCTTCGGCATGAACCGGATCAGCCGCTGCACCTCGAGGATGTGCAGCCGGCCCAGCTTCGCGGCGTCGACGGACTCGGCCGTCTCGCCCTCCGCGTACTGGTATCCGGCGCGGCCCCGGATGCGCTGGTCGCCGCCGGAGCAGAACGCCCAGCCCCCGTCCTTCTCGGACGGCCCGTTCCCGGTGAGCAGCACGCACCCGACGTCCGACGACGTCCGCGCGTGCTCCAGCGCCTGGTACAGCTCGTCGACGGTGTGCGGCCGGAACGCGTTGCGTACCTCGGGGCGGTCGAACGCGATCCGCACCGCCGGCACGTCGTTGGCGCGGTGGTAGGTGATGTCGGTGAAGTCGAAGCCCTCGACGGGCGTCCACAGCTCGGGCCGGAAGGGGTTGGTCATGGGCGCGAGCTTAGCGATGCCGCTGATAGCGGAGGGCGTCGGCCGCCTGGTCGGGGAGGTTCGTGATCACCGTGTCGACGCCGAGGTCGGCGATCCAGCGGACCGCCTCCTCGTCGTTCACGGTCCAGGCGTTGACCTTGATGCCCACCTCGTGGGCATACCAGACGTAGCCGGGCATCTGCAGGGCGCGGTAGTCCGGGTTGATCGCGCCGGCGCCGAACGACTTCGCGTACAGCCACGGGTCGTAGAGCCCGTCGGAGATCAGCAGGGCGAGGTTCTCGGGGCCGACCTGCCCGCGGAGGTTCGCCAGCGAGTAGTGGTTGAACGAGCTGAAGACCACGCGATCGAGCATGCCGGCGTCGCGGACGACACGTAGGGCGTCGTTCTCCAGCCCGGGATACAGCTCCTCGCCGTTCTTCAGCTCGATGTTGACCGTCACGTCGGTGGGCCGGCACAGCTCGAGCACCTCGCGCAGCGTCGGGATCTTGACGTTGCGGCGCCCCGGGAAGCCGTTGCTGAAGTCGCACCGGCGGAGTTCCTCGAAGGTCAGGCTGACCACCTTGCCGACCCCGTTCGACGTGCGATTGATCGTCACGTCGTGGATGACGACAACCTGGCCGTCGGCGCTGCGCTGGACGTCGAGCTCGATGCCGTCGGCGCCCATGCTCAGGGCGAGTTCGAAGGCGGGGATCGTGTTCTCCGGCGCGTAGGCGCTCGCTCCGCGGTGGGCCCAGATCGCTGTTGTCACTGGTCCATCCTGGCATCGATCATCGGCGGACCGCGAGTTGACGACGGACGTTGTGCTGGACGCGAACGAGCCCTGCCCGAGCCCTTGAGATCCGGGCCATCGCGGCGTGGAATGGGGCCATGCAGACGTATCCGGACCGAGCGCTGTCCATTCCCGCCATCACCGTCGACGACTCCGCGTGCGACGTCGACGACCTCGCCGTCTGCGGCGGCGTGGAGGTGACCGTTCCCGCCGGCGAGGAGTGGGACGTGCTCGTGGCCAGGGCCGTCGCCGACGACTGGGTGGGGATCGAGGCCCTCTCCGGCATCTCGGGGACGGTCGCCGACGCCGTCCGCCGCAACGCGTCCCGGTTCGGCGCGAGCGTCGCCGACGTCGTCACCTCCGTGCGCACCTGGGACCGGACCCAGGACGCGCAGCGGACCTTCGCCGCGGTCGACTGCGGCTTTGGCGAGGGGATCTCGCGGTTCGTGGAGGCGGCCGACGGCGGAGAGCGGTACGAGATCCTCGACGTCGTCTTCCTGTTCCGTCAAGGCGACCTGACCCGGCCCATCGCTGACGCCGACCTGGCCGCGGCGCTCGGCGTCGAGCCCGGGGACCGGGTTCCGCTCCGGGTGGTGCGCGACGCGCTGACGGGCGGCGAGGCTTGACCTGACAGGGCTCTGGCGCGCTCGTTTTGCCCAGTCCTCCGAATGCCCTGTATAGTTACTTTTCGCCCAAGCGCTCGTGGCTCAACGGATAGAGCATCTGACTACGGATCAGAAGGTTGGGGGTTCGAGTCCCTCCGAGCGCGCCAGGTTGGCCCCGGTCGCACCGGGGCTTTTTCATACCCGGGCCTGGCGTCATGAGCAGGAAGCTGGCGGAGACCCATGGGATCTCGTTGGCATGCTGCGATGCGACTGGCGCTGCAGGACGCAGAAGCCGCCGCTGTCCACGACGACGTCCCGATCGGCGCGGTGGTCCTCGGGCCCGACGGCGAGGTCCTGGCCCGGGCGGGCAACGAACGCGAACTCCACGGCGACCCGACGGCGCACGCCGAGGTGGTCGCCATCCGCCGGGCCGCCGAGGCGGTGGGCGAGTGGCGCCTGGAAGGCTGCACCATCGTCGTCACGCTCGAGCCGTGCACGATGTGCGCCGGCGCCATCGTCAGCGCCCGGCTGGGGAGGCTCGTATTCGGCGCGTTCGACGAGAAGGCGGGCGCGGTGTCGTCGCTATGGGACGTCGTCCGCGACCCGCGCCTCAATCACCGCCCGGAGGTCATCTCGGGCGTCCTCGCCGACGAGTGCGCCGCCCCGCTCGAGCGGTTCTTCGCCGCCCGCCGTACATAGACCTGCGCAGGTTCCATCGGCTGTGCATATGCACAGCCAGCCGAATCTACGCAGGTGTATGCACGGAGCGGTCGGTCAGTGACTGGAGATCGGGACGCGAAGGTCGGGCTGGGCGTTCCGGAACACGACGGCGACGAGCACCGCGAGGACCACGACCACGACGCTGACCATCAGGCCGCCGGAGCCGCCCACGTGGTCGATGGCGATGCCCGCCGCGGCCGAGCCCACCGAGGCGCCGAGCAGCTGCCCGGTGCCTATCCAGCCGTAGGCCTCCGCGGTGTCGGCGAAGTCGACGCTCCCGGCGATCACCGACGACACGGCCGCCAGCGCCGGCGCGCAGCCGATGCCGGCGAGGAACAGCGCGAACGAGAGGCCCCAGAAGCCTCCCGCCAGGGCCACCGCCGCGCCGAAGCCCAGCGCGACCACGCCCATCCGGAGAGCCAGCGACCACCGGGTCAGCGGCCGGTTGCCCGCGTACAGTCCGCCGATCAGCGAGCCGATGGAGCAGATCGCCAAGGCCACGCCGACAGAGAGCGAGCCCTCGCCGAGGGTGGCGACGACGGCGGCCTCCATGGCCGCGAAGCCCCCGATGAGCAGGAGCGACGTGACGACCATCAGGATGACGGAGTGGTTGCGCATGACGCCGCCCAGGCGTCGGTTGGTGGCCGGGATCTCCGTGTTCCTGACGATCGGCGCGAGCGCGAACACGAGCCCTCCGGCGACCTGGATGCCGGCGACGACCAGCAGCGCCGTCGTCGTGCCGAGGCCGGCGACGAGCAGCGTGATCACCACGGGCCCGAACACCCAGATCAGTTCCTGCAGGGCGGCGTCCAGGGAGAAGAGCGGCGTGATCAGGTGCGGCGGCGCCAGGTGCGGGTACAGCGTGCGCACGGCAGGCACCACGGGCGGCATCGCCGCCCCGCCGACGGCGCCGAGCGCCATCATCCCGGCCAGCGGGAGAGGCGCGACGACGAGCGCGACGATGGCGGCCACGGAGACCCCGAGCGTGACGAGCAGCACGCGGGTGGTCCCGAACCGGCTGAGCTGCCGCGACACGATGGGTCCCGCGATGGCGGTGCCGACCGAGAACGCGGCGAGGACCAACCCGGCCGCGGTGTAGGTCCCCGTGCGGTGCTCGACCAGCATCAGGATGCCGAGCGAGTACATGCCCGCGGGGAACCGCGCGATCAACTGGGTGGTGATCACGAGGCCGAGGCCGGGAAGCTTGAGGAGTGCCTGAAAATCGCGCACCGGCCAACTCTAGAGGGTCTCGGGAGCGCTCTGCTCCGCCAGCCGATGTCGATTCGCCTCGTAGCGCGCGCGTCGGTAACATGGAACACGGTGATGTGTCTGAGCGGCCGAAAGAGCTCGCCTCGAAAGCGAGAGTAGGGAAACCTACCGGGGGTTCAAATCCCTCCATCACCGCCGAAGAAACCGGGCCCGGATCCTTGAGATCCGGGCCCGGCTTCGTACCAGGAGGCCGCGGGTAGCTCTTCGCGGGCATATCGGAAGCGTCCCGGATCGCTTGATCCGCGCACAGATCTCTGTATACGCGGACGAAGGCATATATAGCCGCTCATCGACGTATACAGAGATCTGTGCACGCCGGGATGGGCCGGAGCTGTATCAGGGCTCCTGGCTGGCGGACGGGCTCGGCGAAGGCGACGCCGTCGTCGTCGGCATGACGCACAGGTTGCCGTCGGTCTCGACCTTCGTCAGGGGCTTCTTGACCGGCTCCGGCTTCTCGCTGCCCAGGAGGAGGTCGACGGTGCCGTCGACGCGGTCGTCGAACTCGAGCGTGGCGTTCTCGTAGTGCGAGGCCACCAGCGTCATCGACGGCTCCTCGCGCTTGTTGCCGCGCACGAGGGGAGAGGTGATGCGCTCCTCGACGTTGTCGACCTTGATCACGGTGAAGCCCTTGTCGCGCATCCGCTGCGCCTCACGGGAGGCGAGCCCGGAGGTGAAGCCGCCGTTGAACACGCGCAGGGAGACCTGCTCGGGAGTGACCTCGTCTGCCGGCATCGTGACGCACGGGGTCGGCGTCGGCGTCGGCAGCGGGGCGGTGAGTTCCCTCCACCCCCACATGACCCCCCAGATGAGCACGCCCAGCAGGCCCAGCATGATGATCGGGGTGGCGATGAGGCGGAAGATGCGCATGTCAGCTCAATTCCAGCACTCGCGCGTGCATCGTCTGGCGCTGCTGCAGCGCGGCCCGGAGCGCACGATGCAGCCCGTCCTCGAGGTACATCTCGCCGCGGTAGGCGACGACGTGGGCGAAGAGATCGCCGTAGAAGGTGGAGTCCTCCTCCAGGAGAGCCTCGAGATCGAGAGTGCGCTTGGTGGTCACGAGTTCGTCGAGCCGCACCTGATGCGGAGCAATCGCGATCCACTGCTTCTGCGTGTAGCCGTGGTCCGGGTACGGGCGCGTGTCGCCGACTCTCTTGAAGATCACGGAGCCCAGACTAGTGGTGCTCGCCAATATTGGGGTGCTGTTGGCTGTGATTGGGGTGGATGCTTCGCGCGGCGGCTACCCCGCCCGCTCGCAAAGGGGATGTGGAAAGGTAGTGCTCGTGAGCCAGATTGACCTGATCAAGAGCGGATACGCCTTCGAGGGCGAGACCGCTGTCCTCGGTGTCGCACTCGACGACGCCCCCGTGCTCGATGCGCCCATTCGCATCCCCATCGCGATGTTCAACCGCCACGGCCTCGTCGCCGGAGCGACCGGAACGGGCAAGACGAAGACCCTGCAGGTGATGGCCGAGGCGCTGAGCACCGCGGGCGTCCCGGTGTTCGCCGCCGACATCAAGGGCGACCTCAGCGGCATGGCCTCCCCGGGCGAGGCGAGCGAGAAACTCCTCGCGCGTACGGCCGCGCAGGGCCAGGACTGGCAGCCCACCGGCTTCCCGACCGAGTTCTACGCCCTGGGCGGGGAGGGCATCGGCATCCCGCTGCGCGCCACCGTCGCGTCGTTCGGCCCCATCCTGCTGTCGAAGGTGCTGGGCCTGAACCAGGTGCAGGAGTCGTCGCTGGGGCTCGTCTTCCACTACTCCGACAAGGCGGGGCTCCCGCTGCTCGACCTCAAGGACCTGATCGAGCTGCTGAAGTTCCTCACCTCCGACGAGGGCAAGGCCGAGCTGAAGGGCATCGGCGGCGTATCGACGGCGACGGCGGGCGTCATCCTGCGCGCGCTGGTCACCCTCGCCGACCAGGGCGGCGACGCGTTCTTCGGCGAACCCGAGTTCGACTCGTCGGAACTGCTGCGCACGGCATCCGACGGCCGCGGCGTCGTCTCCCTGCTGGAGCTGCCGCAGCTCGCGAGCCGCCCCGCGCTGTTCTCGACCTTCCTGATGTGGCTGCTGGCCGACATGTTCGAGTCGCTGCCCGAGGTGGGCGACATCGAGAAGCCCAAGCTGGTGTTCTTCTTCGACGAGGCCCACCTGTTGTTCAACGACGCGTCGAAGGCGTTCCTCTCGGCGATCACCCAGACCGTGCGGCTGATCCGCTCCAAGGGCGTGGGCGTGTTCTTTGTCACGCAGACGCCCAAGGACGTGCCCGACGACGTCCTCGCGCAGCTCGGCTCGCGCGTGCAGCACCAACTCCGCGCGCACACCCCGAACGACGCGAAGGCGCTGCGGGCCACCGTCGCCACCTACCCCAACTCCGGCTACGACCTCGAGCAGGTGCTGCAGCAGCTGGGCACCGGCGAGGCGATCGTCACGGTGATGAGCGAGAAGGGCGCTCCCACTCCGGTGGCGCGCACGCGGATCTGGGCCCCGACGTCGCTCATGGCCCCGACCCCCGAGGAGACGATGCGGGCCGCCGTCGCCGCGTCCCCGTTGTCGGCGCGGTACGGCACGCCGATCGACCGGGAGTCGGCCTACGAGATCCTCAGCGCGAAGCTGAACGAGGGCGCTGCGCGCGCCGAGGCGGAGCGCCTCGAGAAGGAGCGCGCGGCGGCTGAGGCCGCTGCCGAGAAGGAGCGGGTCGCGTCCCAGAAGGCGGAGGCCGCGGCGGAGAAGGAGCGCCAGCGCATCGAGCGCGAGGCCGACGCCGAACTCGCCCGCCTCGATCGCGAGGCCGCCCGCGCCCGTGCCCAGGCCGAGAAGGAGGCCAAGGCGGCGGAGGCGGCGCGCCGCAAGTGGGAGAAGGAGAACCCCACGCTCATGGAGCAGGTGACGAAGTCGTCGGTGTTCAAGGACCTCGTCCGCACCGCCGGACGGGAGATCATCCGAGGCCTCTTCGGCACGGGGAAGCGCCGCTGATCTCCTCGGGCTGCGGACGAGGCTGAAACCCGGTGCAGTGAACCGGGAGGGTCACCGCGTCTCTAGAGATATGGAGGCTGCCGTGGAATCCGCGAGCCGGACCGGGTCCGGCTTCGACGGCTTCGTCGCCGAGCGCGCGACGTCGCTCCACCACGCGGCTTGGCTGCTGACGGGGGATGCGCACTACGCCGAGGACCTCGTCCAGACGGCGCTGTCGAAGACCTACGGCCGCTACGAGTCGTTCGACAACGACCGGCATTTCGAGGCCTACGTGCGCACCACGCTCTACCGGACGTTCGTGTCCTGGTGGCGCCGCCTCCAGTGGCGCTCGGAGATCCCCTCGGACGCCCCGCCCGAAGGCCCGGCGACGGCGGCCGGGGACGCGGCACGCGGCGCGGACATCGCCCGCGCCCTCGCCGCGTTGCCCCGGATCCAGCGCGCGGCGCTGGTGCTGCGCTACTTCGAGGACCGGCCGACCAAGGAAGTCGCCGAGCTCTTGCGCCTGCCCGAGGGCACCGTCACCTCGCACGTCAGCAGGGGGCTCGCCGCCCTGCGGACGTCGCCGCACCTCGCAGAGGGGGAAGACCATGGATGAATCCGAGTTCCGCGACGCCCTGCGCGCCGCGACGCCGCCGTCTGCGCACGTGGGGGGCTGGGCCGACGCCAGCCGACGACGGGCCTACCGGCGTCGGGCGGCGGTGGGTGCCCTGGCCGTCGTCGTCGTGGCGACGGCGGTGGGAGTGCCGCTGCTGGCGAGGGGTCCCGCGCCCATCGTCGCCTCGCCGGGGCCGTCGACCACGGCGCCGACGTCGCCCGTGCCGGAGCCCACCGCGACGGCTCCAGGAGACGGTGGACTGGTGCGCGGCGCGTGCGCCGACCTCGCGTCGGGCGCGTTGAAGGCCGAGGACCTGCCGTCGTCGGAGAACCTCCCCGCCGGTGCCAGCCAGGCTTGGCTGTGTGGCTGGAGCAGCGGATTCGGCCAGGTTGGCGTCGGGCCGATCGAGCCGCTGACGACCGATCCCGACCGCGTCGTCGACGCCGTCAATGCGCTCCCGACGCTGAGGGTCGACGGCTGCACCGACGTGGGAGGGCTCGTCTACACGGTGGTGGTTGAGTACCCGGACGGCGCGCGGACGGCGGTGGCGGCGGAGACGGTGAACTGCGAGTGGGTCGGCGGCTGGGACGGCCGCACCGGGGGCGCCGCGCTGCTCGACACGCTCAAGGGATTCTGGGAGCAGCAGCGGGCCTCCGCTCCGGCTTTCGAGGACGATGTCGACCTATGCCGCGCCTACCCCGCGAAGTGGGAGGATCCCACCGGGATCTCGTCCTTCCTGCCGGTGCGCAGGGCATCTCTTACTCGCGGCGTCGTCTGCGGACTGGCGGCGGACGCGACCGACTTCGCCGGGGAGGCCGTCTCGCGCGCGCTGCCCGCGGAGTTCGTCGCGGCGCTCGCCGACGCCGAGCTTTCCCCCCGCGACGGCTGGGGGGTGCCTCGCGGGCTGCCCTACCTCGTGCTGCTGAACGAGCACGGCGACCCGGTGACGTTCCTGGTCGACGCCGCGGGCCGGATCGTTGCGGACGAGCACACGGGCGAGTGGGCTGCGGGGTCGTGGGAGCCGTCGGGTGCCGCTGCGGACCTCTGGAGCGAAGCCCTGCAGGGCCTGCGCACCACCCCCTTCTACGAGCGCCCGGCTGAGTGCGACGGCGACTTCTCCGAGGCGCCCCCGGCCGACCCCGCGAAGATCGTTGGCGGGTGGGCGTGCGTGGGCGACTGGGCGATCCCCGAGCTCGGCCCGGAGCTGAGTCCCGACCTCGCCGCGGAGCTCGGCCGGCGGTTCGCCGCCGAGGCCACGCCGACAGAGTGGGGCACCCGCGACGGCGCCAACCAGATCGTCCTCGTTGACCGGTCTGGCCGTCTCATGCCGCTGTACTGGAGCACCCAGACGCCGATCACGCTGGTCGACGAGTTGGACTCGCGCCTGTGGACGGTGCCCGACGATCTGGTCGCGGAACTGCGTCGGCACGGTCTCGAGTTCATTGCCGAGGGCTGAGCCCGGATCGACGGGCGGTCAGCTGACGGTGTAGCGCTCGACCGACGGGTCGTTGCGGATCCCGTCCGTGAGGGCCTGGGTCTGCTCGGCGAGCGCCTCGGCGCTCAGCTCTCCGTCCAGGAAGCGCGCCCAGAGCGGCGTGAGGCTCGTGGAGAGGCCGTAGTAGCTCGTGAATCGCCAGCTGAACAGGTCATCGCCGGCGTCGGCGATCATCCTCGTCTGCGACGTCAGGGCCGACGACGCCAGGTCGGCGGGCACGGAGTTGCGCACCACCGTCGGGACCAGGTTCTGCCGCGAGAACTCCGCCGCGGCCTCCGGGGTCAGCAGCTCGCGGAGGAGTGCCAGGCCGCCGTCGGTGTTGGCGGCGCGCGTGGGGACGAGGAACTGCTCGGTCGCGGTGAGGTGCACCGCCGCGGGGGCGAGCATGGGCGACGACGTCAGCGTCGGGACGGGGACGGCGGCGAGCTCGAAATCGACGGGTGTGCTGGGCTCGGTCTCGCGCACGATCCACGACCCCGCGGGATACAGCAGTGCGCGGCCCTTGCGGGTCCACTCCTGCTGGGCCTTCAGATAGTCGCCGCCGGACAGCACGAACCCGGCCGTCACGCAGTCCTCGAGCGCGCGCAGAACCCCCAGAACCGCGGGATGCTCCCAGGCGCCCTCGGCCAGGTCGTCGAGCGCGACCCGGACCTCGTGCCCGCCCTCCTTGATGGCCGACGAGATGGCGAGTTCGAGGTAGTAGTCGGCCGCGTCGGTGCCGTACACGAACAGCGACGTGCCGGCGCTCTTCGCCCGTTCGCCGAGGTCGAGCATGCCATCCCAGGTGGTGGGGATCGTCCAGCCCTCCGCGGCGAGGCGGTGCGCCGAGTGCCAGAGCCCGAAGACCGTCAGCACGTAGGGGAGCGCCAGTTGGTGGTTGTCGACCGTGCCCGCCGCCCGGACGACGGGGAAGAGCGCGTCCGACAGCGGGGCGCCGGCCTCGTCGGGCGTCGCGAGGAAGTCGTCGAGGGGAAGCAGCTCGTCCCGCAACGCGGACACGGGGAGCGCATCCGCTCCGGAGTTGCCGATCAGGTCTGGCGGCGTGGCGTCGCTCTCGAAGCGCGGCTGGAGTTCCGTGGCGACGGCGGCCACCGCCTCGACCCGGACGTTCAGCCCCGGGTAGCGCTTCGTGAGCCGCTCCCCGGCGGCGGTCACGAACGAGGTGCCGAACGCGCCGTCGAAGACGACGGCCTCGATGGAGGTCGAGTCGCCCGGGCGGCTGGGCCACGCGGTGGGGGTGGGCGTCGGCACGAGCGTCGGCGGAGGGACCGGAGGCGCCGGCACGCGTGTGCACGCCGCGACTGCCCCGACGGCGCTCACGGCGAGCGCAGCCAGAAGGGCTCTCCTACCGACCTCGGGAACCTCCATGATCAACTCGCCTTCATTGGTTGAGACACGTCCTAGCGCCTCACGGCCCGGCTCAACCAGCGGTTACTACCTGCCGGTGCCGGCGTAGACCGTGGCGGTCTCCTCGGCGTCTAGGCCGAAGGCGGTGTGCGCGGCGCGGACCGCGGCGTCGACGTCGTCGGCGCCCACGATCACGGAGATGCGGATCTCCGAGGTGGAGATCATCTGCAGGTTGACGTCGGCCCCGGCCAGCGCGCGGAAGAACGTGGCGGAGACGCCGGGGTGCGAGCGCATGCCGACGCCGACCGCGGAGACCTTGCCGATCTGGTCGTCGTACAGCAGCTCCTCGAACCCGACGTGCTCCTTGACCGCCTCGATCGCGGCGATCGCCTTCGCGCCGTCGGCCATCGGGAGGGTGAAGGAGATGTCGGTCTTGACGTCGGACAGGCGCGACATGTTCTGCACGATCATGTCGATGTTGACGTCCGCCTCGGCGACCGCGGTGAAGATCGCGGCGGCCTCGCCCACCCGGTCCGGCACCCCGACGACGGTGATCTTGGCCTCGCCGCGGTCGTGCGCGATGCCCGTGATGATGGCTTGTTCCATGGTCCCGTCCTTGTTGATCTCGTCCTGGTTCCTGACCCAGGTTCCCTGCTTGTCGGTGAAGGAGGAGCGCACGTGCACGGGCACGTTCTCGCGGCGCGCGTACTCGACGCAGCGCAGGTGGAGGATCTTGGCGCCCGAGGCCGCCATCTCCATCATGTCCTCGTAGCCGATCTCGCGGATCTGGCGCGCCGACGGCGCGATGCGCGGGTCGGCGGTGTAGACGCCGTCGACATCGGAGTAGATCTCGCAGAAGTCCGCCTTCAGCGCCGCGGCGAGCGCGACGGCGGTGGTGTCCGACGCGCCGCGGCCGAGCGTCGTGATGTCCTTGGTGTCCTGCGAAACGCCCTGGAAGCCGGCGACGATCGTCACCTTGCCCTCGTTCAGCGACTTCTCCACGCGTCCCGGCGTGATGTCGATGATGCGCGCGTTGCCGTGCGTCGGGGTGGTGAGCACGCCGGCCTGCGAGCCGGTGTAGGACACGGCCTCGACGCCGAGGTCTGACAGCGCCATCGCCAGCAGCGCCGCCGACTGCCGCTCGCCGGTGGTCAGCAGCATGTCGAGCTCGCGCGACTTCGGCCGCGGCGACACCTGCAGCGCCAGGTCCATCAACTCGTCGGTGGTGTCACCCATCGCGGAGATGACGATGATGACGTCGTGCCCTTCGCCGCGCGTACGGGCGATGCGCCGCGCCACGCGCTTGATGGACTCGGCGTCCTCGACAGACGACCCGCCGAACTTCTGAACAATGCGAC
Organism: uncultured Arachnia sp.; assembly: GCA_934636715.1. The sequence goes on from CAKUBE010000001.1 coordinate 23,951, forward strand.
CCATGAAACCTCCCGGGAGACCGCGAAGAGTCTACTTCCGATCGAAGCCGAACGGCATTCGCGCCCGGCCCGTCCGCTCCTTGAGCCGATCCCCGGCGCGAAGCGCCCGGATCGTGTCGAAAGGTCTGGCGCCCGGTCCGCGGACGTGTGGTCAAGTCCTCGATCTAGAGCGTCAGTCCCCGGCGACGGCCACCGACACCGAGCGGAGCCGCTCGCCCTTGTCGTCGACCGCGTAGATGACGACCTCGGAGGACGACCAGTTGTCCACGGTGCCGCGCGGCGTCACGGGGACGAAGGCGGTGAACACGCCGCGCTCGGCCGAGAACCACAGGGCCGCGCCGTCGTCCCCCTCGACCTCGACACCGGCAGCTAACCACCTCCCGGGTTGGGTTGCCGTGCACAAATCTCTGTATGCGTCGACGTGTGCCTATATAGCCCTTCCTCCACGTATACAGAGATTTGTGCGCGGCCTCGACCGGTAGGCTGCCAATCGTGACGCTGCCGACACTCTCGCCCGAAGAACAACGCGTGCTGGGGTCCCTCCTGGAGAAGGAGATCACCGTCCCGGACACGTATCCGCTCACGCTCAACGCGCTGCGCACCGCGTGCAACCAGAAGTCCAGCCGCGAGCCCGTCACCGACTACGACGACCGCACCCTCCAGGACGCCATCCGGTCCCTGAAGGACCGGGGTCTCGTGCGTGTGACGTGGATGGACTACGGCAAGCGGACGCTGAAGTACGCGCAGTCCGCCACTCAGGTGCTCGACCTCGCCGACGACGAGCGCGCGCTTCTCACCGTCCTCCTGCTGCGCGGGCCGCAGGCGCCCGGCGAGTTGAAGACGCGCACGGATCGGCTGCACGCGTTCACCGATCGGGGCGCGGTCGAGCAGTGCCTCGCCGGGATGGCCGCCCGCGACGAGCCGCTGGTCAAGGACCTGGGGCGCAGGCCCGGTCAGCAGGACCACCGCTGGGTTCACCTGCTGGGCGACCTCCCCGTCGAGACCGGCCCGGCCGCCGTCGTCGACCGCGAACAGGCGCTCTCCGACGGCCCCGCCGCCCGCGACGCGCGGCTCGCCGCGGCCTTCGCGGAGCTGTCCGACGACCACGCCGACGAGCGGGCCCGGCAGCTGTTCGACTCCCCGTTCGAGTGGTGGGTGCTCACCCGGGCCGTCGAGCTGGCCGGCGATCGCCCCGTCGCGGACGTCGGCTGCGGGGCCGGAGCCGTGTCGGCCTACCTCGCCGACCTCGGCGCCGACGTCACCGGCTTCGACTCCTCGCCCCAGCAGGTCATGTGCGCGCGGCGTCGTCACCCCGAGGTGATGATCGAGGAGGCCGACCTCCGCCGCCTCCTCCGCCCGGCGACCGCGGCCGCGTGGGGCGGGATCGTCGCCTGGGACGTGCTGAACCACTTCGCGCCCAGTGAGCTCCCCGGCATCGTCCGCGGCCTCGGCGGGACGCTGGCGCCCGACGGCGTGCTGGTCCTCGCGCTCGACGCCGGCGCCTCCGACGACGCCACCCGGGTCCTCGGCGATCAGACCGTCCCCTGGGTGCTGCACGACCAGGCCGCGCTGCGCGCCGTCCTCGTCGGCGCGGGGTTGGCCGACGTCGAGGCCTACCTCCGCCTCGGCCCCGTCGACCGCCTCTACGTCCTCGCCCGTCGTCCAACCGCTCCTTGAGCCGGGTCGGGTGCGAAGCGCGCGCCCGCGTCGAAAGGCTGGTGACCTCTTCCTTGGACTCACCCCAGCTGTCATCGCGCCCCAGTAACCTGGGCCTATGAGCACCGTTCGCTGGGGAATTGTCGGGTTGGGTGCGATCGCGCACGGGGTCGCCGGTGACTTCCAGTTCGTGCCCGGGGCCGAGTTGGTCGCGGTCGCGTCCCGGACGAGGGAGAAGGCGCAGGAGTTCGCGGCTCGCCACGGTGTGGCGCACGCCTACGGGTCGTACCGGGAACTGCTCGAGTCCCCTGAGGTCGACGTCGTCTACATCGCGACGCCGCACCCGCACCACCGCGATGTGGCCCTCGCCGCCATCGCGAACGGCAAGGCGGTTCTCGTCGAGAAGGCGTTCACGGCGACGCTCGCCGGCGCGCAGCAGGTCGCCGATGCCGCCCGCGCGAAAGGCGTCTTCGCGATGGAGGCGATGTGGACGCGGTTCCAGCCGGTCGTCGCCGCCGCGCGCGAGGTCGTCGCCTGGGGCAGGATCGGCGAGGTCATCGCCGTGCAGGGAGACCTGTGCGGCTCCCGCGCCTACGAGGCGGGACACCGCCTCTTCGAGCGGGAACTGGGCGGCGGCGCCATCCTCGACCTCGGCGTCTATCTGGTGAACTTCGCGCAGGCGTTCCTGGGCGACGTCCGCTCCGTCGACTGCCTCACCCGCCTGTACCCGACCGGCATCGACAAGGCCGCAAGCATCAACCTCGGCCACACCGGCGGTGGAATGTCCTCCCTGACCTGCGGGTTCGACGGCCCCGGCCCCGGCCGCATGACGATCATCGGCACGAAGGGCTGGATCGAGATCGAGCCGCAGTTCCACCACCCCACGACCATCTCGGTCCACCGCTCCGGCGTACTGCCGCGCATCATCGAGGCGCGCCCGACCGGCGGCGGATACAGCCACGAGTTCGCCGAGGTGACGCAGCGGATCGTCGAGGGCTCGCTCGAGTCGCCGACGATGCCCCTCCACGACACCCTCGAGGTGATGCGCGTCCTGGAGAGCTGCCTGCGCCAGGCGGGCATCTCCCACACCGAGGCGAAGGTCGACCTGGGCTAGGGGGCGATCTCGACCTCGACGTCGTGGGCGCCGCTGATGCCCGCGGACACCTGGGCGACGCGGCGGCCGTCGAGCCGGGTTCCGACGACGCGGGTGCCGTGGCCGCGCAGCGCGATGTTCAGGGTGGCGTCGCGGTAGCGGAAGCCGGTGAGCGTGGCGCCGCTCAGTCGCCGGGGCACGATCGGCTCGAACCGGAGCCCGGCCTCGCCGAACCGCATCCCGAACGCGCCCTCGTGGATCAGGCGGAGGTACGCCGTGGCCGACCAGGTCTGGTCCGGTTCGCTCCGCCACTGCGCGCCGGTCTGCCAGCCGCCGTCGACCTCGCCGGTGGTCGCGCTGTAGATCTCGGAGAAGCCGCCGTCGGAGCCGGCGAACAGGCGTTCCAGGTCGTCGAGCGTCCGGGTGAACACGGCGGGCTCCCGCGAGACGGCCGCGGCGGCGCCGAACATGCCCATCACCATGGGCCAGCAGATCGCGTTGTGGCGCCCGGGTTGCTCGGCGGAGAACCGCTCCGGGAAGTGCGGCCACACGTTGACCACCCCTTGGGGCTCCCGGTGGGCGGCGCGCAGGATCGCACGTGCCCGGCCCGGGGGAGCGATGCCGAAGAGGGCCGCGAACGCGATGCCGCAGGCCTCCTCGTGCTCGGCGAGGGTCCCGCGCTCGCGGCCCGCGCCGTGGAGGAGGTAGGCGTACTGGGCGGCGTCCGCGCGCCACAAGTGGGTGTTGATCGCTGTGGTCAGCGCGTCGGCGCGCTCGTCGTAGTGCCCTGGCGGGGTGTTGTCGTCCGGCGTGACGTCGTCAGGTGCGGCGTCGAGTGCGCGTCCCATCGCGCCTAGGGCCCGCAGCGCGGCGACGTAGGTCGCGTTGGTGGACAGGCACATCACCTCGTGGGCGTGGGGATAGTCGAGGACGAACGAGGACTCGATACCCGGCTCCCACGGCGGTTGCGGGTAGCCGGAGATCCCGTCCTGCATGACCGCCCCGCCGGCGTAGAGGCCGAACTCCGGCCGGAACCGCCGTCCATGGAGGATGGAGAGCGACCGCGTGCCGATCCCGTACGCCGTCGCGAGGAACTCCTCGTCGCCGGTCACGACGTAGTGGTGCCAGGCCGCGACGACCCAGATGATCTGGTCCCACCACTGGTCGTCCTGGGCGAGGACGTCGCCGTCGCACACCATCAGCAGCGTGTCGCGCGCGATGTCGGGCGAGAGGGAGCTGGCGGCGTTCCAGGCGTTGATCGCCGCATCCCGCGTCCACGGCTCGGGATAGCCGCCGCCGGCCCTGACGAACCGGGCGGGCTCTTCGGCCGAGCGCCCCGTAACCGTGTTGATGTCCAGCAGGTTCCGCAGCGCCTGCGCGTACAGGAACGACGTCGTCCCGCTCCCTGGCGTCGCGAGGCGACTCCGTGCCCCGTCGTTTCCGGTCATCTCGCCCCCTTTGCGCCCCCGTCATCGTAGAGGCCCGCATCCTCGCCGTCTCTTACCGCCGGCAGCAACAAGGGCCGCCACCGGATGCCGGTGACGGCCCTTCACTCTTGTTGCGGGTTAGCTGGGCATCTCCACCCAGTCCTTGGGCGCCTCGATGGTCACCGGCTCGTTGATGTTGTCCAGGGTCGCGGTCATGGTCGTCGGCGCGTCGCCCGCCATGTCCATCGCGAACTTCCGGGTGAACCCGTCGCCGTCGACCCAGACGTCGAAGACGACATCGGTCATCGTGACGCCGGCGTCCTCCATGCCGAGGTCGCCGAGTGCCTCGGGCTTCAGCGTGAGCCGGTACTGCGTCGTGGCAACGCCGTTCACGTCCTCCTCGCCGATCAGCTCAACCTTCTCGACGTTCTTGGCGTAGTCCTCGGTCCACTGGCCGATGTCGGGTCCGGAGGCGCCCGTCATCTCCGCGGCGTCCTCCGGGTCCATCTTCATCCAGTCCTCGCCGAGCATCGCCATCTTGATGAAGGCGTCGCCGTCGACGACGATCATCTCCACCTCCATGCCCGTGATGTCCATCTTCATGTGCGAGCGCGGGTTGGCGGTGTCGCTGTTGTCGAAGCTGCCGGACGTCGTCATGGTCATCGGCGTCCCTTCGACGGTCGTCGACATCTCCATGTCCATGGTGTACGTCTTCATCTCCGCCCCGCTGACGCGTTTGAGGAAGTCGTCGGCGGAGACCTCCGACCCACCGCCGGGCGCGGTGGTGCTCACCGACGGCGAGGGTGCGGGCGTAGTGGCCGGGGCGGATGACGAGGCCGGTCCGGAGGGAGCGGACGGGGCTGGTGAGCCACAGCCGGCCAGGAAGGCGACGGCGAAAGTGGCGGCGGCGAACGGGGCGATGATCCTCATGGAAGTATCTCCTGAAGTTGGGGGGACCCACAGCCTATTCGCAGCGGACGCACAACCGCGACCTGCCGTTCGCCGAGGCGAATAGCCTGGCGGTCTCCGTCAGTATGCCGACGGAAACCGCCACGCTGATCCGGCCCTCGGGGCGAATCGAACGGAAACCGCCACGTTGATGCTGTGGCTAGGCCTTCCGCAGCGCGATCCTCAGGTTCAGCTCCTGGTCCTCGTCGGTCGGGGCGTCGACGACGTCCTGGATCAGCTCGACGGCCAACACCTCCGCGGCGATCAGGTCGCGGTGCGCGGCGACGGCCTCGGCCAGCTCCGGGCCCGCCTCGACGACCAGCGCGATCCGGTCCGAGACCTCCAGGCCCGCGCGCTTGCGGGCCTCCTGCACGAACCGGATCACCTCGCGGGCAAGGCCGGCGAGGATCAGCTCCGGGGTCAGCTCCAGGTCGAGCGCCACCGTCTCGCCCTGCTCGTTGACCACCGACCAGCCCTCGCGGGGGCGCTCGGTCACGATCACGTCGTCGGCCGTCAGCTCGATGTCCTCGCCCTCGAACCGCATCACGGCGCGGCCCAGGTCGCGCAGCTGCTCGGCCAACCAGGCGGCGTCCAGCTCGGCGATGGCCTTCGCCACCAGCGGCGTGCGCTTCGCGAACCGCTTGCCGAGGTTGCGGAAGTTGCCCTTCGCGGAGTGGTCGACGAGGTCGCCGGCGGACGCGAACGACTCGATGCGCTCGACGTTCAGCTCCGCCTTGATCTCGTCCTGCAAAGCGGGCGACAGCTTCGCGAAGATGGCCGAGGGCACCAGCATCCGGCCGAGCGCCTGGCGGATCTTCACCTTCGACTCGGCGCGCGCCGAGCGGCCGAGCTCGACGGTGCGGCGGGTCAGCTCCATCGCCTCCGAGAGCGCGGGGATGATCAGCGACTCGTCCGCCGTCGGCCACGGCGCGAGGTGCACCGACGACGGCCCCTCGGGATTCGCGGCGTAGAACAGGTCCTGCCAGACGCGCTCGGTGGCGAACGGCATGATCGGCGCCAGGAGCCGCGTCAGCGCGTCGAGCGTCTCGTGCAGCGTCCACAGCGCGCCCGGCTCGCCGTTCCAGAACCGACGGCGCGAGCGGCGGACGTGCCAGTTCGACAGCGCGTCGATGAACCCGGCGAGCGCCTGGCCGTAGCGCTGCGTGTCGTACGCCTCGAGCGACTCGGTCGCGTCGATGATCAGCTGCTGTGTCGCCGACGTCAGCCACTGGTCGAGGACGTGCCGCTCCGCGACGGCGGGGGCCTCGCCCGACGGCGTCCACGAGGCCGCGCGCGCGTACAGCGAGTGGAACGCGACGGTGTTCCAGTACGTCAGCAGCACCTTGCGGACCGTCTCGCCGATCGCCTGGTGGCCGACGCGCCGCGCCGACCAGGGCGACCCGGAGCACGCCATGAACCAGCGCACCGCGTCGGCGCCGTGCTGATCCATCAGCGGGATGGGCTCCAGCACGTTGCCGAGGTGCTTGCTCATCTTGCGCCCGTCGTCGGCCAGGATGTGTCCGAGGCACACGACGTTGCGGTAGCTCGACTCGTCGAACACGAGCGTGCCCACCGCCATCAGCGAGTAGAACCAGCCGCGGGTCTGGTCGATGGCCTCGCAGATGAAGTCGGCGGGGTAGCGCTCCGCGAACAGCTCGGTCGACCCCGGCGCGTGCGGGTAGCCCCACTGCGCGAACGGCATCGAGCCGGAGTCGAACCACGCGTCGATCACCTCGGGGACGCGACGGTAGGTCTTGCCGCCCTGCTCGATCACCACGTCGTCGATGAACGGGCGGTGCGGGTCGAGGTCGGCGAGGTCGCGGCCGGTCAGCGCCCCCAGCTCGGCGAGCGAGCCGACGCAGATCAGATCCGCGTCGTCGTCGACGTTGCGCCAGACGGGCAGCGGCGTGCCCCAGTAGCGGCTGCGCGACAGCGCCCAGTCGATGTTGTTGTTCAGCCAGTCGCCGTAGCGGCCGTGCTTGATGTTGTCCGGGTGCCAGATCGTCGCCTCGTTCTGCGCGAGCAGCTCGTCCTTGATGGCCGTGGTGCGGATGTACCACGACGGCATGGCGTAGTACAGCAGCGCGGTGTGGCAGCGCCAGCAGTGCGGGTAGGAGTGCTCGTAGTCGACCTTGCGGAAGAGGATCCCGCGCGCGGCGAGGTCGTCGAGGATGGGGGCGTTGGCGTCGCGGAAGAACGCGCCGCCCACGAGGTCGAGGTCGGGCTCGAACGTGCCGTCCTTGCGGATCGGGTTCACGAACGGCAGGCCGTACGCGCGGCAGACCGCCATGTCGTCCTCGCCGAAGGCCGGGGCCTGGTGGACGAGGCCGGTGCCGTCGTCGGTGGTGACGTAGTCGGCGAGCACGACGTAGTGGGCGGGCTCCGGGAACTCCACCAGTTCCAGCGGGCGCTGGTAGGCCCAGCGCTCCATCTCGGCGCCGGTGAAGGTGTCGGTCAGCCTCCACTCCTCACCCAGCACCTTGTCGGCCAGCGGTTCGGCGATCACGACGGCGCGCTGGTCGGGGTGCGTGGCGACGCGGTAGGTCACGTCCGCGCGCGCCGCGACGGCGGTGTTCGACACCAGCGTCCACGGCGTCGTCGTCCACACCAGGAGGTCCGCGGCGCCGGCCAGCGGGCCGGAGGTGAGCGGGAAGCGGACGTAGATGGACGGGTCGGTGATCTCCTCGTAGCCCTGCGCCAGCTCGTGGTCCGACAGCGCAGTGCCGCAGCGCGGGCAGTACGGCGCCACGCGGTAGTCCTCCTGCAGCAGCCCCTTGTCGAAGATCTGCTTCAAGGCCCACCACAGCGACTGCACGTACGCGGGTGTCATGGTGACGTAGGCGTCGTCGAGGTTCACCCAGTAGCCCATGCGCTCGGTCAGCTCGCTGAAGGCGTCGACGTGGCGCAGCACGGACTCGCGGCACTTCGCGTTGAACGCCTCGACGCCGTAGGCCTCGATGTCGGCCTTGCCGGAGAAGCCCAGCTCCTTCTCGACGGCGAGCTCCACGGGCAGGCCGTGGCAGTCCCACCCGGCCTTGCGCTCGACGTGGCGGCCCTGCATCGTCTTGAAGCGGGGGAACAGGTCCTTGAAGACGCGCGCCTCGATGTGGTGCGTGCCGGGCATGCCGTTGGCGGTGGGCGGCCCCTCGTAGAACGTCCACGGCTGGCCGCCCTGGGTCTGGCGGAGGGACTCGTCGAACGTGCCGCGCTCGGCCCACAGCGTCAGGATCTCGTGCTCGAGCGCCGGAAAGTCGACCTGGGCGGGCACGGCGCGGTAGCCGGGGGAGGCGGTCATCGGAGGATCCCTTCTTCAACGTCATCGGTTGAAGGGACGAGCCGAGGCCCGCGGTACCACCCTCCTTAGGAGCCCCGCCGGGCGGTCAGACCGCTCGGGCGTGGGGCGCCCCACTTCTTCTCCGTCCGCCGCCGGTTCTAGTGAGCGTCCTGTTCCTAGAGGCCTGGAGAGGTTCTCAGAAGGATCGCCGTTCTTCCGGCAGCTCCGGGGTGATGGCCCCATCGTCGCCTTACGGACAGGGGCCCATTATGCGCCGGAAGACAATGGCGCTTCAAACCGACGTGTTAGACAAGTGTTGAACACGCTCGTAGGATGGGGTCATGACGACGAGCACCATCGGATTTCGGCCCAGCGCCGAGGATCGACGCATCCTCGACGAGGCCGCGGCGTCCGGCGAGACGACGACAGACACGATTCGCCGGGCGCTGCGGCTCCTCGCGCACGAGCGTTGGCTGGACCGCGCCCGGGCCGATGCCATCCGGCTGAAGGACGAGGACCTCGGCGGCGAACCGGACGCCTGGTGATTCGCGGCGCGATCCACGCCGTCGACCTCGGCAAGCCGCGCGGACACGAGCAGGGCGGCCACCGCTACGCATTGGTGCTCTCGCCGTCGGGGATGGACTGGTCGGTCGCGACAATCGTTCCGACGTCGACCGCCGCCCGTCCCGCGGTCTTCAGACCTGAGATGGAGGTCGCAGGACGGCCCACCCGACTTCTCGTCGACCAGATCCGCACCGTTGACGTCAGCTATCTCTCCGCCGACCCCGTCGACTATCTGGAGCAGGAGCAGATGGCGCGCGTCGAGCACGCCGTTGCGCACTATCTGGGCCTGGCCAGCACGTGGACGACAGATCGCTGAGCCGCGAGGTCTGGCTGACGGAGAACTGCACCGAGATGCTCCACACACCCCTGTTTTTCGGAAAGTCTCAAGGTGACAGCACTTATCCGTCACCAAGGAAGGACGGGCCGTGGTCCGGGGTCTGATCCGGTCGACGCACGATTCCTGGCACGATGGGGTGCCATGAGGAGGTGAGCCGGATGTCGAACGAGTGGGCGGGGTGGGCCGCGGAGCGCGGCATGCAGCACCTGCCGGAATGGCCGGCGATGCGCGGCGTCTTCCGTGGCGGCGGCCTCGACGAACTCGGCTTCCCCATGCCCACCGACGGCTGGGCCGGCTCGTTCGGCGGGCTCGGCTGCTTCGGCTTCCGGCTCGCCGACCCGCGCGGCGGCGCACCGACGACGGTGGCGGCCATCCGCGTGCCCGGCGTCGAGTTCCCGTCGCTCACGCTCCAGGAAGCCGACTTCCTCGCCGACGCCCCGCGCATCCCTATCGACGACGAGTTCGACCTCCTCTGGCGCGTGTCGTCGCCGAGTCCGCAGTTCGCGCGCGACGTCGTCGGCCCGGCCATGCGCGCCGAGCTCATGCCCGTGCTCCCCGACTTCTCCGCCATCTGGTTCGAGCGCGACGCCATCCTGCTCGCCGCGCGCGGCTCCGTCTGGGCCGAGGCGATGGACCGCTACCTGACGCTGTTGCGGCGCCTGGTCGACACCATCAACCCGCGGGTGCTCGACGCCATCAAGACCACGTCGCGCGCGACGCCCGGCGCGCGGGTGGCGCTTCCCCAGCGCCGGACGCCGGGGCCCGCATCGGTCATGGGAATGAGCGTCGTCCCGCGCGGCGACGGGTGGTCCGAGTGGGCGGCCCGCCGCGGCTGGGTCCACTACCCGGAGGCGCGGGAGCTGGCCGAACGCGTGCGCCACCTGCCGTGGTCGCCGTCGCTGGCCACCGACGGGTTCGTCGGCAAGTTCGGCTCCCTGCCCGCGTTCGGCTGGCGGCTGTCGTCGCGCTCCGGCGCCGCGGGCGGCGCGCGTTCCGTGATCTGCCTGCGCCAGCCCGGGCTCACCGTCGCCCCCTCCGTGCGCCTCTCCCGCGACGACGCGCTGCTCTCGCAGCTGGTCGGCGGCGCGGACGTCACCGTCGGCGCTCCCCAGTTCGACGACCAGTGGCGCGTGACCTCGGAGTCGCCGTCGGTCGCCCGCGGCCTGCTGCGCCCGGCCGTCTGGCGGCTGTTCACCGCCGACGTCCCTCCGTTCGCGGAGCTGTGGTTCGAGCGCGACGTCGCCACGGTCGTCACCGCGGGCCCCGTCCGCCCCGACGGCATCGACGGCTACCTCCGCTTCCTGCACGACGTCCTCTCCGCGGTGGTCCGGGAACTCTCCTGACGCCGGGCTCCTGCACTAAGAGATCGCGCGGGTAGGTGGCACCTACCCGCGCGACCTCTAGTCTGCGTGGGCTTCGTTTCGTGTGCATATATGCAGGGAGAGGGAACCTGGGCAGATTTGTGCACGGGACCGAGGTGGCAGGATGTTCCGCATGATCTTCGACGTCCCCCTCTCCGAGCTGCGCACCCGCGGCACCATCAAGTGGCAGCGCTTCGAGCCGGACGTCATCCCCATGTTCGTGGCCGAGATGGACGCCCATGTCGCCCCGGCGGTGCGCGAGCGACTCGAGCGCGCGCTGCGCGAGGGCGACACCGGCTACCCGCAGCTGCCCACCTACCAGGAGGCGTTCGCCGACTACGCCGCGTGGCAGTGGGGCTGGCGGCCGCAGGCTGCGGAGATGAAGCTCGCCACCGACGTCGTGACCGGCATGCGCGACGCGCTGGTCGCCGTCACCGAGCCCGGCGACGGCGTCGTCATCAACTCCCCGATCTACCCGCCCTTCCGCGGCGTCAGCCACGACCGCACGGTCGTCGACGTGCCCATGCGCGACGGCCGCCTCGACCTCGCGGGCCTCGCCGAGGCCTTCGCGACCCACCGCCCCAAGGCGTACCTGCTGTGCTCGCCGCACAACCCCGTCGGCACCATCCACACCGCCGACGAGCTGGCCGAGGTCGCGCGGCTGGCCGCGGAGCACGGCGTCGTCGTGATCTCCGACGAGATCCACGCGCCCCTGGCCGGGGCCGCGCACGTGCCCTACCTCGCCGTTCCCGGCGCGGCGAACGCGGTGATCGTGACCTCGGCGTCGAAGTCCTGGAACCTGGCCGCGCTCAAGGCCGGCCTCATCGTCGGCGACCCCGCGGTGCTCCGGCGGCTCGGGCCGATGGTGTCCGACGGCGCCAGTTACTTCGGCATCCTCGCGCACGCCGCCGCGCTGACGGACGGCCGCGACTGGCTGGCGGAGGCCGCGGCCGAGATCGAGGACAACAAGCGCTTCTTCCGGGATCAGCTTGCCGAACACCTGCCCGCGCTGACCTACGAGCCGGCGCCCGGCACGTATCTTGCCTGGCTGGACTGCGCGCCGCTCGGGTTGGCGAACCCGGCGCGGCACTTCCACGAGGTCGCGCGCGTGCGCTTCTCCCCGGGCGTCGACTTCGAGCCGACGGCGACGCAGCACGTCCGCGTGAACCTGGCGACGTCGGAGGCGATCATCGCCGAGGCCGTTGCGCGGCTGAAGGCTTCGCTCTAAACCTCGGTCTGGTGGAAACCTAAGTGGGAGCGGGACGGCGTCGGGCCGCGCTGGCCTTGGTAGCGGGAGCCGTACTGCGGCGAGCCGTAGGGGTGCTCCGCGGGTGAGGTGAGCTGGAAGAAGCACAGCTGGCCGATCTTCATGCCCGGCCAGAGCTTCACCGGCAGCGTCGCCATGTTGGACAGCTCCAGGGTCACGTGGCCGGAGAAGCCGGGATCGATGAAGCCGGCGGTCGAGTGCGTCAGCAGGCCGAGGCGGCCGAGCGACGACTTGCCCTCCAGCCGGGCCGCGACGGCGGACCCGAGCGTCACCGTCTCATAGGTCGAGGCCAGCACGAACTCGCCCGGGTGCAGCACGAAGGCCTCGCCGCCGTCGACCTCGATCAGGCGGGTCAGCTCCGGCTGCTCGATCGACGGGTCGATCGACGGGTAGCGGTGGTTCTCGAACACCCGGAAATACTTGTCGAGGCGCACGTCCACGCTGGACGGCTGGACCATCCCCGGGTCCCACGGATCGAGTCGGACGGAGCCGGCGTCGACGCTGGCGCGGATGTCGCGATCGCTCAAGAGCATGCGCGCAGCCTAGTGGCGCACTCCCGTTATTGAGGCATCATCTCGTAACGCTGGGTGCCAGGATAGGCAGGAGAAGGAGCGAGCAGATGAGCGTTGGCGGGTTCGGCGGGTGGCAGATGCTGGGGAAGCTCTCGACCGACCCCTCGATCTCGCGGCGCAGGATCGACAGGAGTGTCGCGCGTCGCGTGATCGGCTACGGGCGCCCGTTCGCGGGGTTGCTCGTGGTCTTCCTGCTCACGGTCACCGTCGGCAGCGCGCTGTCGGTCGCCCCCTTGCTGTTGTTCCAGCGCATCATCGACGACGGCGTGCTCGCGGGCGACACGGGGGTCGTCGTCGGTCTTTCTGTCGCGGTGGCGGTCATGGCCGTCGCGTCGGCAGCGGTCAGCGTCGTCGAGCGGTGGTGCTCGGCCCGGATCGGCGAGGGCCTCATCCTCCGGCTGCGCACGCAGGTCTTCGACCACGTGATGAGTCAGCCGCTGGCGTTCTTCAGCCGCTCGCACACGGGCAAGCTGGTCTCGCGGCTGCACTCGGACGTCAACGGCGCGCAGCAGGCCTTCACCTCGACGCTGTACGCGCTCGTCAGCAACGGCGTGACGCTGGTCCTCGTGCTGGGCTCGATGCTGGTGCTGTCCTGGCCGCTCACGCTCGGCGCGATCGTGCTGCTGCCGATCTTCATGATCCCGGCCAGCATCGTCGGCCGCCGCCTCGCCGATCTCTCCCACCGACGGATGCAGCAGGAGGCTGAGATGTCGGCCACGATGACGGAGCGCTTCTCCGTCTCCGGCGCGCTGCTCGTCAAGCTCTTCGGCCGTCCCGACCGCGAGAGTTCGGGTTTTGCGGAGCAGGCGGGCGCGGTCGCCGACACCGGAGTCAGCATCGCGATGATCTCCCGCGGCTACATGACGGCGCTCGCTCTGGTCGGATCGCTCGCGACGGCGCTGTTCTACGGCTTCGGCGGCGTGTCCGCCGTCCACGGCGGCATGACGGTCGGCACGCTGACGGCGCTCGTCGCCCTCGTCGCCCGCCTGTACGCACCGCTGCTGCAGCTGAGCGCCATGCGGGTCGACATCATGTCGGCCCTCGTCAGCTTCGAGCGGGTGTTCGAGGTGCTCGACCTCCGGCCGCTGATCGTCAACGCCCCCGATGCCCGCGCCGTCGACGGCCCACCCAGCGTCACGTTCCGCGACGTGCGGTTCACCTACCCCGACGCGGGGCGGGTCTCGCTGGAGTCGCTGGAGCCGACGGCGGCGTTCCAGGAGTCGGCGTCGTCGCCGGTGCTGCGGGGCGTCAGCTTCGAGGCCCTACCCGGCCAGACCGTCGCGCTCGTCGGTCCGTCGGGCGCGGGTAAGACCACCATCACGCACCTCATCGCGCGACTGTATGACGCTGACTCGGGCGCCGTCGAGGTGGCCGGCCGGGACGTGCGCACCCTCACGCTCGCCTCGCTGCAGGACACCGTCGGCTACGTCACGCAGGACGCGCACCTCTTCCACGACACCGTCGGCGCCAACCTGCGCTACGCAAAGCCGGGGGCCACCGAGGAGGAGCTGTGGGCCGCGCTCGCGGCGGCGCAGATCGATGCCCTCGTCAGGCGCCTCCCCGACGGCATGGATACTGTCGTCGGCGAGCGCGGCTACCGGCTGAGCGGGGGTGAGCGGCAGCGGTTCGCCATCGCCCGCCTGTTGCTGAAGGCGCCGCCGATCCTCGTGCTCGACGAGGCGACGGCGCATCTCGACTCGGAGTCGGAGGCGGCGGTGCAGCGTGCGCTGGACGCGGCGCGCGAGGGCCGCACATCGCTGGTGATCGCGCACCGGCTGTCGACGGTGCGCCACGCGGATCAGATCCTCGTGGTCGAGGAGGGGCGGGTCGTCGAGCGGGGAACGCACGACGAGCTGCTCGCGCGCGGGGGCAGCTACGCGACGCTGTACGCCACGCAGTTCCTCCGACGATGATCAGCGGCGCGATCCCGGCCCGGGGCGGGGCGTGGGCTCGGTCATCTCAGTATCCGCCCGCGTCGCCGTCGTCTCCCGCGGCATCCGGGTCGTCGGCGCCGTCGAGAACGGCGCGGGTGCCGGAGAGCCCGAGGCGTGTGGCGCCGGCCTCGACCATGGCGTTGGCCGTCGCGTAGTCGCGGATGCCGCCGCTGGCCTTGACGCCGAGGCGCCCGCCGACGGTCTCGGCCATCAGCGCGACGGCGTGCACCGAGGCGCCGCCTGCGGGATGGAAGCCGGTCGAGGTCTTGACGAAGTCGGCACCCGCGGCCTCTGCGGCCTCGCACGCCGCGACGATCTCCTCGTCGGTCAGCGCCGCGGACTCGATGATCACCTTCAACACCCCTGTCGTCGCCGCGCGGACGGCGCGGATCTCGGACTCGACGAGGTCGGCCTGGCCCTCCTTCAGCAGCCCGATGTTGATCACCATGTCGACCTCGTTCGCGCCCAGCTGCGACGACTCCGCCGCCTCGGCGGCCTTCGCGGCGGCGGTGTGGTTGCCGGAGGGGAAGCCGCACACCGTCGCGACCAGGACATCTCCCAGGTCGTCGGTGATCGGCAGCATCGACGGCGACACGCACACCGAGTAGGCGCCCAGCTCGCGGGCCTCCGCGACGAGCGCGGACACCTGCGCGTGCGTCGCGTCGGTCTTGAGCAGCGTGTGGTCGACCATCTGGGCCAGCGCCGAGCGGGTGATCTCCATGGGGGTCCTTTCGTCTGCCGGGAATGCTACGCGGACCGCGCGGTTGCCGGGCCGGAATCTTGAGCACTATCCCGGATGGTCGGGGGTCAGGCCAAGGGGAGCCGCACGGTGAAGCGGGTGAGGCTGGGGCGGGAATCGACGGTGGCGGTGCCGCCGAAGCTCTCCACGACCGCGCGGACGATCGCCAGGCCGAGGCCCGTCGACTGCGCGGAGGTGTGGGTGCGGGCGTTGTCGGCGCGGCCGAAGCGTTCGAAGACGCGGGGGAGGGCCTCCGCGGGGATGCCGGGGCCGTCGTCGATCACCTCGATGACCGCCATGTCGCCGTCGGCGCGGACCGACGTGCGCACCGTCGTCCCTGCGGGGGTGTGCGTGCGCGCGTTGGCAAGCAGGTTGACGACGACCTGGTGGAGCTGGTCGGCGTCGGCGAGCACGGTGACCTCGGACTCGGGCAGCGCGAGCTGCCACTCGTGGTCGCGGCTCGCGGCCTGGGCGTCGCTGACCGCGTTCAGGACCACCTCGACGGCGTCGACGGGGCGGGCCTCGACCCGCGCGTCGGCGTCGAGACGGGCGAGCAGGAGCAGGTCGCCGACCAGCTTGCTCATGCGCTGCGACTCCGCCCCGATGCGGCCCAGCGCGAACGACGAGTCGGCGCCGTCGGGCGCGCGGTCGGCGAGCTCCGCGTATCCGCGGATCGCCGCGAGCGGGTTGCGCAGCTCGTGCGACGCGTCGGCGACGAAGCGGCGCAGCTTCACCTCGGACTCCTCGCGCGCGGTGAGCGCTCCCTCGACGCGGTCCAGCATCTCGTTGAACGCCGTCGACAGCCGCGTCACCTCGCTGTCCTCCGGCATGTGGAGGGTCTCGACGCGCGGCACCGCGACGGCGCCCTTCTCCAGCTCGAGCCTGCTCACCTCGTCGGCCGTGTTCGTCAGCGCGACGAGGGGCTTCACAGCCCTCCCGACGACCTCGCGGGTCACGAGCGAGACGATGATGACCGCCACGAGGGCGACGCTGCCGGCGAACGAGCCGAGCCAGAACAGCGACCGGTTGATCTCGCTGGTGGGGAGCCCCACGAACACCCGGCCCAAGGAGCGGTCGCGGGCCTCGATGCGGTACTCGCCGACATCGGCGAGCCGGACGGTGTGCTTGGCCCCGTCGGCGGGCACGGCGAAGAGCTGCTCCTGCGTGGTCTCCGAGAGGATCGTCGCCTCCGGGGGCTTGTTCGCCGTGCTGCTGTCCGTGAGCATGAACGCGGCCCCCCGGCCGTCGGTGAAGAGGATTCCGCCGATGGTGTTGACCCGCGTGCCCGGATTCGTGAGGCCGAGGGCGTCGCCCTGGCCGGGTCCCTGGGACCGTTTCTGCGCGGCGTCGAGTTCGCGGTCGAGCTGGTTGATCAGGATGCCCCGCGCGCCGAACACGGTCACCAGGCAGACGAGCACGGACATCACCGCGACCGTCAGCACGATCCGCGGCTGCAGCTGCGCGGCCAGGGTGCCGCGGCGGGGTGTGCTCACGAGCCTGCGGGGCGCAGCACGTAGCCGACGCCGCGCATGGTGTGGATCATGGGCTCGCGGTCGGCGTCGATCTTCTTGCGCAGATAGGAGATGTACAGCTCGACGACGTTGGCCTGGCCGCCGAAGTCGTAGTTCCAGACGCGGTCGAGGATCTGGGCCTTCGACAGCACGCGCTTCGGGTTGCGCATGAGGTAGCGCAGGAGCTCGAACTCCGTGGCGGTGAGCTTGACGGGCTCCCCGGCGCGCGTGACCTCGTGCGAGTCCTCGTCGAGGATGAGGTCGCCGACGACGATCTGCGTGTCCGGCCGTGCCGTCGTCGCCCCCGAGCGGCGCAGCAGCCCGCGCAGCCGCGCGATGACCTCCTCGAGCGAGAAGGGCTTGGTGACGTAGTCGTCGCCGCCCGCGGTGAGCCCCGCGATCCGGTCTGCCACGCCGTCCTTCGCGGTGAGGAAGATCACGGGAACGTCCGCCTGCTCGGTGCGGATGCGCCGCATCACCTCGAGCCCGTCGAAGTCGGGCAGCATCATGTCCAGCACCAGCGCGTCGGGCTGCACCTCGCGGGCCACGCGCACGGCCTCGGTGCCCGACGTCGCGGTGTACACCTCCCACCCCTCGTACCGCATGGCCATGCTGAGGAGCTCGGTCAGGCTGGGCTCGTCGTCGACGGCGACGACGCGGATGGGCGTGCCGTCGGGCCGGGTCAGTGGTGCAGTGGTCGCCATGGAACAACCTTGGCACCGGAACCGGGGCAGTGGCTATGGGTTTCCTGTGCTGTTCCTGTGAAACTCGGCACCGT
This sequence comes from uncultured Arachnia sp., assembly GCA_934636715.1. The sequence continues at coordinate 41,412 of CAKUBE010000001.1, forward strand.
CGTCATCGTCCGAGATCAATCTCCCAGGATCACGTGAAAGCCGCGGAGGCAGTATCCCGCGATCAGGTCGTCCCATTCGATGCGCGGCTCGGTCACGATGCGAGGGCGACGATCGAGCAGTCGCGTCAGCAGGACCTCGGTCTCCCGCAGCGCGAGCGCCTGGCCCGGGCAGCGGTGGGTGCCGTCGCCGAAACTCAGCCCGGCCGCATGGACCCCGCGCTCCAGGCTGCGCCGTGGACACAGCGACGCCGGGTCGGGCCCGACGGCGGCCGGATCGACGTTCGTCTGCCGCACCCGTACGTCGACGAGGTCGCCGGGCTCCAGCTTCCACCGCTGGTCGCCGTCGGTGACGGTCAGGGGCTCTCGGATGCGGCGGTAGAGGTGCCCGACGACCGGCTCGAGACGGATGAGCTCCTCGAGGACGCCGAGCCGTGCGTCGGCGTCGCCGATGCGAAAGGCGGTGCGAAGGTCGTCGTCGGTGAGCAGGTGCCACAGCGCCATGGCGATGAACTCGCGGGTGGTCACCATCCCCGCCGTGCCGTAGGTGACGCACTCGACGAGGATGTCCGCGTCGGTGTAGCCCTCGGCGATCAGGTGGCTGATCACGTCGTCGGCCGGACGCCTGCGACGCTCCCGGATCGCCGGACGGACGTCGGCGAGATAGAAGCGAAGGAGCGGGCGGAGCCCGTTGACCGCGGCGGCCGCCCACTGTCGCCGAGTCCGGCCCAGGTCCGGCTGGGTGATGTCGAACGGAGGCTGGTTGAAGAAGCGCACCAACCGTCCGGCGAGCCCCTCGACGGTGGAGTTCGTCAGCCCGACGACCTGACTGGTGACGTCGACGGAGTAGAGCAGGGCGAGGTCCTCGACGCGGCAGTCCCCGGTGGCGTCCGCCAGCAGTCGCTCAGCGGCCTCCACCATGAGCGGCTGGTAGCGCTCGGCGACGACCCGCGGGGCGAAGAAGCGGCCGACCTTTCGTCGCTGCTCGTCGTGCAGGTCGCCGTCGGAGAACAGGATCGGGTGGTGCTTCAGCAGCCCCTTCGGCACGAACTCGGCGGTGAAGCCCGCCTGGGTGGTGGAGCCGCGGGCCTGCAGCACCCGCCGCGCGGCGTCGTAGGTGCCGATCCGCCAGATCCCGGGGGCCCGCTCCAGCGCCGGCTCCTGGGGTTCTTCGGGGGGCACCGCCCGCCGCTGGCACCGCTCCGCCATCGGAACTCCTCCTGGGTCGCTGCGGCCATGCTACTGGGCGACGCTCAGGGAAGCGCGCTCCAGGCCCGCCGGGCCGGGGCGGCAAGGAGCCCGCTCATCGGGGTCGTCCAGACGTCCTGACCGTGCACGCCCCATCGATCGAGCAGCGCGTTGGCCGCGAGGAAACCCGTGGTGGCGGCCCGCTCCATCAGCGCGACCGGCAGGTCGGAGGCCACCCAGTCACCCGCGAGCACCAACGACGGGCACGGCGTCCGCACGCCGGGCCGCTCGTCCCATCCGCTCGGCTCGATCACCGTGCAGTCGTCCTTGACGAGGACCTCCCGGTGCCGGACGCCGAGTCCGGCCATCTCCGGGAAGACGCGGTGGAGCTGCTCCTCGAGCTCGGCGACGACGCCGTCACGCAGGGCCGCGTCGCTCGTGACCGACGTATGGCACGCGTAGGCGTGCAGCTCGACGACCGACGCGCCGCCGTGCTCTGCGGACCAGCGTGCGGCTCCCGCCTCGAAACGCTCGAGCACGGACACATTGTCGAGGGGGCCGTAGCCGCTGGTGCCGAGGAATGGCGGCCGGTCGGCCGCGATGGGTCCGTCCAACCAGAGACGCACCACCACGAACGGCGGCGCGTTACGCGTGCGCGCGACGGCCTCCCGCCATCCGGCCAGGCTGTCGGACGAGGTGGAGGCCGCGAGCGCCCGGGCCGCGCGCGGGTCGGCCGCCAGGACGAGAGCGTCGGCCGTCAGGACGCCGTCGTCGAGCGCGAGGGCCGCTTCGACGTCGGTGACCTCGATCGAGCGCACCGGGGTCGAGAGGCGAACGTCTACGCCGTAGCCGGCCAGCAGCTTCCCGAGCGGTGCCCACAGGACGCCGTCGTAGTCGTCGTCCGGCACGTCGAAGACGAGCCCCTCCGCGGAGCCGAGGAAGTAGGTGTGGAACATCGCCACCAGCTCGCCCGCCGCGAAGTCGTCGGGGTCCGCGAAGAAGGAACGCGCGAACACCTCCAGTGCCAGGTCCCGGGCAGCTGCCGGGAACCGGAGCCGATCGAGAAGCGCCGCGGCAGACTCGCCGTCGTAGGCGGCGTACGTGTCGGGAAAGCGGACGCGGAGCAGATCCAACGCCGCCGCGACGTTGACCCCCAACAGCGAGCGCATCGTGAAGGTGGGGCTCTTCGCGACGAACCCCAAGATGCTCCACGGCGGCGTGCGGGGAATGTGGGAGAACGAGTCGCGCAGGCCGTCCGGGCGCTGCAGCGGGTAGTCGGGAACCGGAATGAGCCGCCGCAGCTCCGGGTCTACCCGCTCGAGCAGCGCGCGCAGGTTGTAGTACTGGCGGAAGAAAGCGTGGAAGCCGCGGCTCATGGTGCGGCCGTCGCCGAGATCCCAGGAAGCAACGCGGCCGCCGAGCCGGGGGCTGGACTCCAGCAGCGTGACGCGGACGCCCCGCTCGGCGAGCACGGTGGCCGCCGCGAGACCGGCGATACCGCCGCCGATGACGGCGACATGGCGGTCGTCGGCGGTTCGGTACCGGCCCGGGGGCGCGGCGTGGCGCACGGCCCGGCGGTCCCGGCCGGGAGGCGGCGAGTCGGGCCTGGTCACGACGCAACAGCCTTCCGCGCGACGAAGGTGTGGAGGATGCCGTGCTGCCAGCCGGGAACGCTACGGCAGGCGACGTCGACGAACCCGGCCCCGACAAGCCGCTCCATGAATGTCGTCGTCGAGTCGAAGGCGCGGACGCTTCGCCAGAGGTAGCGGTAGAGCGCCGGGTTGCGGTCGATCACCACGCCGAGCGGAATGATGACGCCCCACGACACCGCGTCCCAGATCGCCGTGGCCTGCCGGTTGCCGGCGACCGAGTACTCCTGCGTGACGAGCCAGCCTCCCGGAGCCAGGAGTTCGTACGCCTCCGCGAGGGCGACGGCGCGCTCATCGGCCGCCACGTTGCGGAACAGGTAGCTGGCGAAGACGCCGTGCCAGGCTGCGGGCCGGAGCTCGGCGACGTCGAGCCGGCCGGAACGACCTTGCTGGAACCGGACCCCGTCGGGCCAGCGCTTGAGGCGGGCCTGCTCGAGCATCCCCTCGGAGAGGTCGACGCCGCGGATCGTGGGGCCGTTGCCTGCGGCGCGCAGCAGAGCACGGGTGGACTCGCCGGAGCCGCAGGCGAGGTCGAGCAGGTGGAGGCCGCCGGGGTGAGGACCGATGCGTTGCACCAGCTCGGAGGCCGCCGAGTCGAGGTGGCGGTGATAGCCGGGGTTGAGGGAGACGAGGAGGTCGTAGTTACGGGCTCCCCGATCGAAGGCCTGCGCGAGGTTCCTCATCGTGACGCCTCCTTCGGCTCGAGCCGGATCCAGCACATGATCGTCAGCGTGACCATGGCGAACCCGAACCCGAAATCCTCGATCGGGATGTCCCAAGGGAACCGGATGCCGGTGTGCTGGGCGGGGTGGTAGATCACTATCGGGGCGGAGAGCTTGGTGAGCCAGCCGTCGACCCAGATCTGGAAGAAGAAGACGATGCCCATCGCGATCCAGTAGCGAGCGGAGCGGAAGATGCCGGTCCTCGCCCAGCGGAGCTCCCAGGCGACGATGGCGGCGATGCCGACCAGGGTCAGAATCGTGTATTCAGGCATGGGTCCTGCTTTCGCCCGCTCCGGCGTCGCTCGCCTCGTCGATCCGGACCAGACCCTCTGGCCAGCGGTAGGCGAGGCGTCCGGGCGTACGGGCCAGACTCATGATCCGCCCAACGGCCTCGTAGGTGAGGAGGGCGCAGATGGGGATGACGATGAAGAACAGCAGTTCCTCCAGGGGCAGCGCTCCCAGGTGGATGCCCGAGATGAACCGTTCCTCATACCACCAGTGACGGCGGAGGATGCCGGCAACGTCCCACGTGACGAACACCACGAGCATCGGGATCATCGACAGCACGAGCCTGCGGGGAGCGCGGTACACCCGGGCGCCGATGCCGAACTCCAGGGGGAGGGTCACGGCCAGACAGCACGCCAGCACGATCAGGTATTGCCAACGATCCATGGGGCTCCTCAGTTCTTTCGTGAAGCGGCGGGCGACGGGGCTTCAGTCGGCCCGATCAGTGCGGCGAACCGGTAGCCCACGGGGCGTGGGTGAGGGAGAGCTCGTCGGTCATGTCGGTGACGAAGCGGATGACGATGTCACGTTCCTCTGGCGTCAGCCGGGCGGCGGCGTTGAACCGACGAGCCTGCTGTCGTCCCACGGTTGACATAGCGGCCCGGTGGGTCTCAGGCGTGACGCGGATGACCAGCGCACGACGATCTCTGGGATGCGGCTCGCGGGTGATGTGTCCGCCGCGCTCGAGCCTATCCAGCAGTTTCGTAGTCGAGGCGGTGGAGATGCCGAGGTAGGTGGCGATCACGCTGGGAGTGACCAGCTCCTGCCGATGCGCGCTCGCGATCAGGAGGTGCAGGGTCCGCATGTCGGTGCGGTTGAGCCGCATGTACGTGTTCGACGCCTCGACCAGCAGGTCTTCGGCTTTGCGCAGTCTTCCCAGCGCGGCCATCAGGGTGTTGATCTGCGCGATGTCCGCCCCGGAGAGCGACGACCGGTCCACGAGCTCGCTGTCCGGATCGCTTGTGTCCACGTCGAACAAGCTGAATCTGCTCGTCCCGGTGTCGGCTTCTTGGCTCACGCACAGAGATTACCACCGTTGACTAGATGCATGCTATACAAGCTGCTCGCCAGGCTAGTAAAATATTCGGTAAGTAGATTGGGTAGGAAGAGGAACATGACGAACCATCCCCTCGTGCGCTCCAGTAGTCGCCTTCCCGGTGACGGTGCCCGATGAACACCGCCACCTGCTCCCGCGAGAACGTCTCGATGAGGCGCTTCCACGAACTGCTCCGTGACTTCTTCGACAGCGGCACCGTGCGCGCCGCCTCGTACGGCCCTCACTTCGAGCGCATGTGGGAGCTGGCCGGCCGGTCCGTTTCCGGCGGCAAGCTCGTGCGCCCGCGCTTGCTCATGGAAAGCTATGACGCCCTGACTTCGGACGACGCATGGTCGAGCGTCGGGACCGCGGCCGAGGCGCCAGACGAGGTGGCGCGCCTGGCGCTCGGCGTCGAGCTCCTGCACTACGCCTTCCTGTTGCACGACGACGTGATCGACGGTGACCTCCTGCGCAGGGGGCGTCCCAATCTGATCGGCGCGATGCTCGACGACACCGATGCCTCGCTCACGGACGTGCCCCGCTCGCTGCATTGGGCTCAGACCTGCGGCATCCTCATGGGCGACCTGCTGCTTTCGGCCACCCACCAGATCTTCGCGAGGGCAGCGGTGTCGGACACTGTGCGCCACCGCCTCCTGGACCTGCTTGATGAGACGATCCTGGACTCCGTCGCGGGGGAGCAGATCGACGTGGGGCTGAGCGTCGCCGTGGTCGCTCCCGAACTCTCGACGATCCTCGACATGACCACCCGGAAGACCGCCACGTATACCTTTGAACTCCCTCTGCGGATGGCAGCCGTGCTCAGCGGAACGTCACCCGTCGTCGAGCGCCGACTGGGCGAGATCGGACGGCACCTCGGGCTGGGGTTCCAGCTGCAGGACGACCTGATGTCCGCGTTCGGCGACCCGGCGCGGCACGGCAAGGACCTCTACTCCGACCTGCGCGAAGGCAAACAGACCGCGATCATCGCCGCGGCACGGATGACGCACACGTGGCCCCGCATCGAGGCGCTGTGGGAGAAGCCGGCCCTGTCGCGGGCCGACGCTGCGAGGATCTCCGCGCTGCTCGTCGACTGTGGAGCGCAGGCCCGCGTCCTCGAACTGGCGGAGCAGGAGCTGCGGGCGGCCGCCAGGCTGATCGACGCGTCCCCCGATGAGCTCCCCCAGGCGACCCGCCGGGTCCTGCGCGACCTCGTCGCACAACTGCGCGGGAGGTGTGCCTGATGGCCTCCGCGTTCGACACCTACTCGCGTGCCGCCGAGCGTGCGGCCGGTGAGGTGATCGCCTCGTACTCGACATCCTTCGGCATGGCGACCCGGCTGCTCGGCGCGCGTCACCGCCAGCACGTGAGGAACGTCTACGCGCTGGTGCGGGTGGCTGACGAGATCGTCGACGGCGTATGCCAGGAGGCAGGCCTCGATCGCACCGAGCAGGAGGAGGCGCTGGACAGGTTCGTCGCGGAGACGCACCGCGCCGTCGAGATCGGCTTCAGCAGCGACCTCGTCGTGCACTCGTTCGCGCGCACCGCCCGCGAGGCGCGCATCGGGCGCGACCTCATCGACCCATTCTTCGCATCGATGCGTTCCGATCTCTCCCACGACGTGCGTGCCGCCCGCTTCGACGAGCACGCTCACGACGCCTATGTCTACGGCTCGGCCGAGGTGGTTGGCCAGATGTGCCTCGCGGTGTTCACCCGCGATGAACGCCTCACCGCCGCGGCTCGCGCCAGGCTCGTCCACGGCGCCGGTCGGCTCGGCGCGGCCTTCCAGGACGTCAACTTCCTCCGTGATCTCGCCGACGACACCCAGCGCCTCGGTCGCGCCTATCTGGGAACCGGTCAGCGCCTCACGACCTCCGACAGGGACCGGATCGTCGCGCAGATCAGGGCCCAGCTCGCCGACGCGGAGGCCGTCATCGGTCTGCTCCCCATCGACGCCAGGGCCGCGGTCCGCAGCGCCGCGGGACTGTTCGCGGCGCTGACTGACATCGTCGCGGCGACCCCCGTCGAGGAGCTGTACCGGCGCCGGGTGAGAGTCCCAGACACGCGGAAGGCCGCCATCGTGGCGCGCGCGCTCGCGAGGACGTGGAAGGAGCGAACATGACGCGAACCGTCGTCATCGGAGCAGGCGTGGCGGGCCTCGCCACCGCGGCGCTGCTCGCGCGGCAGGGCCATGAAGTCGACGTGCTCGAGCGCCGTCCGATCGTCGGGGGCCGCGCCGGCAGTGTGGAGCGCGACGGTTTTCGGTTCGACGTCGGCCCGTCCTGGTACCTGATGCCCAGGGTCTTCGACCACTTCTTCGAGCTGCTCGGCACCTCAAGCGCCGAGCAGCTCGATCTGCGCATGCTCGACCCGGCCTACTCGGTGTTCAGCGAGCCGGGCGACGACGGATCGCCGACGCCGCCGCTGACCGTGCCCCACGGCCAGCGCGGTGTTGAGGAGGTCTTCGAGCGCCGCGAGCCCCGCGCGGGGCTCGCGCTGCGCGCCTACCTGGCTTCCGCCGAGCGCGCGGCGGGTATGGCTGAGAAGTACTTCCTCTACAACCCGTACACGCGGCTGGGCCCGCTGTTGCGCCCCGACCTCCTGCGCGCGCTGCCCGAGTTGGCCGGGCTGCTGACCACATCGCTCGGCAGCTTCGCGGCGCGGCGCTTCCGCGACCCCGTCCTCCGGCAGGTACTCGGTTATCCCGCGGTCTTCCTCGGGGCCAGCCCGGCATCCGCGCCGGCCATCTATCACTTGATGAGCGCGCTGGACCTCGGCGAGGGCGTCCAGTACCCGATGGGCGGATTCTGGGAACTGGTGCAACGCATACGGGCGCTGGCCGAAGCGGAGGGGGCCCGGATCCGCACCGGCGCCGACGTCACCGCGATCACCACCTCGGGCACACGCCGTGGGCGGCGGGTCACGGGGGTCGACTGGCGCTCATCGGAGGGCGTGGGCCGGCATTCGCCCGCCGACATCGTGGTGTCGGCGGCCGACCTCCACCACACGGAGACCCGACTGCTGCCCGAGAGCGCCCGCACCTATCCGGAGAGCTGGTGGCGGCGTCGGGTCAGCGGACCGGGCGCGGTGCTCGTGCTGCTCGGCGTCCGTGGCCGTCTGCCTGCGCTGCCGCACCACTCCCTGTTCTTCACCCGCGACTGGGACGCGAACTTCGACGCCATCTTCGGAGACGCCCCCCGTATCCCCGACCCCGCGTCGATCTACGTCTGCAAGCCCAGTCACACCGACCCGGCCGTCGCACCTGTGGGCCACGAGAACCTGTTCATACTCGTCCCGGTCCCAGCCGACCCCGCGCTCGGCCACGGGGGTGCCGAGGGCACCGGATCGCCCGCGATTGAGCGAACCGCCGACGCCGCGATCGCCCAGGTGAGCCGTTGGGCGGGCATCCCAGATCTGGAGAGCCGCATCGTGGTGCGGCAGACCGTCGGCCCACAGGACTTCGCGGATCAGTACCACTCGTGGAGCGGCGGCATGCTCGGCCCCGCCCATACTCTGCGCCAAAGCGCCATGTTCCGGGCACCGAATCAGTCCCGCAAGGTCGCGGGCCTCTACTACGCGGGCGCGACCACCGCGCCCGGCGTCGGGGTGCCGATGTGCCTGATCAGCGCGGAGCTCGTCAGCAAGCGGATCAACGCGGACCACAGCGCTGGTCCTCAACGGCTGGAGGCCCACCATGACTGACCTCGTCGTGCTTCTCGATCCGGAGGGACGTCCGTGCGGAACCGCGGATCGCGTCGGCGTCCACACCGACGACACCCCCTACCATCTCGCGTTCTCCAGCTACCTGTTCGATACCGAGGGCAATGTCCTGCTCACCCGAAGAGCGCTCGGTAAGAGGACGTGGCCGGGCGTCTGGACCAACAGCTGCTGCGGCCATCCCCGTCCGAAGGAGGAGGCGCGCGACGCCGTCGTGCGGCGGATCACCGAGGAGCTCGGGCACGCGCCGGGGACCCTTCGGCTGGTGCTCGACTCGTTCTCCTATCGTGCCGTCGACGCCAGCGGGATCGTCGAGAACGAACTCTGCCCGGTGTGGATCGGCTCGTTCGACCCCGCGCTGCTCGCTCCGGACCCGGAGGAGGTGATGGACGCCACGTGGGTCCCCTGGATGACGCTGGAGAACCTGGCCGCCGAGGCCCCGCAGCTGCTCAGCCCCTGGGCCGTGCAGCAGGTGCCGTTGCTCGCAGTGGAGCTGAACGGCAAGAGGTGATCCCGGCTCGATTCAGCCTGGTTCGGAGCCGTCGTCGATCAGGTCCGAGCCGTCGTCCTTCGGGCGGACGAACAGGTGATCGACGCCCAGGCGGCCGCTGCCGTGGGCGAGGAGGAGCAGGCCGAGCGCGGCGAGGATGGCGTTGTACTCCCACCCGCCGTCGTTGGCGTACAGCCCGTTGTCCCAGCGCACGACGAACACGATCACGCCGTTCATCACCGCCATGCCGAGGCCGATGAGGCGCGTGCCGAGGCCGAACGCGAGCAGGGTGCCGCCGATCAGCTCGAAGGCGATGGTGACGACGACGATGCCGAACCCGATGGGCAGGCCCGCGCCCTGGACGATGGAGATCTGCGAGTCGATGCCCGCCACCTGCCAGCGGTGCCAGCCGTGCGCGATCAGCACGAGCCCTGCGACAAGGCGCGCCGCGAGCAGCGCGATGTCCTGGACCACCCGCAGGAATGCCTTCACCTCTACCCCCTCGGGATGACGTCGTCGCCTTCGATGAGCTGCGCCGACACGTCGGTGCCGAGCTGTTCAAGGGCCAACCTACCGACCATCTGCTGGTTGGTGACCACCAACTGCGATCTTCCGTTGGAGACGAACGTCATCGCCCAGCTGAGCAGGGTCGTGACGCGCTGCTTGAATCCCGCGATGTAGAACAGGTGGAGGAACAGCCAGGCGACCCAGGCGAAGAAGCCCGTCAGGTTCAGCTTGCCCACCTTCGCGACGGCCTTGAACTTCGCGATCGTCGCCATGGAGCCCTTGTCGTGGTACGCGAAGGGCTGAGGTGCGGCGGTGTTCTCCAGGCGCGACGTGACGACTTTCGCGACGTGACGGGCGCCCTGGATCGCGCCCTGCGCCACGCCCGGCACGCCGGGCACGAAGGCCATGTCGCCGACCACGAACACCTCCGGGTGCCCGGGCAGCGCGAGGTTCTCGTCGACGACGACGCGGCCGGCGCGGTCCAGCTCGGCCCCGGTCTGGTCGGCGAGGACCTTGCCCAACTCGCTGCCCTGCACGCCCGCCGCCCAGACCTTGCACGCCGAGGCGATGAACTCCTCCGAGCCGTCCTTGTACTTGAGCGTCACGCCCTCCTTGTCGAGGCCGGTGACCAGCGCGTTCAGCTTCACCTCGACGCCCAGCTTCTCCAGCGCCTGCTGCGTTGCGGCGCCCAGCTCCGGGCCGAACGGGGGAAGGACCTGGGGCGCGCCGTCGATCAGGACGACGCGGGCGGTCGCCGGGTCGATGGCGCGGAACTCGTCGCGCAGCGTCCCCGTCGCCAGCTCGCGGATCTGTCCCGCCATCTCGACCCCGGTCGGCCCCGCGCCGACGACGACGAACGTGAGCCGGCGCCGTCGGCCCTCCTCGTCGGGGGTGAACTCGGCGACCTCGAACGCCTTCAGGATGCGGGCCCGCAGCTCGAGGGCGTCGTCGATGGACTTCATGCCGGGCGCGAACTTCGCGAAGTGGTCGTTGCCGAAGTACGACTGACCGGCGCCCGCGGCCACGATCAGCGTGTCGTAGGGCGTCTCCCGGAACTGGTTGTGGAACTGCCACTTGACGAGGCGATTCTCCACGTCGATGTCCTTGACCTCGCCCATCAGCACGGCCGCGTTCCTCTGCTTGCGCAGGATCTCGCGGGTGGGCGGCGCGATCTCGCCCTCGGACAGGACGCCGGTTGCAACCTGATACAGAAGGGGCTGGAAGAGGTGGTGGGTGGTCTTCGCGATCAGCGTGATCTCCACGTCGGCGTTCCGCAGCGCCTTGGCCGCGAACAACCCGCCGAAGCCGGACCCGATGATGACGATGCGATGCTTTGCCATGCTGTGCTTCCAGTTCTGGTCGGTCATTAGGTGAGGCAACCCTAACCTCCGGCGGTCGATTCGTCGTGTCGCTAGTCTGTCCACGGACGCCGAGGGAGAGGTGCGCGCGTGAATGAGCGTCGGCCGTGGTGGTGGGTGGCCGCCGGGCTGGGCGGCATCCTGCTCGTGCTGTTCGGCCTCAACCTCGACCTCACCGGCCTCTTCGAGCGCCCCGTGTCCTGGTGGGTCGCGCTGCTCACGCTGCCCGGATACGCCGTCCTGCTGCTCGCCTGGTGGCGCCTCGGCCCGCGCTGGCACCGCCCGCGGCTGACCGCCGCGATCTGGGGGATCCCGCTGCTGTTCGCGCTGCCGATGCACTCCCGCGACGCCTACGCCTACGCCGCCGCGGGCCGACACGTCGCCCTGGGGGTGGACCCCTACCGCGTGCCGCTCGGCGAGGCGGGCCAGCCGGGCCTGCTCGTGGGCAGGCACTGGGCCGACACGACGTCGGTCTACCCCTCGCTGCAACTGGACGTCTTCGGGGCGCTCTCGCGGCTCACCGGCGGCGACCTGTTCTGGACGACGGTGGCCCTGCGGCTGCCGTCCGTGGCCGCGCTGGCGCTCCTCGCCGTCGTGCTGCCCGCGCTGGCCCGGCGGCTGGGCGTCGACCCGCGGTGGGCTCTGTGGGCGGGCTGGCTGAATCCCGTGCTGCTCGTCCAGTGGATCGGCGGCGCGCACAACGACGCGCTGATGGTCGCGCTGGCGATGGCGGCGCTGCTCGCGGCCACCGATGTCGGCTGGCGGGGATGGCGCGGCCTGGTCGCCGGCGGCGTGCTGCTCGGGCTCGCGATGGCGTTCAAGCAGTCCGCGGCGCTGTTCGGGCTGGGCCTGGTCGCCGTCGCGTGGGCGGCACGCTCGGCGGATCCGGCCGGGACGGAGTCCACCCCCGCCGCGGGCTGGAGCGGCTGGCCGCGCCTCGCCGCGACGGCGGCCGTCCCCGGCGCGATCACCGTCGCGACCTTCCTCGCCTCCTCGCTCAGCTGGGGCCTCGGCTGGCGCAACCCGACGGCGGGCAGCCCCGCCGAGGCGGTCAGCCTCGCGCCGCTGTTCTGGGCGGCCGAGGGCCTGCGCCTCGCCGGCATGCCGGGGGACACGGTGAATACCCTTGTCGCCGCCGTTTCGGCCGCCCTCATCGTCGGCGGAGTGGTCTGGACGTGGGTCCGGCTGGGCCCGCGCGTCCTTTCGACGCGCGCCGCCGCTTCGCGGGATGCGCGGCTTAAGGAGCAAGGCCATCCGCTCCCGTTCCTGGCCGTCGTGCTGGCTGTTGCCTGCGTCGCCGGCCCCGCGCTCCAGCCCTGGTACGCCACCTGGCTGATCCCCGTGGTCGCGCTCTGCGGGTTCGGCCCTCGTGGCCGCCGGCTCTGGGCGGCGGGCGTCGCCGCGGTGCTGCTCCTCCCCGCGCTGCAGGACGTGCTACCACCCCCGCTCGCGCTGGCGGTCGTCCTCCCGCTCGCCCTCGCCCTCCACCGTCCGCGTGCACAAATCTCTGCATAGGTGGAGGAAGGGCTATATAGGCCTTCGTCGACGCATACAGAGATTTGTGCACGCAGGCGACCGGTCGGTGGCACGGGAGAGGTAGCCGACCCAAGACCGGGGTGGGATGTCCGGGGCCGGAGCGGGCAATACTCTCGGATCATGTCGACTGAATCCTGGTCCCGGGGCGAGTGGGCCATCCAGGCGTCGGGTCTCGTCAAGCGCTACGGGGGTCGGCCGGTCCTCCGGAGCCTCGAGCTCAACGTTCCCCGCGGCGGCGTCCACGGCCTGCTCGGGCCCAACGGCTCCGGCAAGACCACGACCATCCGCATCCTGCTGGGACTGGTCCGCGCGAACCACGGGCGGGCGCACATCCTGGGGCACGACGTGCCAAGGGACCTGCCCGCCGTCATCGGACAGGTGGGCGCCATCGTCGAGTCGCCGAAGTTCGCGCCCCGGATGACGGGCCGGCACAACCTCGACGTCCTCGCCGACTCCATCGGCGTCCCGCGGCGCCGCGTCACGGAGGTGCTGCTCGAGGTCGGCCTCGCCGCCGATGCCGACCGCCGCTTCGTCACCTACTCGCTCGGCATGAAGCAGCGTCTCGCCATCGCCGCGACCCTGCTCAAAAGCCCCGAGGTGCTGATCTTCGACGAGCCGACCAACGGCCTCGACCCCGTCGGCATCCACGACATCCGCTCCACCATGCGCGCGCTCGCCGACAGCGGCCGGACCGTGCTCGTGTCGTCGCACATCCTGAGCGAGATCGAGCAGATCGCGGACTCGATGTCGATCATCGCTCAGGGCCGCACCGTCGCCGAGGGCGACATGCAGGGCTTCCTCCGGCGCGGCGAGCCGCACGTGCGCGTCGGCATCGACCAGTCGACGGCGGCGGCGGACGTGCTCCGCATGGCCGGCTGGCGGGTCGAGCCCGGCGACGGCGGACTCCGGGTGCTGAGCCGGGGGACGGCGGAGGTCGACGCGGCCGCCGTCGCCCGTGTCCTCGGCCTCGCGGGCCTCTGGCCGCACGAGCTCACCACGGAGCGGCAGAGCCTCGAGCGCGTGTTCCTCGAGCTGACCGCCGGCGGCGACCTGAACTCGACGCAGGGAAGGGCGAGCTGATGCTGGGCAACCTGCTGCGCGGGGAGTTCTCGCGCCTCCTCTACCGCCGCCGGGCGACTTATAGCCTGGTGCTGATCCTGGCGCTCGGCCTCCTCGCGCCGACGCAGTGGATGCCGTCGTCAGGCCCCCTGACAGCGCAGGACCACCTGTTGGCGCAGGAGCAGTACCAGCTCTGTCTCGAGTGGGAGGAGATGCCGGGTGAGTGCGTCTACGAGCACTTCCTGCGCGTCCCGATGGGCTTCCCGGACGTCATCTCGGCGCTCGCGTCGAGCGTGCTGTTCCTCGCGTTCGTCGTGTTCCTGATCGTCGTCACCTACGTCGGGTCGGACTTCGCGTCGGGTGCGCTCAGCACGCAGCTGACGTTCACCCCGCGCCGCTGGGCCGTCGTCGTCTCGCGGACGCTCGCCGCGGGCGTGCTGGGCGCCGTGCTGATGGCGGTGGGTCTGCTGGCCGCCACCGTCGAGTCCGTCGTCTGGTTCATGGCCATGTTCGGCTTCGACGCGGCCACGCCCGCGATCGGCCTGCTGGGCGTCATCGGCGCCTCGATCGCCTACGGGGCGCTGCTCGGCATCATCGGCGCGCTGCTCGTCTTCCTGCTGAACGGCACCGTGCTCGCGGCGGCGGCCGGCCTCCTGGCGGTCATCGCCACCGCCTGGGGCGACGCGGTGATGTACGACGGATCGAGCAGCGTGATGTTCTACTTCGGCCCCGTGTGGCAAGGCCTCGCGCTGGTCGATCCCGAGCTCGTGCGCTACGACAACTACGCCCCGATCCCCGCGACCAGGCTCACCGGCGTGCTCTACCACCTGATCGTCATCGCGATCCTCGCCGCGCTCGCCGTCCCCCTGTTCGAGCGCCGCGACGTCAAGGGGTGACGGGCCCGCCCCGTAGACTCCTTCCCATGCGTTACGTCTCGACCCGATCGACCGCGCCCGGCAAGGGGTTCAGCGACATCCTGCTCGAGGGCCTCGCCGCCGACGGTGGGCTGTATCTGCCCGAGGCCTACCCCCAGGCGTCGCGCGAGACGCTCGACGGATGGCGCGTGCTGCTGGCGGAGGAGGGATACGCCGCGCTCGCGTTCGAGGTGGTGCGGCTGTTCGTCGACGACATCCCCGACGACGACCTCCGCGGCATCGTCGACCGCGCCTACGCGCCGGAGAAGTTCCTCGACCCCGCGGTGGTTCCGGTGACTCGGCTTGCTGGGTACGAACGGTCTATTGGTTTCGACACGCCGGTTCGCTCCGCTCACGCGGCGGCTCAACCAGCGGTCGGGGACCCGGCTCAACCAGCGGAAGTGTGGCTCGCGCACCTCAGCAACGGGCCGTCGGCGGCGTTCAAGGACATGGCGATGCAGCTGCTCGGCGAGCTGTTCGCGTACGAGCTGGCGCGCCGCGGGGAGACCCTCACCATCGTCGGCGCGACGTCGGGCGACACGGGGTCGTCCGCGGAGTACGCGCTGCGGGGCAAGCCCGGCGTGCGCGTGTTCATGCTCTCCCCGCGCGGGCGGATGACGCCGTTCCAGCAGGCGCAGATGTTCTCCATCGACGACCCCGCCATCGTGAACCTCGCCGTCGACGGCGTGTTCGACGACTGCCAGGACCTCGTCAAGGAGCTCAACGCCGACGCCGCCTTCAAGGCCCGCCACCGCATCGGCGCCGTGAACTCCATCAACTGGGCCCGCCTGATGGCCCAGGTCGTCTACTACTTCGCAGCCTGGCTACGGGTGACTGATCGCGGGTTGAGCCGGGCCGCGAGCGAAGCGAGCGCCCGTGTCGAAACCCATGGACCCGTGAGCTTCGCCGTGCCGTCGGGCAACTTCGGCAACATCGCCGCCGGGCACATCGCGCGGCAGATGGGCCTGCCGATCCACCGGCTCATCCTCGCCACCAACGAGAACAACGTGCTGGAGGAGTTCTTCCGCACCGGCGTGTACCGCGTGCGCGGCGCGGCCGAGACGCTGGCCACCAGCTCGCCGTCGATGGACATCTCCAAGGCCTCCAACTTCGAACGCTTCGTCTTCGACCTGCTCGGCCGCGACGCGGACCGCGTCGCCGAGCTCTTCGGCCGGGACCTTCCCTCCGACGGCGCGTTCGACCTCAGCGCGACGCCCGAGTTCGCCGCTCAGCTCGACCGGTTCGGGTTCGTCTCCGGCACCTCGACCCACGCGGACCGGCTCGCGGAGATCCGCCGGGTGTACGAGGCCGACGGCGTCGTCATCGACCCGCACACCGCCGACGGCGTCCATGTGGCCGCGTTGAGCGGC
The DNA here is from genome assembly GCA_934636715.1 of uncultured Arachnia sp. The sequence goes on from CAKUBE010000001.1 coordinate 57,237, forward strand.
GTCGAGGGGGCCGTCGTCGTGCTGGAGACGGCGCTGCCGGTGAAGTTCGCGGAGTCCATCGTGGAGGCCATCGGCGTCACGCCGCCGCGGCCGGACCGGTTCGTCGGCATCGAGGACCTCCCGCGCCACGTCGTCGACATCCCGAACTCGGCCGACGCGGTGCGCGCAGCGATCGAGGCCGCGCATGGCTGAGCTAGAGGTGACGGGTCCTCGTAGGGCTCAAGAAGACGCGGTGGATGCCCGTAGGGCTGACGAGTACGTGGACGCTGGCCTGCGCGTAACCGCGGCCCAGCGCGACCGGGCAGCCGCAGAGCTGCGCGAGGCCGCCGCCGACGAGCGACTGAGCTTCGACGAACTCGACGCGCGGCTGCCCTTCGTGCTGGCCGCCAAGACCCGCGGCGACCTGATCGCCGTGTTGAAGGACCTCGTGCCCGTCGCGGAGATGGGGGCCGTCGTCGGGGCCGATGCGCCGGCCGGTCACGGCCTCGGCTTCGAGTGGGAACACCCGTGGGTGATCCAGACCCGGTGGGACACGGTGCGCCAGATCGGCGACTGGGTGCTTCCGCCGTTCATGGAACTGGTCTCCGGCGGCGGGACCATCATCCTGAACGCCGTGCATGCCCGCGCCCTCGCGCCGGTCACCGACATCGTCCTGACCGGGAAGGGCGGCATCCGGATCGTCGTCCCGGAGGGGTGGGGCGTCGACACCGAAGGGGTGAAGGCCGACGGCGGCCAGGTGGCCGGGATGAACTCGGTCGTGCGCACCAGGCCCGAGAAGGGGCTTCCCCGGCTGATCCTGCGCGGCAACTTCGCGGGCTCGGTCACCGTCCGTCACCCCGGCTGGTCCGACCGCAGGGCGCTGGCGAAGTGGGAACGCCTCGGCCGCCCCTCGCCCGCCTTGGCTCTCCCGCCGGGGCCGAGCGCCGTCTGACCCGGTAGGCTCAGGACATGTCTGACGCGAACGTGCCCGAGAACCGGATGCGGGCAGGGGACCAGGAGCGCGACGACGTGCTCGTCGCCCTGCAGCACGCCTACGAGGCCGGCCGCCTGGACCTCGAAGAGATGCACGAGCGCCAGGACCAGGCGCTCAGGGCCAAGTTCGCCGACGAACTCACCCCGCTGCTCACCGACCTCCCGGAGGGCCAGGAGCTGGCGACCAGGTCGGAAGCGACGCCCGTCCCCGCGCACAAGGCGCTCCCGGCGGTCGCCCCGGCCGACGCGGGGTTCAGCATGACGGTGATGTCCGGCAGGGACGTCGTCGTCGAGTCCGGCACCGAGACGCTCAGCGACTTCTCGTGGTGGGGCGGCAACAACTACGACGTCACCCGCGCCATGGGCCCCGGCCGCGTCCTCACCCTCAACCTGCACGCGGTCATGGCGGGCAGCGACATCTTCGTGCCCGCGGGCGTGCGCGTGGTCGACCAGTCGATGGCCGTGATGGCGGGCAACGACATCAACCCGGAGGCACAGGGCGACGGCTCCAACGGCACGCTCATCCTCAAGGGCTTCCTCTGGTGGGCGGGCCACGACGTCAAGCGGGCTCCGGCCACCTCCTAGCAGGGGTTTGCACCTGCGAACTCGCTATGATAATTTGCAGGTGCAATCTCAAGAGGAGGGGTGTATGTCCATCTCGCGCCGCACGAAGCTCGCCCGCCTGACGACCGCCGTCGCGGTGGCGGCCACCGGTCTCGTCGGGGTCTCGACCTCGGCCCAGGCGGACCCGAACAGCGGGCAGTCGACGACGCCCACGATGGTCATCCTCGATGCGTCGGGGTCGATGCGGAACGACGACGCCCCTGGCCGTCGGATCGATGCGGCGAAGGACGCGATCCACGATCTCGTCGCCGGTCTGCCGTCGGATGCTCAGGTCGGTCTGGTCGTGTACGGCACGAGCACGGGAAGTGCGAAGTCGGACAAGCCTGCGGGGTGCACGGACGTGAAGACGATTGTTCCGGTGGGGCCGATCGACGCGGCGTCGTTCCTGTCGACGGTGGACGGGATCACGGCGTCGGGGTACACGCCGATCGGCGAGGCGCTGCGGCACGCGGCGCGGGAGCTGCCTCAGGAGGGTCCGCGGTCGATCGTGCTCGTCAGCGACGGCCAGGACACCTGTTCGCCGCCCCCTCCGTGCGAGGTGGCGAAGGAGATCGCGGGCGACGGCCTCGACCTGAAGGTGCACACCGTCGGGTTCAAGGTGGACAAGGACGCGCGCAAGGACCTGAGGTGCATCGCCGAGGCGACGGGTGGCTCGTATGCGGACGCGAAGGATGCCGACCAGCTGGGCGAGGCGCTGCAGCAGAAGGTGAAGATCGCGATCCGCGGCTACGACGTGTTCGGCACGCCGGTGAGGGGCGCCGAGTCGAGCACTGCGGCCGACCTCCCGCTGCTCGCGCCCGGCCAGTACGTCGACACGTTGCCGGCCAAGGAGAAGCAGGGAGCGACCACCGAGCGCTACTACCGAATCGCGCCCGAGCCGGGTTGGACGCCGCACGTCACCGTCACGGGCGTGGTGGCTCCCGACGCGAAGCGCTCCAGTGTGGCGGCCACGGTCTCCCTGGAGGTCGAGGCGCTCGGACCCGACGGCAAGAGCTGCGCGTCCGGCTACGGCAGTAAGCAGGGCATCGACGATGTCACCGAGGCCGTCGTCGCCGCCATCTCGTCCGGCTGCGAAGGGGAGTCCATCCTCAGGGTCACCCGCAAGGACCGCCTTTACCACGACTCCGAGATGACGGTGGAGATCGTCGTGCGCTTCGAGCCGCCGTCGGACATCTCGCACGTCCCGGAGCCGGAGGAGCGGGGCCTCCCGGAGGTGCCCGAGGTCGGCGACGATCCCACGCGCGTCTTCGGCGGCACGTCGTTCAACTCGGCCATCGAGCTCCAGCCCGGCGTGGACTACGCCGATGCGCTGCTCCGGGGCGAGCAGCTGTACTACAAGGTGCCCGTCACCTGGGGTCAGCAGATCGCCTACCGGTTCCGACAGGATGGCCCGCTGGTGACGGAGCCCTCCCGCCACACCGACGCGAACCTCGAGGTCCGCCTGTATGACCCCATGCGGATCCAGCTGGTGAAGGAGGCCGTGGGCTGGCGGGTGCCGAAGTACGGCGAGGACAACGCCGAACTGGTTGGCGGCACCGAAGAGGTCGTGCGTGCCACCTCGCGCCAGGTGAACCTGGACGGCTACTACTACCTGGTGGTCGGCCTCTGGACCTGGGCCGGTGACGCCACGCAGGATGTCGCGTTCACCGTCGTGACCCCCGGTGAGGTCGAAGAGGGCCCGATCTACCTGACGGACACCGCTCCGACGTCCGCGCCGTCGCCCAGCCCGGAGCTGTCGCCGTCGATGGAGCCGACGACGCGGCCCGCGCCGCCGACTGATGACGGTACGGGCTCCCTCTGGCCGACGGTGGGCATCGCCGCGGCCGCAGCCGCCGCCGGTGGCGGCGCGGTCCTCCTGCTGCGCCGTCGCGGTACCCGGGAATAACGCTCGGGTGGTAAGAGTTGAGTCTGGTGTACTCAATCTTAAACTTGAGCGAGATTGACTCATGTGCTTAACTTGAGCCAGCCCCGCTCAAGGGAGACCCCAGACATCCATCCGCAGGAGGAAAACTCATGGCTCGTGCAGTAGGTATTGACCTCGGCACCACCAACTCGGTCGTCGCCGTCCTCGAGGGCGGCGAGCCCACCGTCATCCCCAACGCCGAGGGCGCGCGCACCACGCCGTCCGTCGTCGCGTTCACCCCGTCCGGCGAGGTCCTCGTCGGCGAGGTCGCCAAGCGTCAGGCGGTCACCAACGTCGACCGCACCATCCGTTCCGTCAAGCGCCACATGGGCACCGACTGGAAGGTCACCGTCGACGGCAAGGACTACCGTCCCCAGCAGATCTCCGCGTTCGTGCTGCAGAAGCTGAAGCGCGACGCCGAGGCGTACCTCGGCGAGGCGGTCACCAACGCCGTCATCACCGTTCCCGCGTACTTCTCCGACGCCGAGCGCCAGGCCACCAAGGAGGCCGGCGAGATCGCGGGCCTCACCGTCGACCGCATCATCAACGAGCCCACCGCGGCCGCGCTGGCCTACGGCCTCGACAAGTCCGAGCAGGAGCAGACCGTGCTCGTGTTCGACCTCGGCGGCGGCACGTTCGACGTCTCGCTGCTCGACATCGCCGACGGCGTGTTCGAGGTCAAGGCCACCAAGGGCGACAACCGCCTCGGCGGCGACGACTGGGACCACGTGGTCGTCGAGTGGCTGGCCACGCAGTTCAAGAACAAGCACGGCGTCGACCTGCTCAAGGACAAGATGGCCCGCCAGCGCCTCCAGGAGGCCGCCGAGCGCGCCAAGATCGAGCTGAGCTCCGCCTCGGAGACCTCGATCAACCTGCCCTACATCACCGCCTCCGCCGAGGGCCCGCTGCACCTCGACGAGAAGCTGACCCGCGCCGAGTTCCAGCGCATGACCCAGGACCTCCTCGACCGCTGCCGCGCGCCGTTCAACGCGGTCATCTCCGACGCGAAGACCTCGGTCAACAAGATCGACACGGTCCTGCTCGTCGGCGGCTCGACCCGCATGCCCGCCGTCGCGGAGCTCGTCAAGGAGCTGACCGGCGGCAAGGAGCCCAACAAGGGCGTCAACCCGGATGAGGTCGTCGCCCTCGGCGCCTCGCTCCAGGCCGGCGTGCTCAAGGGCGAGGTCAAGGACGTGCTGCTCCTCGACGTCACCCCGCTCAGCCTCGGCATCGAGACCAAGGGCGGCGTGATGACCAAGATCATCGAGCGCAACACCACCATCCCGACCAAGCGCTCCGAGGTGTTCACCACGGCCGAGGACAACCAGCCCTCCGTGATGATCCAGGTGTACCAGGGCGAGCGCGAGTTCGCCCGCGACAACAAGTCGCTCGGCAACTTCGAGCTGACCGGCATCCTGCCCGCGCCCCGCTCCGTCCCGCAGATCGAGGTGACCTTCGACATCGACGCCAACGGCATCGTGCACGTCGCCGCGAAGGACCTGGCCACCGGCAAGGAGCAGTCGATGACCGTGACTGGCGGCTCGGCCCTCGGCAAGGAGGACATCGACAAGATGGTCAAGGACGCCGAGGCGCACGCCGAGGAGGACCGGAAGCGCCGCGAGGCCGTCGACATGCGCAACGAGGGCGACGCGCTCGTGTTCCGCACGGAGAAGCTGCTGGCCGAGCACGCCGACACCATCGGCGAGGACGTCAAGGCCCCCGTCGTCGAGGCGACCGAGGCGCTCAAGGAGGCCCTGAAGGGCGAGGACAACGACGCGGTCAAGGCCGCCATCGACGACCTCAACACCAAGGCGGCCTCCATGGGCCAGGCCATCTACGCCGCGGCCCAGGCCAAGGCGCAGGAGTCGGCCCCGGCCGAGGAGGCCGACGCCGCCGGCGAGGACGACGTCGTCGAGGCGGAGATTGTCGACGAGGAGAAGGACGACAAGTGACCGATTCGCAGTTCGATCAGAACGGCGAGGCTCTGGGCGAGGGTGCCACCGCGGCACCCTCGCCCGAGGGCGTTTCGCCGGAGGTGACGGCCGACGAGGCCGCCGTCGTCGACCGGGAGGCGGAACTGGAGGCGCTTGTCGCCGAGCGCACCGCCGACCTGCAGCGCCTGCAGGCCGAGTACGTCAACTACAAGAAGCGCGTGGACCGCGACCGTGACATGGCCCGCCAGGCCGGCGTCGAGCGCGTGCTCACCGACTTCCTGCCCGTGCTCGACTCGATCGCGCTTGCCAAGCAGCACGACGACGTGGCCGGCGGGTTCAAGCTGGTGGCAGACGAACTCGAGAAGGTGACGGCCCGGCACGGGCTGGTCGCGTTCGGCGAGGTCGGCGACGCCTTCGACCCGGTGCGCCACGAGGCGCTGATGGCGATCCCGATGGACCAGCCGGTCGAGGTGGTCACCGTGTCGCAGGTCATGCAGCAGGGCTACGAGCTGGGCGGCCGCGTGATCCGCCCTGCGCGCGTCGCGGTGGCGAACCCCTGAGGCGGTACCGCTGGTTGAGCCGACGCGCGAGCGCTAGCGAGCCGGCGTGTCGAAACCACCAAACCGGAGTTGAGGAGATGAGCGAGAAGTGAGTCAGAAGGACTGGGTCGAGAAGGACTACTACAAGGTTCTCGGCGTCTCCAAGAGCGCGTCCGCGGACGAGATCAAGAAGGCGTTCCGGAAGATCGCCCGGGACAATCACCCGGACCAGAACCCGGACGACAAGAAGGCGGAGGCGCGCTTCAAGGAGGCGTCCGAGGCCAACGCGGTGCTGAGCGACCCCGACAAGCGCAAGGAGTACGACGAGACCCGGAGCCTCTTCGGCGGCGGGTTCCCGTTCGGCCGCCCCGGGCAGCGCCCGGGCGCGCAGCCGGGTGGGTTCGAGGACCTGTTCCGCGGCGCCCAGGGCGGCGGCGCGGGGCAGAACCTCGGTGACATCTTCGGCGGGCTGTTCAACAGCGGCGCGACGCGCCGCGCCTCCGGCCGCGGCCCCCGTCGGGGCGCCAACATCGAGGGCGAGGCGAGCATCTCGTTCGAGCAGGCGGTCGAGGGCACGACGATCACGCTGCGGACGGTCTCCGACCAGCCGTGCGCGGCGTGCCGGGGGACCGGCGCGAAGGCGGGAACGCTGCCGCGCGTCTGCCCCACCTGCGAGGGCTCGGGCATGCGCTCGACCCAGTCGGGCGGCGTCTTCCAGCTCAGCGAGCCGTGCGAGGACTGCCTCGGCCGCGGCCTCATCGTCGACGACCCCTGCCCCGACTGCGGCGGCTCGGGCCGCGGCACGTCCGCGAAGACCATGCAGGTCCGCATCCCCGCGGGCGTCGAGGACGGGCAGCGCATCCGGCTGAAGGGCAAGGGCGCGTCCGGCGAGAACGGCGGCGAACCGGGCGACCTGTACGTCACCGTGCACGTCGCCGCGCACAAGCTGTTCGGTAGGAGCGGGTCCAACCTCACGCTCGAGGTGCCCGTCACGTTCGCCGAGGCGTCGCTGGGCGCGGAGATCGAGATCCCGACGCTGCAGGGCGCCCGGGTCCGGCTCCGGATCCCGGCGGGCACCCCGAACGGGCGCACGATGCGCGTCCGCGGCAAGGGCGCGAAGAAGAAGGACGGCTCCTCCGGCGACCTGCTGGTCACCATCAAGGTCGCCGTGCCGGACACGCTGAGCGACGAGGCGAAGGCCGCGCTCAAGGAGTACGCCGAGAAGGCGCCGCAGGGCAACCCACGCGACGCGCTCTTCGGCGGGTGACGACGGCGCGATGAGCCAGCATCTGCAGCCGTTCGACCCCGACGCCGCGGTGTTCCCGGTGTCGGTGGCGGCGTCGCTCGCGGACATGCACGCGCAGACCCTGCGCGGCTACGACAGGCTCGGCCTTGTGGTGCCCCAGCGCGCCCGGGGCCGGGGCCGTCGGTACTCCCTGCGCGACGTCGCCAAGCTGCGGCACGTGCAGCAGCTGAGCCAGGCGGAGGGCATCAACCTGGAGGGCATCCGTCGCATCCTCGCGCTCGAGGCGGAGGTCGACGCCCTGCACGACCAGATCGAGCGCCTCACCGAGACGCTGCGCCGCGTCCAGTCCGACGACGCGGCCCGGCGGATCTTCACCGCCGAGGCCGGCGGCGCCGTCCACCACGGCCGCGTCCGCCCCACGCATCCCCTCGCGCTGCCCCCGGCCTCCGCCCGTTAGGATCGTGCTCGTCACACGAAAGGCGGGCCTCCCATGGGTAAGCGCAAGGGTACGAAGCTCTCCATCGTCGGGGCCGGTGCCGTCGGCACCTCTCTCGCGTACGCGACGTTGATCAACGGCCTGGCCTCGGAGGTCGCGCTGCAGGACATCAACGAGAAGAAGGTCAAGGCGGAGGCGCTCGACCTCGTGCACGGCGCGTCGTTCATGCCGCCCGTGAAGATCACCGGCTCGTCCGACGTCGCCGTCACGCACGGATCGGACATCGTCGTGATCACGGCGGGCGCGAAGCAGCAGCCCGGTGAGACCCGCATGGATCTGGCGGGCAAGACCGTCGACCTGATGAAGAAGATCATCCCCGGCATCGTCGAGCAGTCGCCCGATGCCGTCCTGCTGCTCGTCACCAACCCCGTCGACGTCATCACGCAGGCCGCGCTGAAGATCTCCGGGCTGCCCGACGGCCGGGTCATCGGCTCCGGCACCGTCCTCGACTCCTCGCGCCTGCGCTGGCTGATCGCCAACGAGTGCGAGGTGGCCATCAGCAGCGTCCACGCCGTCATCTGCGGCGAGCACGGCGACTCCGAGGTCCCCATGTGGAGCACCGCGTCCATCGGCGGGGTGCCGCTGCTGGAGTGGGAGGAGCAGACCGGCAAGCTGGGCCGGGGGCGCCGCGACGTCATCACCCGGCAGACGATCGACGCGGCCTACGAGGTCATCGAGGGCAAGGGCGCCACGAACTACGCCATCGGTGTGGCGGGCAGCCGCATCCTGGAGGCGATCCTGCGCGACGAGCACGCCGTCCTCCCCGTGGCGTCGAAGCTCGACGGCTGGCACGGCATCTCGGACGTGTGCATGTCGGTGCCCAGCGTCGTCGGCCGCCACGGCGTGCTGCGCACGCTGGAGCCGTCGGTCAACGCGATGGAGCTGCGCGGCCTCCAGGCCAGCGCCGCCCACATCCGCGAGGTCGCCGCGGGCCTGGGGTTCTAGGAGACCCGCCAGTTCGAGCCGAACTGTGTGAACGCCCCGGCCTCGGGGCGGTCCGCCGTGGCGCGGGCCAGTGCCGTCGCGGCGTCGACGCCGCTGGCCAGCTCCTCGTGGTAGCGGGCCATCACCGCGGCGGACGTGCGGTCGCCGACGGGGGCGACGGGCGCGACGACGCAGCCCACCCCTGACGCGAGCAGGGTGGCGGTCAGCCCGAGCGGCTGGTCGCCGGGGCGGTGCGACGCGCGGCCGACCTCGCAGGCCGACAGCACCACGTGGCTCGCGCGCATCCCCACGCCCTCGAGTTCGTGGGCGACCACCGTTCCCTCGTCCAGCCGCAGGCTGGAGAACAGCGGGCTGTCGCTGCGATGCTTCCCGTGCGCGGCCACGTGCACCAGGTCCGACGACGCGAGCGCGCCCGCGAGCGTGTCCGGCCGGGTGCCGCCCCAGCGGGCGAGCACGCCGTCGATCTCCTCCGCGGCCGACGGCAGGTCCGGACCGCCTAGGGCCGTGACGCGCGGCCGCGTCACCGCGACGGTCCCGGTGGCCCAGCTCGAGGCGGTGGGGGCGACGGTGACCGCGCGGCCGCGCAGCGCGGGAAGGGCCAGCCAGGGGATGCCCGTCAGGGCCCGCGACGGCGTCACGACGAGCGGGCGGTCGCTCGCCAGGGGCGCGCCGACGGCGTCGGACAGCTCCTGCAGCCGCGCGGCCAGCGAGGCGTCGACGACCCCGGACAGCGGATGCGATCGGGAGACGCTCGCCCGCGCGGCGAGGTCGGAGTGCACGGCGGAGACCAGCGCCTCGAGCTCGTCGATCGCGCCGAGCCGGACAAGGTGCCCGCGGGCGCCGTCGGTGACGGCCGCCCAGAACTCCCCGCCGCGGGGCACGACGACCGCGAGCCGGACCCCGGCCTCGCGGACCGCCTTCCGGAGCCGCACGGCGGGCAGCGTGACCGCCACCGGCGGAAGCGGCGACTCGGCGGTCCAGCTGAGCGTGCGGAGCTCGTGCTCGGCGTCGGCGAGCTGATCCAAGACCTCGGCGGTCGGGGGCTCGGCCCGGAGGCGCCGGAGCCGGCTGGCGGCCTCGGCGAGGCGAGGGTCGGGCAGCGGGCGCACCCCCGGCACCGGGCGGGTCGCGGCCCGCCAGCGTTCGGTCGCGTTGATGAGGCGGTCGACGGAGGTGCCCGCGAGGCCGATGTCCAGCAGCGTCGCTGCCTCGCCGTGGAGCGCGACGGCGGCGCGCAGATCGAGGCTCGCGACGCCGAGCTGGGCCCGCAGGAGGGTGGCGTGGGCGGCGCGGAGCTGGCGGCGCGCCGCCGCCCGGTCGCCCCGGGCAGCGGCGTCGGTCGCGAGGGCGACGAGCCCGGCGAGGCGACGCGAGGTGACGGGGGACCGGGCCAGTTCCTGCGTGGCGCGCGTGATCCGCTGGCGGCGAGGGTCGTCGGGGAGGAGCGTGTAGAGCGCGACCGCCGCCGCCTCGGGCTCCACCCAGCGGTCGCCCGCGTTCCATGCATCCCGCCACAGCGCCTGCACGCGCCCCGGCGTCGGCCGGGCCAGCGCGGCCACGAGCCGGCTGCGGCGCTGGAGCGCGGGCTCGCCGCGATCGGCGAACCGCTGCGCGGACGACCGCGACCGTGCGACCGCCTCGTCGCGGAGGCCGAGCAGCAGCGCGGCTCGGGCCAGTTCGTGGTCCAGCTCGGCCTTGGTCTGCCCGGAGGTGCGCGGCGGCGTGATGCCGAGCAGCAGCTCCCTCGCCTCGGGGATCAGGCCGGCCTCGAGTAGCACCCGCGCCCGGTCGAGGCGCGCGACCGTGCGGTCCATCGGGACGTCGAGCTCGTCGGCCTTCGCCATGGCCGCCAGGGCGGCGGGCAGGTCGCCGCGCACGAACTGCACCCAGCCCAAGTTGTGCCGGGCCATGGACTCCAAGGCGACGGCGCCGACGGAGGCCGCCAGTTCCGCGGCCTCGGCGAGGTCCGCGGTCGCCGCGTCGAAGCGTCGCAGCTCGGACGCCATCGTGCCGCGGTTGATCAGGGTGCGCGTCCGGTCCTCGTCGGTGAGCGCCGCGGTGTCGACGCCGGCCAGCGTGCGCCAGGCGGCCTCGAGCTCGCCCGCCCGGGCGCGCATCGTCCCCGTCTGTGCGACCGCCGCGGCGGCCAGCTCCGGGAACCCCGCCTCGCGGGCCGCCGTCTGCGCCTGGGCCGATGCCGCGAGCGCGGCGTCGAGGCCCTCCCGCTCGAACGCCACCCAGGCCGCGGAGATCTCCAGCCGCACGCGGAGCCGTTCGTCGCCCGGTCCGCACAGCGCGACGGCCCGCCGGATCAGTCGCCCGGCGTCGCCGACGCGCTGCTCCTCCAACGCCACGCGCGCCCGCGCGTGGAGCTCCTGAGCGGGATGATCGGCGGGGCGACTCACCACTAGACCGCGATCGTCGGGGTGACCACCACCCGGGCGCCCGGCTGCGGCGGACGGATCCGGAAGCGGGCGGCGCCGTGCCCGATGGTCGGCCAGACGAGCCGCCCCGTCGCATCGGAGATCGCGGCCAGGGACTCGTCGCCGGTCAGCAGGTCGACCTCGACGCCGCCTCCGGTGACCCAGCCGTCGATCCGGACGCCGTCGTCGACGGTGGTCATCGTGACCATGAGCGAAAGCGAGGATGCGGTGAACGTGATGGAGTCGACGGCGGCGTCGGCCCTGGCCGGCTCGAGCGCCTCCGCCGTGAGGACGGCGAGCTCGGCCTCCATCAACTCGAGCGAGATCGCGAGGCTGACCCGCTCGATCAGGCCGGGCGGCATCGGATCGTGTGCGTCCTGGGCGGTGGCGAGCGCCGTGAGGAGGGCATGGTCCTCGGCGCTCAGCGGGTGGTCGGCGTCGTGGGCGGTCATGATTGGCTCCAGCGGGGATCGTTGGTCAGCGTGTTGCGGAGCGTGGCGAGGCAGCGGCCACGGGTCGGTCCGATCGAACCGACCGGCATGCCCAGCGCCGCCGAGATGGCGGCATAGTCGGGCTTGGCGGCGAAGGCCACCACCCGCAGCAGCGCCTGGCAGCGGGGACTCAAGGCCCGGACGTGCTGCCAGAGGACGTGCGCGGCGTCGGCCTCCTCGGCGGTCACCTCCGGCCCCGCGGCCATCGACGGCGGGTCGTCGGGCAGCTCGTCGTGGGCGGGTCTGCCCGCGGTGCGCCAGGCGTCGCGCCGCACCGTCGTCAGCAGCCAGCCGAACACCGCCTGCGGGTCGCGCACGGCGTCGGCGTGCTGCACGAGACGCACCCAGGCCCCCTGCACGACGTCCTCGGCCTGGCTCGGGCTGAGCCCAGACGACCGGGCCGCGGCCCACAGCGGCTTGGTGAGCAGGGAGACGAGGTCCGCCATGCGGCCCGTGTCGCCGGCCAGGTAGTCGCGGAAGGCGTCCGCGGCGTCGGAGGCCAGCGAGCCGCTGCCCGTGCGGGTGGTCACGGCAGCCACCCCACCTCGGCGCTCAGAGCGCGCCAGCCGCGCTCGACGGCGGCCGCCTGGTCGACCTCGGCCAGCGCGGGATCCTCCACCAGCCGCGCCGCGATCTGGCCCGCGAGGACGGGGCCTGCGAACGACGTACCCGACCAGGTTCCGAACCCGCCGGCGAAGTTGTCCGGATCGATGGTGGCGCGCTGGTGGCGGGCGTGGTCGAGCCGGGCTCGGGGTTGCAGCTCGCCGTCGATGTCGATCGGCATCGTGCTGACCAGAGCCGCACCCGGGCGCCAGCAGCCGACCCAGTCGCCGTCGTTGGAGAAGTACGCGACGGTGCCGTCGGGATTCAGCGCGCCGACGCTCACCAGCGGCACGCGGCCGGGGTCGAACGCCGGCTCGGTGTGGCCCGAGAACGCGGCGGGGTACAGGCACTCCGTCGTCGACTGGTTGCCCGCCGACGCGACGACCGCGACGCCCAACCTGCCGAACTCCTCGAGCACAGCGCGCAGCGGGGCGTCCTCGAGCTCGTCCTTCGGGTCCTCGTGGTAGTAGCCGAGAGAGAGGCTGATGACGTCGATCAGGTCCGCGACGTCGCCGGCGCCGGCGAGGACGTCGAGCTGGCGCTCCAGCAGCTTGGTGAGCACCGGGATGAGGGCGCCCTCGGGCACCGTGCCCGCGTCGTCGAGCATGCGGATGACCTGGATGCGCGCCTCCGGGCAGGTCTGCCGGATGAGGCCGGCGATGAACGTGGCGTGCCCGCGGTAGGGCGCCACGGAGCCGTCGAGCGGGTTGCCCGGCTCGGCGGGCGCGGCCACGGGGAGGTCGCCGCCGAGGCCGAGCGTGACGCCCCTCGCGGACACCTTCTCGGTGGCGCGGGCCTCGTCGCTGAACCACGGATGCGGACCGAGCGCGGAGTCGGGGACGACGACCAGCGGCGCCCGCTTCAACTCGCGCGCACGGAGCGCGGGATCGTCGAGGACGACGGCGACCGGGGTGCGCCCGCCCGACCCCGCGTGCTGGTACTCGCCCGAGGGCCGGGCCGGCAGCGGCACGTAGTAGGGAAGCGGAACGTAATACGGGAGAGGCACGTAGTACGGCAGCGGCACGTAGTAGGGCATCGACTCGTAGCCGGCCACGGACAGCACGTGGTCGAGCTGGAGGCGGTGGGCCACGCGCAGTCGACGGAGCCGTTCGAGCCGGTCCTCGCGGCGGACCAGCACGGGCTGCGTGAGCCGACGGCGGGCGGCGAGGAGGACCGGCCAGGCGTCGACCGGCGTGTTGGCGGACGAGACGAGTTCGACGCCCGTGATCCAGACGCGGTCGAGGATCTCGACGTCGCGGGTTCCCTCACGCACCCGCTCGATCCCCGGCATGTCGTGGATCCGCGTCTCGAGGCCGAACTCCTTCGCGACGTCGGTCAGCACCTGGAGCGGCTCGTCGCGGCTCTGGCCGGGGAGGCCGCGCACGAGGATGCGGTCGTTCAGGTACCACGTCGGCCGCGGCGCGCGACCGCCCGGAAGCTGCTCGGCGGTCTGCGGGTCGAGCACGCGAAGTGTAGACATGGGGGTCCTTCCGGTCACGGCGACTTTCACTCCTCAGGAGCGTCGTCGGGTGCGCCTGATACATCGGATTTTTCCATCTGACGCGCCGGTTGGGAAGGACCACTTTCCGGTCAGCCGACCGCGGTGTCCCAGCGCTGCAGGTCGTAGGAGCGGGCCCAGAACTGCTCCTCGTACCAGGTGGCGTCGACGAAGGCCTCACACATCGCCGCGCGGGTCGCGGCGTCGGCCGCCTCCGCCGCCTCGTCCATCAGACGAATCGCGGTGCGGGTCGACTCCTGGAACGCGGGGTCGTCGTAGGCGGCGACCCACGAGCCGTACGGGTGGTCGTCGATCCCGCGCGCGGTCGCGGCCAGGGTGCGCCCGACCTCGGCGTACACCCAGAAGCACGGCAGCACCGCGGCGACGCCGACGGCGTACGGCTCGTAGGCCGTCATGGTCTGCAGCATCGCGGAGTAGGCGCGCGTCGTCGGGGACGGCTTCGTGGAGCGGCGAAGCGCGGCGAGGCGCGGGTCGGCGAGGAGGGAGCCGTGCATCTCCAGCTCGGCGGCGACGGCGCCGCCCGCGCTGGCCGCCCAGAAGCCCGCGGCCTCCAGGGACGGCGCGCGCGAGGCGAGCATCGCGAGGGCCCGGGCGTAGCCGCTCAGGTAGAAGTCGTCCTGGACGAGGTACTCGACGAACCGCTCGGGGTCGAGGGTGCCGTCGGCGAGTTCGAGGAGGAGCGGGAGGCGGTCGATCCGGGCGCGGATGCCGGCCGTCGCCTCCCAGGCGTTGTCGCTGAACATGATGTCCTTTCGGGTTCTGGGGAGACCCGGAGTTTTGGCTCGTAACTCGGGCCGTTCTGCTGGATAGTGCAGAAATGGGGCAGTTGTGCGTCAAAAATCCGTGGGGCCGGAGATACCGCTGGTTGGGCCGGACCGCGAGGAACGAGTGCCCGTGTCGCGCCGTGCTGAGCCGACGCGCTGGACGAAGTCCCGCTGTCGCGTCGAAGTGAAGCCGATGAGCCCGTCGACCAAGTGGTCGACCGGGCCGTGGCCGGCATCCGGGGTGCGGCTGAGCCGCCAGTCGGCGCCGGAGGCGATGGCGCGCCGCAGGTAGTCACGGGCCTTCTCGACGGCGCGCAGCGAGACGCCCGACGCCCGCGTGTCGCCGAGGAGGGCGGCGGAGGCGGCGATCGCGGAGCTCAGCGTGCAGCCGGTGCCGTGCGTGTGGCGGGTGCGGATCCGAGGGGTGCTCAGCAGGGTGACGCCGCTTGCGTCGGCGAAGGCGTCGGTCAGCTCGTCGCCCTCCATGTGCCCGCCCTTGACCAGGGCCGCGCGGGCGCCGGCGGCGACCAGCGCGGCCGCCTGGGCGGCGAGCCCGTCGACATCGCGGGCGGGAGCCGCGCCGAGCAGGACGGCGGCCTCGGGCAGGTTGGGCGTGACGACGTCGGCGAGCCGCATCAGGCGCGTGCGCACCGTCTCGACGGCGTCGTCGGACAACAGCCGGTCACCAGAGGTGGCGACCATGACGGGGTCGAGGACGATCAGGCCGAAGTCGTCGCGGCGCTCCTCGATCAGGTCGGCGACGACGCCCGCGACCTCGGCGTTGGACAGCATCCCGAGCTTGGTGGCCGCCACGGGGAGGTCGTCGATGACGGCGACGATCTGGTCGCGGACGAACGGCGGGTCGACGGGCACGGCGGCCCGGACGCCCTGCGTGTTCTGGACGGTCAGCCCAGCCAGCGCCGCCGCACCGTACACGCCGAGGGCGTGGAAGGTCTTGAGGTCGGCCTGGATGCCGGCTCCTCCGCTCGGGTCGGAGCCCGCGATGCTGAGCGCGATCTTCGGGGTCATCTTGTCGCTCCTTGAGCCGGGCCGCCCGACGAAGTCGCGGCTGCGCGTGTCGAAAGGCTCTGGACGTTTCCGTGGACTTTGCCCAGGTCCATGAACCGTGTGCCGGGCGCTTCGACACGGTCCGGGCGCTTCGCGCGGGGGTCCGGCTCAACCAGCGAGAGAAGGTCCGTGGCCGCCGCGCGGGGGTCGGGGGAGGCGGCGATCGCGGAGACGACGCAGACGCCGTCGACCCCGGTCTCGATCACCGAGCGCGCGTTGCCGGCGTTGATCCCGCCGATGGCTACGGTCTTCACGCGCCCAGCGGCGAGGCGTACCAGCGCGCTGGCGCCGTCGAGCCCGAGCGCGGGGTCGGTGTCGGTCTTCGTCGGGGTCGCCCAGATGGGGGAGAGGCCGACGACATCCGCCGTCCGGTCGGCCAGCTCGGCCTCGAGGTGCGCGGGCGTCGCCACCGACAGCCCGATCGTCACGCCTGTGCCCAGCCGACGTCGTGCCTCGCGGAGGTCGCCGTCGGACTGGCCCAGATGGAGGTGCAGACCGAGTTCGGCCGCGACGCCCAGCCGGTCGTTGACGACGATCGCCGCGCGCCGACCGGTGGCGTCGAACGCCCGCTCGGTGGCCTCGACAACCGCACGCGTGAGGGCCAGGAAGGCGTCGTCCGGCAGTTCCTTGTCGCGGACCTGGACGACCCCGGCACCACCGCGCACCGCCTGCTCGACGACCCAGGGCACGCGGTCTGCGCCCCCGCAGAGCGCGGTGTCGGTGACGAAGTACAGGCGCCAGTCGACGGCGTCCGCGACGCCGGGTGCGGCGGTGGTCACGACTCGTCGATCCCGACGAGATCCCCGACCTCCGCGGGCGTCAGCGCGTGCAGCGCGTCGAGCCAGGCCGTGCGGAAGCTGCCGGGGCCGGACGCCGAACGCGCCGCGACAAGGCCCGCGGCACCGAACAGCGCGTGCGCGGCCACGACGGCGTCGTGCTCGGAGAGGTTCTCGCCGCGGGCGGCAGCCAGGCACGCCGCGGTCGTCGCGCCCAGCGCGCACCCCGTGCCGATGACCAGCGGCATGAGCGCGTCGCCGCCGGTCACCCGCGTGAGCCGGTCCGCGGAGACCACGACGTCGACCGGCCCGGAGATGGCGACGACGGCGCCGCAGGTCTCGGTCAGGTGGCGCGCCGCGCCGATCGCAGCGTCCACCTCGTCGGTGGCGTCGACGCCGCGCCCGCCCGCGCCGTCGCCGACCAGCCCGAGGATCTCGGAGGCATTTGCCCGGACCGCGGTCGGCCGGTGGGCGAGCAGCTCCCGCGCCAGCGCCGTCCGCACCGGAAGCCCGCCGACGGCGACCGGGTCCAGCACCCACGGCCGCCCGGCGGCCCGCGCCGCGGGGGCCGCGAGCCGCATGCCCGCGTGCTGCTCGGCCGAGCCGTTGCCCACGTTGACCAGCAGCGCCGACGCGATGCCCGCGAAGATCTCGGCCTCCTCGGGCAGGTCGATCATCGCGGGCGCGGCGCCGACGGCGAGCAGCACGTTGGCGGTGATCTCGGGCACGACGGTGTTGGTCATGCAGTGGACGAGCGGCGTCGTGCGGCGCACGGCCGCGAGGACGTCCAACACCTGGTTCATATGGGCTCCCTATCGCTAGCACTACCTAGATCAGGTTCTGCGGGTGTGATCTCAGCCCCGTCTGGGGCACCCCGGCAGGTCTTACGATAGCGGGCTCCACCTACGGGCGGACGCAGCGCCCAAGAGGACGTGGTCAGGAGGGAGGCTCGATAGCCCTGAGGTAGAAGCGTTCGCTTCCCTCGTGGCAGCCCTCACCGTCAACGGTGTTGCCTCCCCAGCCCTCGATGGTGTCGCCGACCGTAGCGAGGACGTGTCCGCGGCCGTCTTCGACCCGCAACGGGTCGTCCTTCGCCACAGTCCCAGGGGGCCAGATCAGCGATGCGGACCAACCCGCAGGATCGGACACCCAGAAGCATGCGTGCCCATCCTTGACCTCTCCCTGCAAAGGATCCACGATGAGGCCAGCCAAACGAATGCTGGCGATATCACTCGTGTCGAGCGTCAACGTCGACGAGTCACTGAAGCAGCCGACAGGTAACACCGCCAGCGCGAGGCCAACCGCCGCCAACGCGCGTGACCACCGGGTCACGACGTCACGCTTGACACTGAGAAGTAAGACTTTATCGAGCCCCACCTCTCCGCATACGTCGTTAATCCACTTCCGGCAATAACGATTCCACGCGGATACACCTTACCTGAGCCCTTCATTACCAAAGGGCCTCCGGAGTCACCAGGGAGAACAGGATAGATCCCGACCAATACAGCGAGTCCGCTGGTGCATCCGTCAGAAGCGCAGAACACGCCAGTGAGCGAGAGCGTATCCATGTCGCAGTTCTCATTGGAGGAGATACCGCTCGTGCAGTACTTGGAATTGAGTGACGGATTGGCAGCGGCACCCGTGGCCGTCCCGTTTCCAGCCGATCCGCCCATATAGATGTAGGTGCCGTAACTTTTCTCGCTGATCAGAGCCAGGTCAAAGGTGGGATAGGGGGCGCGTTTCGTGATCTTTCCGACCGTGTAGCTGCCGGACTTCCACACCGTGTTCAGCGCGCCGCAGTGGGCTGCCGTGACCATGAACCTCGTTCCGGCCGAGTTCTTGACCACGAAACCCGTCGAGCAGGGGGCACCGCCAGTGCTCTTCACGATCTTGGCGCCGCCCCAGTGGGGCGGATTGTCGCTCGACCGCGAGAGCCGCCCGCCTCCTTCGGTGACCTCGAGACTAACCTCGCCCAACCGCAGAGCCTCTTCCGGCAAAGCATCCTCAGACAGGTTACCGCTTACGCGGACGAGATCGCGCTCGGCGTCGTACCACAGACCGAAGTAGACACCTTCCGCGCCCGCCAGACCCGCAATGGATGTCTTCAGCGCCTCAAGGGAAGCTCTGGTGAACCGGCTCGGGGCAGTTCTCGACTCGACGACGGGCTCCTCGACATCTGAGTAGATGCGGACAACGATTTCCTCGCCGTCGAGGTAGAACCCTGGCGAAACCGAATCGGGAAGAGCTGCGGCTCGAAACCGTTCCTCCTCCTCTAGTGAACTTGAGTACCCGTATTCACCATCTGAATGGACAGGATCAGCTTCCTGCGCGAGCTTCTCCAACTCATCCGGCGTGGTCTCCGCGACAGCATCCGTCACCACGAACATGGAAAGGCCCAACGCAACAGCGGCGCACAACGCCTGCCTGATACTCACAGCCACTGTGCCTCCTTCGCTAGACAACACTGTCTATCTTGATCTCATTCAAATTGAGCAGATCTAACGTGACGGTAGCACGGCGGGCGCACCGGGGCAACAAGCTGCCGCGAGATCGAGTGGTCGACACGCACCTCATGCGCAAAAGGCATGGCGGTAGCAGGCAGGAAGAGCGAGAGGGGTGCCACCTTGGACGGTGGCACCCCACACACACGACAGTCGGTTGAGGACCGGTCAGAGCATCGGCGAGGTGTGCCAGATGCGCGTCAGGTAGTCGCGCATCGAGCGGTCCGAGCTGAAGAAGCCCGTGCGGGCCACGTTCAGGACGGCAGAGCGGGTCCAGAGATCCTGGTCCGCGTAGCGCTCCTCGACCTTCTCCTGGGCCGCGACGTAGGACTCGAAGTCCGCGAGCGCCATGAAGCGGTCCTGGTTCAGCAAGTTGTAGACCACCGAGTCGAACAGGTGCGGGTCGCCCTCGGAGAAGTGGCCGGACAGGATCAGGTCGATCGTCGCCTTCAGCGCCGGGTTGGCCATGTAGTACGACTCCGGGTTGTAGCCCTTCGCGCCCAGCTCCGCGACCGCGGGCTCGTCCATGCCGAACAGGAAGAAGTGCTTGTCGCCCACCAACTGGCGGATCTCGACGTTGGCGCCGTCGTCCGTGCCGATCGTGAGCGCGCCGTTGAGGGCGAACTTCATGTTGCCGGTGCCGGACGCCTCCATGCCGGCCAGCGAGATCTGCTCGCTGAGGTCCGCAGCGGGGATCAGCTTCTCCGCGAGGGTCACGTTGTAGTTGGCCGGGAACGCCACCTTGAGGCGTCCCTCCACCTCGGGCGCGGCGTTGATCTTGCTCGCGACCTTGTTGATCAGGTGGATGGTGTCCTTGGCCATCTTGTAGCCGGGGGCGGCCTTCGCGCCGAACACGACGGTGCGGGGCGTGAGGTCCGACGCCGCGACGCGGCCCGACAGCACCGACTCGTACAGCGAGACGATGTGCAGCAGCTTCAGCGACTGGCGCTTGTACTCGTGCAGGCGCTTGACCATGACGTCGAGCAGGTGGCCCTCGGGCAGGTCGATGCCGTCGCGGGCACGCAGCACGTTCGTCAGGCGGACCTTGTTCCAGGCCTTCGCGGCGCGGAACTGCTCGCGGAAGTCCGGGTCGTCGGCGTAGGGCTCGAGCTCCTTCAGGCGCTCCAGGTCGGTCACCCAGCCGGTGCCGATGGCGTCGTTGATGAGCTCGGAGAGCTTCGGGTTGGCCATCCGGACGAAGCGACGGGGCGTGACGCCGTTGGTGACGTTGGTGAACTTGTCGGGCCACATCTCCGAGAAGTCGGGGAGGACCTTGTCGGCCAGCAGCTGAGAGTGCAGCGCCGCGACGCCGTTGACCTTGGTGCCGGCGACGGTGGCGAGGAACGCCATGCGCACGCCGCGCTCGGGGTGCTCGGCGATCATCGACATGCGGCGGGCACGGACCTCGTCGCCGGGGAACGCCTCGCGCACCTCGGCCAGGAAGTCGTCGTTGATCCGGAAGATGATCTCCAGGTGGCGGGGCAGCAGGCGGCCGAGCAGGTCGGTCGACCAGACCTCGAGCGCCTCGGGCAGCAGGGTGTGACAGGTGTAGGAGAAGCACTGCTTGGTGACCTCCCACGCCTCCTCCCACTCGAAGTCGTTCTCGTCGATCAGGATCCGCATCAGCTCCGGCACCGCGATGACGGGGTGCGTGTCGTTCAGCTGGAAGTGGATGCGCTCGGCGAGGTTGTGCAGGTCGAAGCCCTCTTCGAGCTCGTTGTCGATGAAGTCGCGCAGCGAGCAGGCCACGAAGAAGTACTGCTGCTGCAGGCGCAGCTCCTTGCCCTGCGGCGTCGAGTCCTCGGGGTAGAGGACCTTGGAGATGTTTTCGGCGAAGGTCTGCGCGCGGACGGCCTGCGCGTAGTCGCCGGAGTTGAAGATCTGCAGGTCGAACGCCTTGGTGGCGGTGGCCGACCACAGCCGCAGCGTGTTCACGCGGCCGTTCAGGTAGCCGGGGACCATGTAGTTGTAGGGCACGCCCAGGACGTTCCAGCCCGGAACCCAGCGGGTCCGCTCGCGGCCGTCCTCGCCGGCGTAGCGCTCGGTGTGGCCGGCGAAGTTCACCTGGACCGACGCCTCCGGGTGCGGGAACTCCCACGGGGCGCCGAGCTGCAGCCAGGTGTCGGGCTGCTCGACCTGACGGCCGTCGACGAAGGTCTGGCGGAAGATGCCGTACTCGTAGCGGATGCCGTAGCCGATGCACGGGACATCCAGGGTGGCGAGCGAGTCGATGAAGCACGCGGCGAGACGGCCGAGGCCGCCGTTGCCGAGGCCGGGCTCGACCTCCTGCGCGCGCAGGGTCGCGAGGTCGAGGCCGCAGAGCTCGAGGCCGCGGGCGGCGATGTCGTTCAGGTCGCTGGCCATCAGGGCGTTGCCCAGCTGGCGTCCCAGGAGGTACTCGGCGGAGAGGTAACCCACCGTCTTGACCTGGGCCTCGCGGGTCTTGCGGCCCGTCTCGAGCCAGCGCGCCATCAGGTAGTTCTTGACGGTGCTGGCGAGCGCGAGGTACTGGTCGTTGACGGTGGAGCGCGAAAGGGTGACGCCCTGACTCGTGTTCAGTTCGTGCAGGAACTCGCGGACGAACCCATCGACAGAGTGTGCCGGCATCCCCACCGGCGCGGTGGCCAGCGGGTGCGTCGGGGTCTTGATGGGGCCGAAGTTCCGGGAGTCGGTGTTCGGCGATTCGTCGGCCAGGGTGGTCGGCTGTGCGTTCTCAGGCATGGCCGACAGCTTAGTTTCTGCGTCGAGGATTGGCACATCGGGGGCGTTGGAGTCCACCTCCGGCCCTTCGGGTCGGCCATCCCATAAGGTGCGAGCATGATCTTCGACTGGTCCGTGGTACCGCTGCAGCTGCTGCTCGTGGGGATCGCGTTCGTCTTGTGCTGCCTCATCGGGTTGGAGCGGCAGTTCCAGCACAAGGCGGCGGGCATCCGCACGCACGCCCTCGTCGGCGTCGGCAGCTGCGTGTTCACGCTGATCTCGGTCGAGGGCTTCATCTACCTCGCCGAGTACCACGTGACCCGCGACCCGTCGCGCATCGCGGCGCAGATCGTCTCGGGCGTCGGCTTCCTGGGCGCCGGCGTGATCTTCGTCAACCGCGACGTCGTGCGCGGGCTCACCACGGCGGCCTCGATCTGGCTGGCCGCCGCCATCGGCATGGCGTGCGGCGCGGGCCTGATCCCCCTCGCGATCGCGGCGACGGTGCTCCACTTCGTCGCCGTCTCCGTCGTCGCCCCGCTCTCGCGGCTGATGCCGCAGAAGGGCGACCGCTCGACGGTGGTTGTCACCTACGAGGACGGCAAGGGCGTCCTCCGCGACCTGCTCCACGAGGCGACCGCCCTCGGCTGCGAGACCACGCTGATCAACACGCGCCAGGCCAAGCAGGACGGGTTGAAGGTGGTGCGCGCCGAGATGCGGTTCCGCTCCGGCCCCGCGCTGCGCGAGGTCCTCGCCCAGCTGAGCGAGGTCGACGGCGTGCTCGGCATCGACCGCCCGAGCCGCGACGACGAACTCTGACGTCTACCGCATGACCGTGCTGACGACCAGCGAGACGGTCAGTGCGACCACGACGGCGTTGAACCCGAAGGCCATGACGGTGTGGGTGCGCTGCGCCTGCAGCGCGCCGCGCGTGCGGGGCGTGGCGGCCGAGCCGCCGAGGGTGGAGATCAGCAGCGAGTGCGAGAGATAGTCGGTGAACCGGAGCGGCCCGTCGACGACGAAGTCGAGGCGCTCCCCGGTGGCGTGCAGGCGGAGGTATCGCAGCGCGAAGGCGTAGGCCATCGTGAGCCAGGCCGACGCGGCCAGCGCCACGGCGAGCGCCGGGGCGACCAGGTGCGGCAGCCGGTCCGCGAGCAGCACGAGGAGGATCGAGACGACGACGGCGGTCACGGCGGCGTTCACCGACCAGGACGACGCGCCGCCGATCCCGCTCAGCGCGTCGCTCAGCGTCGTCCTGGTGCGTCCCTGGACGGCGGCGATGCGATGGAGTCGCCGGCTCGTCAGCCGGGCGAAGACGACGTGCGTCCAGATGAGATACAGCGCGGTGAACACCACCCAGACGAGGGCGAAGACCACGAGCACGAGGTGGGCGACGGCGAGCAGCCGCGCGGCGCGGTCCACGTCGTCGGGCTGTTGGAGGTCGCGGGTGAGCCACAGCGCGGGCGGGAGGACGAGGACGAGCGCCGCGAACGAGGCCCACTGCGCGCGCACCGAGTCCCGGAATACGCGGGGAGGCCCCGCCTCGTCGCGCTCTGCCATGGCCCCGAGCATAGAGGGCCGTTGCGCAGGGCCGTCGTCAATGGTCCTCCGCACCACACTTCTCGGGGGAATACAGGGGTTGGTTTGGAGGTTGAGTGAGATAGACTCAACTTTGAATTCGACCGAGGAGATACTCACTTCATGAACACGGAAAGGCTCACCACCAAGTCGCGCGACGCCGTAACCGCGGCGGTTCGCCAGGCCCTGACCAACGGAAACCCCAACGCGGAGCCGGCGCACCTGCTGCACGGCCTCCTGCTCACGCCGGACAACACCGTCGGCGCGCTGCTCGAGGCCGTCGGGGCCGATCCCGCCGCCGTCGACGCGGCCGCCGTCGCCGCCATCAAGAAGCTGCCCGCTACCAGCGGCAGCTCCGTCAGCCAGCCCGGAATCAGCGGGCCGCTCGCGCGCGTCCTCGCGCAGGCCGAGACCCTCGCCGACTCGCTCGGCGACAGCTTCGTCGCGACGGAGCACCTCCTGATCGCGCTCGCCACCGTTCCCTCCGACGCGCTGACCCTGCTGACGAAGCAGGGCGTCGACGCCGACGCGCTGAAGGAGGCCTTCGAGGCGTCCCGCGGCGGCAAGCGCGTGACGTCGGCCGAGTCCGAGGGCGGCGAGTCCGTTCTCGACAAGTACTCGCTCGACCTCACCGAACGCGCCCGCGAGGGCAAGCTCGACCCGGTGATCGGCCGCGACTCCGAGATCCGCCGCGTCGTCCAGGTGCTTGCCAGGCGCACGAAGAACAACCCGGTGCTGATCGGCGAGCCCGGCGTCGGCAAGACCGCCGTCGTCGAGGGCCTCGCGCAGCGCCTCGTCGCGGGCGACGTGCCCGACTCGCTGAAGAACCGCCGCCTCGTCTCGCTCGACCTGGCCTCGATGCTCGCCGGCGCGAAGTACCGCGGCGAGTTCGAGGAGCGCCTGAAGGCCGTCCTGAACGAGATCAAGGAGGCCGAGGGGCAGATCATCACGTTCATCGACGAGCTGCACACCGTCGTCGGCGCGGGCGCGTCCGGCGAGGGCGCGATGGACGCCGGGAACATGCTGAAGCCGATGCTTGCCCGCGGCGAGCTCCGCATGATCGGCGCGACGACGCTGGACGAGTTCCGCGAGCGGATCGAGAAGGACCCCGCGTTGGAGCGCCGCTTCCAGCAGGTGTTCGTCGGCGAGCCGTCCGTGGAGGACACCGTCGCGATCCTGCGCGGCCTCCGCGAGCGCTACGAGGCGCACCACAAGGTGCGGATCACCGACTCCGCGCTCGTCGCCGCCGCCGGCCTCTCCGACCGGTACATCACCTCGCGGCAGCTGCCGGACAAGGCCATCGACCTCGTCGACGAGGCCGCGTCCCGGCTGCGGATGGAGATCGACTCCTCGCCGGAGGAGATCGACATGCTGCGCCGCGACGTCGACCGCATGACCATGCAGAAGTTCGCCCTCGAGAAGGAGGACGACGACGCCTCGCGCGAGCGCCTCGCCGCGCTCACCGGCGAGCTGGCCGACGCCGAGGAGGAGCTGCGCGGGCTCGAGGCCCGTTGGGCGGCGGAGAAGTCCGGGCTGAACCGGGTCGGCGACCTCAAGGAACGCATCGACCAGCTGCGCGTCGAGGCCGAGCGCCTGTACCGCGAGGGCAAGCTGGAGGAGGCGTCGCGGATCAGCTACGGCGAGATCCCCGCCGTCGAGCAGGAGCTCGCGGCCGCGGAGGAGAGCGACAAGACGCCGTCGATGGTCTCCGAGGAGGTCTCCGCGGGCGACATCGCGGAGGTCGTGGCGTCCTGGACCGGCATCCCCGTCGGCAGGCTGCTGCAGGGCGAGTCCGAGAAGCTGCTCCAGATGGAGGACCGGATCGGGGCGCGCCTGATCGGCCAGCGGGCCGCCGTCAAGGCCGTGTCCGACGCGGTGCGCCGCAGCCGCGCGGGCATCTCCGACCCGAACCGTCCCACCGGCTCGTTCCTGTTCCTCGGCCCCACCGGCGTCGGCAAGACCGAGCTGGCCAAGGCGCTCGCCGACTTCCTGTTCGACGACGAGACCGCGCTCGTGCGCATCGACATGAGCGAGTACTCCGAGAAGCACTCGGTGGCCCGCCTCGTCGGCGCGCCCCCCGGCTACGTCGGCTACGAGGAGGGCGGCCAGCTCACCGAGGCCGTGCGCCGTCGGCCCTACTCCGTCATCCTGCTCGACGAGGTGGAGAAGGCCCACCCGGACCTGTTCAACATCCTGCTGCAGGTGCTCGACGACGGCCGCCTGACCGACGGTCAGGGCCGCACGGTCGACTTCCGCAACACGCTGCTGATCCTGACCTCGAACCTCGGCTCGCAGTTCATGGCCGACCCGCTGCTCTCTCCGGAGAACAAGCGCGAGTCGGTGATGGGCGTCGTCAGGCAGGCGTTCCGGCCGGAGTTCCTGAACCGGCTCGACGACGTGGTGCTGTTCGACGCGCTGAGCGCCGAGGACCTCGCGCGGATCGTCGAGATCCAGCTGGAGCGCCTCAACCGCCGCCTTGCGGGCCGCAGGATCACCGTCGAGGTGTCCGAGGCCGCGCGCCTGTGGTTGGGCGAGGTCGGCTTCGACCCGATCTACGGCGCCCGTCCGCTGCGTCGCCTCGTACAGTCCACGCTGGAGGACCAGCTCGCCCGCGGTCTCCTCTCCGGCGAGATCCACGACGGCCAGACCGTGCGGTTCGACAAGGTCGGCGACGGGGTAACCATCGTCTGACGGGGTACCCTGGTGCGCATGGCTGGTGACAACATGCGCATCGGGGACTCGGAACGCGACGAGGCGGTCTCCATGCTGCAGGAGCACCACGCCGAAGGCCGGTTGTCCACCGAGGAGTTCGACGAGCGCATGGGCAAGGCCCTCGAAGCTCGTACCGGCAGCGACCTCGTCGCTCTGTTCTTCGACCTTCCCGCGCCGCGCCCCGGGCTGGCGCGCACGTCGGCTCCCGGCCCGGAGCCGGTGGTGGCCCCGTGGGCCGGCGCCCCGCAGGCGCCCGCGACCTGGGGCGCGGGCGACGACGAGATCCAGCATCGCCCCATGGCACGTCCGTGGTTCGCGCAGTGGTGGATCATCCTGCCGTTCGTCCTCATGGGCACCCGCGGCATCTGGTGGATCATCCCGATGGTCGCGCTGTGGATCTGGGTGATCTGGCCGGCCATCGAGCAGAACCGCCGCCGCCAGCAGATCGCCGCCGCACCCATGCGCCCCCTGACGCTCCAGGAGCGCGACCAGGTGATCTTCGCGCTGAACAGCGGCGGCGACGTCGCGGCCATCAAGCGCTACCGCGAGCTCACCGGCGCTGACCTGTACACCGCCACCATGACAGTGAAGGCCATGCAGCGCGAGCTGGGCCGCTAGCACGCTCCTTGAGCCGCGCCCAAGGAGCGCAGCGACGCCGGCGCGTGTCGAAGGGTCAAGCCGGCCGCAGCTCCAGCAGGCGCGCGCCCGATCCGTCCTCGAGCAGCCAGATCGAGCCGTCCGGGGCCTCCGCGACCGCGCGGATGCGCGCGTCCATCGGCCAGTCCTCGGCCAGTTCGGCGTCCTCGCCGTCGAGGTCGACCCGGATCAGCGCCTCGCCGGAGAGCGCGCCGAGGAACGCGTCGCCGGTCCAGGCCGGGAACAGGTCGCCCGTGTAGATCATCAGCGATCCGGGTGAGACGCTCGGGTTCCACCAGACTTTGGGCGCCTCGAAGCCGTCGCCGTCCTCGTGGTCCGGGATCTCCCCACCGCCGTAGTGCGAGCCGTTCGAGGCGACGGGCCAGCCGTAGTTGGCGCCGGGCGTGATGAGGTTCAGTTCGTCGCCGCCCTGCGGGCCCATCTCGGAGGCCCAGAGCCGGCCTTCGGCGTCGAACGCGAGGCCGAGGACGTTGCGGTGGCCGATCGACCAGAACTGCTGCGCCACGGGGGAGTCCTCGCCCTGGAACGGGTTGTCGGCGGCGGGTTCGCCGTCGAGAGTCAGGCGCACGATCTTGCCGAGGTTGCCGTCGAACTCCTGCGCCGGGTCCATCTTCTGGCGGTCGCCGGAGCTGACGAAGAGGTACTCGCCCTGGATGGCGAGGCGGTGCGAGAAGTGGCCGTTGCCGCTCACCCGGGGGGTCTGCTCCCAGATGATGTCGAGATCGGTCAGTCGCGCGGCATCGACGTCGAGGGTGCCGGTGCCGACGACAGCGCCGGAGGTGCCCCCGCCACCCTCGACCCAGCTGAGGTAGACCTTCCCGTCGGTCGCGAAGGTGGGTCCGGGGATGATGTCGCCCAGGCCGCCCTGCCCGGCGACGACCGGGTCGGGCGCGCCGTCGACCTCACGCACGCCGTCGGGCCCGCGCAGCCAGATGTCGCCCTGGCGGCCGGTGATGACCAGCTCGTCGGTACCGGGGAGGAAGGCCATCGCCCACGGATCGTCGAAGGTCTCGTGAGCGGTGACGTCGAGCTCGTGCGTCTCCGGGATGGGGCTGGTGGACTCCGTCAGCGTCGGATCGGCCGACGGTGACGGCGCGGCCGACGAGGTGGTGGCCGTCTCGCTCGGCGCGGGCGCGGAAGGCGCGGGCGCGGCCGTGCATCCGGCCAGGGCCAGAAGGGGGAGCAGTGCCAGTCGTCTCATGTGCCGACGCTACCCGTCGCCTCAAACGGTCCGAGAGGTCCCGCAGGTAGGTGGTACCTCTTAGGAGGTAGATGTTTGTTGATAGACCAACAAACATCTACCACCTAGTGGCTCATCGGAGCCGGGTGCGGTGCGTGCCGGAGGGCAGGCCGACGAGCGGGCCGGCGGCGTATCGGCCGTCGGGAGCCTTGCGCTCACCGAGGAGATCGACGTCGAGCCTGACGGGGGTCCCGTCGCGCTCCTCGAACTCGGCGTCGACCAGCCGGACCCGGACGAGATCGGTCCCCGACACTGTCGAAACCCGGTGCGCGTCGAAGCCTGCGGGCAGCGTCGTTTCCAGGTAGACCGCCTCGCCCTCCGCTCTGACCCTCGCCTCCGCGGGGCCGGACAGCACGACGGCGCGCTCCTCGTCGACGTATGGCGCGGCGCCGGAGAGGTAGACGTTGTCGCGCACGTACACCGGCTGAGGCACACTGAACCGCTCGTGGTCGCCGGTCGTCGGGTCGGCCAACGTCGCGAGGTACGCCGCGAGGCCGGCAGGATGACCGTCGTAGACCGAGGTCCCGTAGCCCGTGCGCTGGGTGGCCCGCGCCGTCGGGCCGTAGGCGGGATCGCCCCCGCCGAGGAAGACATTGCCGACGAAGCGGTCGTCGCCGCCGAGAATGGCCCCGTACCCGGCGACCTGCGTGCTGTGCGGCAGATGGTACGGCGTCGGGCGCTCGACGACCGCCTCCACCGAGACCGTGCCCAGGACGAGGTTGCCGACGAAGGCGCCGCCCTGACTGAACAGCTCGAGGCAGGCGGGGGAGCCGAACACGTTGTGGTCCACGACGTACGGCCCGTGGCTCACCTCGACGAACAGGTCCCTGCGGTTGTCGTGGTAGACGTTGCGGGTCACGCGCGTGCCCTGCGCCTGCCAGTCCAGCCAGGTGCCGAGCGTGCAGTCGTGGATGTGGTTCCCGCGGATGACGACGTCGATCGCCGCGTGCAGCTTGATGCCGGCGATCTCGTAGCCGTAGAACTCCCGCTTGATCGCGATCCGGGAGATGTGGTTGTCCTCGATCGTGCTGAAGACGCAGCCGAGGTGGCCGACGATCCCGGCCTGCCCGCAGTCTCGGATCGTGTTGCGGCGCACGATGTGCGACCCGATGTGCTCGCGGTCCCAGCCGACCCGGCGCGCCGCGAAGACGCTCTCCAGCTGGTACTGGTAGCCGGGCTTGTCGCCCCGCTCCGCGGCGTAGTTGTGACCGGTCGAGGCCTCCTTGCCGAGCGAGACGCCCGCGCACTTCGCGTCGCGGATCAGGTTGTCCTCGATGATCCACCCCTTCGCCCAGTTAGGCCCCACCAGGCCGGGCTGGTCGGCGGTGGGCGGGGCCCACGGCGTCGCGGCCTGGGCCAGCTCGAAGCCTCGCACGGTGATCCAGTTCAGGTGCGTCCTCGTGGGGGTGAAGACGCTGCGCCGCACGTTGATCTCGACGAGCTCCCTGGTGGGGTCGGCGCCCTGAAAGTTCGCCCAGATCGTCGTGGCGTCGGCCGACACCTCCGCGTGCCAGGGATAGCGCGCAGAGTCCGGGTCCCGCACCTCCTCCTCCACCCCGGTCCAGTGGTCGACGACGCGGGCGCGCAGGGGAGGGGCGAACACCTCGTCGACCGTGTCGGCCTCGTACCCCGAGCGGCCGTCGAGGTAGACCTCGCCCAGGTGCCGGCGCGGCGCG
The DNA here is from genome assembly GCA_934636715.1 of uncultured Arachnia sp. Next base: position 86,601 of record CAKUBE010000001.1, read on the forward strand.
GCGGGGGAGGGATAGGCGATCCAGTCGCCCGCCACCTCCTCCGCGAACGGGTTGAACTCGCCGAACAGCGTGTTCGGCACGGCGGTCGTCCACACCCCGCCGTCGACGTGCCGCCAGTCCGTCACCCGCTCCGCCCCGGTGATCACGACACGCTCGCCGGGGGCGGCCTGGTAGACGATGCGTCGCTCGTCGCTCAGGCCGCCGCGGCGAGGCCGCACCCACTCGCGGTACGTGCCCTCGTGAACAGTGACGATGTCTCCCGGCATCGCCTGGCGGGCGGCGCGGTCGATGGTCCGGAAGGGCGCCTCCCCGGTGCCTGCGGAGGCATCGGAGCCGTGCAGGGCGACGTGGTGGGTGATGGGCATGGGGTGTTTCCTTCTACTTGCTGAATCCGGCGGTGAGTCCGGAGACCAGTTGGCGGCGACCGACGATGTAGGCGGCCAGGATGGGCAGGACGGAGAGCACGACCGCGGCGAGCACCGCTGGGATGTTCACCGAGAACTCACCCTGGAAGGACCAGAGCGAGAGCGGCAGTACCCGGGTATCCGCGCTCTGGGTGAGGATGAGCGGGAAGAGGAAGCCGTTCCAGACGTTCAGCGCGTTGTACACGCCGACGGTCACGATTGCCGGTTTCGTCAACGGCACGGCGAGGTGCCGCAGCATGCCCCACTCGGTCGCGCCGTCGACGCGCATCGCCTCGAACAGCTCCCTCGGCACGTCCCGCAGGAAGTTGGACAGGATCAGCACCGTGATGGGGATGGCGAACGCCACGGACGGCAGGATCAGGGCGAGCAACGTGTCGTACAGCCCGATCCGCACGATCAGGTAGTAGACGGGGATGATCGTCGCCTGGATCGGGATGGCGATGCCGAGCAGGAACATGCGGAAGAGTCGCTGTGCCGCCGGGCGCGTCGAGCGCACGACGACGTAGGAGGCGAGCAGCGACACCGCCAGGATCAGCGCGACGCTCACCAGCGTCACGACGAGCGAGTTCCCGAAGTAGCGCAGGAAGTCGTTCTCCAGCACCTGACGGTACGCGTCAAGCGACGGCGCGCTCGGCAGGGAGAGCGGGTTCTCCGAGTAGTAGTCGGACTGGGGACGCAGGCTGGTGACGACGATGTAGTAGATCGGCACGATCGTGATCGCCAGCCACAGCCAGCCGCCGAGTCCGCCGAGGACATTGGGTCGGGTACGCCCGTTCATCAGGCACCTTCCATCTGGCTGCCCTGGTTTCCGCCGGACAGCCGGTTCAGGCCGAGCGAGACGGCCAGCCCGAGCGCGACGAGGATGACCCCGATCACGCTCGCCCGGCCCATGTCGTAACTGCGGAATCCGGTGAGATACATGTCGAGCGGCAGGATCCGGGTCGCGTTGCCCGGGCCGCCCCCGGTGAGCACGAAGATCAGGTCGAAATAGGTCAGCGACCCGACGATCATCAGCGTCGACGACGTGATGACGGTGTGCTTCAGCTGCGGCAGCGTGATGTGCCAGAACTGCGTGATCCGGCCCGCGCCGTCGATGAGCGCCGCCTCATACATGCTGCTCGGGATCTGCCGGACGCCGGCTTGGTAGAGCAGCGAGTGGAAGGGCACGAAGCACCAGCCGATCACGAACAGCACCACCCAGAGTGCCAACTCGGGGTCGCCCAACCAGTCCTGGGCCAGCAGCGGCATCTTCAACGCGGCGCCGATCCCGAAGTTGGGGTCGAGCAGCGCCTTGAACGCGATGCCGACGGCCGCCGACGAGAACAGCAGCGGGAGGAAGAACAGGACCGACAGCACCGCTCGGTAGCGTTGCGTGCCGGCCATGAAGACGCCGAGCAGCAGCGCGACCAGGGCCTGGAAGAGCCACGAGACGATGGTGACGATCGCCGTCAGTTTCGCGGCGTGCAGCGTGCTCGGGTCGCCGAGGGTGCGACCCCAGTTGGCGATCCCCGCCCACGTCGGGCTCCCGAGCCCGTCCCACGACATGAAGGAGAGGAAGAGCACCCCGAGCAACGGGACGACCGCGAAGGCGACGAAGAGGACGACGGCGGGCGCGGTCATCCAGAGACTGGGGCCCTGCGCCGGCGAGTGACGGGCCGGACCGCGGCCCGACTCGGCGATCGTCGTCATGACAGGGTGGCGTTCATGGCGTCGGCGAACTTCTCCGGCGTGGTCTGGCCGAGGAAGAGCTCGCTCAGATTGGTGAGCAGAGCCTGGGCCGATGCCGCCGGCAGCGCCTGGTCCCAGGACAGCTGGAAGTGCGGCGCGTCGCGCACCATGCCGTACACGAAGGTCAGGTACTCGGCGTTGTCGAGGTGCGCGATCTGATCCTCGAGCCCCGTGATCGGCGGCACCGTGCCGATCTTCAGCAGGTCGGCGATGGCGTCGTCGGAGAGCACCTTCGCGGAGATGAAGTCCTTCGCCGTCTGTTGCGCCTCGGGCGGCGCGCTCGCGGAGACCGACCAGAAGTTGGAGGGATTGCCGACAATGTTGGCGGGATCGCCGACGCCGCCGTCCACGGCGGGGAAGGTGGTGTAGCCGAGGTCGCCGCCCGCGACGAAGTCCGGCGCGTCGGAGAGCAGGTTGGGATAGGTCCAGCTGCCTTGGAGCAGCATGGCGGCCCGCCCGGTGTGGAGGAGGGCGGCGTCGGCGTTGGCGTCGGCGACCACGGAGCCGAAGGTGGTGCCGAAGACCCCGGCCTCGACGAGTTCCTGGATCTTCGTGGTGGCCTCGAGGAGGGCGGGGTGGGACCACGCGCCCGGCTCGCCGTCGAGCACAGCCTGGAAGACCTCGGGCCCGCCGATCCGGTCGGTGAGGTACTGGATCCACATCAGCAGCGGCCAGCGGCTCTGGCCGGCGAGCGCGACCGGGATGACGCCGGCCGCCTTCAGCTTCTCGGCGGAGGCGAGCAGTTCCGCGTAGGTGGTGGGCACCGCGACGCCTGCGGCGTCCAGTACGGCCTTGTTGTAGTAGAGCACCACCGGCTGGCTCTGGGTGTTGGGCACGGCGTAGGTCTTGCCGTCGACCTGCCCGTTGAGCGCCACCGAGGGCACGACGCGGGCCATCAGGTCCGCCGTTGCGTCGGTGAGGTCGACGACGTCTCCGCTCGCGACGTAGTCGGCGAGGGTGCCGCCGCCCCACGAGTAGACGAGCGTGGGCGCGTTCCCCGAGCCGACGGCCGTGCGGATCTTCTCCTTGTAGGCGTCGTTGGCGAACCACTCGACGGCGATCTTCCGGTCGGGGTTGTCCGTGTTCCAGGTGTCGAACGCGCCGCGGAAGGCGGCCTCGCTGCCTCCGGTGAGAGCCCAGGCCGTGGCGCCCGTGGCGCCCCCGGCGGCGCCCGGCTGAGTGCCGCCGCAGGCGGCCAGGGGGAGCGCGGCCAGCGCGCCGGCTGTCAGGATGGCCAGTTGGCGTCGGGTGAGATGCCTCATTGCAGGTGTCCTTTCTCTCGGCGACGTCGATGCCGCCACGGAAATAGTTTCCGTATGTTTCGTGAACAAAATGAGCCTAAAATGAAGTTTGTTGCGACGCAACCCAAAATGGCTAGAATGCGGAAACCCGAAACAGTTTCTGACAGAGGTAGGGTGCGGGCATGAGTGCAGCAGGGCGCCGGGGAGGTCACCGACCCACGATGGATGTCGTCGCGCGCGAGGCGGGGGTGTCGAAAGCCACGGTGTCGAAGGTGCTCAACCAACGGCCGAACATCGCTCCGGAGACGCGCCGCCTCGTGGAGGAGACGATCCAGCGGCTCGGCTACGTGCCGACCACCGGCCCGCGGCTGGCCGCTCCGCGTACGCAGGTGAACCTCGTCCTCGACAGCCTGATCAACGTCTACTCGATGCAGGTCTTGGACGCGATCGTCGCCGCCGCCTCGGGTGAGGGTCTCGACGTGGTTGTCAACGTCCTTCAGCACCAGAAGCCCGGGCCCGCCACCCCATTGGGCGTCGCGTGGATCCGTGACGTCGCGGCGCGGGGAAGCGTCGGGGCGATCGTCGTCACGTCGGGCGTGAACCCCGATCAGCGGGCTCTGTTTCGTCGATGCGGGCTCGGCCTGGTAGTGATCGACCCGCTCGATCTGCTCGACGACGACCTCGTCAGCGTCGGCTCGACCAACTTCACGGGGGGCATGCAGGCGGCCACTCATCTGCTGGCGCTGGGACATCGTCGGATCGCCTTCGCCGGGGGACCGACCAACTCCGCGGCTTCACGGGAGCGCCTTCAGGGCTACCGCAGCGCCTTGGACGCGGCTGGGGTCGAGCCCGATCCCGCGCTCGTGCGGGAACTGGGCTTCTCCTACTCCGAGGGCGTTCGGATGGCCGACGAGCTCCTCGGCCTGAGGGAGGCTCCCACCGCCATCATCGCGGGCTGCGACGCCAGCGCGCTCGGACTCCTGGAAGGCGCGCGCAAGCGCCGGATCGCGGTTCCCGAAGACCTCTCGATCGTGGGATTCGACGACACCTACGCGGCGACCTCGGCGGCCCCGCCGCTGACGACGGTGCGGCAACCCATCGCGGAGATCGGCCGGGTGGCGCTGCGGACGCTCTTCCAGTTGGCGCGCGCCGAACAACCGGACTCGCACCACATCCAGCTGGCCACCGAGCTGGTCGTCCGGGAGTCGACGGCGCCGCCACGCGGAGTGGAGTAGGGGCCGCTACCTTCGCGAGGGCTGGGAGCCGCCGAGGGTGAGCCAGCCGTCGCCGCGGGCGCGGAGGCCGAGGGTCAGGGCGCGGGCGCCCATGAAGACGACGGTGAAGGACACCCACAGCCACGTCATGCCGGGCCGGCCGGGGGCGACGAGCAGTGCGCCGAGGGCCACGGGCGCGTAGACGGCGACGGTGAGGGCGCCGGCCTTGGCGAGGTAGGCGCCGTCGCCGGCGCCGATGAGCACGCCGTCGAGGAGGTAGACGTAGCCGGCGAGAGGCAGGGTGGCCGACACGATGAACAGTAGCCAGGACACCAGCGCGCGCACCTCTTCGTCGGGTGCGAAGAAGGACGCGATGGGGGCGTGCAGCGCCACGACGGCCAGCCCGATGAGCAGGCCTCCGCCGACGGACCAGCGGGTCATGAGCCGGGTCGACTCGCGGGCCTCGTGCGCGTCCGCGGCGCCGAGCGCCGTGCCGATGATGGTCTGCCCGGCGATCGCGAGCGCGTCGAGGGCGTAGGCCATCAGGCCCCAGACCTGCATGACGACGTGGTGCGCCGCCAGCCCCGCCGCGCCCTGCGCCGTCGCGACGAAGGTGGTCACCAGGAGCGCGAGTCGCAGGGTGACGGTGCGCAGCAGGAGGGGGATTCCGACGGCGAGGCTCCCGATCATCTCGTGCCAACGAGGCCGGAGGCGGGCCGCGAGGCGCCGCGCGCGGCGGGCGACCAGCGCCGCCGCGGTCAGGCCGAGCGCCGTCTCCGCGAGCGCCGTCCCGAGGCCCGCGCCGCCGATCCCCATCCCGAGGCCCAGCACGAGGGCGACGTTCAGGATCAGGTTGAGGCCCGCCGCTCCGATGGAGAGCACGAGTGGCGTGCGCGCGTCGGCCAGGCCGCGAAACGTGCCCGTCGCGGCCAGCATCACGAGCATCCCCGGCAGCCCGGGCAGCGACCAGCGCAGGTAGGCGACCGCCTGCGCGTGCACCTCTCCCGCGCCACCGAGCGCTGAGACCAGCGCGGGTGCCGCCAGCCACGCCGTCGCCCCGGCGACCGCGCCGATCAGGCCCGCCAGCCACATCGCCTGGACGCCCAGCTCGACGCCGCGAACCGTCTCGCCCGCGCCGATCCGCCGCGCGACGACCGCCGTCGACCCGTAGGCGAGGAAGATCATCAGCCCCGTGACGGTGGTGAGCAGGCCGCTGCCGAGCCCGAGCCCCGCGAGCGGCACGGTGCCGAGCAGCCCGACGATCCAGGTGTCGGCCAGCATCATCAACGGCTGCGCGACGAGCGCGGCGAACGCCGGAACGGCGAGGGAAAGGATGCGGCGGGTGAGCGTCATGGCGCCGACCACCTTATCCAGCTATCCGGACCGCGGCCCTTGCCGCCGGATTGGTGTCAATATAGACTTGACGCATGGAGGTCCGGGGGTCGGCGCGTAAGCACGGACTCGATGATGCGGATATCCAACACGCATGGCTCAATGCCATACGGCTTGTGGAGTACGAGTACGACGGCGAAGAGAGGTTGTTGGTGATCGGGGCAGACCGCCACGGACGGTTGCTCGAGCTGGTGGCAGTCCCGGCTACAGGGCCGACTCGGATCATCCATGCGGACCGACTCCGACCCAAGTTCTACGACTACTTGAGATGAGGTGAGTGAGATGAGTGACACGGTTTTGGATACCGCTGGACTGGACCAGCTTGACATCGAATCGCATCCGGCCAGGGATGCGCTGAATTTCAGGCGCATCCTCGCGGCGCGCCAGCGCATCGCAGACGCGGAGCGGGAACTCTGCGATGCGGTGAAGGCTGCCCGGGACGCAGGGGACTCCTGGAGTGTTGTCGCGGCGGCGCTCGACACCTCCCGGCAGGCGGCACAGCAGCGCTTCGGGAGGGGGCGCTAGGCGCGCGCGCTTCGCTTGCGGCCCGGCTTGACGGGCGCGGTGCCGGAGCGGGCCGCGGCGGTGCGGGAGCTGTTGACGGTCCGGCCGCGGACGACGCCGATGAACTCCTCGATCGACGGGTGCTCGTTGTCCTGCCGCCAGGCGAGGCCGACGGGGGAGGGGGTGGCGTCCGTGATCGGCCGGTAGACCAGGTCCCGGCGGTTGTGCATGCGCGCGATCGACATCGGCACCCGCAGCACGGCGGCCTCGGCGACCGCGGCGTCGATGCTGACCTGCCCATAGTCGTCGAGGACGTCCTCGTCGGCGAGATCGGCGAGCGTGACCTCGTCGAACGCCGCGACCGGGTGCTCCTTCGCCGCCCACGCGACGACGACCTCGTCGTACAGCGGGATCAGGTGCAACCCGTCGGTGCTGAGGGGGCGGCGCACGAAGCACATGTCGACGTCGCCGACGACGAGCGCCCGGCGCTGTTCGGCGTCGGGAACCTCGACGACCTCGAGCGGGTCGCGGGGGAACCGCTCGTCCCACACCCGCCGCCACTTGGTGAGGGTCACGCCGGGAACGAACCCGATCCGCAGCGGCGCCGTCGTGCTCGTCATGGGGGAGAGACTACGCTCTACTCCCATGAGCCAGACGATGAAGCCGCTGACGGCCGCGGGGAAGCTGGGCATCTACCTGCCCGCGGCGCCCGAGGAGTTTCGCACGCAGCCGATCACCCGCGCGGAACTGGATGCGCTGCGCGCGGACCCGCCGGAGTGGCTCGTCGAGCTCCGCCGCAACGGGCCGTTTCCGCGTGAGGTCATGGCGCAGAAGCTCGGCGTCTCGCGCTCGGGCCTCGCTCGCGGCGGGATCACCGAGGCGCTGGACGCTGACCAGATCGGCGCGCTGATCGCCGACCCGCCGGAATGGCTGATCCGCGAACGCGAGTCCCTGCGCAACGTCGTTGCCGCGCGCGTCGCCGCGAAGTAGGACGGAAATCGCTGGCAGGGAACCCATGAACGACCGGGTGGTGCCCGACCGCGAGGTGCCGGGCGCGTTCTGGGTGCGGTTCGGCCCGACCCAGCAGTCGTTCGTCGACCCGGACCGCCCCGACTTCCTGCTCTTCGAGTACGTCCAGCACATTGCGATGCTGCTGGACCACACGCTCTTGGACGCGCCCGCCGATCGGCGGCTGCGCGTCGTCCACCTCGGCGGCGCGGGCATGACCCTGCCGAGGTGGATCGCGTGGCGGCGGCCGGGGACCGCGCAGGTGGTGTGCGAGCCGGACGTCGCGCTGACCGAGGAGGTCCGCCGCAAGGTGCCGCTGCCGCCGCGGTCCGGGATCAAGGTCCGCGACGTCGACGGCCGCGCCGGGTTGCGGGCCATGCCCGACGGCTGGGCCGACGCCGTGATCGTCGACGCGTTCGACGGCGCCCAGGTGCCGGGCGAGCTGGCCACGGCGGAGACCCTCGACGGCCTGCGCCGGGTCGTCCGCGGGGAGGCCGTCGTCGTCTTCAACGTCACCGACCGCGCCCCGTTCGCCTGGGCCAAGCGCCTCGCGGGCGGGCTCGCGGACCGCTGGCCGCACCTGATGGTGGGCATGGAACCGGTGGTCCACAAGGGAAAACGCTTCGGGAACCTGCTGCTGTGTGCCTCGGATGCGCGGCCCGACTCCCGCGGGGTCGAGCGGGAGTCGCGGGGTCTCCCCGTCGGCTACCGCTGGGTGGTCGGCCGCGAAGCCCGGTCCTGGCCCGGCGGCGCCGAGCCGTTCGTCGACGGCGCCTCCGAGCTCTCGCCCGGCCCCGCCGGACGAGGCTGGTGAGCCTGATCCCGTGCACACACCTGCGTAGGTTCGTTTGGCTGCGCATATACACAGCCAAAGGAACCTACGCAGGTGTGTGCACGCGACAGCTCAGCTTCCGGCGGTGAGGACCCGCTCCGCGAATGCGCGCGCAAACTCGCCCGGCTGTTGGAAGATCGGGCGGTGGCCCGAGGTGGCCAGCTCGATCCACTCCTTCGACGGCGCCCGCAGGTCGTCGAACCAGTCGCGGGCGGGCTCCGCGCGGCCGGGGGCCTCGTGCCTGCCCTGGATCAGGACGACGGGCACGTCGAGGGTGGCGGCGTCGCGGCAGAGGTCGACGTCCTGGAGCTGCGGGTACAGCACCGCGAACGTGTCGAGCATCGCCGCCAGGTTGTGGATCCGCTCCAGCGGCGTGTACTCGGCGGCGAACACGTGCTCCGAGAAGCCGGAGGGCCCCTCGGCATTCGGCGAGTGGTCGTACGGGTACACCTTGTGCTCGTGCGAGAGCGCGTCCTCGTAGGCGAAGAGGTCCTCGTACGGCGGGGGACCGTTGCGGACGAGGCTCCGCTCCAGGTCGTCGCGGCCGGTGGCGCGGGCCCAGGCGAGGGTGTCGTCGTAGAAGCGCCGGTCCGTCTCCGGCAGGTTCACCATCTGGCCGGTGCCGACGAACGCGTGGTACAGGTCCGGGCGCTCCTTCGCGGCCAGTACGCCGAGCAGCGTGCCCCACGACTGCCCGACGAGGTAGACCTTCTCCACCCCGAAGCGCGCCCGGAGGTGCTCGGTGACCGCGATGGTGTCGGCGATGGCGCCGTCGAGCGTGAGCGTCGAGGCCGGGTCGAGCTCCGCGTACGACTTCCCCGCCCCCCGCTGGTCCCAGGTGACGACGACGGCGTGCTGCTCGAGCGAGAGGTCCGCGGTCATCGCGCCCAGCTCGCTGCCGCCGGGGCCGCCGGCGAGGAACAGCACCACCGGCGCGGACTCGTCGCGGCCGCGGATCAGCAGCGAGAGGTCGTGCCCGTTGACCGGCACCGTCGTCAACTCCGCGATGCTGCCCGGGAGCTCGTGCCCGTCCGGGCCGAGGACAGGAGCGGTGCGCGCCGGCGCGATGATCGCCGAGCACGCGAACAGCAGCACGGCCAGCCCACCCGCGCCGACGATCCGGCCCGCCCACGCGGCGGCGTCCCGACGGCGGGCGGCCCCGCCGAGCGACACCAGGCCGAACAGCGCACCGAGGGCCAGCGGGAGCAGCGTGAACACGCCGTGGACGCCGCGGCCCGTGACCAGCATGACGAGCCCGTACGTGGACGGCTTCGGCCAGATCGCGTACGCGCCCAACCATGCCCACCGTGCCGCCTCGAACGCGACGACGAACAGGAGGGGGGCGAGCAGCGGCGCCAACCGCGACCGGGTCAGCCAGCCCGCCGCCAGTCCCACCGACGCGCTCACCGCCGCCGTCGCGATCGCCTCGACCGCGGTGAACGGCCCGCGGGGCAGCATCACCCCTTGGACCGCGCCCCAGCCGACGGCGAGGGAGGCGGCGAGCGCGGACATCGGGACGACGATGGCGGCGCTCCGGGTCGGTGCGGTGTCTGCGGTGGACATGGTTTCCTCCAGGGATTCTTCTGATCCCAGGCTCCTCCTCGGCCAGGGCCCGCGTCGTCGGGCCGGCGGCGGAGCGGGGCATCCATCCCCAGACGGATGTGGCGGCCGCCCCGTCGTCCTACCCTGGGAGGATGAGGCGCAGGGAAGCGGACCGGATCTCCCCGACACTCGCGGATTCGCTGGTCGCGGTCGCCCTCGCCGCGGTCGCTCTCGGGCTCGCGGTCGGCGCGCCGCACGGGCCTGCGGGGCAACCCGCCGACGCCCTCACCTTCGTCCTCATCGTCCTCGGCGCCCTGCCTTATGCGGCGCGGTCCAGCTGGCCGCTCGCCGCGCTCGCCGTCGCGGCCCTGCCCCTCGCCGCCCTCATCGTCCGCGGCGACTCCGCCTCGGCCCTCGGCGCCGGTTCCTTCCTGCTCGCCTACTCCGTCGCCTCGCTCGCGCCGCGACGGCACCTGTGGGCGGCGGTCGGCGTCGTCGCGGTCCTGCTCGTGGTGCTGCGCGTACTCGTACCCGCCTACCTGACGTTCCCCCAGCTGATCAACAACGCGTTCCTCTTCACCGGAGCCTTCGTTCTCGGCGACTGGGCGCGGCGCCGCCGCGAGCAGCTGTCCTGGGCGGAGCAGCGGTCGGCGATGATCGAGCGCGAGCAGGCCCAGCTCGCCGCCCAGGCGGTGATGGAGGAGCGCCTGCGCATCGCGCGCGACCTGCACGACATCACGGCGCATTCGCTGGGCGTGATCGCGGTGCAGGCGGGCGTCGCGGCGCACGTCATGCGGACAGCGCCGGACGAGGCGGAGGCGACCCTGCGCTCCATCGCGGGAACCAGCCGCGAGGCGCTCGGCGAGATCCGCGGCCTCGTCGGCGCGCTCCGCAGCAGCGCCGACGACGACTACGCGCCCACCCCGCGCCTCGCCGACCTCGAGCGCCTGGCCGACGAGGCGCGCGCCGCCGGTCAGGACGTCGACTGGCGGGTGGGTCCGGTGCCCGACGGCGCCGTGCCGGCCACTACGCAGGCGGCGGCCTACCGGATCGTCCAGCAGGCACTCAGCAACGCGCGCGAGCACGCGCCCGGGCGGCCGGTCGTCGTCGGCGTGAACGAAGCCGACGGCGACCTGCTCCTCACTGTTGCCAACCCGTTGGATGCCACGCCGTCGCGTCCGGGGAAGGGCCACGGGATTCTGGGGATGCGGGAGCGCGCGGAGCTCGCCGGTGGGACGCTGGAGGCAGGCGCCGGCGCCGACGGGAGCTACCGCGTGGCCGCGCGCCTCCCGATGCGGAGGACAGCATGATCAGGGTCGCCATCGCCGACGATCAGGCGCTCGTGCGCGGCGCCTTCGCCCTCTTGCTGCGTTCGGATCCGCGCCTCGAGCTGGTCGGCGAGGCGGCCGACGGCGTGGAGGCCGTGGACCTCGCCAGGCGCGAGCAGCCCGACGTCATGCTCATGGACGTGCGGATGCCGCGAGTCGACGGCGTGGAGGCGACGCGCCGGATCGTCGCGCGGCCCGGCAACCGGACCCGCGTGCTGATCCTCACCACGTTCGACCTCGACGAGTACGTCTTCGGCGCCCTCCAGGCCGGGGCGGCCGGGTTCCTCGTCAAGGACGTCGAGCCCGAGGGGCTGTTGCGCGCCATCGACGTGGTCGCGGCGGGGGAGTCGCTGCTGGCGCCGCGCGCGACCACGCGGCTGATCGAGGAGTACCTGGCGCGGCGCCCCACGCCGTCGGGCCCGCCCCCACCGGGCCTCGCCGAGCTCACCGCCCGCGAGCGCGAGGTGCTCTCCGCCGTCGGCCGCGGCAGGACCAACGCGGAGATCGCCCGGGACCTCTTCATCACCTACGCCACCGTCAAGAGCCATGTCAGCCACCTGTTGACCAAGCTCGACGCCCGCGACCGCACCCAGCTCGTGGTCCTCGCCCACGAGTTCGGGTTGCTGGGTTGAGCCGCGCTGGTTGGAATGGGCCGGGTTGTTGGAGCTGTCCGTGCATACACCTGCACGGGTTCGCTTGGCTGTGCATATGCACAGCCGGCTGCGTATACGCAGGTGTATGCGCGCGAGAGGCGCTGACCGGGCTGCAAGAATGGGGCGCATGGAGAAGCGAGCGGGCCGACGGGGCGTTTCGCCGTTGCTCGTGCTCGCCGTCGTCCTGCTCGCGGGAGTGCTCGTGACCGGCGGCGTCCTCGCCTGGCAGGTCTGGGGGACCACCGCCCTGTCGGCCCGCGCGGCCGAGCGCGAGACCGCGGCGCTCCGCGCGTCCTGGGCGGGCCAGCCGGCGCCCACCTCGGACCCGTCGTCGGCCCCCATCGTCGATCCTCCCGCCCACGGCGAGGCCGCCTGGCTGCTGCGCATCCCCGCCCTCGACGGCGAATGGCCGGTGATCGCCGGCGTCGGCGGCGACGAGCTGGCCCGCGGCGTCGGCTGGTACTCCGGCAGCGCGCTGCCCGGGCAGGTCGGAAACTTCGCCCTCGCCGGGCACCGGATCTCGCACGGCGAGCCGTTCCGGCGGCTGCTCGAGCTGAAGGCGGGCGACGAGGTGATCGTCGAGACCGGCGCGGCCACCTTCACCTATACGCTCGTGTCCGCGCCCGGCGACCTCACCGTGCAGGCCGACGACTCCTGGGTTCTCGACCCCGTGCCCGGCCACCCCGACCAGGTGCCGACCCAGGCGCTCCTCACCCTGACCACCGCAGAAGACCTCGTACCCACGCCGGACCGCGCCGTCGGCTTCGGCACCCTGACCAAGACGGAGACCCCATGACCGACCGCACCGCCCTCATCGACCAGATCCGGAACCTCGCCGTCGTCCACGGCAAGGTGACCCTCGCCTCCGGCCGCGAGGCCGACTACTACGTCGACATGCGTCGCGTGACCCTCGACGGGGTGGCCTCGCCGCTGGTGGGGCGCGTGATGAACGAGCTCGTCGCCGACCTCGACTTCGACGCCGTCGGCGGCCTCACGCTCGGCGCGGACCCCGTCGCCACCGCGATGCTGCACGCCCGCGCGGCAGAGGGCGGCCGCCTCGACGTCTTCGTCGTGCGCAAGGAGGCGAAGGCCCACGGCATGCAGCGCCGGATCGAGGGCACCGAGGTCGCCGGGCACCGCGTGCTGGTGGTCGAGGACACGTCGACGACGGGCGGCTCCGCGCTGACCGCCGTCGAGGCCGTGCGCGAGGCGGGCGGTGAGGTCGTCGCCGTCGCCGTCGTCGTCGACCGGAACACGGGCTCCGCGGAACGCGTCCAGGAGGCGGGCCTCGAGTACCGCTACGCCGTCGGCCTCGACGACCTCGGCCTCTGAGCCGGTTGACACGCCGTCGGTTCCGTGGGCGCGTCCGGTACCGTGAGTGCTGATCGTTAGGAGAATCAGACCATGATCTACGTCCTCATCGTGCTCGTGCTCGTCGTGCTGGGCGTCCTCGCCTGGGGCGTGGGCGCGTACAACGGTTTCGTCCGCAGCCGCAACGTGATCCAGGAGTCCTGGCGTCAGATCGACGTCGAGCTCAACCGCCGCTACGACCTCATCCCCAACCTGGTGGAGACGGTGCGCGGCTACGCGGCGCACGAGCGCAACACGCTGGAGCAGATCACCGCGCTGCGCAACCAGGCCCGCGCCATCGCCGGACAGACCTCCGGGCAGCCGAGCGAGCAGCGCGCCGCGGTCGAGTCCGAGCTGACCCAGGCGGTGCACAACCTGCTCGTGTCCGTCGAGGCCTACCCCGACCTGAAGTCGAACACGAACTTCCTCGAGCTGCAGCGCGAGTTGACCGACACGGAGGACCGCATCGCGGCTGCGCGCCGGTTCTACAACGCGAATGTGCGCGACTACAACACGCGCATCGAGTCCGTGCCGAGCAACATCATCGCCGGCTACGCCAAGTTCGAGAAGGCCACGTACTTCGAGGTCAACGATCCGGCCGTGCGCCAGGCGCCCGGCGTGAACTTCGGCGAGATCTCGCAGCGCCCCGCGTCCGCGCCGCAGGTCGGCCAGGGCCTCTCGCAGGAGCCCCCGGTCCAGGCGCCGCAGATCCAGCAGCAGCCGTTCGAGCAGGAGCGCTAGTCGACGCTTGGCTCGCGGGCCTCGACTTAGTCTTGTGGCGCGGAGCTGGCGATCAAGGTCCGGCGGCGTCCCTGGTGCCAGTGTCCTTGTCAGGATCTGTTTGGTCTCGGTGCATGGGTTTTTTTAGCGCCGCCGGACCTTGATCCCCAGCTCCGCTCAACGTTCGCCTTGCGCTCTGGCCAGCTCGCGGCGCGCCGCTGGGGGTGAAAAACCTCGTCACATGACAGCCCGGCCCCCGTGGGTCGGGCTGTCGCGTCTGCTCAGGGCGAACGGGGCGACGCAGTAGTTGAAGTCTCAACCAATTGGGGCTAGTGTGGGATCACAAGCCAAGAAAGGACCTCACAATGAGCCTCGCCGATCTCCAGGGCACCTTCGTCCTCGACCCCACCCACACCACGCTCTCCTTCGTGACCCGCCACGCGATGGTCACCAAGGTCCGCGGCTCCTTCGAGAAGTTCGAGGGCCAGGCCATCGTCGACGGCTCCAGCCCTGAGACGTCCTCGCTGAGCGTGAACATCGACGTCGCGTCGGTCACCACCCGCAACGCGGACCGCGACGCGCACCTGCGCTCCGCCGACTTCTTCGACGTCGAGCGGTTCCCGAACATGGTCTTCGTGAGCACCAACATCGCCGTCGACGGCGACGTGGTCGAGGTGACCGGTGACCTCACCATCAAGGACGTCACCAACTCCGTCACCTTCCCGCTCGAGTACCAGGGCTCCGCGAAGGACCCGTTCGGCAACGTGCGCGTCGGCTTCGAGGGTTCCGTGCAGGTGCTCCGCTCCGACTTCGGCCTCACCTGGAACGCCGCGCTCGAGACCGGCGGCTTCCTCGTCTCCGACAAGGTCACCCTCGAGCTGGAGATCTCCGCGATCCAGACCGCCTGATACCTTCTTCGGGTGACCGACGAGCCCCACGACCCGACCGCGCCAGCGGTGGGCGTGGGGCCGCACTCGTTTCCGTGGCCCGACGACGACCGGCTCGACCCCGCGCTCCTGCGAGACGGCGACCGGCGCAACGTCGTCGACGCGTACCGCTACTGGCGGTTGGACGCCATCGTCGCCGACCTCGACCGCACCCGCAGCCGCCTGCACGTCGCCATCCAGAACTGGGAGCACGACTTCAACATCGGCTCGATGGTGCGCACGGCCAACGCGTTCAACGTCGCGGCCGTACACATCGTCGGGCGTCGACGGTGGAACCGTCGCGGGGCGATGGTCACCGACCGCTACCTGCACGTCCACCACCACGACGACGAGGCCGCGCTCTTCGCCTGGCTGTCGAAGCGGGCAGTGACGCCCGTCGGCGTCGACAATCTCCCCGGCTCGGTCCCGCTCGAGACCGCGGCCCTGCCTGCTGACTGCTGCCTGATCTTCGGCTCGGAGGGCCCCGGCCTGACCGACGACATGGTCGGCGGCTGCGACGCGCTCGTCGCCATCACGCAGCACGGCTCGACCCGTTCCATGAACGCGGGCGCGGCCGCGGCCATCGCGATGTACCACTGGCAGCTGCACCACGGCCCGGCCGCGAAGGCGGGTGGACCCGACGCCGTCGGAACGGCTCCCTCGGCCGACTAGAGTTGCCGCCATGCCAGATCGCTTCTCGGCGGGCCTCACCCCGCTGCCGACCGCGGCCCGCGTCACCCGCCAGCGCGGCGCGCTGCGCTGGCGCATCGGGTCGACGATCGTCTCCGCGCTGCTGCTCGGCGCCGTGATCTGGTTCCTCGGGCGCGACTGGCCGCCGGCGTGGACGTACACGTTCATCGGGCTGTGGGTGGCGTCGTCGGCCTTCTGGCTCACGGTCTCCATCGTGGGCCTCTACCGCGCCAAGCGTGATCTGGCGCGCATCCAGGAGGGGGTCGCCTTCCACTTCGACATGGTCGGCGTCGAGTTCGTCAACCCCGCCGCCGGTCAGGTCCCGTGGGACGACGTCACCGCGCTCCACCTCGTCGGCCGCAGCGGCGGCGCCGGTCCCGCCGTCGCGGTCCTCGCTCAGGGCACGGAGCTGGCGCGCGTCCCGCTGAGCTTCCTCGACGCCAGCCCGGCGGTCATCGACTCCGCCGCGCGGGCCTACTCCCTCGGGCGCGTATACCTCGACGTGTCGGCGCTGGACCGGGTGTTCTGACGGGAAGGACCACGGAACGGACCCCGGCTTCCCCGCTGGGAGACCTGTCGCGATAGGCTGAGCCCCGTTCCGAAACCGTGAGGTTACATCGAGAAAAGGGGCTTCCATGCCAGTTGCAACTCCCGAGGTTTACGCGGAGATGATCGACAGGGCCAAGGCGGGCAAGTTCGCCTACCCGGCCATCAACGTCTCGTCGTCGCAGACCCTGAATGCCGCCCTCCAGGGCTTCACCGAGGCCGGCTCCGACGGCATCCTCCAGGTCTCGACCGGTGGCGCCGAGTACTTCTCCGGCCCGACCATCAAGGACAAGGTGACCGGCGCCGCCGCATTCGCCGTGTACGCCCAGGAGGTCGCGAAGAACTACCCGATCACCGTCGCGCTGCACACCGACCACTGCCCCAAGGACAAGCTGGACGGCTTCGTGCGTCCCCTGCTCGCCATCTCGGAGGAGCGCGTCGCCCGCGGCGAGCTGCCCCTGTTCCAGTCGCACATGTGGGACGGCTCCGCGGTCCCGATGGAGGAGAACCTCCAGATCGCCGACGAGCTGCTCTCCCGCACGTCCAAGGCGAACATCATCCTCGAGATCGAGGTCGGCGTCGTCGGCGGCGAAGAGGACGGCGTGACCGCCGAGATCAACGACAAGCTGTACACCACCATCGAGGACGGCCTCCGCACGGTCGAGGTCCTCGGCCTCGGTGAGAAGGGCCGCTACATCACGGCGCTCACGTTCGGCAACGTGCACGGCGTGTACAAGCCGGGCGCGGTCAAGCTGCGTCCCGCGGTGCTCAAGGAGATCCAGGACGCCGTCGGCGCCAAGTACGGCAAGGAGTCGCCGTTCGACCTCGTCTTCCATGGCGGCTCGGGCTCGACCGCCCAGGAGATCTCCGACGCGGTCGACTTCGGTGTCATCAAGATGAACATCGATACGGACACGCAGTACGCCTTCACCCGCCCCGTCGTGGACCACATGTTCCGCAACTACGACGGCGTGCTGAAGGTCGACGGCGAGGTCGGCAACAAGAAGGCCTACGACCCGCGTGCGTGGGGCAAGGCCGCCGAGGCCGGCATGGCCGCCCGCATCCGTGAGGCTTGCGAGCAGCTCCGCTCCGCCGGCACCTCGATCGGCAAGTAACGCTCCTTGAGCCCGGCGCCCGCGCGCGGCGCCGGCCGAGGATCGAGAGCAGGGCAGGTACTCGCGTGGGTCCCTGCCCTGCTTTCTTTCCGCTCCCGCCGCCCCTTCCGTGCACAAATCTCTGTATACGTGGAGGAATCCCTATATCGCCGCACGTTCACGCATACAGAGATTTGTGCACGGGCGGGAAAGTTGAAAGTTCTACAAAATCGGGAATGTTCCCAGGGTCCCGTTCGTTGGGATCGACGTGAGAGCTTTCGGATTCCTGTCCTTCGGGCACTATTCACCGGCGCCCGGGTCGCGGACGCGGACGGCCGGCGAGATGCTGAAGCAGACCGTCGAGATCGCCGAGGGCGCCGACGAGATCGGCGTCAACGGCGCGTACGTCCGCGTGCACCACTTCGCGCGGCAGGCGGCGTCGCCGATCCCGCTGCTGACGGCCATGGCGGCGCGGACCTCGCGGATCGAGGTCGGCACCGGCGTCATCGACCTGCGTTACGAGAACCCGCTGTACCTGGCGGAGGAGGCGGCGGCGCTCGACCTCCTCGCCGACGGGCGCCTGGCGCTCGGCGTGAGCCGCGGATCGCCCGAGACCGCGATGCGCGGGTACGAGGCGTTCGGCTACACGGGATCGTCGGACCCTCGCGGTGCGGACATCGCGCGCGACCACTTCGCGCGGTTCTGGGCGGCCGTCAACGGGGAGAAGATCGTCGACGCCGACCCGCGCATGGCGCCGCCCGGCAGGCTCTCGATCGAGCCGAAGTCCGCGACGCTGCCCGAGCACATCTGGTGGGGAAGCGGCTCGCGCGACACCGCCGAATGGGCCGGCAGGATGGGCCTCAACATGATGAGCTCGACCCTGCTGACCGAGGCGACCGGGCAGCCGTTCCACGAACTGCAGGCCGAGCAGATCCGCCTGTTCCGCGACGCCTGGCGCGAAGCGGGCCACCAGCGAACCCCTCGCGTGTCCGTCTCCCGCAGCGTGTTCCCCATTGTCAGCGACCTCGATGCCGCGTACTTCGGCAACGGGGGTCGTGGCGACCGCGACCAGATCGGGATCATCGACGACATGCGCTCGACGTTCGGCAAGACCTACGCCGACACCCCCGACCGGCTCGTCGAGCAGCTCCTCGCCGACGACGCGGTGATGTCCGCGGACACGCTCATGCTGACCATCCCCAACCAGCTCGGCCCCGAGTACAACCTCCACGTCCTGGAGTCCTTCGCCACGCACGTGGCCCCCGGGTTGGGCTGGGTGCCCAACACCGAGGGCCCGGTGCGTGGAGACGTGCCGGCTTAGGTCTCTTGGTTTCGACACGGGCCCGGCGCTTCGCGCGGGGGCCCAGCTCAACCGGCGGTAGTTGTCACCGTCCCGGTTCCTGCGCCGTCGTGCCGATCCTGTCCTTGGCCGACGTCGGGGCCGCGGTGCGCGGGTCGAACCGGAAGGCGGGGGTCGTCCAGCTCTGGCGGTTGCCGTCGCCGTCGGCCTTCAGCGCCGTCATCCGGAGCACATAGGTGCCCGGGGCGGCGTCGACGCGCGCGCCCCTCCGGCCCGGGACTTTGCCGTCCCACGAGAACAGGCTCAGCTCCCGCGAGCGGCCGACGTAGTCGACCCGCATGACCTCGCGCGTGCGGCGCTCGTTGAGCGCGCCCGTGCTCGTGACCGGGATGAGGTCGACCGTGAGGCGCCGCACCGGGTAGGCGACGTGCGTGAGGATGGTCGCCGGATCGTCGCCGCCGCGGAAGACCTTCGACGGGTCGACGTCGTACCACTCGGCGTCCGGATCGACGCACTCGCCCTCGAACCAGGTCCCGCAGGTCAGCCCGACGAGCGCGGGCACGCCGATGCCGAGGTCCGGGAACACGTCGAGGTTGCCGTAGTCGCCCGCCATGCCGGCGAACGGGACGCTCAGCGTCGTCCCCTCCGTGGACGTCAGGACGACGTAGCCCGAGTACACGGTGCCTTCGGGGGCCTCGCGATCGGGCGCGATCGAGACGATGACCCTCGCCGATCCACGCGCGGGCACCCGCACCTTCGCCCGCGAGAACGTGACCCGCGTGTCGTACAGCGCGGGCAGGAACTCGTTCTGCCACACGCCCGGATCGGTCGAGATCGCGTCCTCCTTCGAGAGCGTCCAGGTGACGGCGCGCTTCGAGGTGTTCCTGATGGTCAGGGTCTTGCGGAACCTCCCGTCAGCCGACTCGCCTGCCGAGAGCTTGCCCGGCGTGACGACGGCGTCGGTCAGGATCGCTCGGTCGACCTGGATCAGGCCGGCGCCCTGGCGATGCGCGGCGTCGAGGATGCCGAGGTCCGGCAGCTCGCGCAGGTTGGCAGGCGAGGCCGTGTTCTGCAGCCGGGTCAGCACCTCGTCGGGCTTCATCCTCGGCTTGGCCTGCAGCATCAGCGCGACGGCGCCCGCCACGTGCGGCGCGGCCATGGACGTGCCCGAGTTCACCACGTAACCGTTGCCCTGCTCCACAGGTTGCAGGGAGTAGATCGAGCCGCCGGGCGCGCCCAGGTCCGGCTTCAGTGTCAGGTCGGCGGCCAGCCCCCACGAGGAGAAGTCCGACACCAGGCCTGCGGTCGGGTTCGGGCGGTCGACGTTCCGGCCGGTGACCGCCGCCGTGACCGGACCGGAGGCGAGCGCGGCGACGAGCGCCACGCCGTCGTCCTGCGTGATGGTCACCACCGGAATGGTGATCGGGGTCTCACCCTCCACCGTCGCGTTGATGAAGCCGGGCTGGTTGTTGTAGATCACGAGCGCCTCCGCGCCGGCGTTCTGCGCGTTGACCGCCTTCTCGTGGAAGGTGCACGTGCCGCGCGAGACGACGGCGACGGCACCCGTCGCGTCCCCGCCCGGCGTACAGCCCAGCGGGTCCGTCAATCCCGTGGTCGGGAGCCCGTTGATCGCGTCGGTGAGGGCGGGCGAGCCGGTCGCGGGAAGGTAGCCCGCCGAGATCGGGGCGGCGCCGGCTGGTGCGAAGCTCAGCTCGGCGAGCCGCACCTGGCTGTTGTCGAACGACGCCACGGCGATCGCCCTGTCGGAGCTGGCCGGGGAGCCCAGCGACTGCGTGAAGTAGTCGCCCTCGTTGCCCGCGGAGTTCACCACGACGATGCCCCGCTTCCACAGGCGGTCGGAGGCGACCGACGTCGGGTAGGTCGGCCACGACTGGAAGCCCGCGCCGAGGCTCATGTTCACCACGTCCATGCCGTCGTGCTTCGCGCGCTCGAGCGCGGCGAGGATGATGTCGGTGTCCGTCGAACCGTCGCAGCCGAACACTCGGTAGGCGCCGAACGTCACCTGCGGGGCGACGCCCTTGATGGTCCCGTTCGCGCCGACGATGCCCGCCACGTGGGTGCCGTGGCCCTGGCAGTCGTCCGGGTACTTGTCCGGCTTCGGGACTGGGGTGAAGCCGGGGGAGGACGGGTCGGCGTTGTAGGCGTCGCCGACGAAGTCGTAGCCGTACTTCACGCGCTTGGTCGGGAACCTCGTCTTCCCGTTGGTGCCTGAGCCTCCGAGGTCGGGGTGGTCGTAGTCGATGCCGGAGTCGATGATGCCGACCTTGATCCCCTTGCCGCTGAGGCCCAGCTTGCTCTGGGCGATGTCCGCGCCCGTCAACTCGATCGCGTGCGCGATGTCCGGCGTGCTGGCCTGGCCCCGCGGCACCTCCACCGGGAACACGGGGTAGATCGCCTTCACCCCCGGCAGCTCCGTGAGCTCACGGGCGGTCTCGCCGTCGGCGTCGACGGTGACGCCGTTGAACAGCGTCGTGAAGCTGCGGTGGACCCGCGCCCTCTTGCCGCTCTTCCTCAGGCTGTCCTCGAACCCGCGGTGGGCCTTGTCGACGGTGGCCTCGCTGCCGCCGTCGGCCGTGGGCTGGCCGTCGAACTCGACGAACCACTTCCCGCTGCTGAGGTGCTGATAGCTGCCGGCCCTGCCGGGGGACCGGCCGTACTGGCCCAGGTTCTCGTCGTCGGGCCCCGCGGACGCCAGCCCTGGGCTGAGCGTGAGGGCGAACGCCGTCGCAGCTGCGGTGGCGTGCCAGAGTCGACTCG
Source organism: uncultured Arachnia sp. (assembly GCA_934636715.1). The sequence goes on from CAKUBE010000001.1 coordinate 107,872, forward strand.
TTATTGCCATCTTCGGCCCTTCCTCCATGAACGTCCCCCCGGCCCATCGGCCAACTTATGGGGTGAGTCTCGATCGGGGAACCGCCAAAAGTTGACTCCCAGGGGCCTCGCCGCCTAAACCCCCAGTCGGGTCACGATTCGGTAACGATTCCACGACTTCCCGCGACCCTCTGCTAGCCTTAACAGAAGGTCGCTGCTAGCGTTAACATTGTCGTCGGGTCGGAGACCTCGACCACGGCCGACGCGGTACGAAGGAGTGCGGGTGACGAAGCTGCTTGAGCTGAGGAACGTCTCGAAGACGTTCCCAGGCGTGAAGGCGTTGCAGGGGGTGAGCCTCGACCTGAACGGGGGCGAGGTGCTCGGCCTCTGCGGTGAGAACGGTGCGGGCAAGTCCACGCTGATGAAGATCCTGACCGGGATCTACACACCGGATCCGGGCGCGGAGATCTGGCTCCAGGGACGGCAGGTCGAGGTTCGCGACGTCAACCACGCACGGTCCCTCGGCCTGAGCATCATTCACCAGGAGCTGAACATGGTTCCTGACCTGACGGTGGCGCAGAACCTGTACATCGGCCGTCAGGGCAGCCACCGGTTCGGGTGGATCGACGACGCGGCGCTGAACAGGCAGGCGTCGGACCTCTTCGATCGCTTGGGCATGAGGATCGACCCGAAGGCGCGGATCGGGGACCTGTCGGTCGCGCGCCAGCAGATGGTGGAGATCGCGCGGGCGTTGTCGTACGACTCGCGGATCCTGGTGATGGACGAGCCGACGGCGGCGCTGACCGTCGCGGAGACCGACGCCCTGTTCGGGATGATCCGCGACTTCATCACCCCCGAGACCGGGCTCATCTACATCTCGCACCGGATGCCCGAGATCGAGGAGATCACCGACCGGGTGAGCGTGTTGCGTGACGGCCAGTACATCGGCACGGTGAACACGCCCGAGGTGGAGATGCGCGAGATCATCTCGATGATGGTCGGCCGCGAGGTGTCGGCGGAGGCGCGCCCGCGCAACGTGCGGCTGTCCGACGAGGTGGTGCTCAAGGTGAGCGGCCTGTCGTCGAAGAACCTGCTGCGCGACGTGAGCTTCGACGTGCGCAGGGGCGAGATCCTCGGATTCGCGGGCCTGATGGGAGCCGGCCGCACGGAGGTCGCTCGCGCGATCTTCGGCGCCGATCCGCGGACCGCGGGCGAGATCGAGATCAACGGCCGAGCGGTGAGCATCCACACCGCGGCGGACGCGGTGCGCCACGGCATCGGATACCTGTCGGAGGATCGCAAGAACTTCGGGCTGCTGCTGGACCAGGACATCAAGGCCAACACGGTGATGGCCGCGATGAGGGACTTCACCACAGCCGGGTACATCCACGACGGCAGGATCGCGTCGGTCGGCGTCGAGTACGCGAAGCGGCTGCGGGTGAAGACGCCGTCGGTGAACCAGCTGCTGGGCAAGCTGTCGGGCGGAAACCAGCAGAAGGTCGTGATCGCGAAGTGGCTGGTGCGCGACTGCGACGTGCTGATCTTCGACGAGCCGACCCGCGGCATCGACGTGGGCGCCAAGGAGGAGATCTACGAACTCCTGGAGACGCTCAGCGCGCAGGGCAAGGCGATCATCATGATCTCCTCCGAGCTGCCTGAGGTCCTCCGCATGTCGCACCGCATCGCGGTCATGGCGCATGGCCGGATCACCGGCGTCCTCGACAACGAGGACGCCACCCAGGAAAACATCATGGAGCTGGCCACGATCGGCTTGGCCCAACTGACAGGAGACGCAGCGTGAGCGCCGAAGTACAGACCCCGACGAGCGAGGAGGAGAGCGGCGTCGTCCGGTTCCTCAAGTCGTCCCTCCAGCAGCTGTTCGTGTTCCTGGCGCTGGTGATCATCTACATCTTCTTCCTGTTCGCCGCGCCGAACTTCGCGCAGTTCTCCATCGTGCTGGACATCTTCCAGCAGTCCGCCTACATCGGAGTGATGGCCCTGGGCGCGACATTCGTCATCGCGACGGGCGGCATCGACCTGTCCTCGGGCACGGGCATGACGCTGGTGGCCGTGATGGCCGGCGTGTTCCTCTCCGGCGACTGGTTGAACTGGCCGCTCGGCGGCGGCCTGATCGCGATCCTCCTCGTGGGCGCGCTCATCGGCCTGGTCAACGGCCTCAACGTGGCGAGGTTGGGGTTGCCGCCGTTCATCGCGACGCTCGCGATGATGATGGTGGCCCGCGGCCTCGCGCTGATCATCTCGGACAAGTCGTCGATCACGATCAAGAACCCGGGCTACGGCTGGCTCGCCAACGGCCAGCTCATCCCGGGCGTCCCGAACGCGGTGCTGCTGTTCATCCTGCTCGCCATCCTCGCCGCGTTCCTCCTGAACAAGACGCTGCTGGGCCGCTACGCGTTGGCGATCGGCTCGAACGAGGAGGCCACGCGGCTGTCCGGCGTGAACATCAAGCTGTGGAAGATGCTGGTCTATGTCGTGGCCGGCGTCTTCGTGGCGCTGGGCGCGATCCTCTACTCGGCCCGGTTCGGGTTCGTGCAGCCCGCGGAGGGCCTCGGGTTCGAGCTCAACGTCATCGCCGCCGTCGTCATCGGCGGCACCTCGCTCGCGGGCGGCCGGGCGAACATCCTCGGCACCGTCGTCGGCGCGCTGATCATGGAGACCCTGAAGAAGGGCCTGTTGATGATGGGCATCGCGCAGGAGTGGCAGTTCGTCGTCACCGGCATCGTCGTGGTCATCGCGGTGTTCGTCGACAACGTCCGGCGCAAGCGAGCGTCTGCCGTCTAGCCCAGTCCAACTTCATACCCACATCCGGGAGCGCCCGCTCCCACCAATCTCCAGGCGATGTCGCCTGGTTGCAGAAAGGAATAGACATGCGTCGACTGCGTTCCGCTCTCGTGGCGTCGTCGGTCCTGGCCCTCGGCCTGACCGCGTGCGGCACCTCCACCCCGACCGAGACCACCACGCCGACCGACCCGGCCCCGGCCCAGACGAGCACCACGCCCGCCGCGCCCGAGACCGAGGCCCCGGCGCCGGGCGACGTGCCCAAGGGCAACGGAGAGCTCATCTACCTCGTGTCGAAGGGCTTCCAGCACCGCTTCTGGCAGGCCGTCAACGAAGGCGCCAAGCAGGCCGCCGACGAGTACGGCTACAAGATCCAGTTCGCCGGGCCCGACGACGAGACCAAGGTCACCCAGCAGCTCGACCAGTTGCAGGCCGCGCTCGACGCCAAGCCGATCGCCATCGGCCTCGCCGCCCTCGACACGGGCGCGGCGGAGCCCATCCTGCAGAAGATCGAGGCCGCGAACATCCCGCTGGTGGCCTTCGACTCCGGCGTCGACTCCGACCTGCCCGTCACGACGGTCTCCACCGACAACGAGGCCGCCGCCCAGGAGGCCGCCAAGCACATGATCGAGCTGGTCGGGGGCAAGGGCACCGTCGGCGTCATCTGCCACGATCAGACCTCGCAGACCGGCAAGCAGCGCTGCAACGGCTTCGTCGACTACGTCAAGGCCAACGCCGCCGACATCAACCTGCTCGAGCCCCAGGTCGCGGGCGAGGTGGGCCTCGCGGCCAACACCGCCAAGGCGATGATCCAGGCCAACCCCGACATCGTCGGCGTCTACGGCACCAACGAGGCCGCCGCCACCGGCGCGGTCCAGGGCGTCACCGAGTCCGGCGCGAAGGACATCAAGGTCGTCGGCTTCGACTCCGGCAAGACCCAGCTCGAGGCGATCCGCGACGGCCGCATGGCCGGCGCCATCACCCAGTCGCCGGTGAAGATGGGCTACGAGACCGTCGTCGCCGCCATCCGCGCCGTCAACGGCATCGAGCAGCCGAAGGTCATCGACTCCGGCTTCGCCTGGTACGACGCCACCAACATCGACGATCCCGAGATCGCGGCCAACCTCTACGAGTGATCCCACTCGCCAGGAGGCACCGACTGGTGCCGTCCTAGCACCATCATCTGCGGCGGCACCGTCCCATCCGGGCGGTGCCGCTGCTCGCATAGCCCCACGAAGACAACGCACGAAGACAAAGAAGGTGTTCTTCTCCATGACCAACTACCCGAAGATCGGCATCCGGCCCATCATCGACGGCCGGCGCCGCGGCGTCCGCGAGAGCCTCGAGGACCAGACGATGAACATGGCCAAGCGCGTGGCCGCGCTGTACGAGGCCGAGCTGCGCTATCCGGACGGCAGCCCCGTCCAGGTGGTCATCGCCGACACCACGATCGGCCGCGTGCCGGAGGCCCAGGCGGCCGCCGCCAAGTTCACGCGCGAGAACGTGGGCCTGACCCTCAGCGTCACGCCCTGCTGGTGCTACGGCACCGAGACCATCGACATGGACCGGACCATGCCGCACGCCATCTGGGGCTTCAACGGCTCCGAGCGTCCCGGCGCCGTCTACCTCGCCGCCGCGCTCGCCGGCCACGCCCAGCTCGGCATCCCGGCCTTCGGCATCTACGGCGAAGAGGTCCAGGACGCCGACGACGACTCCATCCCGGACGCGGTCCGCCAGCGCCTGCTGGACTACGCCACCGCCGGCCTCGCCGTCGCCCAGATGAAGGGCCAGTCCTACCTGTCCATCGGCGGCGTGTCCATGGGCATCGCGGGCTGCGTGGTCAAGGAGGAGTTCTGGAACTACTACCTCGGCATGCGCAACGAGTACATCGACATGGTGGAGATCGAGCGCCGGATCAAGCTCGGCATCTACGACGCCGAGGACTACGAGAAGGCCTACGCCTGGGTGCGCGCCAACCTCGTCCAGGGCGAGGACTTCAACGACGAGGCGTCCCAGCGCTCGGCCGAGGAGCACGAGGAGTGGTGGCCCTACGTCACCAAGATGGTGCTCATCGGGCGCGACCTCATGGAGGGCAACCCGAAGCTCGCCGAGCTGGGCTTCGAGGAGGAGGCCGCCGGTCACGGCGCCCTCATCTCCGGCTTCCAGGGCCAGCGCCAGTGGACCGACTACCTGCCCAACGGCGACCTGATGGAGACGCTCCTCAACACGTCCTTCGACTGGAACGGGAAGCGTCGCCCGAGCCTGATGGCGACGGAGAACGACAACCTCAACGGCGCCTCGATGGTGTTCAACTACCTGCTGACGAACCGGGCTCAGATCTTCTCCGACGTGCGCACCTACTGGAGCGCCGACGCCATCGAGCGCGTCACTGGCCACCGCCCCGAGGGGCGTGCCGCAGACGGCGTGATCGATCTCCGCAACTCGGGCGCCACCACGCTCGACGGCACGTTCGCCGCGAAGGACGAGGACGGTAACGCCACCATCAAGCCGTGGTGGGACGTCACCGATGCCGACGTCCAGGCGATGATCGACGAGACCACCTTCCATCCGGCGAATACCGGCTACTTCCGCGGCGGCGGCTTCTCGACCCACTTCCGCTCGGCCGGCGACGTGCCCGTGACCATGACGCGCATCAACTGGGTCGACGGGCTGGGCCCGGTCCTGCAGCTGGCGGAGGGCTACACCGTCGAGCTGCCTGACGAGGTGGCCAAGACCATCGAGCTGCGCACCGACCCGGGCTGGCCGACGACGTGGTTCGTCCCGACCCTGACCGGGGAGGGCGCCTTCACCTCGGTGTACGACGTCATGAACGCGTGGGGCTCCAACCACGGCGCCATCACGTACGGGCACATCGGCCACCAGCTGATCACCCTGTCCTCCATGCTCCGGATCCCGGTGAACATGCACAACGTGTCGCGCGACCGGATCTTCCGCCCGAAGAACTGGCTGGGCTTCGGCACCGCGGACCTGGAGGGCGCCGACTACCGCGCCTGCCAGGCCTTTGGCCCGCTGTACCAGTAGTTGCATCCACTCCCAGAGCCGAGGGGCGTGCACAAATCTCTCCATGCGTCGAGGAATGCCTATATACGCCTTCGTCCACGCATACAGAGATTTGTGCACGTCACTCGGGCGGGGGACCTGAAAGGAATGTGAAGTGGCAACCAGTTTCGCAGTCGACCTCGGGTCGTCGTCCGGCCGCATCGTCGCGGGGACCCTCGCCGACGGCCGCGTCGAGGAGGTCGAGGTCCGCCGCTTTCCGCATCAGGCGCGGATGGTCGACGGCTACCTCGCCTGGGATCTCGACTTCATCTGGTCCGAGATCGTCGCGGGGCTCCGCGACGCCGTCGCCCGGTTCCCCGACGCCGTGTCCGTCTCCGTCGACACCTGGGGGGTGGACCACGTGCTCCTCGATGCGGACGGCAACCGCGTCACCCCCGGCCGCGCCTACCGCGACCTCCGCACGGCCCGCACGCACGAGGCGTTCCGCGCGCGGCTGAGCGACGACGCCGCGTGGGCCGCCACCGGCATCGCGCCGGCCACCATCAACACCGCGAACCAGCTCTTCGCGTTCCTCACCGAGGAGCCCGACGCCGCGGCCGCTACCGCGCAGGTGCTGATGCTCCCCGACTACTTCACCTACCTGCTCTCGGGGGAGCGCGGCTGGTCCCGCTCCCACACCTCGTCCTCCGGCCTGTGCCGGCCTGGCGCCCGCGAGTTCTCCGACGAGGTCCTCGGCGCGCTGGGCATCCCTCGCCGCTGGTTCGGCGACGTCACGGCCGAGCACGCGGTCGTCGGGCCATGCGTCGTCGAGGGCCTCGACCGGCTGACGGTCGTCCGGGCGGGCGCCCACGACACCGCCTGCGCCGTCCACGCGCTCCAGCGCGACGTCGCCCGCGAGTCCTACTTCCTGAGCTGCGGGTCCTGGTCCGTGCTCGGGGTGCTGCGCGACGAGCCCCTGCTGAGCGAGGCGGCCTACCGCATGGGGTTGACCAACGAGGCCCGCGGCGACGCCGGCCTCCGCCCGCTCTTCAACATCACGGGGCTCTGGATCCTGCAGGAGTGCCAGCGCGACTGGGAGTCCGGGGGCAAGGTGCACGACATCGTCGAGCTGGTCCGCCTGGCCGAGGCCGCGCCGTCCCTGGGCGTGCTGATCGACCCCGACGAGCCGCGGTTCGCCGAGACCGGGGGCATGGTCGCCCGGGTCTCCGACGCGCTGTCGGCCCAGGGCGTCGACGTCGCGGCGCTCACCGAGGGCGACATCGTCCGCGTCGTGCTCGAGTCGCTCGCGGCCCGCTACGCCCGCGGCATCGCCGACCTCGCGGCCCTCACCGGCAGCGCGCCGGCCCAGCTCAACATGGTCGGGGGCGGCTCCCGCAACGCGCTGCTGTGCCAGCTGACCGCGGACGCCCTGGGCGTCCCCGTCGTCGCGGGCCCGGTGGAGGCGTCGGCGCTGGGGTCGATCCTCGCGCAGCTGGAGGTCATGGGCCGGCTCGACCCCGCCGCCCGCAACGACGTCATCGCCGCCACCGCCCGCACGGTCGTCTACGAGCCGGCGCGGGACCCCGGATGAGCGTGTCGCGGCGCGTGAACCTCCGCGACATCGCGGAGGAGTCGGGCGTCTCCATCCAGACCGTCTCGCGGGCGGTGCGCGGCCTCGACGTCGTCGCCGAGCCCACCCGCGCCCGCGTGATGGAGGCCGTCGAGCGCCTGGGCTACCGCCCCAACCTCGCCGCCCGCGCGCTGTCCGCGCGCCGCACGGGACAGGTGCACGTGATCGTCGCGATGCCGCTGTTCCACGGGCACGCGACGACCTTCGTGTCGATCTGCCAGGAGCTGGCGAAGCTCCAGCTCCACGCCATCACGACCGTCCCGCCCACCGGGTCGGTGCGGGACCTCGACCCCGACGACCTCGTGCCGGTCAGCGCCGACGGCGCCATCGTGATCGGCGGCAGGATGACCCCCGCGCCGTGGGTGACGGGCCTCGCGGCCCGCATGCCCATGGTGATGGTGGGCCGGCTGCACGAGCTCCCCACCTCGGTCCCCGGCGTCGCCGTGGACCACCGCGCCGGCGCCGCCCTGGCGGTGCGCCACCTCGTCGCGCGGGGCGCGCGGCGGATCGCGCACGTCGCCGGCCCGCTGTCCTGGGTGGATGCGAACTTGCGCCTGGCCGGCTACCTCGAGGTCTGCGCCGAGGCGGGGATCGAGCCGCTCGTGCTGGACGCCGACTCCTGGTACGCCTGCGACGCGGTCCCGTTCATGGCGGACCTGCCCGGCGACGTCGACGCGGTCTTCGCCGCCAACGACCAGCTCGCGCTCGGCTGCATGACCGCCCTCCAGCAGCGCGGGCTGCGCGTGCCCGAGGACGTCAAGGTCGTCGGCTTCGACGACATCGCGGGAGCCGACGCGTTCCTCCCCGCGCTCACCACGGTCCGGCAGGACTTCACGAGGATCGGCGAGCTGGCCGTCGCGTCGCTGAGCCGGATCCTGGCCGGCGAGCCGCCCCTCCTCTCGACCCTCACCCCCAGCCTCATCGTCCGAGCATCAACCTGAAAGGACCCACCATGCTTCACGGACCCATGCTTCACCCCGAACTGATCGGAGCCCTCGGCCGCGCGGGCCACGGCAGCCGCATCCTGATCGGCGACGGCAACTACCCGTCGATGAACGGCGTGAACCCCGCCGCAGAGCGGGTCTACCTCAACCTCGCGCCCGGCCTGCTGACGGTGAGCCAGATCCTCGACGTCGTGAAGGAGACCATCCCCATCGAGCAGGTCGCGCTCATGGTCCCCGCCGAGGACGCCGTCGGCATCGAGCGCCCCGACGTCATCCCCGCTCATGACGAGTACCGCGCCACCATGGCGGGCACCCCGTTCGCGGAGATCAAGCGCTGGGACTTCTACGAGGTCGCGAAGTCCGCGGACGTGACGGTGTTCATCCAGTCCGCCGACCAGCGCCTGTACGCGAACGTCCTCCTCACCGTCGGCGTCCGCGTCTGACACGCTCCTTGAGCCGGCGGGTTCCGCGGGTTGAGCGGAGGCGAGGATTCCGCTTGAGCCGGCGGGTTCTGCTAGTTGAGCGGAGGCGAGGATTCCGCTGGTTGAGCCGACGCCGAGCGAAGCGAGCCGTCGTGTCGAAACCAAGAGACCGATGACAGAGAAAAGGGGTGTCCGGCGAACCGGACACCCCTTCGGGTTCAGCTGACGATCAGCCCTCGAGCAGTGCGAGGCGCTCGGGATCGTTGGCGAAGACCTCCTTGATGTTGGCCTTGGTGACGACCACCGGGTCGAGCTGGAAGATCGGCACATCGATCTGGCCGTTGTTGGCGGTGTCGTCGCCAGCCGGCAGGGCCTCGCCCTTCTGGGCGGCCTGGATCAGCTCGATGGTGCGGCCGACGAGCTTGTCGGTCGGCTTGGCAACGGTCGAGTACTGCTTGCCTTCCCAGATCCACTTGATGGACTCGTTCTCGGCGTCGAGGCCGCTGACGATGGGCTGGTCCTGGCCGGCCTGGCTGGCCGACGTCAGGATGGCGCGGGCGATGCCGTCGTTGGGCGACAGGACGCCGTCGATCTTCTTGTCCGCGTAGAAGCCGGAGAGCAGCGAGTCCATGCGGGCCTGAGCCTTGGCGTTGTCCCAGTCCGGCGTGGCGGCCTGCGTGAACTCCTTCTGGCCGGACACGACGACCAGGGTGCCGTCGTCGATCTTCGGCTGCAGCACCTTCATGGCGCCCTCGAAGAACAGCGGGGCGTTCGGGTCGGCGGGGCCGCCTGCGAACAGCTCGATGTTGTAGGGGCCGTCGCCCTTCTCGGCGGCCAGGCCGTCGAGGAGTGCCTGGCCCTGCAGCTCACCGGTGCGGATGGAGCCGAACTGGACGACGCCGTCGATGGCGGCGGTGTTCTCGATCAGGCGGTCGTAGCCGAGGATGAGGATGCCCTCGGCCTTGGCGTTCTCGAGGACCGGGCCGAGCTGCTTGCCGTCGACCGGGCCGACGACGATGGCCTTCGCGCCGTTCTGGATCATCGACTCGATCTGCTGCTGTTGCTGCGGGACCTTGTTGTCGGCGGCCTGGACGAGGGGCGTGAAGCCGGCCTTGGTCAATTGATCCTTGAACATGACCTCGGCCTCCTTCCAGTTCTGGGTGCCGAGCCAGGGGAGCGCGACGCCGATGGTCGCGTCCGCGGCGAAGCCAGCTGCGGGAGCGCCGCTGCCGGTGCCACCCGGGTCGGCGGGCTCGGCGCCGCGGCCGCCGCCGCACGCCGACAGGCTGAGCGCAGCGACGATCGCCGCGACGGCTGCTGTCTTGAACTTCATGGGGTTTCCTTTCCTATGCGCCTGCCGGACGGTCCTGCAGACGGCGGGCCTCTGGCCCGAGGTGGTCGTGGGGATGGGTTACTGGGAGACGGTGATCGCGGGCTTGGCCGCGGCCGGCTTGCGCTTGAATATCGAGGAGCCGCCCTGCTTCTTGTTGGCGACGTCGATCGCGACGGCGGCCAGCAGAACGAGTCCCTTGATGACCTGGGTCTGATCGGCGCCGACGCCCATCAAGATCAGGCCGGAGTTCAGGACGGCCATGACGAGGCCGCCGATCATGGAGCCGACGACGGTGCCGATGCCGCCGGACACGGCCGCGCCGCCGATGAACACCGAGGCGATCGCGTCGAGCTCCCACATGGTGCCGTCGTTGGGGCCTGCGGCGCCCGTGCGGCCGATGAACAGGATGCCTGCCAGCGCGGCCAGGAACGACATGTTCGCCATCACGAGGAAGTAGACCTTGCTGACGTTGACGCCGGACAGCGCCGCGGCCTGCCGGTTGCCGCCGACGGCGTAGATGTGGCGGCCGAAGCGCGTGCGCTGGGTGATCACCGTGTAGATGATGACCAGCGCGACGAGGATCAGGCCGGGCACCGGGAACGAGGTGCCGGGGCGGCCGCTGCCGAACAGCCAGGTCAGGTAGCCGATGACGACCAGGAAGAGGATCACGCGGGTCAGCGTGACCCACATGGGCAGCTCGTGGCCGCGGGCGAGGATGGCCGTGCGGCGGCGGAACTCGCTCCACACGAACCAGGCGGCGGCGATGATGCCGAGCAGCAGCGTGGAGTTGTTCAGGCCGAGGTTCGGGCCCCACTCGGGCAGGTACCCCGCGCCGAAGAAGGCGAACTCCCGGGGCGCGGGCACCGAGATCGACTTCGACACCCAGATGGTGAGGCCGCGGAAGACCATCATGCCGGCCAGCGTCGTGATGAAGCCGGGAATGCCCATCTTGGCCAGCCAGAAGCCGTGCCAGGCGCCGATCAGGGTGCCGACCAGCATGCCGACCAGCAGGCCGACCCACCACGGCAGGCCCATCTGACTCGTCGAGATGGCGACGGTCATGCCGACGAATGCGGCGACGGAACCCACCGAGAGGTCGATGTGTCCGATGACGATCACCATCACCATGCCGATGGCCAGCACGAGCACGTAGGCGTTGCCGGCCAGCAGTGCTTGGGCGTTCGACGGCGTCAGCATCTTGCCGTCGGAGATCACGTGGAAGATGACGGCCAGCAGCACGAGCGCCAGCACCATGGTGTATTGCTGGAGGTTGCCTCCGAACACCTGCTTCAGATTCTTCATGAAGGTCCTTGTCCCGTCGTCAGGAGAGCGATGCCGGGTCCGCCGGCGCGGTGGAAGTGGTGGTCATGCGCCGCATCAGGCTTTCCTGATCGGCGTCCGCGGCGGCGAGCTCGCCCGTGATCTCGCCCTCGCGGATGGTGTAGATGCGGTCGCTGATGCCGAGCAGCTCCGGCAGCTCGGAGGAGATCACGATGACGGCCTTGCCCTCGTCGGCCATCGCGTGGATGAGCTTGTAGATCTCGAACTTGGCGCCGACGTCGATGCCGCGGGTGGGCTCATCGAGGATCAGCACCTCCGGGGCGGTGAACATCCACTTGGCGAGCACGACCTTCTGCTGGTTGCCGCCGGACAGCGTCGAGACGCCGGTGTCGACGCTGGAGGTCTTGATCCGCAGGTCCTTGCGGTACTGCTCGGCGATCTCGGTCTCCTCGTCCATCTGCAGCAGGCCGTTCTTGACGATCTTCCGCAGGTTGGCCGAGACGATCGTCGTCTTGATGTCGTCGAGCAGGTTGAGCCCGAGCACCTTGCGGTCCTCGGTGACGTAGGCGAGGCCGGCCTGGATGGCCTGCTCGACCGTCTTGGGGGCGATCTCCTTGCCGTCGAGGAACAGCTGGCCCGAGCGCCAGATGCCGAAGCTGCGGCCGAAGATCGAGCGTGCCAGCTCGGTGCGGCCCGCTCCCATCAGCCCTGCGAAGCCGACGACCTCGCCGCGCCGCACGGTGAACGACGCGTTCTTGGTGATGAACCGGCCGGGGATGGTGGCGCTCTCGACGTTCCAGTCCTTGACCTCGAGCAGCACCTCGCCGATCTTCGGCGTGTGCTCGGGGTAGCGGTTCTCCAGCGAGCGGCCGACCATCGCCTTGATGATGCGGTCCTCGTCCACCTGGCCGGCGACGACGTCGTACGTGTCGACCGTCTTGCCGTCGCGGATGACGGTGACGGCGTCGGAGACGGCCGCGATCTCGTTCAGCTTGTGCGAGATCATGATGCAGGTGATGCCGCGGGCCTTCAGCCCGAGCATCAGCTGCAGCAGGTTCGCCGAGTCGTCCTCGTTGAGGGCCGCGGTGGGCTCGTCGAGGATGAGCAGCTTCACGTTCTTCGACAGCGCCTTCGCGATCTCGACCAGCTGCTGCTGGCCGACGCCGAGCGTCTTGATGGGCGTGTCCGGGTCGACCTCGAGGCCGACGCGCGCCAGCAGGTCCATGGCCTGCAGGCGGGCGGCGTCCCAGTCGATCAGGCCGCCCTTCATCACCTCCGAGCCCAGGAAGATGTTCTCCGTGACGGAGAGCTCCGGGATCAGCGCCAGCTCCTGGTGGATGATGACGATGCCCTTCTCCTCCGAGTCCTTGATCTTGGAGAACTGCGCCTCCTGGCCCTCGAAGATGATCTGCCCCTCGTAGCTGCCGTGTACCCAGACGCCGGACAGCACCTTCATCAGGGTCGACTTGCCGGCCCCGTTCTCGCCACAGATGGCGTGGATGTCACCCTTGCGGACGCGCATGGTGACATCATCGAGCGCCCTGACCCCAGGGAACTCCTTGACGATGTGAGACATCTCCAGCAGCACGTGCATATACCCCGTGTCTCCTTCGACTCTGGGCCGCTCGTCCCCGAACGGCCGTTGGCATCAACTGCTGAAGGCAACCGTAGGAATATTCCGGCCTTGGCGTCAACTAGTAAATTCAAAAGTTACCAAATCGAGACCTGACGGCGTCTGGGTCGCAGGGAGCGCCGGAGGTTGAGTTCCCGTAGTGAACGCAAGCGGGTGGGGCGCGATGGTAGCGTGAGGGCGTGGTGGAAGCCTTCATGGCGCGGGGGTCCCAGTCGTCACTGCGGGAAGCCAACAGCGCCAGCATCGTCGAGGCCGTGCGGATCTACGGGCAGATCACGCAGGTCGAGCTTGCTGCGGCAACAGGGCTGTCGCCCGCCACCGTCTCGAACCTCGTCAAGAGCCTCCAGTCGGCGGGCATCGTGGAGACGTCGGCGACGGTGCGCTCCGGCCGCCGCGCCCAGGCCGTCTCGCTCGCCCGCTCCTCGGACCTCGCCGTCGGCGTCCACATCGGGCACCGCACGGTGGAGGTGCTCCTGGCCGACGCCTCGTGGAGCGTCACGGCCACGCAGCGCCTCCCGCTGCCCGTCGAGCACCGCTACGACACCACCCTCGACAGGGTGGCCCTCCTCGTCGCAGAGCTCACGGAGCGGGTGGGGGCGACGCCCGGCGACGTCGGCACCGTCGGCCTGGCGATCCCGGGGGGCTCCGCCGCCCTCGCCGGATGGGAGCAGATCGACGTCGCCGAGATCCTCTCGCGCCGGCTGCAGCGCCCCATCGCCGTGATCTCCGAACCCGAAGCCGTCGGGATCGCCGAGACCCGCTTCGGCGCGCTGAAGGGAGTCGGCTCGGCGATGGTCATCCGCGCCTCGCACACCACCGATGCCAGCGTCCTGCTGAACGGCCGCCCGCTCCCCGGGGGCGGGGGCTTCGGCCACGTGCGGGTCGATCCCGCCGGGCTGATCTGCTGGTGCGGGGCCCGCGGCTGCCTCAACACCGTGGTCTCCTTCGACGCGCTGACGGACCTGCTGCGCGTCTCGCACGGCCCGCTCAGCCTGCGCACGCTGGTGCAGCGGGCCAACGACGGCGACGCGGGCTGCCGCCAGGCGGTGGCCCACGCGGCCGACGTCATCGGCTCGGCCGCGGCGGACGCCGCCATGCTGTTCGCGCCCGACCGGATCTGCTTCACCGGCGAACTCGTCAGCACCGGCGAGGTGTTCCTGGGGCCGGTCCGCGCCGCATTCCGCGCCCGCCCCCTGCTGGCCGATGTCGACTCGCTCGTCGTCGTGGCCGACTGCAACGACGCGGAGGCCCGCGGGGCCCTCGCCCTGGCCACCGACGATCCCGGACCGGGGACGGAAGGAGCCCTCTGATGGACACCCTCACGACGTCGCAGCGAAGCGACGCCCCCACGCCGCCCCTTCTCCGCATGGACGGCGTCAGCAAGTTCTTCGGCGGGGTGCAGGCGCTCGTCGACGTGGACCTGACCGTCCGGGCCGGCGAGGTCGTCGCGCTCGTCGGCGACAACGCGGCGGGCAAGTCGACGCTGGCGCGGATGATCTCCGGCATCTATCAGCCCGACGGCGGCGCCATCGCCATCGACGGCGCCCCCGTCCAGATCGCCAGCGCCCAGGCGGCCTTCGCGCTCGGCATCGCCACTGTCTTCCAGGAGTTCGCGCTCGTCGAGGAACTCGACATCACCGCCAACATCTTCCTCGGACGCGAGCTGGAGGCCCGCGGCCTGCTCGACCAGACGCAGATGGACGAGTTGGCGCGCCGCTACCTTGGCCGGCTGAACACCCGCATCCCCGACCTCCGGGTGAAGCTGCGCGTGCTCTCCGCGGGCCAGCGGCAGTGCGTCGCCATCGCGCGCACCCTGGTCGCGGAGCCGCGGCTGGTCGTCCTCGACGAGCCGACGGCGTCGCTGTCGGTGGGCCAGACGGCCGAGGTGCTGAGCTACATCGAGGACCTGCGCGACCGCGGCCTCGGCGTGATCTTCATCAGCCACAACCTCACCGACGTCCGCGCCGTCGCGGACCGGGTCGAGGTGTTGCGGCACGGCCGCAACAACGGCACGTTCGGCGCCGCGTCGGCGACCTTCGACGAGATCATCGCGGCCATCACGGGCGCGAGGATGCTCCCGCGCGCCTGACCGCTGGTTGAGCCGGGCCCCCGCGCGAAGCGCCGGGCCCGTGTCGAAACCAATGGACTGGGGACGTCAACCGAACCCAGCCCCAGCGCGTTGTACGTGGTGAGGAGGAAGCATGACCGAGCATCCCGCGACCTCGGCGACGCTGTCGCTGGAGGAGGAGCGCGACTTCGACCGGTTCGTCACCGTGAGGGGCGGACGGCTGTGGCGCGCCGCGTGGTTGCTCACCGGCGATGCGCACAAGGCGGAGGACCTCGTCCAGACAGCCTTGGCGAAGTCGTTCGCGCGCTATCCGGCCCTGGGCGACGACGAGTCGTTCGAGGCCTACGTGCGGACCGTGATCTACCGCACCTATGTCAGCTGGTGGCGCCGCCGCTGGAATGGTGAGGTTCCCACGGGCGACGACCGGATCGAACCCGGCGGCGGTGCCGGGCAGACGGGAGGCGCGGACCGCGTCGACCTCGCCCGGGCGCTCGCTGAACTCCCGAAGATGCAGCGCGCGGTTCTGGTGCTGCGGTTCTTCGAGGATCGCTCCGTCGCCGAGACCGCCGCGATGCTCGGCATCGCCGAGGGAACGGTCAAGACGCACACCTCCCGCGGCTGCGCAGCCCTGCGCGGCTCGACACACCTGTCCGAGGAGGCGCACCATGTCCGACATCCATGACCTCATGCACGAGAACACCCCCGACGAGCCGTCGACGGCGGGCTGGGCCGACCGGGTCCGCGGCCGCCGCCAACGTCGTCGGGCCGTGACCGGCGTCGCGGCGGGGGTGCTCGCCGTCGGCCTCGCCGTTCCCGTGGGCGTCTCCCTGCTGAACCGGCCGATGCAGGTGGCCCGGCCCGCCGACGGCACCACGGCCCCGGCGGCGCTGCCCGCTCGTGACGCGGGCGAGGTCTGCGCCGAGGCCCGCCAGCAGATGACGGTGGCCATCGCCGCGACGACCTATGCCAACCCAGGCGATCCGGTGCTGCAGGAGGGCGCCGTCCGCGCCTGGCTGTGCGGCGATGACAGCGCCGAGGAAGGGATGGTCTCCGGCACCCGCGGCCCGCTCGACCCGCTGACGGTCGACGTCGACAAGGCCGTCTCCTGGTTCCTCGACGCGCAGCCCTCGGACCCGGACCAGGCCTGCACCATGGAGTACCGGCTGACCTACGTCGTCGCGTTCGAGTACGAGGACGGCTCGCTGATCCCCGTGCAGGGCGAGCTGCACGGCTGCCGCACGGTGACCGACGGTTCGCGGTACGTGGACGGGGGAGACGGGTTCCTCGACCTGCTGACCGACCTCTGGCTCGCCAACCGGGTCGACGCCGAGCTGGTTTCGGTGGACCTCTGCACCACCGGGTCGGTCTTCGCCGCAAAACCTGAGGACGCGGTCTCCGCCGCCGTCTGCATTCCCGCGGCGGACGGGACGCGCGGCGCGGCCCACCTGCCCGATCCCGCCGCCATCGGCGCTTCGATCGCCGCCAACTCGGTCGACGTGGACTCGGTGACGACTGCGCTCGACCCGCAATCGACGACGCTCGAGCTGATGAACTCGTCTGGCGACATCCTGTCCTTGGAGCGCCTTGCCGAGGGCGGGTACCTCTTCTTCGAGGGCGATCAGGCGAGGGCGTGGACACCGAGCACCGACGAGTCCGCCGTCCTCGACGCGGCGATCGCCGGCGCCGGGGAATGACGACCGGGTGATCGCGAGGGGTGCGCGGAGGCGGCGCTTCACTCCCGTCATCTGAAAGGATGAGTCCTAGGGAAGCACTGATCAATCGGGCACCGGCTGCGGCGCACCATTGATCAGTACTTCCCTAGTGGAGCGCCTCCCCGGGAGGCCGGATTTCGTAAGAGGAAACACGCATGGGCACTCTCGTCGTCGACGGCCGCCGCTTTCTGAGGGACGGCGTCGAACACCGGATCCTCTCGGGCGCGCTGCACTACTTCCGGGTCCACCCGGGGCAGTGGCAGCGACAGCTCAGGATGCTGCGGGCGATGGGCCTGAACACCGTCGAGACCTACGTGCCGTGGAACCTGCACGAACGCGCGGAGGGCGTCGTCGAGCGGCTCGACGAGCTGGCGGAGTTCCTCGACCTCGCAGCCGGCGAGGACCTCGACGCCATCGTGCGTCCCGGCCCGTACATCTGCGCGGAGTGGGACAACGGGGGACTGCCCGCGTGGGTGACCCATCGCCAGGGCGCCCGGATCCGGTGCGCGGATCCGCAGTGGCTCGCCTGCGTCGACGCCTGGTTCGACCGTCTCATCCCGGTCATCGCGGAGCGGCAGTCCACCCGGGGCGGCAACGTCGTCATGGTCCAGGTGGAGAACGAGTACGGCTCCTTCGGCTCCGACAAGGACTATCTCGCGCATCTGCGCGACGGGCTCCTCGCCCGCGGCATCGACGTCCCCCTCTTCACCTCGGACGGCTCCGAGCAGTGGATGCTGGAGGGCGGAACCCTTCCGGACGTGCTGGCGACGGTGAACTTCGGCAGCGGCGGCCGGGCGGCCTTCGAGGCCCTCGAGGCGTTCCGGCCGGGGCAGCCGTGGATGTGCATGGAGTTCTGGGACGGCTGGTTCGATCACTGGGGCGGCGCGCACGCCGGCCGGTCCGTGGACGACGCGGCGCGGGAGCTCGCCGAGGTGCTCGACTGCGGCGCGTCCGTCAACCTCTACATGGCCCAGGGCGGGACCAACTTCGGCACGTGGTCCGGCGCCAACCGGCGCGGCCCGTGGCACGAGGGCGCGTTCGTCGCGACGACCACGTCGTACGACTACGACGCCCCCATCGACGAGCAGGGCCGGCCCACCGCCAAGTTCGACGCGTTCCGCGACCTGCTGCGGCGGCACGCCACCACGCCGTCGGTCGACGTCCCGCCTCCCGCCCCCGTGCTGCCTGCGGCGACCATCGCGCTGCGGCCGGGCCCGGCGATGCGCCGGACCGACGCCGTGTCGGTCCGCGACGTGCGCACGCCGCTCGCGCCGTCGCTCGACGACCTCGGCATCGACCAGGGCGTGGCCTGGCACGAGGCTGTCATCGGGGGACCGCGGCCGGCGTTGCCGCTCATCTGCACCGGGGTCGGCGACTTCCTCTCGGTGTTCGCCGACGGCCGCCTCGTCGGGCGCGGCAGCGGCCCTGAGGTGGTGGCCGAACTTCCCGAGGTGGGGCCGGACGGCCTGCGGCTGGAACTGGTCGTCGAGTCCCTCGGGAGGGTGAACTACGGTCCCCGCCTCGGGGAGGGGAAGGGCATCACGGGCCACGTCCGTCATGGGCAGCAGCTCGTGCACACCTTCGTCTCGCACGCCGGGCGCGTCGACGCGCTGCCCACCCCGGGCGCGACATCATCGTCCGCGGCGCCGGGCCCGCGGTTCCACACGGGCTCCTTCGACGCGCCGTACCCGGGCGATGCCTGGATGGCGGTCGACGGCGTCGAGCGCGCCGTCGTGTGGGTGAACGGCTGGTGCCTCGGGCGGCTCCTCGCGGTCGGCCCGCAGCGAACCCTCTACGTCCCGGGCCCGTGCGTCGTGGCCGGGGACAACACCGTCGACCTCCTGGATCTCGCGCCCGAGGAGGGCCGGGAGATCACTCTGCGGGTGGTCGAGCGTCCTTCTTTCGAGGCTTCTGATGACGAGGAGACACATGTCTGAAGCGAGTGCCCCGCTGCGCGTCGGAGTGGTGGGGGTCGGGGCCCGCTCGGTGATCGCGCGGCACGTCGAGTCGCCGGAGAACGGGGGCCTGATCACGGCCGCGTACGAGCCGCATCCCGACGCGGCGCAGCGAATCCTGGCGCGGCTGGGTCGCGCCGACATCGTCGCCGCCGACAGCCTCCGGGGACTGATCGAGTCGGGCATCGACGCGGCGCTGGTGACGTCCCCCGACGACACCCACGCCGCCATCGCCTGCGAGCTCCTGGAGGCGGGCGTCCCCGTCTATCTCGAGAAGCCGATCGCGATCCACCTCGACGACGCGACGCGCATCCTGACCACGGCGTATGAGACCGGCACCCGGCTGTACGTCGGCCACAACATGCGGCACATGGACGTGGTGCGCGGCATGGGCGACCTCATCCGCCAGGGGGCGATCGGCGAGGTGAAGGCGATCTGGTGCCGCCACTTCGTCGGCAACGGCGGGGACTACTACTTCAAGGACTGGCACGCGGACCGCCGCCGGGTCAACGGGCTGCTGCTGCAGAAGGCCGCGCACGACCTCGACGTGATGCACTGGCTGGCCGGTTCGCACACGGTGCGGGTCACCGCGATGGGCGCGTTGTCGCTCTACGGCCAGGTCCAGGATCGCCGCGACCGGACCGGTGAGCTGATGGGCGACTGGTTCAGCTACGACAACTGGCCGCCGCTGTCCCAGACCGGGTTGAACCCCGTGGTCGACGTCGAGGACCTGTCGATGATGTTGATGAGGATGGAGTCGGGCGTGCTGGCCTCCTACGAGCAGTGCCACTACACGCCGGACTACTGGCGCAACTACACGGTGATCGGCACCGAGGGCCGGATTGAGAACTTCGGCGACGGCGACGGCGGCGTGATCAAGCTGTGGAACCGGCGCCGCGACTACGACCCGGACGGCGATGCGCAGTTCCCGATCGTGGGCGACGCCGGCGGCCATGGCGACGCGGACCGTCTGACCGTCGGCGAGTTCGTCCGGTTCGTGCGCGAGGGCGCCCCGACGGACACCTCCCCGCTGGGCGCCTGGTACGCCGTCGCGGCGGCGGTCCAGGCCACCGACTCGCTGCGCTCGGGCTCCGTGCCGCGCGACATCCCGCCTCTGCCCGCGGACCTGGTCGACTACTTCGACCGCCATCAGAAGCGCTGAGAGCGGAGCCGGAGGTCTCATGGAACTGGGTGTCAATCGGATCGTGCCGGTGGTGGTGATCGAGCGGGCGGATCGCGCCGTCGGTCTCGGTGAGGCGCTGGTGGCGGGCGGGATTCCGGTGGCGGAGGTGACGCTGCGGACGGCGGCCGGGATCGACGCGATCGCGGCCATGGCGGAGAACCCTGACCTGCTCGTGGGCGCGGGGACGGTGCTGACGGCAGGCCAGGTCGACCGCGCCGTCGATGCGGGTGCGCGGTTCATCGTGAGCCCGGGGTTCAGCCCGCGGGTGGTGGAGCGGGCTCTGGAGCGCGGCGTCGATGTGGTGCCGGGGACGGTGACGCCGTCGGAGATCATGGCGGCGTTGGATCTGGGGCTGACCACGCTCAAGTTCTTCCCGGCGAACGTGTACGGGGGCGTGCCCGCGCTCAAGGCACTCGGTGCGCCGTTCGCGGGCGTGCGCTTCATCCCGACAGGCGAGGTGTCGGCGGCGAACATCGGCGAGTACCTGGCGCTGGAGAACGTCGCCGCGGTCGGTGGGTCGTGGATGGTGCCGTCGGCCGCCATCGACGGCGGGGACTTCGACACTGTCCGCCAGTTGTGTCTGTCGGCTGTGGCCGCCGCGAACGGGGAGTTCTGAGATGGCGCTCGAACTTCGTAACCCCGAGGACTGCCGCTACCAGGCCGTCGGCCTGGGTGAGGTGATGCTGCGTCTGGATCCGGGGGACTTCCGCGTCCGCACCGCGCGTTCGTTCACGGCGTGGGAGGGCGGCGGCGAGTACAACGTCGTGCGCGGCCTGTCACGCGTGTTCGGCCTGCCGACGGCGGTGTTGACGTCGTTCGTCGACGACGAGGTCGGCCGCCTGATCGAGGGGTTCATCCTGGCCGGTGGGGTGGACAACCGCTGGATTCACTGGGCGGGTAGCGACGGCGTAGGCCGCCAGGCCTGCAATGGGCTGAATTTCACCGAGCGCGGCTTCGGCGTCCGCGGCGCCAAGGGCGTCTCGTACCGCGGGCAGACCGCCGTCTCCCAGCTGCGCCCAGACGACCTCGACCTCGACGAGCTGTTCGGCCGCCAGGGCGTGCGCTGGCTGCACACCGGCGGCATCTTCGCGGCGCTGTCCGAGCAGAGCGCCGCGACGGCGCTCGCGGTGATGACGGCCGCGAAGGAGCATGGTACGGCGGTGTCGTACGATCTCAACTACCGTCCCAGTTTGTGGGCCTCGATCGGCGGCCAGGCGCGGGCGCAGGAGGTCAACCGGGGGCTGGCGCGCTACGTGGACGTGATGATCGGCAACGAGGAGGACTTCACCGCCGCTTTGGGGTTCGAGGTCGAGGGGGTCGACGAGAACCTCACCACCCTGCCGATCGAGGGGTTCCGGGCGATGATCGACCGGGTGGCGGAGGCGTACCCGACCCTCTCCGTGATCGGCACCACGCTGCGCACGGTTCGATCGGCGTCGAACAACGATTGGGGTGCGGTCGCGTGGTCGCCCGAGACGGGCCTGGTCCAGGCGACGCACCGGGTGGGGTTGGAGATCTTCGACCGGGTCGGCGGTGGTGACTCGTTCGCGTCCGGCCTGATCTACGGCCTGCTCACCGGCCAAGGCCTCCAGGCCGCCGTCGAGCTGGGTGCCGCGCACGGCGCGCTGGCCATGACCACCCCAGGCGACACGTCGATGGTCACCGGCGCCGAGGTCGCCAAGCTGGCCCGGGGCGGCGGCGCCCGCGTGGACAGATAGCCTCGACCCGACTCCTGAAGGGGAAAGCATGATTCTCGATTCGTTCCGGCTCGACGGGAAGGTGGCGCTGGTCACCGGCACCTCGCGCGGGCTGGGTCAGGCCGCGACGCTCGCGCTCGCCGAGGCCGGCGCCGACCTCGCCCTGCTCGATCGCTCCGTGCCCGCGGAGACCGTCGCGCTGCTCGAAGACCTCGGCCGCGCGCCGCTCGCCCTGCAGCTCGACTTCGCGACCGCCACCCCCGACGAGCTGGAGGCAGCGGTCCAGGCGGTCGTCGATCGCTTCGGCCGCATCGACGTCCTCGTCAACAATGCGGGCACCATCCGCCGGGCGCCGCTGCTGGAGCACCCCGCGGAGGACTGGGACGAGGTCCTCGCCGTGAACCTCGACTCGGTGTTCCACCTGTCGCGCGCCGCCGCCAAGCGGTTCGCGGCGCAGGGGAGCGGCAAGATCATCAACGTCGCCTCGATGCTGTCGTTCCAGGGCGGCATCCTGGTCCCCGGCTACACGGCGAGCAAGCACGCCGTCGCGGGTCTGACGAAGTCGTTCGCGGCAGAGCTCGCGGCCCAGGGCGTCAACGCGAACGCGATCGCGCCCGGATACATGGCCACGGACAACACCGCGGCGATCCGCGCCGACCTCGAGCGGGAGAAGGCGATCCTCGGGCGCATCCCCGCCGGCCGTTGGGGCACCAGCGCCGACCTGCAGGGCGCGTTCGTGTTCCTGGCCTCCGCGGCATCGGATTACGTCAACGGCGCGATCATCCCGGTCGACGGCGGCTGGCTCGTTCGCTGAGGATCGTGCTGAGCGCCGTGTCGGGCGCGCGACCTCTACGATCCCGATGCCGTGCGGCTCGCCCACAGCAGCCCCCTCTCGATGACGGTGCGGATGTTGTCGTCCCGGAGAACGTCGAGGCTGTGGCCGGGCGTCGCGACGAAGATCCGTCCGGAGCCCCACAGGCGCGTCCAGACCGCGGGCGACGTGAGGGGCCGGTGCCACGGGTGGTACGGCTGCACGGGGTGCGTGGTGGTGGCGAGCACGTCGATGAGGTCGTCGTGCAGCACCCAGTACTGCTCCGTCGTCAGCTCGAAGTCGTCGAGGCCGGCCGTGATCTCGTGGCCGCGGCCGAGATCGGTGAGCTCGACGCGGTAGGTCAGGTAGTTGTCCGTCTCGTCGCCGACCCGCTCCTCGGGCCGGCGCCCAGGATGGGTGGCGAACTGGCCGCCGACCAGCTGAAGGTAGTCGGAGTTGTTGCGGTACGAGTCGGCGATGCCGCCGTGCCAGCCGGCGAGGCCGGTGCCGTTCTCGACGGCGGTCCGCAGCCCTCGGAGCGCCTCATGGGAGATCTCGGACATGGTCACGGACTGCAGGACGAGGTCCGTCGCGGCCATCGCCTCGGCGTCCGCGTAGACCTCGTTCGACTCCTCGACGCGCACCGTGAACCCGTTGCGTTCGAGGAACGGGAGGAACAGCTCGGTCGCCTCGACGGGATGGTGGCCCTCCCATCCCCCTCGCACGACCAGGGCGTTGCGGGTGTTCATGGGCGCTCCACTTCGGTCATGCGGCTGCCGTCGGCCGCGCTGATCTCGATCGCAGCCAGGACGCGCTGAACGTTCAGGGCATCGGCGAACGACGGCGAGGCGTCGCCGCGGTCGTCGCCCGCGATGGCCCGCACGAAGTCGACGACCTCATGCGTGAAGCCGTGCTCGTAGCCGAGACCGTGCCCGACGGGCCACCACGCGGACACGTAGGGGTGGTCGGCCTCGGTGACCTGGATGCGGCGGAACCCGGACATCGTCTCGTCGCGCGCGTCGTAGTACTCGAGCTCGTTCATGCGCTCGAAGTCGAACGCGATCGAGCCCGACTCGCCGTTGATCTCGATGCGGTTCGCGTTCTTGCGCCCTGTCGCCATGCGGGTCGCCTCGAAGACCCCGAGGGCGCCGGAGGCGAACGACGCGGTGAAGGCGACGGCGTCGTCGACCGTGACCGGCAGTCGCTCCGCCCCGGGTTGGGCCTGGCCGCCGAGCCCGACCTGATCCCGCAGCACCGGCCGGGAGTCGACGAAGCGCCGCATCACCCCCGACACGGCCGTGATCGGCGAGGAGATCAGCCACTGCGCCGTGTGGATGCTGTGGGCGCCGATGTCGCCGAGGGTGCCGGAGCCCGCGCGCTCCTTCGACATGCGCCAGGTCCACGGGGCGTCGGCGTCGCTCAGCCAGTCCTGCAGGTACTGGGCACGCACGTGCCGGATGGCACCCAACTGTCCGGCGTCGACCATGCGCTTGGCGAGCGAGAGCGCGGGCGTGCGCCGGTAGCTGAAGCCGCACATCGCGACGAGGCTCGGGGCCGCGGCCGCCGCAGCGGCCATCGTCTCTGCCTCCTCCAGCGAGTTGGCCAGCGGCTTCTCGCACAGCACGTGCTTTCCCGCGGCGAGGGCGGCGAGCGCGATCTCGGCGTGCGTGTCGCCAGGAGAAGAGATGTCGACGATGTGGATGTCCGGGTCCGCGACCACCGCGCGCCAGTCGGTCGACGCCGCGTCCCAGCCGAGCTTCTCGGCCGCGGCGGCCGTGCGGGCGGGATCGGTGCCGACGATCACCGCGGTGCGCGGACGCACGGGCAGGTCGAAGAATCGCGGCGCGGTGTGCCACGCCTGGCTGTGGGCGCGGCCCATGAAGCCGGTGCCGATGAGGGCGACGTTCAACGAGGACATCTTCGTTCCTTAGGGTTGTTGCCTGCTCGGAGAGCCAATGGTCCGGACGACCTCGCCCGGTCTCGCGGTGCCAGCCGCGGTGGGAGGAATCTTACCTAGGTCCATGAACGAGGGGGAGAGGTACTATGACCGTCATGAGCACCGAGGCGCCGAGCTTCCTGCCCTACGGGCGGGCGCTGACGCGTGCGGATCTGGAAGGGGTAGTCGATCCTGACGAGCCGTCGATCGTCGCATGGACCCTCAGGGGAGGGGCTTACCAGGAGACGGTTCGCGCGTCCGGCGCGGAGTGGTTCGAGGTGACCGAGCCGTTCCCGGTGCGCTTCGCCCCGGCATCGCTCGTCGACTGACGGCACCCTCTGACGTCCGTGCCGACGACGGCCGGTCCGCCCCGAGTCCAGACGAGCAAGGAACCGCAACATGACCCTGAAGCCCGCACTCACCCCGCCCCTGGGCTGGAACAGCTGGGACTGCTACGGCACCACGATTACCGAGGACGAGGTCCTCGCCAATGCGCGGTTCATGGCGGAGCACCTCGCGCCATTCGGCTGGGATACCGTCGTGATCGACGCCGACTGGTCGGATCCTGAAGCCCTCTCGCAGGGCTACAACGAGGAGGCCGTGCTGTGCATCGACGGGTTCGGACGCCTGCTCCCGGACCCGGGCCGATTCCCGAGCTCGGCCGACGGCGCGGGTTTCGGCCCGCTGGCGGCCGAGATCCACGCGCTCGGCCTGCGTTTCGGCATCCACATCATGCGCGGCATCCCCCGCTGTGCGGTGGCGGCCAACACCCCGATCCGAGGCCACGACGCGCGTGCCGCCGACGTCGCGGATCCCGAGAACCGCTGCGAGTGGAACCCGCACTACGTCGGCCTCGATCACTCGCACCCGGGCGCTCAGGCCTACTACGACTCGCTCGCCGCGCTCTACGCGGAGTGGGGCGTCGACTTCATCAAGGCCGACGACCTCCTCTGGCCGTACCAGCGCCCGGACATCGAGTCGTTCTCGGGCGCCCTCCGCCGCTCCCCGCATGACTTCCAACTCAGCCTGTCGCCCGGCCGCGACATGTCGCTCGCGCGCCTCGACCACGTGCGTGAGAACGCGACGATGTGGCGCATCTGCGACGACGTCTGGGACCGTTGGCACGACGTCGTCGACAACTTCGCGCGGTTCGCCCGCTGGGCGCCGCACGCGAGCGAGCAAGGATGGCCCGACGGCGACATGTTGCCGCTGGGAGGGCTCCGGGTCCGCGCGGAACGCGGCGAGTCGCGCCAGGACGGGCTCACTCCTGCGGAGCGCATCTCCCTGATGACGCTGTGGGTGATCGCGAGGTCGCCGCTGATGATCGGCGGGGATCTGCCCACCTCGGACCCGGCGACCGTCGCGCTGTTCACGAACGCCGACGTCATGAACATACTTCGATCCTCGTCGAATAATCGCGAGCTGGCCCGCGAGGGCTCGTTCGTGTTCTGGGGTGCCGACGGCGAGGGCGGCGTCCGCTATGCCGCCGTCTTCCACCTCGGCGAGGCAGCCGTCGACATCGCGCTCGACGCGCAGGCGCTGGGGTTCCCGCCGTCGGGCGGCGAGGTCCGCGAGCTATGGACGGGCGCCGTCGTCCCGCTGGAGCCTGTGACGGCGCAGAGCGATGCCGCCCGCGGCGTCGCTCCCGGCAGCTCCGCGCTCCGCCTCGCCTTCGACGCGCACGGGGCGACCCTGCTCCGTTTCACCCCTACCGCTGGTTGAGCCGAGGCGCGGCGACGAAGTCGACCGCGTCTCGTGTCGAAACCAATAGACGTGACCCATCCGCGAGCCACCCGTCAGGTGGCCACTACATGAGATTGGCTAACCCCATGAAGTACCTCACCCAACCGTCCGTCCCGCTGCCCGCGTCCAACGTGGTGCTCGGCCTCATGCGCATCCAAGGGCTCAGCGACGAGGAGCTCCGCACGCTGGTGCGGACCGCGCGCGACGCTGGCGTCAACACCTTCGACCACGCGGACATCTACGGCAGCCCGCGGCATGCGTGCGAGCAGCGCTTCGGTGACGCGGGCGCCGTCCCCGCCTCCGAGCGCGACCAGGTCGTCATCCAGTCGAAGGTGGGCATCCGTCCCGGTTTCTTCGACTTCTCGAGGGAGCACATCCTCGCGACGGTCGACGAGTCGCTGGCGGCCCTGAACACCGACTACCTCGACGTCCTCCTCCTGCACCGCCCCGACACCCTGGTCGAGCCCGACGAGGTGGCCGCGGCTTTCGACGAGCTGGAGGCGGCGGGCAAGGTGCGCGCCTTCGGCGTCTCGAACCACACCCCGGGCCAGATCGAGCTGTTGAAGCAGTCGGTGCGTCAGCCGCTCGGCATCAACCAGGTCCAGCTGAGCGTCACGCACGCCCCGCTGATCGCGCAGGGCGTTGCGATGAACATGGCGGGTGAGCCGCAGTCCCAGAGCCTCGACGTCGGCCTGCTCGACTACTCGCGTCTGAACAAGATGACGCTCCAGGCCTGGTCGCCGTTCCAGGCGGGCTTCTTCGACGGCGTCTTCCTCGGCGATCGTGAGCGGTTCCCGGAGCTGAACGACGTGATCGACGAGCTGGCCGCGTCCTACGACGTGACGCCGACGGGCATCGCCGTCGCGTGGATCACCCGGCACCCGGCGAACATGCAGGTGGTCTTGGGGACGACGAACCCGCAGCGCGTCGCCGATTCGGCGGCCGGCTCGGAGGTTCCGCTCACCCGCGAGGAGTGGTACCGCATCTTCCGGGCCGCGGGCCATCGGCTGCCGTAGTCGCACGATCCGGAGTTTTTGCGCACAACGGCCCCGATCCTGCGCGATCGAGCACACAGGCCCGGGTTGTGCGTGAAAACTCCGGATGTCTCTAGGAGAGGCGACGACATCCCTGTCCTCCCGGTCAGCTGGTCGCCTCATCGCACCCGACAGTGAGGACGCAATGGAGCTCGCACACGACGCCTACGGGCGTGACTGGTGGACACGCCTGGCCGACGACCTGCTCTCGGCGCTGCGCCCGTACGCCTCGGCCAACAACGCGCGGATCACCCCGCCCGGGGCCGAGGGAGGCTACGGCCGCGACGTCGACGGTCTTGAGGGCTTCGCGCGAAGCCTGATGATCGCCGGTTTCCGCATCGCGGGCGAGCGCGGCCAGGGCGTCGACGACCTGATCGACTTCTACGCCTCGGGCATCGCCGCGGGCGTCGACCCCGCTTCCCTGGATCGCTGGGTCCGTCCCCGCGAGCACGCGCAGGCGAAGGTGGAGTCCGCGTCGATCGCGCTCGTGCTCGACCTCACCCGCCCGTGGATCTGGGACCGCTTCCCCGAGCGTACGAAGCTGCAGGTGATCGACTACCTCGGCGAGGTCGTCGGCGACGATATGTTCCCGCGCAACAACTGGCTGTGGTTCCGGATCGTCGTCGAGACGTTCCTGCGCTCGGTCGGCGGGCCGTGGTCCGCCGACGACATCGCGGCCGACCTCGCGCTCCACGAGTCCTTCCTCCGCTCCGACGGCTGGATCTCCGACGGCGACGGGCAGTCGTTCGACCAGTACACCGGCTGGGCGCTCCACCTGTACCCGGCGCTCTGGCCGCACATGACCGGCGCGGCGGACCTGATACCTTTCGACACGGCCCGGGCGCTTCGCGCCGAGGACCGGCTCAAGGAGCGGATGGGTGCCGACGCCGCCCGCCTCGACCGCTTCCTCCTCGACGCCCGCCGCCTGATCGGCGCCGACGGCTCGCCGCTCGTCCAGGGCCGCAGCCTCATCTACCGCTTCGCCGCCGCCGCCCCGTTCTGGGCCGGCGTGCTCTCCGAGGTGCCCTCGACCTCGCTCGGCGCCCTGAGGGTCGCCGCGGGGCGCATCGTCGAGCACTTCGTCGATCGCGGAGCCCCAGATGAGAACGGCCTGCTCAGCATGGGGTGGCATCACGAGTGGCGCCAGCTCGCCCAGGTCTACTCCGGCCCCGGCTCGCCGTACTGGGCGGCGAAGGGCCTGCTCGGCATCATGTTCCCCGCCGACCATCCGGTGTGGACGGCGCCCGCCGAACCACTCCCCGTCGAGCAGGGCGACATCCTCACGGCGATCGCCGCGCCCGGCTGGGTCGCTCACGGCACCGCCGCAGACGGCCTCGTCCGCATCGTCAACCACGGCACCGACCACGCGCTGCCCGGCACCCAGGTCGGGGACTCGCCGCTCTATGCGCGGATCGGCTACTCCACCGCCACCAGCCCGCTCCTCGACGACGACGCCTGGATCCGCCCGCTGGAGCAGTCCGTCGCGGTGATCGACGACGCGGGTCGCGCCACGCACCGCGCGGCGCTCAGCCTCCTGGACGTTCGTGTCGACGGCGAGGTCGGCGTCGCGGGCTCGGTCTCGACGGCGCACTGGATCGTCCCCGACCCGGACCAGGTCAGCTACGGCTCGGGCATCGAAGGGCGGGCCGAACCGGCAGGAAGGCTCATCGTATGGTCACTCGTCCGCGGCCCGTGGGAGTTGAGGCTGGCACGGCTCGATGAGTTGCCCGAAGGTCTCGACCCCGAGACGCTCGCGCTCAGGTTCGGCGGCTGGCCGCTGGCCGCCGACGCGCGAGACGAGATCGCGGTCGCGGGGACCACCCTCTCCGCCCGCGGCCTGACCAGCCGACTGACGTCCGTCGTCGGCAGAGCGACAGGATCCGCTCACACCCACCACGAGGCAGGCCCCCTCGGCCCGGTCTCGGCAACACCGGTGCTCACCTTCGGCGTCCAGCCCGGGGCGTGGGTCGGGGCAGTCGTCGAGCTGTCCGGCCGCCCCTTCGGGGACGAGGAACCGACGGTGGCCCTCACCGCGGACGGCGACGTCCTCACCGCGGCGGTCAGCTGGCCCGATGGCCAGGAGACCACCACCCGCCTCCTCTACGGTGGGGGCCGACGTCCCGCCGTCAACGCCGAATGAAAGCGAACACTGCTCCCATGACGAACGCAACCACCGGCGCTTCACCGGCCGAGCTCCTGATTCCCGACGCCATGGACGCCGCGCTGAGGACGCTGCGGCGAAACATCGCTGCGTTCGGCGCCGTCTATCCCGATGACACGACGGTCGACGACCGGTACCGGCCGCGCACCGCCCGCGGCGGTCTCCCCGAGGGCGGCAACTCCGGCTGGACGACGGGCTTCTGGCCCGGGATGTTCTGGCTCGCCTGGGAGCTCAGCGGCGACGACACCTTCCTCGCCGCCGCCCAGCGCCACGCCGTCGACTTCGAGCGCCGGGTGCGCGCCGACGAGGACCTCGACCATCACGACCTCGGGTTCCTCTACACGCTGAGCTGCGTGAGCGCCTGGCGCCTGACCGGAGATGAGGCCGCGCGAGACGCCGCGCTGACCGCTGCGGATCGGTTGATGCGCCGCTTCCTGGAACCCGCGGGGATCGTCCAGGCCTGGGGTGACCTCAGCGACCCGGTGCAGCGCGGCCGCACCATCATCGATAGTTTGATGAACATGCCGCTGCTGACGTGGGCCTATGAGCAGACGGGTGACGAGCGCTACGCCGACACCGTCCGCAGGCACAGCGAGCAGCTGCGCCGCCACATCCTCCGCGACGACGACTCGACGTTCCACACGTTCTACTGGGAGGCCGAGACCGGCGAGCCCCTGCGCGGCGGCACCGAGCAGGGAGCCGCCGACGACTCGTGCTGGGCGCGGGGCCAGGCCTGGGGCATCTACGGCTTCGCGCTCAACCATCGCGCGATCGGTGACCCGGCGCTGCGGGAGGCGTCGCGGCGCTGCGCGGACTACTTCCTCGCCCACCTGCCTGCGGACAACGTGTCCTATTGGGATCTGGTCTTCGGCGACGGCAGCGGGGCCGAGCGCGACTCGTCGGCAGCGGCTATCGCCGTCTGCGGGCTGGATGAGCTAGCCGATCAGCTCGACGACCGAGACGCCGCCGCGCGTTACCGGGAGGCCGCCGACACCATCCTGGCGTCGCTGATTGCGAACTACGCTCCGGCGGACGGGACATCCGACGCGCTGCTGCTGCACGGCGTCTACTCCCTGCCTTCCGGCAGCGGCGTCGACGAGGGCACTCTGTGGGGCGACTACTTCTACCTCGAGGCCCTCGCGCGCCGCGCCAAGCCCGGCTGGGTGAGGTACTGGTGAGGCCGTCCCGCTGGTTGAGCCGGACCGCGAGGAACGAGCGTCCGTGATCGCGCTTCGCGCTGCAACGTCTTCCTCGGCCTCGGCAATCGAGCAAGCTCGATTGCTCTCGACCTTCGTCGACGTGTCGAAACCAATGAACGCGACAACAACAACCAAGGAGAAGACGATGGAACAGCGTTACGCCGTGAATCCGGACCAGATCGCGGGCATGGACACCCAGGAACTGCGGGACCGGTTCCTGGTGAGCGACCTCTTCGTGCCAGGCGAGGTGAGGGCGGTCTACACGCACCACGACCGGATCGTGCTCGGCGGCGCCACGCCCGACGGCGCCCCGCTTCCGCTGCCGACGTTCCCGGAGATCCGCGCCGAGTACTTCCTCGAGCGCCGCGAGGTGGGCATCATCTCGATCGGCGAGACCGGAACGGTGACGGCCGACGGCGAGACCCACGAGCTGCCGAAGGGGGCGTGCCTGTACCTCGGCAGGGGAGTCCGCGACGTCGCGTTCGACGGCGAGGGCGCGCAGTTCTACCTGTTCTCCGCCCCGGCCCACACCGCCTACCCGACGGCGCTCGTCCTCCCCGGCCAGGGCACGGTCCGCGAGCTGGGCGACCAGGTGACCTCCAACCGTCGCTCGCTGAACCAGTACATCCACGAGAACGGCATCAAGAGCTGCCAGATCGTGATGGGCGTGACGCAGCTGCACGAGGGCTCGATGTGGAACACCATGCCGGCCCACACGCACGACCGCCGCACCGAGTGCTACCTGTACTTCGACGTCGCCGCCGACGCGCGCGTCGTACACCTGATGGGCCAGCCGAGCGAGACCAGGCACCTCGTCGTCGCCGACCGCGAGGCGGTCATCTCCCCGAGCTGGTCGGTGCACTCCGGCGTCGGCACGGCCGCCTACTCGTTCATCTGGGCGATGGCGGGCGAGAATCAGGCCTTCGACGACATGGACGGTTTCCCGATCAGTTCGATGCGTTGACGTGACAACCTCCGGCCAGGGCCACGGCGTCATATGGTCAGGAGGTGGACATGGGTGGGCTCGAGGGCTTCCTCGCCGAGCGCGGCGGGGTGCTCCTGCGCGCCGCCCGCGTGCTGACGGGTGACCACGGCCACGCCGAGGACCTCCTCCAGACGGCGCTCTCCAAGTGCTTGAGCGCCTACGCCACCCTCCCCTCCGAGCAGCAGTTCGAGGCCTATCTCCGCACGACGATGTACCGCACATACGTGTCGTGGTGGCGGCGGCGCAGCTGGCGCTCGGAGGTGCCGAGCGAGACAGTTCCCGAGCGACGGCGCGACGATCCCGGCGCGGAGCAGCGCGTCGACGTGCTGCGGGCGCTGGCGGGTCTTCCCAGGATGCAGCGCGCCGTCGTGACGATGCGCTATCTGGACGACCAGCCAATCGCGGAGGTGGCGCGGGCTCTCGGGATCAGCGAGGGCGCCGTCAAGAAGTATGCCCACCGTGGGTGCGCCGCCCTGCGCGGCTCCGTGCACCTGACACAGGAGGTCCAGCCATGACCGACGACGACATCGCCCGCGCGCTGCGCGAGGCAGCACCCATCCCCGACGTGCCCACGAGCCTGCTGGCCGGGGCTCATCGACGACGCGCCGCCCGTCGCCGGGGCGTCCTGACCGCGGGCGGAGCGCTCGCCGTCGTGGCCGCCGCGGCGCTGGTCCTGCCGTCGCTGCCGAACCTCATCGGGGATGCCGCGGTGTCGACTGCGGGGAGCGGGGCCGCGCCCGCAGCACCTGCGCCCGCCCCGGGCGCCGAAGCCGACGCCGACGCCGACGGCGGGTCGGCCCAGGAGGTTGGTGGCGCAGGCGCCGTGCTGGACCTCCCGTTCGAGAGCACTCCCGGCGTGTCTGAGGCCGCAGCGGCGAGCGAGGCGCTGGCCTGGCGGCTGATCGGAAACCTGGACGGCCCGAACCGGGTGACGTCGCCGAGCTCGCTGGCGATGAACCTCGCCATGCTGGGGGAGGGCGCCGTCGGGCCATCCGCGGAGAGCATCGACGAGGCGCTCGGGCTCGCCGGCGACGAGCGGTCGAAGGCGTTCGGGGCACTGCGGCAGTCGCTGCTGGGCTACGAGTCCCTGCCCGCCGAGGTGGATGCGAACAACCCGCCCGAGACGCCGATCGTGCACCAGGCTGGCCGCGTCGTCGCGATCGACTGGCCCGTTGAGCAGCCGTTCCTCGACCGGGCGAGGACCTTCTACGACGCTTCGGCGACGCAGGTCCCGCGCGAGAGCGCGCAGGCCGACCTCGACGAGTGGGTGCGCAGGAACACCGCCGGTCTGATCGAGAAGTCAGGCATCGAGGTGACCCCGGAAACGAAGGCCGTTCTTCAGGACGCGGTCCTGTTCGCCGCCTCCTGGCGGCAGGAGTTCACCGGTCGGTCGACGGGCCCCTTCCTCACCCCCGAGGGCGAGGAGAAGGTGGCTTATGTGTCTGGCTCTCAGAACGCGCAATGGGCCGACGGCGAGCGCTGGAGAGCCGTGCGTCTCGCCTACGACGACGCCCTGGCCGCCGACGTGATCCTCCCCGACGTGGGCGTCGCGCCCGAGCAGCTAACCGCCGAGGAACTCGCGGAGGCCGGCCGGGCGCTGGGCGCGGCAGAACCCAAGGACGACGAGGTCACGATGCCGTCCTTCGATCTCGCGGCGAAGACGAACCTGCTGCGGAGCCTTCCCGAGGTCGACCTTAGCCACCTCGACGGCATCTTTCCTGAAGGCGAGGTCGAGCAGTGGGTGCAGCAGGTGCGGCTCCAGGTGAACGCGAAGGGCACCGTCGGCGCCGCCGTGACGGAAGCGGCCGTCAGGACCAGCGCAGGCGGGCCGCCGCCGTTCGTCGTCGACCGCCCGTACGTGTTCCGCGTGGTCGACACCCGCACCGGCTGGCCGCTGTTCCTCGCCGTCATCGCGGATCCGACCGCCGTTGAGTGATCCCTACCGCTGGCTGAACCGGGCGCGGGTCTATTGGTTTCGACACGGGCGCTCGTTCCTCGCGGCCGGCTCAACCAGCGGTAGGGCTCAACCGGCGGAGGTCGGGTTTGCGCTGGTTGAGCCGACGCGCGAGCGCCAGCGAGCCGTCGTGTCGAAACCAATAGACGCAACCACAGAACGCAACCACAGAACGAAGGAGCACCGATGATCCATTCGAAGAGACTGATTCCGTGCGCGCTCGCGCTGACGACCGCGGCGATGCTTGCGTGCTCCGCCGGGGCGGCGTCTGAGGAGGTCAGCGGCGCGGGCGCCGTTCTCGCCCTCCCGTTCGGCAGCACGCCGGGTGTCGCGGAGGCCGCCGCGGCGAGCGAGGCCCTGGCCTGGCAGGTCATCGGCGGCATGGACACCGCGAATCGCGTGACGTCGCCGAGTTCGATGGCGATGAGCCTTGCCATGGTGGGCGAGGGCGCCGTCGGGGCGTCGGCGGAGAGCATCGACGACGCATTCGGGCTCGCCGGCGACGAGCGGTCGAGCGCCTTCGGCGCGCTGCGCCAGTCGCTGGCCGGCTACGAGAGCCTGCCGAAGAAGGTCGACGCCCGGAACCCACCCGAGACCCCGGTCGTACACCAGGCCAGCCGCGTGCTCGTGATCGGCGAGCCCATCAACCAACCGTTCCTCGACCGGTTGAAGAAGTTCTACGACGCGCCCGCGGCTCAGGCCGAGAGGGACGGCGCCGAGGGCGATCTCAACGCCTGGGTGCGCAAGAACACGGCGGGACTGATCGACAAGTCGGGCATGAAGGTGACCCCGGACACGCGCGCGGTGGTTCAGGACGCGGTGCTGTTCGCGGCGGCGTGGGACTCTCCGTTCCCCTCCGAGCCGCGGCTCCCGTTCCACACGCCCGACGGCGACAAGGACATCTCATACGTGGCAGGAACCGCCACGGCGCGCTGGGCGGACGGCGATCGGTGGAAGGCGGTGCGCCTGCCCTACGACGATGTGCTCGCCGCCGACGTGATCCTCCCGAACGAGGGCGTCTCGCCCAGCGCGTTGACCGCGGCGGAGCTGGCGGACGCCACCCGTGAGTTGGGCGCCTCCGCGCCGGACGCGGGGACGGTCGTCATGCCGTCGTTCGACGTCGCGGCGAAGATCGACCTGTTGGAGGGCCTCCCCGAGCTCGACCTCGACCACCTCGACGGGATCCTCCCCCAGGGGTACCTCGAGCAGTGGGTCCAGCAGGTGCGGCTCCAGGTGAGCGCCAAGGGCACCGTCGGCGTCGCGGTCACCGAAGCCGGGGCAGCCGGGGGAGCGGCGCCCACGGAGCCGTTCGTCGTCGACCGCCCGTACGTGTTCCGCGTGCTCGACACCCGCACCGGCTGGCCGCTGTTCCTCGCGGTTATCGCCGACCCCTCCGCCGGGTGACCGGGTGGATCAGTCCTCGGGAAGGGTCGTGGTCCCGTAGACCTTCTTCCAGTCGGCGACGAAGTCGTCGACGGCGCCCAGGATGTCCGGGGCGGAGAGGGCCTGGCGGAGGAGCTTCGGCGAGAGGGTCACGGCGTCGGCGCCGGACTCCAGCGCGTGCGACACCTGCGAGATGTTCTTGAAGCTCGCCGCCATGATCTTGCTCGGGGCGTCGAAGCGCTGGATGAAGCCGGCCAAGGCGGAGAGGGTGCCGCGGGTGTCGATGTCGATCGACTGCATCCGGTTGTAGTACGGCGCCAGGTAGTCGACACCGCTGGCGATCGCCAGGAAGCCCTGCGTCTTGGAGTAGATCGCCGTCGCGGTCACCCTCACGCCCTCCGCCTTCAGCGTGCGCATGGCCTCCAGGCCCGCCTCCGTCGTCGGGATCTTCGGGTAGATCTTGTCGTCGATCTTGTCGAGCAGGCGGTGCGCGTCGTCGATCATGCCCTGCGCATCCTTGGCGAGCACCTGCACGTGCAGCGTGCGGTCCGGGCCGATGATCTCGCGGATCCGGCGGAAGTGCGCGTAGAAGTCAACCCGGCCCTCGGCCTTCAGGATCGACGGGTTGGTCGTCACGCCGGTGACCGGATAGATGGGCGTGAGTCGCTCGATGTCGCCGAGGTTCGCCGTGTCGAACAGGATGTCCATGTCATCGCCTTTCGGGAAAAGGGCACGTCAGAGCGTGGCCGGGCACCATTTCACCACACAGGTGGGAGGCCGCGAGTCCGTTGCGGGTCATCGGCCGCGACGGTAGCCCTTCGAGAAGTCCGCGGCTGTGCGCGCCGTCGCCGGGGCCTTGCCGGAGCGTGCTTTCGACGGTGCCTGGGTCCTCGTGGACTGGGGGTTCTTGCCCGTGCCCTGGTCCGGCTGGCCGGCGCGATTGCGCTGACGACGACGTCCGTTGCCCTGGGTCGACGGGCGCGACGCCGGACGCCCGGCGCCCGCGGGCGTCTGGGCCTTCGGCTTGCTCACGCGCTGCGGCTGCTTCGGCGCGACGCCCGCCAGCTCCGCCGCCTCCGAGGAGGACAGGAACGTGCGGTCGCCAGGGGCGATGCTCGTCAGGATCCGGGCGCCGGGCGCGGCCTCGGTGAACGTGGGGCGGATCTTCGCCTGGCGCAACAGCGACTGCACGTCCGCGCGCTGGGACGGCAACTCCAGCGTCACGACGGTGCCCTCGGCGCCGGCGCGCGCCGTGCGGCCCGAGCGGTGCAGATACGCCTTGTGCTCGACCGGCGGGTCGGCGTGCACGACGAGCGCGACGTCGTCGACGTGGATGCCTCGCGCGGCGATGTCGGTGGCCACCAGCGTGCTGACGCGGCCGGAGTGGAACGCGTCGAGGTTGCGGGTGCGGGCGTTCTGGCTGAGGTTGCCGTGCAGGTCGACGGCGGGCACGCCGAGGCTGATCAGCTGCTTGACCAGCTTCTTCGCGCCGTGCTTCGTGCGGGTGAACACGATGGTGTTGCCCGGCGCGGCGGCCAGCTCGGCCACCACTTGCGTGCGGCTGTCGACGCCGATGCGCAGCACGTGGTGCGACATGGTGCCGACGGGGGAGAGCGCCGAGTCGGCCTCGTGCGTCACCGGGTTGGTGAGGAACTGACCCACCAGCGTCGAGACGCCCGCGTCGAGGGTGGCGGAGAACAGCATCCGCTGGCCCCGCTTAGGAGTGGCCTGCAGGATGCGGCGGACGCTGGGGAGGAAGCCCATGTCGGCCATGTGGTCGGCCTCGTCGATGACGGTGATCTCGACGGCGCCGAGGTCGGCGAGGTTCTGCTCCATGAGGTCGAGCAGGCGGCCGGGGCACGCGATGAGGACGTCGACGCCCTTGGCGAGAGCCTTCGCCTGCGGGGTCTGGCCGACGCCGCCGAACACGACGGTGGAGGTCAGCTTCGCGGGGCCCTCGAGCGTGCCGAGGGACTCGTGGATCTGGGTGGCCAGCTCGCGTGTCGGGGCGAGGATGAGCGAGCGCGCGCGCTTCGGCTGGCGGCGGGTGGTGCTCTGCGTCAGCCGGGTGACCAGCGGCAGCAGGAAGGCGAAGGTCTTGCCGGAACCGGTGCGGCCGCGGCCGAGGACGTCGCGTCCGGCCAGCGAGTCGGGAAGGGTGGCGGCCTGGATGGGAGTAGGGGTGGTGATGCCCCGCTGCTCAAGCGCGGCGACGAGGGTCGCGGGCACGCCGAGGCGGGCGAAATCGTTGGTCAAGAGAAATCCTGTCGAAAGACGAACTCGCCTACTCTACTCCGCCGCGCCCGGAATCCCCATTCGTCGGGTCGGCGACCCACTGCCACGTGTCGAACTTCCGGCCCGCGATACTAGTGCCGCGTGTCAGTGCCGCGTGCCGGAGCCCGTGAAAGGATGGCGGTCGTGCTCACTGCCCGTTACTCGGCCCTCCAATCGACGTACTGGGGAACGGTCTGCCTGATCGTGAACTTCGCCAGCATCTACCTGCTGGCGCACGGCCTGAGCAACGCCGAGATCGGCGTGATGATGGCCGTTGCGAGCGCGGTGGCGACGGTGGTGCAGCCCATTCTCGCGGGCGTCGTCGACCGGTCGAAGGTGCCCCTGCGGCTGTGGCTGGCGATGGGCGGCGTCGCCTTCATCGTCCTCGCGGCGGCGCTCTTTCCCCTGAGCGGCGGCTTCCTGGTCGCGGTCCTGTACGGCCTGCTCGTGGCGTTGACCCTCGTCCTCCAGCCGATCGTCAACTCCGTCGGCATGGCCGCGCTCGCGCTCGGCTACCGCGTGAACTTCGGCGTCGCCCGCGCCTCCGGTTCCCTCGCCTTCGCCCTGCTTTCCCTCGGAGTCGGCGCGCTGGTCGCCGCGACGTCGGAGAAGTCCCTGCTCCTCATGCTGATCGTGGCCAGCGCGCTGTTCATCCTCGCAGCCGTGACCTTCGTGCTGAGGAGCCCGGCGGCTCCTGCCGACGGAGGAGCGGTGCCCGGAGCGGGGGCTGACGACGCCGTCGGCTCCGGATCCGACGGCGTCGCCGTCGCGCCGCTCACCGAGCCCGCCGCGCTCACGCGTCGCGCGTGGGTACTGTTCGTGCTCCTGCTGATCGGGGTGACCCTGGGGATCACCGGACACATGGTGATCAACACGTTCCTGTTCCAGATCACCGGGTTCCACGGCGGCGACGCCGCGGCCATGGGCCTCGTGCTGATGATCGCGGCGATGTCCGAGCTCCCCACCATGGTCGCCTTCACGCGGCTGGTCGCCCGCTGGTCGCCCGGCACGCTGCTCGTGGTTGCCGGCATCGGGTTCGCGGTGAAGAACGTCGTCACGTACCTCGCCCCCAACCTGACCGCGCTCTACCTCTCGCAACTCCTCCAGATGGTCGCGTTCGGGCTGGCCATCCCGGCGTCCGTGTACTACGTCAACCGGCTGTTCCCGTCGACGCTCCGCGTCCGCGGCCAGTCGTACATGACGATGACCTTCTCGGCGGGCAACGTCCTCGGCGCCCTGATGGGTGGCGTGGTGCTCGACGCCGCGGGCGTCCCCATGCTCCTGCTCGTGGCCTCCGCCGTCGCGACGGCGGGCGCCGTCCTGGTTTGGTTGGGAGCCGACCGAAGCTAGAGCCGCCCGACTCGACCTAGCGTGCATAGGCCTGAAGCGCTGAGCCCCTACTTTCGAAAGTCGGAACCGCCGTGCTAACGTAAGTCCAACGAAAGCTCTTCGATGGGCTAACGAAGGTAGGTAACGGACCATGACGGTCGAACGCTTGGAGCGGGAGAACGAGATCATGGCGCGCCTCAGCGACGACGGCACGCTCACGGTCTCCGCCCTCGCCACTGACTTCGGGGTCTCCGAGGTCACCATCCGCGGCGATCTCCGCGCGCTCGAGCAGCAGGGGATGCTGGTGCGCACGCGCGGCGGGGCGCGCCCGGCCACGCTCAAGACCATCCTCCAGCGCGAGAAGCTTAACGTCGACGCGAAGGCGCGCATCGCTCAGGCCGCGGCGGCCATGGTCCGCGACGACGACAACGTCATGGTCGAGGCCGGCACCACCACCGCGATGATCGTGAAGTACCTCTCCGGACGCGCAGGCGTCCAGCTGGTCACCAACAACGCGCTCGCGTTCGCCAACGCCCGCGCGCTGCCGATGTTGACCGTCATCCTGACCGGGGGAGTGTTCCGGCGCGAGTCCGAGTCGTTCGTCGGCCCGACGGCGGAGCGCGCCATCGCGTCGTTCAATACCCGCATCGCGTTCCTCGGCACCGACGGGTTCTCGCCCGAACGCGGGCTGACAACCCGTTTCGTCGAGGGCGGGCAGGTCGCTGCGCAGATGCGCGACCGCGCCGAGGAGACCTGGCTCGTCGTCGACTCCTCGAAGTACGGCCAAGCCGGTTTTGTCAGTTTTCTGCCGCTCGGCGGGGTCACCGGGGTCATCACCGACTCCGGCCTTCCGCCGGAGGCAGCCGAAGCAATCCAAGAGCACACGCAGCTGCGCGTCGTCTAGCGCGCGGTTCGTTGTGCACCGAATAGGGAAAGAGAACAAGGAAGTATGGCAACAGTCGTAGTCATGCCGCAGTTGGGCAACTCGGTCGAGTCGTGCCTGATCGTCTCGTGGCAGGTGGGTGTGGGCGACGAGATCGCCGAGAACGCCATCGTGTGCGAGGTCGAGACGGACAAGGCGACCATGGAGGTCCCGGCCACCGCCGGCGGCACCGTGCTCGCGCTGCTCTGGGACGAGGGCGACGACGTCCCCGTCAAAGAGCCGCTGCTCGTGCTGGGCGTCGCGGGCGAGGACCCGACGGCGGCGCTCGACGCCGCCGGCTGGCAGGGCAAGGAGGGCGAGTCCGTCGAGGCTGTCGGCGCGACGGTGGAGTCCGATAGCGCGGACGATTCCGAGCCTTTCGACGCGGACGGGGCGCTTCGCGCGCGCCCGGCGGGGGAACCGGTCGCGGCCACCGGCTCCAGCCCGCGGGCCCGCGGGCTCGCCACCGCCAACTCCCTCGACATCGCGGAGGTCGCGGAGGGCTCCGGCCCCGGCGGCCGCGTGATCGAGCGCGACGTCCAGG
The DNA here is from genome assembly GCA_934636715.1 of uncultured Arachnia sp. The sequence goes on from CAKUBE010000001.1 coordinate 147,783, forward strand.
CCGCGCTCGCCGACGCCACCCGCGGCGCGGCCCGCGCCGGTGCGCACGGCACGGGCGCGCAGGGCACCGGCCTCGGTGGTCGCGTGACGACGGCGGACCTTAGTGGTTTCGACTCGACGGGGAGCTTCGCACCCGCGTCGGCTCAACCAGCGGGGGGTGCGTCGGCTCAAGGGGCGGTGGGCGGTTCCGTTGCGGCGTCGTCGAGGGAGTACCCCGGGGCGAGCACTGCGGCGCCGCTCAAGGGCATCCGCAAGACCATCGCGGACCGCATGATGTACTCGCTGGCCAGCTCGGCGCAGCTGACCTACACCACGACGGCGAACGCCGCGGGCCTGCTCGCCCTGCGCAAGCGGTTGAAGGGTGCGCCCGAGGAGCTGGGCCTGAACGCCGTCACCATCGGCGACCTCGTCGGATACGCCGCCGTCAAGGCCGCAGCCAAGCACACCAGCCACAACGCGCACCTCGCCGACGGCGTGCTCACCACCTTCGAGCAGGTCCACATGGGCTTCGCGTGCGACACCCCCCGCGGCCTCCTCGTCCCGACGGTGCGCCACGCCTCCGAGATGGGGCTGCGCGAGTTCTCCGCGGCGTCGAAGGAACTGGCGCAGCAGGCCATCGCCGGCAACATCAACCCGGATCTGCTGTCCGGCGCGACCTTCACCGTGTCCAACCTCGGCGGCCTCGGCATCGAGTCGTTCACGCCGCTGCTGAACGTGCCGCAGGTGGCCATCCTCGGCGTCGACGCCATCTTCCCTCGCGCCAAGGTCAACGCCGACGGCTCGTTCGGCGTCGAGCAGCGCATCGGCTTCTCGCTGACCGCCGACCACCGCGTGATCGACGGCGCGGACGCGGCGCGCTACCTGCAAGACCTCGTCGCGTACGTCGAGAACATCGACGTGACGGTGCTGGGGTGACCGCGGTGGCAGACTTCGACGTCATCGTCCTGGGCGGCGGCCCCGGCGGCTACATCGCCGCCGAGCGCCTCGGCCACGCCAAGAAGAAGGTCCTCCTCGTCGAGGCCGACTCGCTGGGCGGCACCTGCCTGAACGTCGGGTGCATCCCGACGAAGGCGCTGCTCAACGCGGCGAAGACCTACGAGCACGCCGTCCACGGCGCCCGGTTCGGGGTCAACGCGACCGCGGAGATCGACTGGGCCGCCATGCAGAAGTGGAAGGACCAGACGGTCGCCGCGCTCGTCGGCGGCGTCGGCGCGGCCGAGAAGAAGGCGGGCGTCACCGTCGTCACCGGCTACGGCACCTTCGACGGGCCTGGGCGCGTCTCGGTGGTTTCGACGCGACCTGGCGACTCCGTCGCAGGGCCGGCTCAACCAGCGGTTGTGTACACCGCCGACCACGTCATTCTCGCCACGGGCTCCGTCCCGGTCATGCCGCCGATCCCGGGCGCGAAGGACAACCCGCGCGTCATCGACTCGACCGGCATGCTGTCGGTTCCCGAGGTGCCGAGGCGGCTCGCGGTCATCGGCGGCGGCGTGATCGGCCTGGAGTTCGCCAGCCTGTTCGCCATGCTGGGGTCCGAGGTCACCGTCGTCGAGGCGATGCCAGAGGTGGCGCCGTTCATGGACGACGATCTCGCCGCCCAGCTGCGCAAGGGACTCGACGGCGTGACGTTCCACCTGTCCAGCCGCGTGACGGAGATCGACGGGGGGACGGTCCACTTCGAGGCCGTCACACCTTTCGACGCGGACGCGGCGCTTCGCGTGCGCCTGGCTCAAGGAGCGGGATCGGTCGAGGCTGACGTGATTCTGATGGCCGTCGGGCGCCGCCCCGCCGTGCAGGACTGGCAGGCCACCGGCCTCGAGTACTCCGGCAAGGGCGTCGTCGTCGACGACCGCATGCGCACGAACCTGCCGAACGTGTGGGCCGTCGGCGACGTCACGGGCCGGTCCCTGCTGGCGCACGCCGCCTACCGCATGGGCGAGATCGCCGTCGCGAACATCCTCGACCCCGAGGCGCACCGCCGCGGCGAGGTGATGCGCTGGAACGCCATCCCGTGGGCCATCTACACCAACCCCGAGGCCGCGGGGATCGGCTACACCGAGGCGGCGGCCAAGGCCGCGGGCCTCAACGCCACCTCGGTCACCGTCCCCGGATACATGTCCGGCCGTTTCGTCGCCGAGCAGGGCCTGAAGGCCCCGGGCTCCGCGAAGCTCGTCTACGACGCCGACACCCTGCGCGTGCTCGGCATCCACGTCCTCGGCGCGTACGCGTCCGAGATGATCTGGGGCGCCTCGGTCGTCCTCGAAACCGAACTCAGCGTGACCGATCTCCGCCAGATCGTGTTCCCGCATCCCACCGTCAGCGAACTCATCCGAGAGGCGGCCTGGGCCGCCAAGGCCTGAGCCTAGAAGGAGATCGAAAAACTCATGCCACGCAACCTGATCGTCGACCCGAGCAACGTCCGTTCCCGGTCCGTCATCACCGCCCCCGAGGTCCCCGTCAACGCCTACCAGGCGAACTTCGAGGCCGAACTCGCCACCTACGGCAAGGACGGCCTCGTCGACATCCTCCACGACATGATCGCGGTCCGGCAGTTCGAGACGATGCTGAACTCGATCAAGACCACGGGCGCCTGGAACGGCGTCGAGTACAACCACCGCGGCCCCGCGCACCTGTCGATCGGGCAGGAGTCGGCCGTCGTCGGCCAGGCCTCGCAGCTCGACCCCTCGGACTTCCTGTTCGGCTCGCACCGCAGCCACGGCGAGATCCTCGCCAAGTGCTACTCGGCGGCCCGCAAGCTCGACCCGGCCGAGCTCGAGAACATCATGAAGACCTTCCTCGACGGCGAGACCCTCGGGTTCGCCGAGCAGGTCGGCCACGACTCGCTGCTCGACCTGGCCGAGAACTTCATCCTCTACGGCACCGTCGCGGAGACGTTCGCGCGCAAGGCCGGCTTCAACCGCGGCCTCGGCGGCTCCATGCACGCCTTCTTCGCGCCCTTCGGCTCGATGCCGAACAACGCCATCGTGGGCGGCTCCGCCGACATCGCGCTGGGCTCGGCGCTGTTCAAGCGGATCAACCGCCAGGACGGCATCGTGATCGCCAACATCGGCGACGCGTCCATGGGCTGCGGCCCCGTCTGGGAGGCGATGTCGTTCGCGGCCATGGATCAGTTCCGCAGCCTGTGGAACGACGGCGTGAGCGGCAACCCGCCGATCTGGTTCAACTTCTTCAACAACTTCTACGGCATGGGCGGCCAGACCTCCGGCGAGACCATGGGCTACGACATCCTCGCCCGCGTCGGCCTCGGCGTGAACCCCGAGGGCATGCACACGGAGCGCGTCGACGGACTGAACCCGCTCGCGGTGGCCGACGCCGTGCGCCGCAAGCGCGAGATCCTCGCCGACGGCCGTGGCCCGGTCCTGACCGACACCATCACCTACCGCTTCTCCGGCCACTCGCCGTCGGACGCGTCGTCGTACCGCTCGCGCGACGAGGTCGAGCTGTGGGAGCAGCACGACGGCCTCAAGAACTACGCCGCGTACCTCGTCGAGAACGGCGTCCTCAGCCAGGGCGAGGTCGACGACATCCAGGCGACGTTCGACGAGCGTCTCACCAAGATCATCGCGATCGCCACGAAGGACGAGGAGTCGTCGCCGCGCGTCGGCATGGACTTCATCGAGTCGGTGACGTACTCCAACGGCAACGTGGAGGCCCTCCTCGACGTCGAGCCGGAGCTGAAGCAGCCGCTGGAGGAGAACGCCCGCGTCAAGTCCCTGAAGGCCAAGGCCCGCTACGGCTTCGACGGTTCAGGCAAGGCCGTCTCCAAGGCCAAGGCCTACTCCTACCGCGACGCCATCTTCGAGGCCGTCGCACACCGCTTCGCGACCGACCCGACGCTGGCCGCGTGGGGCGAGGAGAACCGCGACTGGGGCGGCGCGTTCGCCGTCTACCGCGGCCTGACCGAGCTCCTGCCGTACCACCGCCTGTTCAACTCTCCCATCTCCGAGGCCGCCATCATCGGCGCCGGCGTCGGCTACGCGCTCTCGGGCGGCCGCGCCATCGTCGAGCTGATGTACTGCGACTTCCTCGGCCGCGCGGGCGACGAGATCTTCAACCAGGCCGCCAAGTGGCAGGCCATGTCGGCGGGCCTGCTGCAGATGCCGCTCGTCATGCGCATCTCGGTCGGCTCCAAGTACGGCGCGCAGCACTCGCAGGACTGGTCGGCGCTCGTCGGCCACATGCCCGGCCTCAAGGTCTACTACCCGGCCACCCCGTACGACGCGAAGGGCATGATGAACCTCGCGCTGCGCGGCACGGACCCGGTGGTCTACTTCGAGTCGCAGCTGCTGTACGACGTGTCGGAGCAGTTCGAGACCGACGGCGTGCCGGAGGGCTACTACGAGGTCCCGGAGGGCGAGCCGGTCGTCCGCCGCGAGGGCACCGACCTGACCATCGCGGTCATCGGCCCCATGCTCTACCGCGCCGTCGAGGCCGCCGACCTGCTGCAGGAGAAGTACGGCATCTCCGCGGAGGTCATCGATCTGCGCTTCATCGCGCCGCTGAACCTCGACCCGGTCGTCGAGTCGGTCAAGAAGACCGGGCGCCTGGTGCTGACCTCCGATGCGGTCGACCGCGGCTCGTTCCTGCATACCATCGCCTCGCAGGTCCAGACCTTGGCCTTCGACTACCTCGACGCCCCGGTCACCGTCGTCGGCTCGCGCAACGCGATCACCCCGGCGGCCGAGCTGGAGAAGATCTTCTTCCCGCAGCCCGAGTGGCTGCTGGACGCGATTCACGAGCGCGTGCTGCCCCTGCCGGGCCACGTGCCCAGCTCGAACCAGACCGACGCCGAGCTCGCCCGCCGCTCCCGCTTGGGCCTGTAGCCACCCGCTGGTTGAGCCGGCGGAAACAACCGCTGGTTGAGCCGCCGCGTGAGCGCTAGCGAACCGGCGTGTCGAAACCAATAGACCCGACCCACGGACCCGACCGTGCACAAATCTCTCTATGTGTCGATGAGTGCGTATATAGGCCCTCCTTCACGTATACAGAGATTTGTGCACGGCCCTCGGGAGAACTAGCTAGGAGAAGCGATGTACGAGCGAATCAACGACGCGGGCGCCACGCCCGCCGCGCGTCTGGACGCCCTCCGGGGGTACCTGGCGACCGGCCCGGCGTTCCCGGAGTTCGTGCCGGAGTCCAACAACCACGTGCACACCATCTACAGCTTCAGCCCGTACGCCCCGGCGGGCGCGGCGCTGCGCGCCCGTGAGGCGGGGCTGATGGTGGTGGGCTCCGTCGACCACGACTCCGCCGCGGGCGCCGCCGAGATGGCCGAGGCCGCGCGGCTGCTCGGCATGGGCGCGGTCACCGGGTTCGAGTGCCGCGTCTACCTGTACAGCGAGGACGAGATCGCCGCGGGTGCGGCCCCGTTGAACGACCGCAAGCTCAACAACCCCGACACGGCGGGCATCGCCTACATGACGGTGCAGGGGATACCCGCGAGCCGTCGCGACGAGGCGGCCGCGTTCCTCGCACCCGTCCGCGAGGCCCGGCTGCGCCGCACGGCCGCCATGGTCGACCGCGCGAACGAGATCCTCGGACGCCTCGGCGCGCCGCTGATCGACCTCGACGCCGATCTGGTCGCCCGCTCGCAGTTCCGGAACGGCGGCGAGGTCACCGAGCGGCACCTGCTCGCGGCCATGGCCGCGAAGCTGATCGAGCGCTTCGGCCGTGGCCAGGCGCTCGTCGACGGGCTGACCGGGTTGGGGCTGAGCCTCTCGGGGAAGGTCGCGGCGCAGCTGGCCGACGAGGACAACCCGCACCTCGAGTTCGACCTGCTGGGCGTCCTCAAGGCCGAGTTCCTCGATCAGATCTACCTCGTGCCGGACCGCGAGGAGTGCCCGACGATGGCCGAGGTGATCGCCTTCGCGACGTCGGTCGGCGCCATCCCGTGCTACGCCTACCTGGGCGACGTCACGGCCTCGCCCACGGGCGACAAGAAGGCGGAGAAGTTCGAGGACGACTTCCTCGACGTGCTCTTCGCCGAGCTCGACCGCCTCGGCATGCCCGCCATCACCTACATGCCCCCGCGCAACACGGCCGAGCAGATGGCGCGGATCGCGGAGCTGGCCGCCGAACACGGCCTGCTGGAGGTGTCCGGCGTGGACATCAACACGCCCCGGCAGGTGTTCAACTGCCCCGAGCTGCAGCGTCCCGAGCTCGGGCACCTGAACGACGCCACCTGGGCGATGGTCGCGCACGAGCTGCTCGCCGAGGCCGATCCCGCCCTCGGCCTGTTCGCGCCCGGCTCTCCGCTGGCCGCCGCCCCGCTCACTGAGCGGATCGCCCGCTACGCGGCCGCCGGCCGGGCCATCGTCGCTGGTGAGACCACCGTCGAAGAAGCCGTTAAGGAGATTGCATGAACGTCCTGGAGATCGCGCCGCTGATTCGCGGCGCCTACCTGAATCGATTCTCGGTGCCCGTGGTCGTCTCGCCGGTCGTGGCAGACCCTGGGGTCGACGTTTCGGCGGACGCCCGCGTGGAGGCGTCCGACGTCGACGCCCTAATCGAGGCGCTCGGCTCGGCCGACCTGTCGCTCGGCGGGACGCTGACCGTCATCCTCGCGGGCGATACCACGACCTTCCTCGCAACGACCCTGGCCGACCCGACGCCGCTGCCACACGGCAAGGACGCCGCGGCCTCCGCGGCGGCGGCCAGGGCCGACGTCGTCCGGGGTAAGGTCGCGGTCGTGACTGGCGGCGCTCAGGGCTTCGGCGCGGAGATCGTCAAGGGTCTCGTCGCCTCCGGCGCCTTCGTCTACATCGCGGACCTGAACGGCGACGGCGCGGCCGCGCTGACCGCGGAACTCGGCCCGACGACGTTCCCGATCACGGTCAACGTCGCCGACGAGGCGTCGGTGGCGGCGATGGCGGAGCAGATCGCGGCCATCACGGGCGGCCTGGACCTCGCCGTCTCGAATGCGGGCATCGTCCGCGCCGGGGGGGTGCTGGAGCAGGACCTGTCCGCGTTCCAGCTGACCACCGACATCAACTACACGGCGTTCTTCCTGATCGTGAAGCACCTCGGCGGCCTGCTGGCCGCGCAGCGCCGCACGGCTCCCTCCTGGATGACCGACATCGTGCAGATCAACTCGAAGTCCGGTCTGGTGGGCTCGAACCGCAACGGCGCCTACGCGGGCTCCAAGTTCGGCGGCATCGGCCTGGTCCAGAGCTTCGCGCTGGAGATGGTCGACCACGGCGTCAAGGTCAACGCGATCTGCCCGGGCAACTTCTACGACGGCCCGCTGTGGTCGGACCCGGACCGCGGCCTGTTCGTGCAGTACCTGCGCTCCGGCAAGGTCCCCGGCGCCCAGACCGTCGACGACGTGCGCGAGTTCTACGAGTCGAAGGTCCCGTTGCGTCGTGGCACCTACGGCGCCGACGTGATGCGCGCGCTGTACTACCTGGTCGAGCAGGAGTACGAGACCGGCCAGGCGGTCCCCGTGACCGGCGGCCAGGTGATGCTCAGCAGCTGATCCGGCGACCTGCTACCGGCTCGACGGCGAGCTGGCAGGCGGCGAGGAAGGCCGTCAGCAGCGCGGCAGCCGGGTCGTGTGTCGCTGCGGCCACCAGCAGCGGCGCCGCCAGACAGGCCAGCGGCCGGAGCAGGGTGAGCGGGCCGAGGATCACCGCCATCGCGCCGCAGCCGACGTCGATCACCCGCGCGACCCGGTGCCGCGAGGAGATCTCTCCGATGTCCTCGGCAACCCGACGTGGTAGCTGCAACTCTTCGCCGAGCCGCTGGATCTCGGCGTGGATTCGTCGCAGCAGCAGCCGGCGCGGCGTCTCGTCGAGCACCCCGTCGACGGCGGGCAATGCCTCGACCATGCGCGCCGCCCTTTCCTGTCCGGATGCGCGCAACCGGGCGGCCGCGTCGGCCCGATTCGCGTGTGGATGCGCGATCAGGTCGGTGATCTCGAGCGGCTCCACGCGCATCATGTTGGCAGGCTCACCACCGTCGTTCAAGGGGGCGCCCGGATCGTCGCCCGAATTGCCGCCTCCGGCCCTCCTGTTCGAATGCCCGCTCTGCCCGCGGCGGCGCGACGCGTCGGAATCGAACATATCGACGCCGCCGCCGCGAGAGGGCGGCGCTCGTCGCCTCCCGGAGGCCCATCGATGGGGTCTTGAGGCCGCCAAACCGCGCTGACAAGGCATGGAGATGGTTCGAGCGGTCCGGTCAAACAATTTCGCGAAACCCCTTGAACTCTCCGGAAACCGGGCGTAACCTACTTCCTAACCTGTTGGTCGAGCCTTAGGAGGTAACTTGGATAACAATGCAGTCACCAATCACACCGCCAACGATAGGGTCGGCGAAACGATCGTTTTGAGGTAAGAGCTTCACCACGATGACTCGCCGGTAACCGAATGTCCAGTGCCACTAAATGGTTACGCACGGAATTCAGGCTGAAGGCGCGGCTATTGGATGGTCGAAGAATCTAGAAAGATCCAGTTCGACGACGAGTAGCCAGACACCTATCGCTTATTGGACGGGCCGCCCCGACGGGGCGGCCCGTCTCCTGTTTCCGGGGGTCCGAGGCTGTCGCAGGCCGTGCACGAGGGCTGGTGCCCCACCGGCAAACCCCTCTCTCCCGCGCCTCGCGAGGGCTTACGCGGGACACGCGGAAACGCCGTCGAGATGCAGGCATACGCTTCCCATACACGGAAACCGGGGGTGCCCTCACGGGGCGAAGTTGCCCATGGTTTGATTGACCTCATGACAGCTCGGAAGATCGGCGTCACCGAGGTAGTGCTCCGTGACGCGCATCAAAGCCTGATGGCAACGCGCATGGCCATGGAGGACATGGTTGCCGCGTGTGACGACATCGACAAGGCCGGATACTGGTCCGTTGAGTGCTGGGGCGGAGCCACCTTCGACTCCTGCATCCGCTTCCTCAATGAGGACCCCTGGAAGAGGCTTCGCACCTTCCGTGAACTGATGCCCAACTCGCGCCTGCAGATGCTGCTCCGCGGCCAGAACCTCCTCGGCTACCGCCACTACGAGGACATGGTCGTCGAGAAGTTCGTGGAGAAGTCCGCCGAGAACGGCATGGACGTCTACCGCGTGTTCGACGCCCTGAACGACCCCCGCAACATGGCCCGCGCCATGGCCGCGGTCAAGGCCGTCGGCAAGCACGCGCAGGGCACCATCTGCTACACCGTCTCCCCGGTGCACACCGTCGACGGCTACATCAAGCTCGCCGGCCAGCTCCTCGACATGGGTGCTGAGTCCATCGCTCTGAAGGACATGGCCGCGCTGCTGCAGCCGCAGCCCGCCTACGACATCGTCAAGGGCATCAAGGACACCTACGGCGACGTGCAGATCAACGTGCACTGCCACTCCACGACGGGCGTGACCCTCGTCGCCCTGATGAAGGCCATCGAGGCCGGCGCCGACGTCGTCGACACCGCCATCTCCTCGATGTCGCTCGGCCCGGGCCACAACCCCACGGAGTCGCTCGTCGCGATGCTCGAGGGCACCGAGTACACCACCGGCCTCGACATGGAGCGCCTGCTGCGCATCCGCGACCACTTCGCCGAGGTGCGGCCGAAGTACAAGGAGTTCGAGTCGGCGACGCTGGTCGACACCGACATCTTCTCGTCGCAGATCCCCGGCGGCATGCTCTCCAACATGGAGTCGCAGCTGAAGGCGCAGGGCGCGGGCGACCGCATCCGCGAGGTCATGGAGGAGGTGCCGCGGGTCAAGGCCGACGCCGGCCACCCGCCGCTGGTCACCCCGTCGTCGCAGATCGTCGGCACCCAGGCCGTATTCAACGTCCTGATGGGCCGCTACAAGGTGATGACCGGCGAGTTCGCCGACCTCATGCTCGGCTACTACGGCGAATGCCTCGGCGAGCGCAACGAGGAGGTCGTCGAGCTGGCGAAGGCCCAGGCCAAGAAGGAGCCCATCACGGAGCGCCCGGCCGACCTGCTGCAGCCCGAGTGGGACCAACTGGTCGAGTCCGCCGCGCTGCTCGAGGGCTTCGACGGCTCCGAGGAGGACGTGCTCACCAACGCGATGTTCCCGGGCGTCGCGCCCAAGTTCTTCGCCTCGCGCCCCGAGGGCCCGAAGAACGTCGGCAAGACCCCCGCCCAGCTGGCCGCGGAGGCCGCGAAGGCGGCGGGCAATCTGCCCGGCATCCAAGTCCCCGTCAACTACAACGTGACCATCGGCGGCAAGGCGCACAGCGTCACCGTCGAGCCCGTCTAAGGAGAACCCCATGGCTCACCAGTACACGATGGACGAGCGGCTCGAGCAGCTCGCCGAGCGTCGCGCGAAGGTAGAGGTCGGCGGCGGCGAGGCGAAGCTCGACAAGCAGCACGCCCAAGGAAAGCTGACCGCGCGGGAGCGCGTGGCCGCGCTCCTCGACGAGGGCTCGTTCCAGGAGACCGGCGCGTTCCGCCGCAACCGCACGACGACCTTCGGGATGGACAAGGCCGACATGCCAGCCGACGGCGTGATCACGGGCTCCGGCCTGGTGTTCGGCCGCCCGGTGCACATCGCCAGCCAGGACTTCACGGTCATGGGCGGCTCGGCGGGCGAGGCCCACTCGATCAAGGTCACCGAGGCGCTCAAGGCGTCGCTGATGACCGGCACGCCGTTCGTCTTCATCAACGACTCCGGCGGCGCCCGCGTCCAGGAGGGCATCGACTCGCTGTCCGGCTACGGCAAGGTGTTCTACGCCAACGTCCTCCTGTCGGGCGCGGTGCCCCAGATCTCGATCATCTCCGGCCCCTGCGCCGGCGGCGCCGCCTATTCCCCGGCGCTGACCGACTTCATCATCCAGACCCGCAAGGCCCACATGTTCATCACGGGCCCGGGCGTGATCAAGCAGGTCACCGGCGAGGAGGTCACCCAGGACGACCTCGGCGGCGCGGACGCGCACATGGGCCGCTCCGGCGTCGTGCACTTCGTGGCCGACGACGACGAGCAGGCCATCCTGATCGCGCAGAAGCTGCTGAGCTTCCTGCCGCAGAACAACACGGAGGACGCCCCCGTCGTCGATCCCGACGACGTCGTGGAGTCGAACCCGAGGCTGCGGGAGATCATCCCCGTCGAGTCCAACAAGGGCTACGACGTCCGCGAGGTCATCCACGAGATCGTCGACCATGCCGACTTCCTCGAGGTCCAGGCCGGTTGGGCGCGCAACATCGTCGTCGGCTTCGGCCGCGTCGTGGGCCGCACCGTCGGCATCATCGCGAACCAGCCGAGCGTCATGTCGGGCGTGCTCGACATCGACTCCTCGGACAAGGCGAGCAAGTTCGTCCGCTTCTGCAACGCGTTCAACATCCCGATCGTGAACCTGGTCGACGTCCCCGGCTTCCTGCCCGGCGTCGCGCAGGAGCACAACGGCATCATCCGCCACGGCGCGAAGATGCTGTACGCGTACTCCGCCGCGACGGTCCCGAAGATCACGGTCGTGCTGCGCAAGGCCTACGGCGGCGCCTACCTGGCGATGTGCTCGAAGGACCTGGGCGCCGACAAGGTGTTCGCCTGGCCGACCGCCGAGATCGCCGTCATGGGCGCCGAGGGCGCGGCGAACGTGGTGTTCCGCAGGGAGATCATGGCCGCCGAGGACCAGGACGCGAAGCGCGCCGAGCTGGTGGAGGAGTACCGCGAGACGTTCTCGACGCCGTACATGGCCGCCAGCCGTGGGCTCGTCGACGACATCATCGACCCGGCCGACACCCGTCACGAGATCGCCCTGGCGCTGGAGCTGCTGGCAAGCAAGCGCGAGCTGCGTCCCGCCAAGAAGCACGGCCTCGGGCCGGCCTGATCGGACTGGACATGGAAGACACCACGCTCAAGGAGCTGCGAGACGCCGTCCTGGCGCTCACCGAGAAGATCTCGAGCCTCGAGGCAAAGGTCGCCAAGCTGGAGGCCCAGCAGGCGGTCCCGGAGGAGGACCTGGTCGCGATCGGCGCCGCGCTCGCGGCGTACTTCGGCTACCGCCCGAAGATCCGCGCCATCAGGTTCGGCCAGCAGAACCGCTGGGGTGCCGCCACGCGCGGCCGCGTCCATGACCGCTCCGTCCCGCACGTCCGCTAAGAAACCGCTGAGGAAGACCTATGAAGCTCAAGGTGACCGTCAACCAGACGGAGTATGAAATCGACGTCGAGGTGGAGCAGGAGGAGCGTCCGCAGCTGAGCCCGATCGTCATCGGCGTCAACGGCGGCTCGAACCCGATCCCCACGAAGGCGTCCGTGTCCGCCGTCAGCAGCAACGCGGTCGTGGCGCCGCTGGCCGGCTCCGTCGCTCGGGTCCTGGTGGCCGACGGCGACGAGATCGAGGCCGGGCAGGTGCTGCTCGTGCTCGAGGCCATGAAGATGGAGACCGAGATCACCGCCCCGGCGGCCGGCAAGGTCGTCGCCGTCCTGGTCTCGCCAGGCGACGCCGTGCAGGGCGGCCAGGCGCTGATCGAGCTCTGACCAACCACAAAAGCCTGGCCCGGGTGTTCCCGGGCCGGGCCTTTTGGCGTAGTCAGAGCAGGTTGGAGAGCAGGCGGGCGGCGGAGTTGCGGAAGCGGCGCGCCCAGCCCCAGCTGCGGACGTCGGCCATGGTCAACGGCACGCAGTCCTTGAGGTCCGCCTCGAAGATCTCCTCGGAGCGGCGGGCGGCGTCGACGTCGTAGATCCACACCATGAGCTCCTTGTGGAGGCGCAGGCTGCGGATGTCGAGGTTCAGCGTTCCGATGCTCGTGGCCTTGCCGTCGACGGTGAGGGACTTCGCGTGGAAGAACCCCTTCTCCCAGCGGTAGATGTTGACGCCTGCCTTCAGGAGTTGCTCGAAGTAGGTCTCGGCGGCGTACCAGGGGATGTTCTTGTCCAGCATGCCGGTAAGCAGCAGGTCGACGCGCACGCCGCCCGCCGCGGCGTTGGTGATGGCCTGCATGGTCTCCGGATCCGGGACGAAGTAGGGCGTCTGGATGAGCACCCGGTCCTTCGCGCCCGTGATGGCCACCTGATGGGCGCGCGTGGCGGTCAGCCAGGGGTCGTCGAAGCCATGGTGCACCGTCTGGACGATGATGTCGCCGGGCGGCAGGGACGGGTCGGGGTAGTAGCGCTCGTGGAAGAGGTCCTCGCCGTCGACCTCCAGCCAGCGCACGTCGAACAGCTTCTCCAGATCGGCGACGCCGGGCCCGGTGAGCCGCAGGCCCGTGTCGCGCCACGCGGGGAATCGCTTCCCGCCGTCGATGTACTCCTGCGCCACGTTGAACCCGCCCGTGTGGCCGATCTCGGCGTCGACGACCGTGATCTTGCGATGGTTGCGGTAGTTGACCTTCGAGATGCCGGTCATGTCGAACCTGACGATGGCGCCCGCGTCGCGCAGCCGCTTCATCGTCCGACGGCTGTAGGGGGCCGAGCCGAACCAGTCGTTCAGCACCCGGACCTCGACTCCCGCGTGCAGCCGCTCGACGAGGACGTCGGTGATCCGGTCGGTGAGGACGTCGTCCTTCCAGATGAAGTAGCTGATGTGGATGAAGCGCTCGGCGGCCGCGAGGTCAGCGATCAGCACCTCGAAGTATTCGTCGCCGTGTTCGTAGATGTCGCACGTGCGCACGGTCATCGGCGGGGACTCGGCGAGGTTCGTGATCAGGTTGGCGTTGTGCAGGGTCCAGCTCTCGGGGTGCCGTGCCCGGAGCCGGGGGAGCGCCTCGTCGTGGCGCGCGTAGTACGGCTCCATGAACCGACGCGCCACCGCGCGGGTGTGCTGCACCTTCTTGGATCGCTGCGCGATCGCGGGCCAGTTGCGGCCGAAGAAGAAGTAGAGGACGAGGCCGATGCCGGGAAGGGCGATCAGCACGAGAAGCCAGGCGAGCGCCGCCGTGGGATCGCGGTCCTCGGCGATGATCAGGATCGCCACCGCCACCCAGTACACGACGAGAATGATGTCGATGGTCAACCAGAGATCCGAGATCATGCGGCTTAGGCTACTTCGACGTGGAACGCTGGGGAGGAAAGATGCCCACGACGCGTGAGATGGACCGCGCCGACCGGAGATGAGGCCTGTATGCGGAACGATGACACACGCCCGGTGGTCGATGTCCACGCCCATTTCGTCACGCCCTGGTACGCGGAGGAGGCCATAGCCGCGGGGCATGCCTTGCCGGATGGGATGCCGGCCTGGCCCGAGTGGACACCCGAGGCGCACTTGCGGTTGATGGACGCGCACGGCATCGACCAGGCGGTGCTCTCGATCTCGTCCCCGGGCGTGCACTTCGGCGATGACGACGCCGCCGCCGACCTGGCACGCCGGGTCAACGACTTCGCCAGCGCGACGTGTGCGAAGTGGCCCGACCGGTTCCGGTTCTTCGCGGCGTTGCCCCTGCCCGCCGTCGACGCGGCGCTCGCGGAGGCCGCTCGCGGGCTGGACGAGCTCGGCGCGGCGGGAGTCGCGGTCGAGACGAACGCCCACGGGCACTATCTCAACGAATCGGTGTTCGAACCGGTGCTCGCCGAACTCGACCGGCGCGCGGCCGTCGTGTTCGTGCACCCCACCTCGCCGCCCGGGTGGGAACGAACGGCCTTGGGCGCGCCGCGCCCGATGGTCGAGTTCCTCGTCGAAACCACCCGCACCGCCGCGGCGTTACTCATCGACGGGACACCGTCGCGGTACCCGTCCCTGCAGCTGATCGTCACGCACTGCGCCGCGTTCCTGCCGTTGCTCGCGGACCGCCTCAAACTCTTCGCCGGGGCCATCGGCACCGACGGCGACGGCGCGGTGATCGACGACGGTCTGAGCCGGCTCTGGTACGACCTCGCGGGCACGCCGATGCCCCGCCACGCGGAGGCGCTCATCGCGATGGCAGGCAGCGAACACCTCCTCTACGGCAGCGACTACTGCTGGACTCCACCCCCGGCGGTCGCGGCGCAGATCGCGTCGCTCGACGAGGGCTGGCGCCGCGACGTGCACGGCCCCTGGCGCGAGCTCGTGGCGGCGAATGCGGCCAGGCTGTTACCGGCCACCCTTGTCGACAGGATCGCCGACGACGCCGCGGCGGCGCGCTCGGTACTCGGGTAGGCCGGCGCGGGTAGGCTCTGGTCGTTCACACCGTACGCTCCGAGGAGGCCGCGTGACCGACGACCCGACCCAGCCGCAGACCGGCCGACCCGATGAGTTCGTCGGGCCCGAGCAGGGGCTCGACGAGTCCACGCTCGAGGCCCTGCCCGTCCCCGACCCGGATGAGCCCGTCGACAGGGCTGACGTGATCGGCGCCGGCGCGCGGTCGCTGGCCACCTGGTGCGGCCGGTTCCTGCTGTTCGCCGCCGCGGTGGTCGTCGTCGGCTGGGTGACGGGCAAGCTGTGGGGCGCGATCCTCCCGATCGTGCTCGCGCTGCTCATCACGTCTGTGCTGTGGCCGGCGGTGTCCTGGCTCAAGCGCAGGGGTGTGCCCTACGCGCTCGGCGCCGTGATCTCGCTGCTGGGTGGCATCGCCGTGGTCGTCGGGCTGGTCAGCGCGATCGCCCCGAGCGTCGTCAAGCAGTGGCCGCAGCTGTGGGCGCAGGCCCAGGAGGGCATCCAGCAGCTCAAGACCTGGGCGGCCGGACCGCCCCTGAACATCAGCGACGACAAGATCTACGAATGGATCGACCAGGCGCTGAACTATCTGCAGACCCACAGCGGCGACCTCCTCGGCCAGGCGCTGAGCTTCGGCGGCAGCATCGGCACGGGCGCGGTGACCCTGCTGCTGACCCTCGTGCTGACGTTCTTCTTCCTGAAGGACGGGCCCCAGTTCCTGCCGTTCACCCGCCGCGTCGTCGGGCGCCGGGCGGGCTTCCACGCCGGCGAACTGCTGACCAGGCTGTGGCAGACCCTGTCGGGCTACATCAGCACGCAGGCCATCGTCAGCTTCGTCGACGCCGTGTTCATCGGTCTCGGCCTCGCGCTGCTCAGCGTGCCGCTCGCGCTGCCCATCACCGTTCTCACCTTCCTCGCCGGATTCATCCCCATCGTCGGCGCGGTGACCGCTGGCACGCTCGCGGTGCTGATCGCGCTCGTCTCCAACGGACTGACGACGGCGCTGCTGGTGCTGGCCGTCGTCCTCGGCGTTCAGCAGCTGGAGGGCAACATCCTGCAGCCGCTGCTGCAGTCGCGCGTCATGCAGTTGCACCCCATCGTCGTGCTGCTCGCCGTCGTCCTCGGCGGATCCTGGGCGGGCATCGTCGGCGCGTTCCTCGCGGTGCCCGTCGCGGCGTCCCTGGCCGTCATCCTGCGCTATCTCGGCGACCTGATCGACCTGCGCACCGGCGAGCGCGAGCCCACCGAGATCGCCTGGGTCACCGACGACGGCCACCAGGTCGCCACCGAGTCGCTGGCCTCCGCGGCGCTCTTCCGCGCGCTCGCCCGCAACCGCAGCAAGGACAAGGTGAAGGCTGTCGAGGAGACCGAGGCGGACCACGCCACCTGGCGCGACCGCTTCCGGCGCAGGTAACCGCTGGTTGACAGAAAGACCCCGGCCGCCGGCCGGGGTCTTTCGTTCAGTTGTGGGTCGGGTCTATTGGTAACGACCACGGGCGCTCGTTCCTCGCGGCCCGGCTCAACCAGCGGTAAGGCTCAACCAGCGGTAGTTACTTCTTGCCCTGGTTCTTCACGGCCTCGATGGCCGCCGCGGCGGCGTCGGGATCGAGGTAGCGGCCGCCGGGGGTGACCGGCGTGAAGTCGTCGTCCAGCTCGTAGAACAGCGGGATGCCCGTGGGGATGTTCAGGCCGGCGATGTCGGCGTCGGAGATGCCGTCGAGGTGCTTGACCAGCGCGCGCAGCGAGTTGCCGTGCGCCGTGATCAGCACCGTCTTGCCCGCGGCCAGATCCGGGACGATGTGCGCCTCCCAGTAGGGCAGCATGCGCGCGACGACGTCCTTCAGGCACTCGGTGCGCGGGCGCTCGTCCTCCGGGATGTCCGCGTAGCGCGGGTCGTACCACTGGCTGTACTCGTCGTCGATGTCGATCGGCGGCGGCGGGGTGTCGTAGCTGCGGCGCCACAGCATGAACTGCTCCTCGCCGTACTGCTCGAGGGTCTGGGCCTTGTTCTTGCCCTGCAGCGCGCCGTAATGGCGCTCGTTCAGGCGCCAGTGGCGGCGCACCGGAATCCAGTGCCGGTCGCAGCCGTCGAGGGCCAGGTTGGCGGTGTGGATGGCGCGGCGCTGCAACGAGGTGTGCAGCACGTCGGGGAGCAGGTTCTCGGCCTTGAGGAGCTCGGCGCCCCGCTT
Organism: uncultured Arachnia sp.; assembly: GCA_934636715.1. Next base: position 165,007 of record CAKUBE010000001.1, read on the forward strand.
GGCCTCCTCGACGCCCTTCTCGTTGATGTCGACATCAACCCAGCCGGTGAACAGATTCTTGGCATTCCACTCGCTCTCGCCGTGGCGGAGGAGGATCAACTTCGCGGTCATGAGAGCACCCTACAGCGCTAGCTGATCACGCCGAAGGTATACCCGGCCTTCTTGTACGCCTTGATCATCGCGGGGGTGGACTTGGCGGTCAGGCTCTTGTCGGGGGTGTCGTGGCCAAGAACGACGGCGACGTGGTAGCCGGCGCGGATGGGCATCGTCGCGTTGGCCACCAGCTGGTCGATGGTGGAGGGGCGACGGCTCTTTGGGGCGCTGTCGGCGGTGTCGGCGTTCCAGTCGACCCAGGCGACGCCATGCTTCGCCAACGCCTTGTCCGCGGGCTTCATGTTGTTCCAGGACATGTGGCCGCCGGGGTAGCGCCAGCCCTCGGTGTTGAAGTCGTCGCCGAGGATCTCGCGCACCTTCGCCAGCGTCTTGAGATACTCCTCCTCGATCCGCTTGGCGTTCGCCGAGCGTCCCGGGTACAGGTGCGAGTAGTCGTGCGACCAGCTGTGCAGGTTGATCGAGTGGCCCTCCGCGATCTCGCGTTGCAGCAGCTCGGGGGCATCGTTCAACATGGAGCCGACGACATAGAACGTGGCGTGCACGCCCGCGTCCTTCAGTGCATCGAGGATGATCGGCGTCGTCTGGTGGTTGGGGCCGTCGTCGAAGGTCAGGAAGACGATCTTCTTTTTCTTCGGCGGCGCGTCCTTGCCCTGCAGCCAGCGCTGCACCTGCTTCGCCGAATAGACGTACTCGGCGGCGGCGCCGATGTGGTTCTTGCCCGGGATCAGCACGTCGGGGTTCACCGGGGGCTCGGGCGACGTGGTCGTCTCCGGTGCCGACGGGGTGGTCGCGGGAGAAGAGGGGGTCTCGGAGACCGACGGGGTGGACGTCGGCGACGCGGGGGCCGCGGTCGTCGGGGGAGTGGCGGTGGTCGTCGCGGACGTGGGGGTCTTCGAACCGGTGCCGGGCATCGCCAGGCCCGCAGGCGCGCAGCCGGCGGCTGCGAGCGCGGCCACCGACAACGTGACGAAGCTTCGGCGGGTGAACGGCTTCATATGGAATCGACCCCTTACGAGATGGAGGGCGCCGTACGGCGCCCTCCCAGCACTCTACCCCCGGCCCCGGCAGGCTCGCCGAGCGGGAACGGCGCGTCCCGGTGTCAGGCGTTCGGCCAGTCCTCGCCCTCGGGCACCTCGCCGGTGATGATGTAGATCACGCGCCGCCCGACGGCGACGGCATGGTCTGCGAAGCGCTCGAAGTAGCGGCCGAGTAGCGCGACGTCGACAGCACCCTCGATTGTGATGTCGGAGTCCTTGCGGAGCATCCGGGTGAACTGCTCCCGGCGGAGCTCATCCATCCGGGAGTCGATGTCTGCGAGGCGGTGGGCCTCCTTGGCGTCGCGGTCCTTCAGCGAGATGCGGGCCAGGTCGATGATCTCCGTGGCGATCAAGGCCATCTCGCGGAAGCTCGGCTCGAACTCCTCGGGCACGGCGTGGGCCGGATAGCGCAGCCGCGCGATCTTCGCCACGTGCGCAGCGAGGTCGCCCATGCGGGCCAGTTCGAACACCACGCGGATGGCGGAGACGATCGTGCGGAGCTCGCCGGCGACCGGCGCCTGGAGGGCGAGGAGGGAAAGGCACTTGTATTCCATCTCCTCGTGGATCCGGTCGAGTTCCGCGTCGTTGGTGACGACGGCCTCCGCGCGCGCCAGGTCGGCGGTCAGCAGCGACTCGGAGGCCTCCGTGATCGCGGTCTCGACGAGCTCGGCCATGTGGACGAGGTTGTCGATGATCGCGTCCAACTCCTCGTGGTAGCTAGTGCGCATATGCGGGTAACCCTCCTTGGGTTCTGGGTCGCGAAAGAGTCTAGTTGCTCACTTGTCTCCCCCGAGGCTAGGCCCGGTTGGGGACGCGGTCGTGGCGCCCTCGTGAACCGTTGGTGAACGACCGGTGAAGTCTTCGCGATGCGGGCGGCAAGGCTCCTTCGGGCACCCCGGCGGCCCGGACGACCCGCCTATGATGGCGGCATGCATCCAGCCGTCGCCGGTCTCATCGGGGCCGGCATCGCCCTTCTCGGCTGCCTGTTCGCCTACCTCATCCACCGCGGCCGCGAGGGCCTGCGCCAGATCGAGGCCCAGCGGGCGGAGGCGCGCGTCTCCGCCGAGCTGCGGCAGGTGCTGGGACTCATGCAGACGGGCGCGCTGCTCGTCGGCCCCCATGACGAGATCCTCGTCGTCAACGAGCCCGGCGAGACCATGGGCCTCGTCAGGGGAACGAGGGTGGGGTTCACCGAGCTGCTCGACATCGTCCGCGCCGTCCGCACCTCCGGCGTCGCCTACGACGGTGCCGTGGTCCGCGAGCGGCAGCCGGGCGTAGACGGTGTGGAGCTGACCGTGCGCGTGTCCCCCATGGAGGACGAGGACGTGCTGGTCTTCGCGGTCGACGAGTCGGCGGCTAAGCGCGTCGAGGCGGTGCGCCGCGACTTCGTCGCCAACATCTCGCACGAGTTGAAGACGCCGATCGGCGCGATCAGCGTGCTATCAGAGGCCGTCGAGGCGGCCAAGGACGACCCCGAGGCGGTCGAGCGATTCGCCGGACGCCTGCAGCGCGAGACGGCGCGGCTCGCGGAGCTGACCAACCAGATCATCGACCTCAGCCGCCTCCAGACCGAGAACCCCATGCTGGCGCACGAGGTCGTCGAACTGTCCGAGGTGATCGACGAGGCCGTCTCCCGTTCGCGCGAGCGCGCGGCCCAGCGCGAGGTGAGCGTGGTCGTCGCCCGCATGGCCGACGCCCGGGTCCTCGGAGATCGCTGGCAGCTCGCCGACGCCGTCGCCAACCTCGTGCAGAACGCCATCAGCTACTCCGGCGAGCGCGCCCGCGTGACCATCAGCCTCACCGTCGAGGGCGAGCGGGCAGAGATCAAGGTCTCCGACAACGGCATCGGCATCAAGCCGGAGGACCAGGACCGCATCTTCGAGCGGTTCTTCCGCGTCGACTACGGCCGCTCGCGCGAGAGCGGCGGCACCGGGCTCGGCCTCTCCATCGTGCGGCACATCGCCGTCTCGCACGGCGGGGAGATCCGGGTCTGGTCGCGCCCGGGCCAGGGCTCGACCTTCACGCTCAGCCTCCCCTCCTACGCGGGCGAGGCCCCCGACGACAACCTGGAACCCGAGGAGTGACGTGGCAAGGATCCTGATCATCGAGGACGAGGAGTCCTACCGCGACGCGACCGGATTCATGCTCCGCAAGGAGGGTTTCGAGGTGCTGGAGGCGTCCGACGGCGCGGCCGGGCTCGCGCTCTACGACAAGCACGGCGCCGACCTGGTGCTGCTCGACGTGATGATGCCCGGCATGCCCGGCACGGAGGTGTGCCGGCAGTTGCGGGCGCGCGGCAACGTCGGGATCGTCATGGTCACCGCGCGCGACTCGGAGATCGACAAGGTGGTCGGCCTCGAGCTGGGGGCCGACGACTACGTCACCAAGCCGTTCAGCCACCGCGAGCTCGTCGCCCGCATCCGCGCCGTGCTGCGCCGGGGCCAGGACCAGGCGCTGCTCCCCGAGGTGGTGGAGGTGTCCGGCGTGCGTCTCGACGTCGAGCGTCACGAGGTGCAGGTCGACGGACGGGAGGTGCGGCTCGCGTTGCGCGAGTTCGAGCTCCTGGAACTCCTGCTGCGTAACGCGGGGCGCGTGATGACCAGAGGCCAGCTGATCGACCGCATCTGGGGCTCGAACTACGTCGGTGACACCAAGACCCTCGACGTGCACGTGAAGCGCCTGCGCGCGAAGATCGAGGAGGACCCGGCCCAGCCCCGTCGGCTCATCACCGTCCGCGGCCTCGGCTACAAGTTCGAGGGTTAGGGAAGCACTGATCAGTGGTTCCTTAGGCCCAGGCGCTGTTCCAGGCCTCGGCGAAGTCCGCGTGCTCGGAGGAGTACACGGGAACCTGCAGGCTGGCGGTCTGGCCGTCGGCGAAGCCGACGGTGACGCTGGCGAGGCGGCCGAGGATCAGGTCGGGATCGGTGAACTTGGTGCGCGTGCCGTCGAGCGTGATGGTCTGACCCCGGGGGATCTGCTCGGAGAACTCGACGACCTGCTGGGCGCCGAACGAGCCGTCCTCGGCCTGCGCGGTGACGCCGATCGCGGTGACCTCGTTGGCGGCGTCGCGAGACGTGATGCCGCCGACGAGGATGGCCTCGCCGCTCTTGTCGGAGACGACCACGAAGTTGCGCAGCTTGATGGCCCCGTCCGCCGCGTCGGTCTGCGTGCCGGCTGCCGGGGGAGCCTCGGGCTCCCACCGTCCGCCCGTGCATGCGCTGAGGGAGACCGCGAGCGCTGCGGTGGCGACGATGGCCGCGGCGCGGCGCATGGGCTTGCTCATGTGTCCTCCGAGGGCATGTCAGTCAAGTGTGGACATACTAACCACTCGCGGGCCCGCGTGCGAGGCGTTCTGCGCGTGCGGACCGCTGCCAGGCCCAGGATCTAGTGCCCCGCGTCGGAAGCTCGTTGCGGTTTCCGACGCAGGACACTACCCGGGAGCGCAGCTCGTCTCCCCCAATGAGCACCCCTGGGCCCTGGCGGGCCCACCTGCTAGAATTGGTTCTTGGAAAGGGGTCTCTCAGTATGACTTTTTCGATCGGTGAGACGGTTGTTTACCCCAATCATGGGACGGCTGTCATCGAAGACATCGAAAACCGGACCATCAAGGGTGAGGACAAGCTGTTCCTCGTATTGCGCGTTATCGGCCAAAACGACTTGGTGATCAAGGTGCCCGCCTGCAATCTGGATCTGGTGGGCGTACGCGACGTGGTTGACGCGGACGGTCTGGAGAAGGTGTTCTCCGTGCTGCGCGCGGAGCACACGGAGGAGCCGGCCAACTGGTCGCGCCGCTTCAAGGCGAACATGGAGAAGCTCCACTCCGGCAACGTGATCAAGGTGTCCGAGGTCGTGCGCGACCTGTGGCGCCGCGATCGTGACAAGGGCCTCTCGGCAGGTGAGAAGCGAATGCTGGCCAAGGCGCGCGCCATTCTGGTCGCCGAATTGGCTCTTGCCGAAAAGGTCGAGGAGGACAAGGCGGAGATCATGCTCGACGAGGTGCTCGCCTCCTAGTCGTCCTCAGCCAGGACAAATTCGAGAAATAACAGAAGTGTCGTTTACCGAGGTACCGGTCGTCGCCGTCGTGGTGGCGGCCGGTTCTGGTTCCCGGCTCGGCGCGGCCGTCCCCAAGGCGCTGGTGGAGCTCGACGGCGTGCCCCTCGTCCGTCGCGCGGTCGATGCCCTCCTCGCGGGCGGCGTCACGCAGGTCGTCGTCACCATCCCCGCCGACCACGAGCCCGCCTTCCGTGTGGCACTGGGGGCCATCACACTGACACCCGGCGGGGAGACGCGCCAGGACTCGGTGCGGCTCGGGTTGGCGGCGCTCGACGCGCCCGACGACGCCGTGGTGCTCGTTCACGACGCGGCGCGATGTCTCGTTCCGCCGGAGGTGGTGCACGCCGTCGCAGCTGCCATCCTCAGCGGCGCCGACGCCGCCATTCCCGTCGTTCCCGTCGTCGACTCGATTCGCCGCGTCGACGGCGACGCCAACTCGATCGTCGACCGTGCTCACCTGCGGGCCGTTCAAACCCCGCAGGGCGCGCGCTTGGGCGTGCTGCGCGCTGCTCACGACCGCGTCGCCGCCGACGGCGTCGAGGTGACCGACGACGCGTCCGTCTGTGAGCACGCCGGCTATGCGGTGACGCTCGTCCCGGGTCACCGGGACGCGATGAAGATCACCGAGCCGGTCGACCTGATCCTTGCCCGGACCATTCTTGGCGAACAGAAGCGCTGACAACCGTGAGGCGTGCACAAATCTCTCCATGCGTCGAGGAAGGGCCATATAGCCCTTCCTCGACGCATACAGAGATTTGTGCACGGGAAGCTGAGGAGAAGGAGCGGTGATGAGGGTTGGGATCGGTACCGACGTGCACCGGTTGGAGCCGGGCGTGCCCATGTGGGTGGCCGGGCTGTACTTTCCGGACGAGCCCGCGGGGTTGGCCGGTCACTCGGACGGCGACGTCGCCTGCCATGCTGCCTGCGACGCGCTGCTGAGCGCCACCGGACTCGGCGACCTCGGCTCGAACTACGGCACGGCCGAACCCGAGTGGGCAGGCGCCAGCGGCGTCGCGTTCCTCGCCGAGACCGCGCGCCGGATCCGCGCGGCGGGCTTCGAGATCGGCAACGTGTCCGTCCAGGTGATCGGGAACCGCCCCAAGCTGTCTCCCCGTCGGTCCGACGCCGAGGCCACCATGACCGCCGCCCTCGGCGCCCCCGTCACCGTCAGCGCCACCACCACTGACGGCCTGGGCCTGACCGGCCGAGGCGAGGGCGTCGCGGCCATCGCCGTCGCTGCCGTCTACTAGTTCGGCTCGGGGTCCGACTGTCGGTCGAGGAGGCCGCTCCCGCCCACGTGCCGACGAGCGTCTCCCTGGGTTGCGTCTTGCGATGGTGCTCGTCGCCACGACGCCCACCTAACCTACTCGCGGCCCTCCTCGACCGCCAGTCTCGCTGGCACGCCCCGGCTTGCTCGTCAAGGGCCGAGGAGAGGGTGAGTCTGGCTTACAGGAGCGGCCCCATCCGTCGCCAGACCGGGGCCGGGCTACGGCAGACGGGTCACAGCCCCAGGCCCGGGTAGAGCGGGTGGGCGCCGACGAGGGCGGCGGCGCCGTCGAGGGTCGACTGGCGCACGTCGTCGGACAGGTCGTACTTCGCCTTGCTCGGAGCCCCTGCCGCCGTGGTGGTCGGCTTCGCGCTGCGGAGGACACCGGCGATCAGGTCCGCGACGGCGTCCATGTCGGAGGTCGTGAAACCACGGGAGGTGAGCGCCGGGGTGCCGACGCGCACGCCGGAGGTGTACCAGGCACCGTTCGGGTCGTTCGGCACCGAGTTCCGGTTGGTGACGATGCCCGACTCCAGCAGCGCAGCCTCGGCCTGGCGGCCGGTCAGCCCGAAGTTGTTCACGTCGAGCAGGACGATGTGGTTGTCGGTGCCGCCGGTGACCAGGTTCACGCCGCGGCTCAGCAGGCCCTCGGCCAGGGCCTTCGCGTTGTCGGCGACGGCCTGTGCGTAGGCGCGGAACTCCGCGGTGCGCGCCTCGGCCAGCGCGACGGCCTTGGCCGCCATCACGTGCGACAGCGGGCCGCCGAGCACCAGCGGGCAGCCGCGGTCCACCGACGGCGCGAACTCCTCGGTGGCCAGCACCATGCCGCCGCGGGGGCCGCGCAGGGACTTGTGCGTCGTCGTCGTCACCACGTGCGCGAAGGGGACGGGGTCCTCCTCGCCGGTGAACACCTTGCCGGCCACTAGACCCGCGAAGTGGGCCATGTCGACCATGAGGACGGCGCCCACCTCGTCGGCGATCTCGCGCATCTTCGCGAAGTTGATCCGGCGCGGGTACGCGGAGTAGCCGGCGACGAGGATCAGCGGCTTGAACTCGCGCGCCTGCGCGGCGACGGCGTCGTAGTCGAGGAGCTGCGTCTCGGGATCCGTGCCGTAGTGGCGCTGGTGGAACATCTTGCCGGAGACGTTCGGGCGGAAGCCGTGCGTGAGGTGGCCGCCGGCGTCGAGGGACATGCCGAGCAGGCGCTGGTCGCCGAAGCGGCGACGGAGGGTCTCCCAGTCGGCCTCGCTGAGCTCCGCGACGCCCTTCGCGCCGAACTCGGCCAGCGCGGGCTGCTCGATGCGGTTGGCGAGGATGGCCCAGTAGGCGGTCAGGTTGGCGTCGATGCCCGAGTGGGGCTGCACGTAGGCGTACTCCGCGCCGAACAGCTCGCGGGCGTGCTCGGCGGCGACGGCCTCGACGGTGTCGACGTTCTGGCAGCCCGCGTAGAAGCGGTGACCGACGGTGCCCTCGGCGTACTTGTCGCTCAGCCAGGTGCCCATCGTGGCGAGCACGGGCAGGCTGGCGTAGTTCTCCGAGGCGATCAGCTTCAGCGAGTTGCGCTGGTCTGTGAGCTCCTGGCGCGTCGCCTGCGCGATGCGGGGCTCCACGGCCTCGATGGCAGAGAGAAGGGTCTGGTAAGCGGTGCTGAGGGCAGAGGCGTCAGTCACGTCACTCCTATATCGGTGGGATTCGGGACCAGTCTAGGGAATGCGCACCGGGGCAGCGGAATCGTCCTCGGGCGGTCCACGCCGACGACGGCTACCCCGCCCCGACGGTGCCGAGCACCTGGCCCCCGACGACCACCTCGGCGCTGCGCGGGCCCTGCCCGGGCGCGAGGAGCCGGTCGTGCGGGAGCGCGAACCGCGCCGTCGCCCCGCCGGGCACCCTCTCGAACGTGACGAGCGTGAGCAGCCGGGGAACCGCGGTCCCTCCGCGCTGGCGGGCGAACACGGGCACGACGGTGCTGCCCGGGCCGGGCGGAACCGTCACCGTCACGTGCGCGACGCCGTCGCCGTCGCCGTCGACCATGGCGGCGACCCAGCCCTCCGTCGGCGCCCCGTGGCCGAAGGGGAGGAGCACGGGTTCCGGGACGTCTCGGTACACGTTCGCCGCGGACCAGCGGTCGTTGTAGCGAACGGGGGCGGCCGACGGCGTGCTCGGCAGGGTGAACGGCAGTCGACCCGCGGGCACGGCGTCGCCGAGGAGCGCGTCGACCACCGCGGCCGGCCCGAAGGGCCCCGCGTAGCCTGCCCAGAGGACCGAGTCGGAGGACGCGATCACCTCCGTCAGGACGTGGGGACGGCCCGCCACGACCACCGACACGACGTGGCCCTTCGCCGCTCGGCGCACCCGGCGGATCAGATCGTCCTGGCTGCCCGGGAGGCTCACGTCGGCGAGGTCGACGCCCTCGCCGCAGGTCGCACCGGTGGCCAGGGCCGCCCCGTTGACGTCGAAGTCGTCGGAGTAGGCGCGGTGGCTCGTGCCGCCGAGCACCGCCACCACGACGTCGGCCGCGCCCACGGCGTCGTCGAAGCCCGCGTCATCGGGTAAGGCGGAGCGCACCTCGCCGCTGAGCCGCGCCGTCAGCTCGCCGAGGACCGTGCGGTGCGCTCCGGGCCGAAGCGGCGCCACGTAGTCGCCGAGGAAGCAGCCGAGGTCGTCGGCGTTCGGGCCGACCACGGCGACCCGGCTCGATGGCAGGCGCAGCGTGGACGGGGGCGGCCAGCCGGAGAGCGGCACGAGCGCCCGGGCCGCGAGGCGGCGCGACGCCGCCTCCGTGGCGGCGAAAGCGGCGCCGAGGTCGCCGCGCCCGACGATCCGCTCGCGTTCAGTTGCCGGCTCCGCCGTCCGGGGCAACAGCCCGAGCGCGTCCTTGACGCTCAGCACGCGGCGGGCCGCCGTCGTGACCGCGCCGAAGACCCGCTCGGATCGCTCAGCCGACTCGACGAGGGTGGTGAATCCCTCGTCCCAGAGCGAGAGGTCCACCCCGGCGAGCAGCGCGGCGCGGCCCGCGTCCGGGATAGACCCCGTGACGCGGACCAGCTGGTCGACGGCCACCCCGTCGGCCATCACGAGGCCCCGGAAGCCGCGCTCCTCGCGGAGCCAGGTGGTGAGCAGCCAGGGGTTGGCGCAGCAGGGCACGCCGTCGATGTCGTTGTAGGCGGCCATGAAGCCGACCGCGCCGGCCTCGACGCCCGCGGCCGCTGCGGGCAGGTGGATCTCGTGCAGGTCGCGCGGGCCGATGACGGCGGATTGGCCGTTGCGTCCGCCCACCGCCTCGCCCTGCGCAGCCAGGTGCTTGAGGACGACGCCGACGCCGTCGCCGCCCAGCCTCTCCCCGTCGGCCCCCTGCATGCCGCGGACCGCAGCCCGGACCAGTTCGGCGGCGAGCAGGGGATCCTCCCCGAAGCACTCCTCGGCGCGTCCCCAGCTGGGGTGCCGCAGGATGTCGAGGCCGGACACCAGTGCGAGGTCGACGCCGCTGGCTGCCAGCTCAGAGGCGACGGCAGCGCACGCCTGCTCGAAGAGCGCCGGGTCCCAGGTGGCCCCCACCGCGAGGTTCTGCGGGAGGATCGTGCCGCCGAGCGCCTGATGCCCGTGGGGCGCCTCCTCGATGACGAGCGCCCCGATCGACTCGGGATTCGCCGCGCGGACCGCCTCCTGGACGAGCGCGACGACCTCGACGCGGTCGTCGGGGGTCACGCCGTCGGCCCAGGACCTGCCGGACCAGGCGTCGGCGCGCATCAGCCCGTAGATCGCGCCGAGCCCTGACCAGCGCTCGATCTCGCGCAGCCCCTCGTCGATCAGCCGCCAACCGCGCGGCCCCCGCTCGACCGCGCGCCAGCCGAGCAGCCGTTGGTTCAACTGGCCTACCCGCTGCGTGAGGTCGAGCCCGGCCAGCGCCGCCTCGACCCGGGCGTCCGCGTCCATGACCCGTCCTCAGGCGTTGTCGGATCCGCGCTGCTGAGCGACCTCGTAGAGCGCGATGGCGGCGGCCACGGAGGCGTTCAGCGACTCGACGGCCGAGGCGATCGGGATGGAGACCAGCGCGTCGCAGTGCTCGCGGACCAGGCGCGCGAGGCCCTCGTCCTCCGAGCCGACGACGATCAGCAGCGGCCCGGTCACGCCCGGCGCGGCCGAGATGGGCAGCTCGCCCTCACCGGCGAGGCCGACGACCGTGAAGCCCATCTTCGACGCCTGAACCAGCGTGCGGTTGAGGTTGGTCGCCATCGCGACCGGGACCCGCGCCGCGGCGCCTGCTGACGTCTTCCACGCCGCCGCCGTCATCGACGCCGAGCGGCGCGCCGGGATGACGACGCCCTTCGCGCCGAAAGCGCCGGCGGAGCGCACGATCGCGCCCAGGTTGCGCGGGTCGGTGATGCCGTCGAGGGCGACGACGATGCCGTCGTCCATGGCGTCGGCGAGGACGTCCTCGGGATCGGCGTACTCGTAGGCGGGGAGCTGCAGCGCGACGCCCTGGTGGACGAGCCCGCCGGTGACGCGGTCGAGTTCCGCGCGCGTGACCTGGAGCATGGGAAGCCCGTGCTCCGCGGTGAACTTCAGGATGTCGCGGAGGCGGTCGTCGCGCTCCGCGCCCTCGGCGACGTAGGCCTGCTTCACGGGCAGCCCCGCCGTCAGGGCCTCGAAGACGGGGTTGCGGCCGACGACCCAGTCGGCGCCCGCCACGGACCGGTGCTGCTTCTTCGGCTGCGAGCCCTGACGGCGCTGCGCGGCCTGCTTCTGCTTGTACGCCTTGTGGTAGACGCGGTCCTCGGCCTTCGGCGTCGGCCCGCGGCCCTCGAGCGACTTGCGGATGCGCCCGCCGGAGCCCGCGGCCTTGTTCTTGCCCTTGCTTGTCGCGCCGCGGCGCGAGGAGTTGCCTGCCATGTCTCTGCTCTACTTCTCCAGGCTCCAGGTGGGGCCTGCGGGGGTGTCGGTGATCTGGAGGCCGAGTCCGGCCAGGGTGTCGCGGATGGCGTCGGCGGCGGCCCAGTCCTTGTTGGCCCGCGCGTTCGCGCGCTGTTCGAGGAGGGCGCCGACGAGGCCGTCGACGACGGGGCGGAGGTCGCCGTCGGCGTTCTCGGATTCCCATTCGGGGGCCTGGGGATTCAGGCCGAAGACATCGAGCATGCTGGTCACGGCGAAGAAGTGCTCGCGGATGGCCTCGGCGTCGTCGGCGGCGAGGGCCTGGTTCCCGGCGCGGACGGCCTCGAACAGCACGGCGGTGGCCGCGGGGGTGCCGAGGTCGTCGTCCATGGCCGCGGCGAACTGGGGCCAGAACGGCAGGGACAGCCGGGCGTAGGCGTGGAAGCCCTTCTCGATCTTCTCGAACGCGCGGGCGACGAAGGAGTCGATGCGTGCGATCGCCTTCTCGGCCTCGGCCAGTGAGCCGCGGGTGTCGTCGTCCTCGGGGGAGAACTCGATGGTCGAGCGGTAGTGCGGCGCGAGCAGGAAGAAGCGCACGGCGCGCGGGTTGTAGCGCTTGGTGACCTCGGTGACGAGCGCGGTGTTGCCGAGCGACTTGCTCATCTTCTCCCCGGCCATGGTCACCCAGGCGTTGTGCATCCAGTAGCGCGCGAAGCCGTGGCCGGCCGCGGCCGACTGCGCCAGCTCGTTCTCGTGGTGCGGGAAGCGCAGGTCGATGCCGCCGCCGTGGATGTCGAACGTGTCGCCGAGGTACTTGCCCGCCATGGCCGAGCACTCGAGATGCCAGCCGGGGCGGCCGCGGCCCCAGGGGGACGGCCAGGACGCCGTCGCGGGCTCGCTGGGCTTGTAGCCCTTCCAGAGGGCGAAGTCGCGGGGGTCGCGCTTGCCGCGCGGGTCGGCGTCGGCGGCGGGCTCCATCTCGTCGACCTTCATGCCGCTGAGCTCGCCGTAGCGGGGCCAGGATCGGACGTCGAAGTAGACGTCGCCGGAGCCGTCCGGCGCGACGTAGGCGTGGCCGCGCTCGATCAGGGCCTCGGTCAGCTCCAGCATCTCCGGGATGTGGCCGGTGGCGCGGGGTTCGTAGGTGGGGGGCTTGCAGCCGAGCGCGGCGTAGGCCTCGTGCAGCTCGCGCTCGAACTTGTAGGCGTGCGCGAACCACTCCACGCCCTCCTCGGCCGACTTGGCGAGGATCTTGTCGTCGATGTCGGTGACGTTGGCGACGACGGTGACGTCGTAGCCCTCGTGCTCCAGCCAGCGGTGCAGGACGTCGAAGACGACCTCCTTGCGGATGTGACCGAGGTGCGGCGACGCCTGAACGGTCAGCCCGCAGTGGTAGATGGACACCTTGCCGTCGGCGAGCGGGACGAACTCGCGCACGGTGCGAGTGGCGGTGTCATACAGGTTCAGGGTCACAGGCCGTGAGTTTACCGGGTCGGCGATACTTGGCCGATGACCCAGGAACGCAGGCGCAGGTACTGGGACGACCAGGCCGCCAGGTTCGATGAGATGATCGCGCCCGTCGAACGACGGTTTCTCGCCGCCAGCAGGGCGTGGGTAGCCGAGCGGGCGCGGGGAGAGGTGCTCGAGGTCGCCGTCGGGACCGGGCTCAACCTGCCGTACTACGGCCCCGATGCCCGGCTGACCGCGGTCGAGCTCAGCGAAGGCATGCTCGACGGCGCGCGGCACCGTGCCGCGCGCCACGGCCGGGTCGTCGACTTCGCCGTGGCCAACGGGGAGCGGCTGCCGTTCGCGGACGCGAGCTTCGACGCCGTCGTGTGCACCTACTCGCTGTGCGGATTCCGCGACCCGCGCCGCGCCGTCGAGGAGATGCTGAGGGTGCTGCGCCCGGGCGGCGACCTCCTTCTAGCCGACCATGTCGGTTCCACGAACCCGTTCCTCCACGTCGGTCAGTGGTTGCTGGAGGCGGTGACGTTCCCGCTGCAGGGGGAGCGGTTCACCCGTCGCCCGCTACGGATCGTCGAGGTGCTGGGCGTGCACATCGCCGAGGCGGAGCGCCTGCACCACGGCATCATCGAACGCGTACGCGCCCAGAGGTAGCGCGAACTCAGCGCGAGAGAGTTGTCCACAGTTGGGCCGCGCGCGGGAAGCTGGGCGCCTCGTTTGCCACAACACTAGGTGGAGGCCGGGAGAGACCTGGGTTTCGTACTACACTGGCTGCACAACTAAGAGGCTCGCATGAGGATCTGGGTTCACCCGCGCATCACGGCCAAGCGCCCGGAGGTCACGGACGAGGACGTCGTGGCGGCGTTCGCGGGAACGCTGCGTAAGGTTCCGCGCGTCGACACAGACCCGACCCAGTGGATCGGCATCGGTGTGGACAGCCGCGGGCGACTGCTGGAGTACGTCGCCGTCGAAGACGGTCTGGACTGGATCGTGTTTCATGCGATGCGCGCGACAAAGCGGGCTTTCCGTGAAACAGGTGTGGAGGGATAGGGAGATGGCGGAGTACACCGCAAGGAATGGGACCAAATACACCGATGAGGACATCGAGCGCTGGGCGGCGGAGGCTGAGGCCGGATTCCCCGGCGCGCAGTTCGGGCCCTCGAGCGTCGGACCCCCGACCTCAGGTCGGCCGATCACCGTGGGAGAGCAGGCGCGGCCGTTCACGCTCCGATTGGATGTGGCTCGTCGGGCGAAACTCAACGAGGTGGCGCAGCGGCGCCACGTCACGGCGTCGCAGCTCGTGCGCGACCTGATCGACGCGCTGTAGGCCGGTCGAAGGCCGCACAGTGATGCTTATCTGGCGGCTGGCTTGCGTTTGACGACGAGCGCGACCAGCTCGCGGCTGCAGCCGATGCCCGCGGCGAGGGTGCCGTAGGACCACTTCTCGGGGTCCTCGGCGCGGAGGCGTTTGATCGTGGCGTCGCGCTCGGCGCGGAGCCGGGCCGCGAGTTCTTCGGCTTCGGCGGCTTGACGGTGGAGTTCGCGGGCTCTGGCTAGGCGGGCGTCCGAGACACCTCCGCGACGGCGAGAGCCGGCACCCCGTTGGGGGGTGCCGGCTCTCGTGCCCTCAGCCACGGGCGAAGTCCGCGATCAGGTTCGGCACGGCGGCGTCGAAGCCTGCGACGTCGAGCATGCCCGCGTCGTCGGGGTCCGCGATGCTGAACCCTGTCGCGGTCATGCCGACGACGATCAGCTTGGCCGGGATGCCGGTCTGGGCGCGGTAGGCCCGCAGCGCCTGGTGCGGGTGCACCTTTCCGGCCCAGGTCTCGTTGTCGGTGTACACCACGAAGGTGTCGACCTCGATGCCCTGCTCGGCCGCGTACAGCATCGGCAGCGCGCAGTCGGTGCCGCCGAAGGGCATGCGGTCGATCACGCGCAGGGCGTCGTCGAGACGACGGCGCGGCGAGATCGCGAGCGGCTTGAGGGCCGTCCTTCCCCAGCCCATCCCGCCCGAGGCGAAGCCGAACGCCACCGACGACGGCTCGGTCGCCAACTGCACGAGCGCCAGCGCCGCCGACGCCTCGCGCGCGGTGAGCGGCATCCCGGAGATGGGCACGCCCATCGACCCGGACACGTCCACCGCGAGCAGCGTGCGCTTGCCCGAAGGCGTCACCGCGCCGAAGGCCGCGTAGAACGCCGCGTCCAGCGCGTCGGCCACCTTCTGCGTCGGCGCCCAGGTCGCGGCGCCGCGCGCCGACTGCCCGGAGGCGTAGGTGCGCTGCGCCACGAGCACGTTCACCGGGTGCACGCGGGCCTTCTTCAGGCGCGCGGCATCGGTGAGCTGCGCGATGACCTCGGCGGTGCGTCCTCCCATCGCCGGCAGCATTCCGAGCCTCGTCAGGCGGGGAAGCTGGCGCAGCAGCGCCGTCTGCGGGAGGCCCGCGTCGAGCAGCGCATCCCAGACGTCGCGCTCGGCGAGCGCCGCGTCGGGCAGCATCTCCCAGGACAGGCCGTGCGCACGCACGAGCCCCGCCCACGCGGCCGCATCGGTCGCCTCCTGCGCGGCGACGAAGCCCTCCACGAGGCGCGGGGTGTCGTCGCCGACAGCACCCCGCGCGACCCACTCGAACGCGCCCCGCAGCGCGGGATCGATCGTCTGCGGGTGCGAGAGGCGCAGCAGGTCGCGGTGCGACCAGCCCTCGCGCTGGCGGTACTTCACCAGCTGGTGGGCGAGCTGGTCGGCGTCCTTCGACGTGTACCAGCCGGCTACCGCGCGGCGCAGCCCGCGACCCCAGCCGCGGAACTGCTCGACGTACCCGGCGAACAGGAACAGGTGGGTTCCGGTGCGCGCCACCCGCGGCAGCGCGGCCAGTGCCGCGGGGGCGGACTCGGGCACCGACGCCGCGTAGGCCAGCGCGAACAGCGCTGGGTTCTGCTTCGGGGCCGCGCCGCGGGTCGAGACGTCGACGATGGTGGCGACGAGGCCCTCGGGGTCGGTCGCGGCCATACGGGACAGCACCTTCGCGTTGTCCAGCGCGAGCGCGTGGTCGGAGGCGTAGTAGGTTCCGCCGTCGACGCCCAGGGTGAGGAAGCGGCGCAGCCTGGCCGCGTCGTCGAGCGGGAACACGTAGCCGCCCGCCGAGTTCGCGACCTGGCGCGGATCGGCCGCCTCGTTCTGGGGAGTGCGGCGCAGCCCGAGGGTACGCAAGATGTCCATGTTGTGCCTCCTTCCGAGGCATCGATGCGGACGCGGGGCGGGCGTGTCGTGCCGACCGGGTGGAACCCGGCGGAGCCGGGCCGACCCACTCCTGGGCCGGTTTCCTTGTGTGAGAGGTAACCGATCAGCTCCGGCCCACCCCGCGCGTCTGTAGGGGCCAGACGGGCAGGGGATCGACCACCGGAGTACTGGTGCTCTACCAACTGAGCTACTGATGAATCAGCGGGGACTCGAACCCCGGACGCCCAATTCCTAGATAACCGACGATCTTCGGCCCGCCTGGCGGTATCTAGTGTGTATCGCGCTACACACTTTGTCAAACGAGGACCGCAAAGGCGTGCACAGATCTCTGCATGCGTGGAGGTGTGGCCATATACGCGCACCTCCACGCATACAGAGATCTATGCACGCGACGGGCGGGTGGGGGACGTTCAGGCCGACCAGGCGGCCCAGAGCTGGGCGTAGTGGCCGCCGGCGGCGACCAGTTCGTCGTGCGTGCCCAACTCGACGATGCGGCCGTGGGCCATGACGGCGATCGCGTCGCAGCCGCGGGCCTGGGTCAGGCGGTGCGCCACGACGACGGCGGTGCGGCCCGCCGTCGCCGCCTCGGCCGAGCGTTCCAAGGCCCGGGCGCCCGCGCTGCCGGCCTCGGCCGTCGCCTCGTCGAGCACGACGACGGGAGGCGCGACCAGCGCGATCCGGGCCAGCGCCAGCTGCTGAGCCTGATCGACGGTGAGCGGGTGCCCGCCGGTGCCGACCCGCGTGCCCAGGCCCCCGGGCAGCGCCACGACCCAGTCGTGGGCGCCGACCGTGCGCAGTGCCCCTTCGAGGTCGTCGTCGGTGGCATCGGGCCTAGCCAGGCGCAGATCGTCGGCCAGTGTGCCAGCGAAGGTGTGCACCTCCTGTGTCACCACCGCCACTCGGTGCCGCACGGCGTTCGGGTCGAGCGAATCGACGGCGTCGTCGCCCAGCAGGATGCGTCCCGTCGCGGCCGGGAAGACGCCGCCGATCAGCGCGGCGAGCGTCGTCTTGCCCGCGCCGCTCTCCCCGACGACGGCGAGGCTGCCGCCTGCGGGTATCGCCACGGAGACGTCGTGCAGCACCGTCGGCCCGTCGGGGTAGTGATGGCTCACGCCGTCGACGGTGACGCCGAGCGGCGGCGCGAACGGCCGGTCCGACGGCGCGGGCAGCGGCAGGTCCGCGACCCCGACCAGGCGGGTGAGCGCGGCGGCCGCGCGCAGAACGTTGGCGAAGCTCATGAACAGCGTGCCCAGCGGGCCGAACAGCCGGTGGAAGAGGAGCGCCGCGGCGGTGACCGCGCCGACGGTGAGGGCGTCGGCCCGGACGAGGAAGAACCCCGTCGTCAGGATCGCCGTGAAGCCGACCGCCTCCGCGTAGTTCATCAGGTTGTCGTAGGTGAGGCTCGCGCGGAGCGCCGTCAGCCGCTTCGCGTTGGTGTCCACCGACGCGGCCTCGACGACGCGGAGGCGGCGCGGCGCCATCCCGTAGGCGCGGATGGTGGGAGCGCCCTCGAGCGTCGTGAGCACCTCCTGCGTGCGCACGGCGGCCGACCGGCGCTCGGCCGCGAACCGCGGGGTGAGGACGGGCAGGACGAACCGGATGCCGACCCAGTGGACGGGGAAGACGGCGGCGAACGCCAGCGCGAGCCGCCAGTCGAGCGACAGCAGCCCGACGGCGGTGACGGCGACGGTGACCAGCGCCATCACGAGGCGCGCCATGAGCGCGACCGACGCGTTGATCTGCTCGACGTCCTCGGTCACGCGCGACGTGACGTCGCCGCTGCCCGCGGCCTCGAGCACGTGCGGGTCGAGCTGGAGCGCGTGCTCCATCACGTCCTCGCGGAGCGCGGCCGCGACGGTGACGCCGAGCTGCTCCGTGAACCGCCGGGCGAAGCCCAGCAGCACGCCGGCGGCCAGCGCGGCGGCGACGAGGCCGCCCGTCAGCCCGAGCACCGCGGCCCGGGCATCGGGACCGCCGACGGTGACGGCGTCGACCACGCGGCCGAGCAGCAGCGGCGCGAGCACGCCGGCCGTGCTGGCGGCCACGTTGAGGACGACGGTGAGCGTGAGCAGCCTGCGGCGCTCCGCGATGGCGCGCCACAGCACCGTGGCGGAGCGGCGCGCGGTCGCGGTGGGCAGGATCCGGCGGCTCATCGCAGCACCAGCTCGGCGTAGGCGGGGTCGGCGACGAGGCCCGCGTGCGTCGCCGTCGCGCAGGCGCCGTCGGCCGCGATGAAGACGACCCGGTCGCAGCTGGCGAGCAGCGGGGGACTGGTCGTGATCACGAGGGTGAGGCGACCGGTCCGCGACCGGTATCGCCGGATGCCCTCGGCCATGCGCGCCTCCGTCACGGCGTCGACGGCGGTCGTCGGGTCGCGCAGCACGAGGATGGGGGCGTCGGCCAGCAGTGCGCGGGCCATCGCGACGCGCTGCCGCTGCCCGCCGGACAGGTTGAGCCCATGGTCGGTGAGGGGATGCTCGAGATCGGGGTGCGCGCCCGCGAGGTCGTTCAGCGCGACGGCGGAGAGCGCCTCCTCAAGGGCCTCGTCATCAAGCCGGTCACCGATCACCAGCGCCTCGCGCAGCGTCGCGCCGAACAGGTGGACGGCGTGCGGCTCGACCAGCAGCCGCCCCGCGACGCGCACTGTCCCGAACGCGGGGTGGGCGGCGCCGTCGATCAGCGCCGTCAGGGAGCCCGCCGCCACCGCTCCGGAGGGAACCACGCCGACGACCTCGCCGTCGGCGGGCGCCAGCGACAGCGCCGCGATGCCGGGGGCGTGGACATCCTCGAACGCCAGGACGGGCGGACCCTCCGCGGGGCCTGTGGCCGCGTCGTCGCTCTCGAGCGACAGCAGCTCGGCGACGCGCGCGGCGCTGGCCCGGCTGGCGGCGAGCTCCGGGATGAGGTGGCTGATGGTGTTGACGGGGTCGCTGACGAACATGGCGAGGCCGACGACGGTGACCAGCTCGCCGATCGTGAGCCGCCCGTCGAGCGCCATCAGGCCGACGACGCCGCCCACCACGGCGAGCAGCACGCCGATGCTGAACGACGTGGCCCCGGCGAACTGCGCGGTCGCGGTGATGGCGGAGACGTGGGCGTCGCGCGACGTGCGGCTGGCGACCTTGTAGCGGCGGATCGCCTCGGGGACGCCGCCGAAGCCGCGCAAGGGGCGCATCCCGGCGAGCAGGTCCGCCGCCATGCCCGCGGCGAGGCCGACGGTCTGCTGCTGGTGCGCGGTGCGCCGCTCGAGGCGCGGCCCGAGCCGCGAGAGGCCGAGTATCAGCAGCGGCACGCCGATCAGGATGCCGAGGCAGAGCACCCAGTCGATGCGGAACAGGAAGAACGCGGTCCAGCCGAGGCCGATCGTCGCGCCGACCATCCAACCGACGACCTCGATGATCTCGGTGGTGGCGAGCGCGTCGGACGTGACGATGGACAGCTGCTCGCCCGTCTGCCGGTCGCCGGGCCGGGGCCGCCGCGCGAGGATGCGCGCCACCATCTCCACGCGCAGCCGGTGGGACTCCTCGAGGATCGCCTTCGTGGCCATCCAGTGCCCGCCGCGGGCGCTGAAGGTGAGCGCGGTGAACAGCACCATGATGCCGACGGCGGACAGCCACATCGCGCCGCCGTCGCCGGTGCGCACGGCGCGGTCGATGACGAGCCCGAACGCGACGGGGACCAGGGCTTCGCACGTCTGGTGGCCGACCATGCCGAGCGTCGCCAGGATCGTCCGCAGGCGTTGCCGGCGGTAGATGTCCAGGATCACGGCGCCGGGGGTCAACACGTAGCGCACCCTACCGCGACCCCTGAGCGAGTTGGGCTCGTATCTCTGCGGAGGCCGGGCGGCCGCAGGTCCATATTTCTCCGGTTGAAACCTCCATATTTCTCCGGTCATAACCCCCACTTTTCTCCGGTTTGGGGTACGGTTCTGGCATGTCCACCTACCTTTCACGTCTCGCTGACCTCGAGCTGGATACGGCACTTCGTGCAGCAGGAGCGGTGCTGATCGAGGGGGTGCGAGGCTGTGGCAAGACTGCAACCGCGCGGAATGTCGCGGCAAGTGAGGTGCTCCTCGATGTCGATGACGATGCTCTCGCGCTCGCTGCGGTCGAGCCATCGGTGCTACTCACCGGCGAAACTCCGCGACTCCTGGACGAGTGGCAACTGGCCCCGGCGCTGTGGAACCGGGTACGACGCGCTGTGGACGATCGACAGCTCCCCGGACAGTTCATCCTGACCGGATCGGCCTCGCCCAGCGACGACATAACGAGGCATTCCGGGGCGGGGCGTGTGCTGCGCATGAGGATGCGCACTCTGAGTCTCTTCGAGGGCGGCGAATCTGGTGGAGAGGTCGCGGTGGCCTCCCTGCTCGCCGGAGAGTCGGTCTCCGCCAGCTCAGCTTCAGTTGTGCGGTCTGTCTCGGAGTTGGCTGAGCTGATCTGTCGCGGCGGCTGGCCGGCGATGCGTGGCCTAACCGCTGGTGAGGCGGCGCCGCTGTTGCGCTCGTATCTCGACGACATCGCCCGCGTCGACCTACCTGCGCTCTCCGGGGAACCATCCCGCGACCCGGTCCGGGTCCGACGGCTGCTTACGGCTATCGGTCGCCATGTTGGGACAGAGGTCGCCAACTCCACGCTGGCGGCCGATGCCGGTGGCGCTGAAGGCCCGCTGCGCCCGGAGACGGTGGCGGAGTATCTTTCTGCGTTGCAGAGGATCTTCGTGATCGAGCAGCAGCCCAGCTGGGCTCCGCATCTACGCTCCCGCGATACGGTGCGCAAGAGGGCAAAGCTCCACTTCGTCGATCCGGCACTGGCAGCCGCAGCAAGAGGCGCGTCCCCTGGCCGGCTGTTGGGTGACTTGAACGCTCTCGGCCAACTCTTCGAGTCCCTTGTGGTTCGCGATCTGCGCAGCTACGCGCAGGCGGCAGGTGCTCGAGTCAGCCACTACCGTGACGCGTCGAATCTCGAGGTCGATGCGATTGTCGAGGCGGCGGATGGGCGGTGGATCGCGGTCGAGGTGAAGCTCGGGCAGCAGCGCGTGGATGAGGCCGCCAGGTCGCTCCTTTCATTCGCCCGCAAGGTTGACTCACCGCGCACACCTGACCCGGAGGCCCTCGTAGTCGTCACCACCGGTGGTTTCGCCTACAGGCGAGAGGATGGTGTTCTTGTAGTCCCCATCACGATGCTAGGTCCCTAGCTCGCCGTTGGGTGGGAGACAATGGGCCCATGAGCAGCGTGTTATTCATCGGACCGGGCCTGATGGGCGCCCCCATGATCGCCAACCTCGTGCGCGCCGGCCACGACGTCAGGGCGATGGGGCGGTCGGAGGCGTCGCGCCAGCGGGCGGTCGACGCCGGCGCCGAGCTCTGCGACGACCTCGCCACGGCGGTCGCGGGGCGGGAGTTCGTGATCACCATCCTTCCCGACACACCCGACGTCGAGGCCATCGTCCTCGGCGACAGCGGCCTCGCCGAGCTGATGGAATCCGGGCAGGTCTTCATCGACATGAGCACCATCTCCGCGTCCTCGTCCCGGCGCATGCACGACGCGTTGGCGGCCAAGGGCGTCGCCGCGCTGGACTGCCCGGTCAGCGGGGGCGAACAGGGGGCCATCGACGGCGTCCTCACCGTGATGGCGGGCGGTGACGCGGAGGCTCTGGAGCGCGCGCGGCCCGTGCTGGAGGCGATGTCGTCGCGGATCACGCACGTCGGCCCGGCGGGCAGCGGGCAGCTGACGAAGGCGGCGAACCAGATCATCGTCGCGGCCAACATCCAGGCCGTCGCCGAGGCCATCGTCCTGCTGGAGCGCACGGGTGTCGAGGTTGAGCCGGCGCTGAACGCGCTCGCGGGCGGGTTCGCGGGGTCCGCGGTGATGGAGGCGAAGCGCAAGGCGTTCCTCCACGGCGACTTCACCCCGGGGTTCCGCACCGAGCTGCACAACAAGGACCTGCGCATCGTCGCCGCCGCGGTGGCTGAGAATCGGCTGGCGCTGCCGTTGAACGCGCTCGTCACCCAGCTGCTCGCCGCCGTCGAGGCCCGCGGCGACGGCGCCCTCGACGACTCCGCGCTCCTCAAGCTCACCCGGGATTTGAACGGCGGCTGAGGGGCCATGGTTCAATCGGGCCATGAGCATCGACATCCAGATCTGGTCCGACATCGCGTGCCCGTGGTGCTTCATCGGCAAGCGGCGGTTCGAGCGGGCGCTCGCATCGTTCCCGCAGCGCGATCAGATCCGGGTGACGTGGCGCAGCTACCAGCTCGACCCCACCCTTCCTGAGCACTACGACGGCAGCGAGGTCGACTACCTCGTCTCCTCGAAGGGGATGCCGCGGGCGTCGGTCGAGCAGATGATCGGGCACGTCGCGGAACAGGCCAGCGGCGAGGGCCTCCAGTACGACTTCGGCGCGCTCGTCGTCGCCAACTCGCGGCGCGCGCATCGGCTCCTGCAGGCCGCCAAGCGCGCCGACGCCGACGGCGGCAGCCGTGCGGACGCGCTCGAGGAGGGGCTGTTCTCCGCGCACTTCGAGAAGGGCGACGACATCGGCGACGGCGACACCCTCGTCCGGCTCGGCGTCTCGGCCGGGTTGGCGGAGGAGGTCGCCCGCGAGGCGCTCGACTCTGCGGAGTTGGACT
Organism: uncultured Arachnia sp.; assembly: GCA_934636715.1. Next base: position 187,680 of record CAKUBE010000001.1, read on the forward strand.
CCGCCGTCGACGCCGACATCCGCGAGGCGGCGGCCATCGGGGTTCGCGGGGTGCCGTTCTTCGTCGTCGAGAACAAGTACGGCGTCTCGGGCGCGCAGCCCTCCGAGGTGTTCACGCAGGTGTTGGAGACGGTGCTCGGGGAGCAGAAGCCTCAACTGATCGACGTCGGAGACTCGGGCGACGCCTGCGGCCCCGACGGCTGCTGATTGGATCGCCTGACGGTGAGGGCTCGCCAAGGGGCGGCTACGTGTCCACCTCGTCGGAGCGTATGGGATCGAGGGTTGGGTATCCGATGAGGCGTGCGACGGCCTGCATCGTCGAGTCGTGGGTGACGATGGTGGCGTCGAGTCCGCTGCGGATCACCGACGCGATGTGAATGGCGTCGAGGGTCTTGAGGTGCGGAATTATCGCCTCGGCCTCGGCGAGGATCGCTCCGTCGATGGGGACGATGTCGAGATAGTCGAGGATCTCGTCGCGCCGTTCGACGGGAAGCCCTTCCCTGCGCAGCACGCGCGTCAACTCCGTGCGGAGCAGACGGGAGGAGAACAGGACAGATCCCTCGTCCTTGTCCGTGTCGTCGAACCACCGTGCTGCGCTGTCCGAGTGCCCTAACAGGATGCGAACGGCGACGGACGAGTCGAGATAGAAGTAGCGCGTCACCACTCGCCCTTCATCTCGTCGAGGAGTGTGTCGACCGACTCTGCCGTCCGGATCTCGTGGTGCGGAAGCAGTCGCGTCCGAGACCATCCCCGCTTCTTTGCCGGGACCAGCACGGTCTCGTTCCCCGGAGGGACGATCCTTCCGATCTCGTGATTGTGCCGCGTGATCCGGTAGGTGGCTCCGGCCTCCACCTCTGCGAGCATCTGGGTGGGGTTCTGGCGGAGTTGCCCGACGGTCACTGACTTCATGGGATCAGTCTACGTCGGTTGTCTACGCATATCTACGATCCTCAGATCCAGCCGCGGGAGCGAGCGATCCTCACCGCCTCGTGGCGGGTCGTCGCGCCCAGCTTCGTCATCGCCGAGCTGAGGTAGTTGCGCACGGTGCCCGGCGACAGGCTGACCTGCGACGAGATGTCCTCGACCGGGGCGCCGCCGTCGGCCGCCGCCAGCACGTCGGCCTCTCGGGGCGTGAGCGGCGAGTCGCCGGCGGCGATGGCGTCGGCGGCGAGCTGAGGGTCGACGTGGCGCCCGCCCGCGTGGACCGTCCGGATCACCTGGGCCAGTGACGCGCCGGTGATCGTCTTCGGGACGAAGCCCCGGACGCCCTGCGCCAGGGCCTGCTTGAGGTGTCCCGGCAGGCCGTGGCTGGTGACGATCACGCAGGCGCACCGCGGCAACTCCTTCGTCAGGGCGGCCGCGACCTCGATGCCCGAGAGCCCGGGCATCTGCAGGTCGAGCACCGCGACGTCCGGGGAGTGTCGCCGCGCGGCGGCCAGCGCCTCGTCCCCCGATGCCGCCTGGCCCACGACCTCGATGTCGTCCTCCAACGCGAGCAGCGAGACGAGGGCCTCCCGGATGAGGTTCTCGTCCTCGGCGATGACGATGCGGATCACTCAGGTCTCCTCGTTCAGGACCGTGCGCAGCCGCGCGAGGGCCGGGGCGTCGACGGTCGCGGTGAGGGCGAAGGCGTCCCCGCGATGCTTCCAGGCCAGGGTGCCGCCAACCTCGCTCAGGCGCTCGGCCAGGCCCGCCAGGCCGGAGCCGGGCTCCTCGGACGGCGGGTGCGGCCGGTCGTTGACCACCTCCAGCCGCGCGAGCCGGTCGGTGGCCGTGACGGCGATCCGCACGGTCCTCGCGTCGGCGTGCCGCAGGATGTTGGTGGCCGCCTCGCGCACGGTCCAGGCGAACGCGCGCGCCACCGGCGCCGGGAGCAGGGCCGCCCCCTCGTGCGTCGTCGTGACCGCGCTGCCCGCCGCCTCCAACAGCGACCGGGCCCCCGCGACCTCGCTGGTCAGGTCGGCCTCGCGGTAGCCGCGCACGACGTCGCGGACCTCGCCGAGGGCATCGACGGCGATCGCCTGGACCTCGCGCATGGTGTTCGCCGCCTCCGGCCGACCGCGCTCGGCCTGGGCCGCGGCCAGCTCCGACCTCAGGGCGACGGCGGACAGCGTGCGGCCGAAGACGTCGTGCAGGTCGCGGGCGAAGCGCACCCGCTCCTCGGCGACGGCGAGGCGCGCGTCGTCGGCCCGCGCCCGCTCCAGTGCCCTCGTCGTGGCGATCACGTTGATGAACATCGAGCCGAAGCTGACCAGGAAGGCGGCCATGAAGCCGCTCCAGAAGGTGGCGGAGAATCGCAGCTGCAGCACCGCCCTGTCGGAGGTCGGGATCGCCCAGAGCGAGATCAGGGCGAGGGCGATCGCGACGACGACGGCGAGGCCGGTGCGACGCCGGGTGGCGGGTAGGCTGTCGACGGTCCGGACGCCGACCAGCAGGGCCGGGAGGGCGAGGACGCCGCCGAGGATCGCACAGGACGATCCGAGGAGGAGCGCGTCCGCGGGGGCGAAGAGGCCGGAGACGCCCGCGGCGGCGACGCTGAGGAGCAGCCATGCCACGAGGAACGTCCGTCGGCGCCGGGAACGGAACAGGACATCCCAGCGGCTGGGCGGCAGCAGCGCGAGGTCGCGGAGCCGGGTGTGCAGCACGGTGAGTCCGGCCCACGCCGCCGCCAGGACGAGGAGGGCCCACCCGACGAGCCAGCCGATCGGGGTCGTCGGCCCGTCGAGGGATACGAGGATCACGATGGCAGGCAGCACCGGGAAGGCCTGATGCAGCGAGCCGTAGAGGTAGCCCTCCGCGCGTAGGACGCCTGGGTCGATCGTGCTCACGGTTCCTCCTCGCCGTCGAGCGTAGCGATCTCGGCAGCCCCGTCAGGAGCGGGCGTCCCAGCGGAAGGTCCGCATCCCCAGGCAGAGCGCGGCCGCCGTCCAGGCCGCGAGCGGCGCCAGCATGCGCAGCGCGGCCAGGCCGAACGCCGCGGGACCGACCACCGCGTCGCCGTCGATGCCGGTGCCGGAATAGGCGAGGGTGATCAGGTCGACCACCGGCGTCATCGGCAGCCAGTGCGCGACGGCCTGCAGCGCACCGGGCAGGTACGCGAGCGGGAGGGAGAAGCCCGAGAGCAGGATGGAGATCAGCATCAGCGGCATGGTGGTGAGCTGGGCCGCCTCGACGGTGCGGGTCCAGGAGGCGCTGACCACCGCCAGCGCGGTCCAGGCGGCCGCGCCGCCCACGACGGCCAGCGCCAGCGCGACGGGGTGCGTCGGCCGCGCGCCCATCGCTGCCGCCGCGCCCACCGCCAGCGCGGACTGCACGACCAGCAGCGCCCACAGCGGCACCGCGGGCGCGAGCAGGATCTCGATGGGCGTCGGCTCTCCCGCCACGAGCCGCTTGAGGGTGTGCTGCTCGCGGCGCCCCACCAGCGACGCCACCAGCGTGTAGTAGACGACGAAGAGGAGCGAGGTGCACACCAGGACCATGGTGAGCATCGCGCCCAGCGAGATGCCGTCGAGGGAGAAGTTGGCGAAGGCGAACGCGATGATGATCGGTAGGGCGACCGCGGTGAAGACAGCGGTCTGGTTGCGCAGCAGGATGGTGGTCTCGGCGCGGACCAGGGCGGCGAAGCGGCGGGGCGCCGAACGGCGGGCAGGGGCGATCGTCGGGGCGGCGGTGAGCGTGGACATGGGGGTCTCCTGAGGGTCAGAGGGGTCAGCGGTTGTCGGCGATGGCGAGGAAGACCTGCTCCAGCGTCGCCGACCTGGCGTCGAGGCCCACCAGTTCGGTGGGGCCTGCCCAGTCGAGGACGCGGCGCAGCGTGTCCTGCAGGGTGGGGGTCTCGATCGTCACCTCGTCGTCGGCGACGATGCGGACGCCGGGCGCGTCGAGGTCGGGCAGCGCGAGCGTTGCCGGCCGGGCGAAGGAGATCCGGGCGGGGGCATCGGCGACGATCTCGGCCAGCGTGCCCTCGCGGGCGATCAGCCCGGCGTGCATGATGGCGATCCGGTCGGCGAGCCGCTCGGCCTCTTCCAGGTAGTGGGTGGTCAGCAGCAGCGACGTGCCCTGTTGGACGAGTGACTCGATCAGCGTCCAGATGTTGCGCCGCGACTCGGGGTCCAAGCCCGTGGTCGGCTCATCCAGGATCAGAATCTCGGGCTGGCCCATGACGGCCAGCGCGATGTCGAGGCGCCGTCGCTCGCCGCCGGACAGCTTGGCGGACTCGACGGCGGCCCGACCGGTCAGCTCCACTGCCGCGAGCACCTCGTCGACAGGCAGCGGGCGGCTCAGCGTGCCGTGCCACATCCGCGCGATCTCCCGGACCGTCAGCGCCGGCGGGAAACCGGAGCTCTGCAGCACGACCCCGGTGCGGTGACGCACCCGGTTGCGGGCGGCGACCGGGTCGTGGCCGAGCACCTGGACGGAGCCGCCGCTCGGGCGAGCCAGCCCCTCGATCAGCTCGACGGTGGAGGTCTTGCCCGCGCCGTTGGTGCCGAGGAGGGCGAACACCTCGCCGCGTCGGACGGTGAGGTCGATGCCCCTCACGGCCTCGAATGGCGCGGGGGCGCTCCCCCCGGGAAACCGGCGCGCGGAGCCGTAGGTCCGGCGCAGGCCGCGCGCGACGATGGCGTCGCCGGAGCCGACGGCCGGGGGACGGCTGAGGTGCTGGGTTTTCGTCATGCCGAGAAGTCTTCCGGCGCTCCGCCGATCACCCCAGTGCCATCGCTCACGGGTCCGGATGGACTTCTCATGACTCGGCAGTGACGAATGTCATGATGGGTCATGATCGCAGACGACGTAGTCGCGCCGACGCTCAGGAAGCTGAGGGACGCGACGCCGAACCTCCCCAGCCTGCCGCTCGCGCTGGTGACGCTCGTCGTCGGCTGCTACACGGTCCTCGGCGAACTCGACCGGCTGATCGGCAGCGTTCCCGCAGGCGGCTACTCCGCGAGCTTCACCGCCGCCAACACCGCCCCGAGCAGGCGCGTCTTCGAGCTCCTGAGTCAGCTGCACGGCTCCGCCAACGGGTTCGTGCTCGCCTACGTGATCGTCGACTGCGGGTTGGCCGTGACCTACGGCTACCTCCTCCACGGTGCCCTCACGGAGGTGCGACGGCGCCGCGTGATCCCCGCTGGCGCGCCGCTTGGCCTGTTCACGACGCCGCGGCCCCGGCTGGCGCTGGTCGCCGCGGGCGCGGACGTCGTCGAGAACCTGCTGCTGCTCGGCGTCGTCGTGGGCGGCCTCCCGCTCGCAGTTCCGGCGATGATCGCGACGGCGGTGAAGTGGCTGAGCCTGGCGGGGGTCGCCGGCCCGCTGCTCTACGCGGCGTTCGGGACGGCCCGCGGGCGCAAGGCGGGCAGGGACCTGCTCCGCGCGCTCGGCGTGCACCGGTTCTCGCTGCTGGCGGTGCTCCCGGTCACTCTCCTCGCCCTGGTCCCCGGCCCGGGCATCCTCGATCAACTCCCCGACATCCAGCGCGCCTGGCTCGACACCGCCGACGGCCGGACGGGCCCGCTGCACGGCCTCGTCGCGATCCTCGCGCTCGGGGCGGTGACGGTCGGCATCTTCCTGCTCGGCAGGCTCGAGACCGACGACCTGTACCGACGGCGCGCCATCGCCCGGCGCGGGGCGCCGCCGCGCCCGCCGGCGCTGCTGTGGCAATGGCTGTTCGGGCCGGTCCTCGTCGGCATCCTGGCGGCGCTCTCCGCGCTGGCGGGCGGGAGCGTCCGGTGGGGCGTCGCGGCGGTCTTCGCCGGCGTCCCGCTCGTGGTGATGGGCGCGTCGTGGTGGCTGCGGCGCCAGGGGCGGCTGACCCCGCCCGAGCCCGCCGAGCCGAAGGCGCCGGTCCGGCTGGCGTGGGTGGTCGGCGACGTCCTGGCGCTCGCCGGGGTCGTGGCCGCGTCACTCGGGCTGCTGCGCTCCTTCACCGTCCTGGCCGCGGGTCCGGAGGCGGGCGCCAACCCGGCGGTGGTGTGGCCGGCTCTCCTGCTCGGCCCAGGCTTCGCGGTGGCCACGTGGTGGGTGGGCATCCCGGCCCTCACCTTCCTGTGCGGGCACTGGCCGAGCCTCCGCACGCTGCTGCGGCCCGGCGCCGGGTGGGGCATGAGGGATCTCAGCGGCGACCTGAATCACGTGGTGCGCCTCCGCGCGGTCAGGGGCGGAGCCTGGGCCGGGATCGTGGGCAGCACGGTGCTGCTCGTGCTGATCGGCGCGGGACCGCGCCAGGCCGCCGACCTCTTCGGCGTCCTCGGCGTCGTGATGATCTCGCTCGGGCTGCTGATGCTGCTCGTCGGCACCACGGTCGCGGTCCACGTCACCTATGCCCCGCCGGAACTGTTCTGGACGAAGGCCCTGCGGCTCCGCGAGGTGCCGGTCGTCGGGCTGCTGCTCGTCGTGCTGCTCGCCGCCACCCTGCAGGGCGGCACCCACGAGGTCCACGGCGCCCGTGAACTCCCGGAGGCGGCGAGCGTCGGCGACAGCCCGCAGGCCGTGGTGGAGCAGTGGCGTCAGCGGGTCGACGACGCAGGGTGCCGCGTCAACATCGGCAGCGCGGGCGCCCCCACCTGGGTGCGCCCGATGGTGTTCGTCGCCGCCGAGGGCGGCGGCATCCGCGCCGCCTACTGGACGGCGGCCGTCATGTCGCAGCTCGGGGGAACCTGCGCCGTCGACGCCGTGGTCCTCGCCTCCGGCGTCAGCGGCGGCTCCGTCGGGCTGGCCGTCCTGCGGGCCGCCCCCGCAGGCGACGCGGGCGACGCGGTGTGGAGGATCGGCGACGCCGCGGCCCTCGGCCAGGCCGTCGACGGCATGCTGGTGCGCGACCTCGCCTACTCGGTGACCGGCGTTCCCGGCCTCGTCGACGGCGTGTGGCTCGACCGCGCCGGCCTCATGGAGACGGCGTGGGAGGAGAGGGTGCCCGGGTTCGCCGGCAGCTTCTACGCTCCGGCGACAGGCGCGTTGAAGGCGCCGCTGGTGCTGAACGCCACGGACGCCAATACCGGGTGCCGCGTGCTCGCCACCCATCTCGTGCTCGACCGTCCGCGGCTCGAGCGGTGCCGGGAGGACACCGCGCCGCTGGCCAACAGCCGCGACCTGCGCGACTACGTCGCCGACGCCGCCCGCCCCGAGGAGGAGGGCGATCGGTGCCTGGCCGGCGTCCGGCTGTCCACCGCCGCCATGTTCTCGGCGCGCTTCCCGTACGTCACGCCGTCGGGCGTCGTCGGGCCGTGCCGTCGGGCCGCCATCACGCAGCTGATCGACGGCGGGTACGCCGAGGGCAGCGGGCTCGGCTCGCTCGTCGACCTGGCCCCGCGCCTGCTCGCCGCCGCCCCGGACGACGACGTGCCCGTCCTGCCCGTCGTCGTCTACCTCGACAACGGGCGCGGCAGCGACCTCGCCCCGCCGCCGCCCGGCACGCTGCCGGAGTTGCTCGTGCCGCCGCTCGGCCTGCAGAACTCCCGCGGGAGCCAGCAGTCGCCGACGGCCTGGCTGCAGCGGGCGAAGGAGCTGTCCGCCGGCCGGGCCACGCGCGCCCCGCGGATCTTCGTCGTCGCCCAGGACAGCGTGCCGGGCGTGCAGGCACCCCTGGGTTGGGTGCTGTCGTCGGCGAGCAGGGCGGACATGGACCGCTCGATCAGGATCGCCGTCGAGCGCGCCGCCCAGCACGGCCCGGACCTGGACGACGAGGAACTCCAGGAGGCCGAGCAGGAGCAGCGGCAGGGCTACCCCGGGCTCGCCGAACTGATCCGGCTGTTCAACACCAGTCGGTGACGGCGGGCTCAGCCCTTCTTCTTGGCCGCGGCTTTCGCGCGCAGCGCGTTGATGTCGAAGGTGTCCCTGAGTTCGATCTCGGGGTCTGCCGCGCCGTCCTCCCACGGGTCGTACGGCTCGTCCTCCTCGTCCTCGTCGAGGAAGCCCTTCGACGGGTCGTATTTGTCGCGCAGCTCGCCGCCGATGGTGGCGAGGTCGCCGAGCAGTTCGTCGGGCAGCCGCGTGAGGATCTCGTTGATGTAGTCGGTGGCGGCGTCCTCCGTCGACACCTCGCGGTTCTCGCGCTGCGAGGTGTACCAGCGGTGCTCGAGCACCTCGTGGAAGATCTGCGCGGCGTCGCGCTTGCTGCGCAGGTGCGCGGGGACGCGGCCGACGGCGGGCTCGAACACCTCCGCAAGCCACTTGTGCGCCGCCACGGGCTCGGGAAGGTGCGGCCCCGCCTTCGCGCGGAAGGTGTCCATGTCGTTCAGCATCCGCCGGGCCTGGTGCTCCTCGGCGTCGAGGCCGGTGAGCCGCATGAGCCGACGGGTGTGGTGGCCGGCGTCGACCACCTTCGGGCGCATCCGGATGGTGCGGCCGTCGGGGGAGGCGTCGATGTCGATCTCCGCGACGTCGAAGCCCAGGGCGTTCAACCGCCGCACGCGGCCCTCGAGCCGGTACAGCTCCGACTCGTCGAACTCCTCGACGCCGGTCAGCTCCGACCAGAGCTGGTGGTACCGCTCCTCGATGGTGCCGACGAGCCATGCGGGATCGAGCGAAGGATCGAGGATGCCGCCGGCCTCGAGGTCGAGGAATTCGCCGAACAGGTTGGTGCGGGCGATCTGCAGGTCGTGCGCGCGTTGCCCGTCGGTCAGTTGCTCGTGGATCTCGCCGGTCTCGGCGTCGACGAGGTACGCGGCGAACTCGCCGGCGTCGCGCCGGAACAGGATGTTCGAGAGCGAGACGTCGCCCCAGTAGAAGCCGCTCAGGTGCAGCCGCACGAAGAGCACGACCATGGCGTCGAGCAGGCGGCCCACCGTCTCGTGCTTCACGCCCGGGTAGAACAGCGAGCGGTACGGCAGCGAGAAGGGGAGGTGCTTGGTGAGGAGGACCGGGTCGAGCGGGTCGCCGTTGATGTCGACGCGCCCCAGCACGACGCCGACGGGCTCCACCGAGGGAATCCCGAGGTGTCGCAGTTCGGTCAGCAGGCGGTACTCCTGGACGGCGACCTCCTCGAGGATCTCCTTCGCGGCGAGGATCTCGTCGCCCACCTGCAGGAATCGCACGACGTGGCGGGAGATGCCTCGCGGCAGCGCGACCAGATACTGCGTCGGCCACTGGTCGAGCGGCGCTGCCCACGGCAGCCGGATGAGGTCGGCGTCGGGCTTCGCTGCGAGGAATCTGGGCACGGTCCCAGCCTACTGGCGGTTCCCCACCAGGTGACAGCACCAAACCGGCCCGAGACGGGGGCGAATGGGGCGAGGATGGTGCCATGACCGCGCGCCCGAACTTCGTCTTCCTTCTCTCCGACGACCACGCCTCCAACGCCATCAGCTGTTACGGATCGACGATCACGGCGACGCCGGGGATCGACGGGATCGCCGCGGCGGGCGTCCGGTTCGACACCGCGCTGGTGGAGAACGCGCTGTGCACCCCGAGCAGGGCCGCGTTCCTGACCGGCACCTACAGCCACGTCAGCGCCGTGACGACGCTGAGCACGCCCCTCACCGACGACCAGCCGACGTTCATCACGGAGCTGCACGCGGCGGGCTACCGGACCGCGATCTTCGGCAAGTGGCACCTGGGCCACGGCGAGGGTTACGACCCGGCGGGGTTCGACCATTGGGAGGTGCTGCCGGACCAGGGCGAGTACTTCGATCCCGAGTTCTATACGCCCGACGGCCCGGTGCGCTACGAGGGCTACGTCACCGACATCATCACGGAGCGCGCGCTGGCCTGGATGGCCGACCAGGGCGACGAGCCGTACTGCATCCTGATCTGGCACAAGGCGCCGCACCGGTCGTGGTTTCCGCACCCGAAGTACGCGGACGCCTTCACCGACCCCATCCCGCTGCCGGACACGTTCTTCGACGACTACGAGGGCCGCGGCACCCCGGCGCACTTCGCGGCGATGCGCGTCGCCGACCACCTCACCTCCTTCGACCTCAAGCAGGACCCGCCCGCCGAGCTCGGCTACCGCGACCTGGCCGTGTGGAAGTACCAGCGCTACCTGCAGGACTACCTGCGCTGCATCGCCTCGCTCGACGACGGGGTGGCCGCCGTCGTCGACGCCCTCCGCGCCCGTGGGCAGTGGGAGGAGACGGTCACGATCTACGCCTCGGACCAGGGCTTCTACCTGGGTGAGCACGGCTGGTTCGACAAGCGGTTCATGTACGAGGAGTCGCTGCGGATGCCGCTGGTGCTGAGCTACCCGGCACGGATCGCGGCCGGCCAGGAGATCTCCAGCATGGTCGCCAACGTCGACATCGGCCAGACCATCCTCGACCTCGCCGGCGTCGACGCCCCCGAGCGGATGCAGGGCCACAGCCTCGTGCCGCTCATGACGGAGACGCCGACGGCGTCGGTGCGCGACGCGCACTACTACCGCTATTACGAGCACGACGACAGCGCCCACCACGTCTGGGCGCACTACGGCATCCGCACGGAGCGGTACAAGCTCATCTACTACTACGCCGACGGCATGGGCCTGCCCAACACGTCGGGAGTGCTCTACCCGCCCGAGTGGGAGCTGTTCGACCTGGAGAAGGACCCGCAGGAGCTCAACAGCGTCCACCTCGACCCCGCCTACGCGGACATCCGCGCGGACCTGACGCGGCGCTTGGAGGAGCTACAGCGGGAGCTGGGCGACGAGCCCTACCGGCGCTAGCGGAGCTCTGCGCGGTCGAGGGCCTCGACGAGGACGGCGACCAGGTCGTCGGCCGCTTCGACGCCCACGCTCATCCGGATCAGCGCGTCGCCGATCCCGGCCTCGGCGCGGGCCTCGGGCGTCATGCCGGCGTGCGTCATCGTCGCGGGCACGCACACCAGCGACTCGATGCCGCCGAGCGACTCGGCGAGGTGGAAGATCTGCAGGCCGTCGAGGAAGGCCTCGACGGCGGGCGCCCCGCCGCGCAGCTCGAACGACAGGAGCGAGCCCATGCCCAGCTGCTGCCGCGCGGCGAGCTCGTGGCCGGGGTGGTCGGGCAGGCCGGGGTAGTACACCTGCTCGACGGCGGGGTGGTCCCGCAGCACCGGGACGAGGGCCGCGGTGTTCTCCGCATGCACGCGCAGCCGCGCGTCGAGCGAGCGGAGGCCGCGCAGGGTGAGGTACGCGTCGAAGGGGCTGCCGGTCAGCCCCAGCACGTTGGCCCACGCCCGCATCTGCTCGTGCAGTTCCTCGGTCGCGGCGACGACCGCGCCGCCGACGATGTCCGAGTGGCCGTTCAGGAACTTCGTCGTCGAGTGGAGCACCAGGTCCGCGCCGAGCTCAAGCGGGCGCTGGTACATCGGCGACAGGAAGGTGTTGTCGACCGCCACCAGGGCGCCGACGGCGTGCGCCGCCTCGGATGCCGCGCGGATGTCGGTGATCCGCAGCAGCGGGTTCGACGGCGTCTCGACCAGCACCAGGTCCGGCCGCCGGCCGATCGCGGCGGCGAAGGCGTCGGGCTCGTTGAAGTCCACGAAGTCGACGGCGAACCGTCCCCGCTCGGCGAGGAACGCGAGCAGCCGCCACGTGCCGCCGTAACAGTCGTGCTGGGCGAGCACCCGGCCGCCGACGGGAACGAGGGCCTCGAGGACCAGGGTGAACGCCGCGAGCCCCGTCGTCAGCACGGTCGCCCCGGCGCCGCCCTCCAGCGTGGCGAGCGCGTCGTTCAGCTGGTCCCGCGTCGGGTTGCCGGAGCGCGAGTAGTCGTAGGCACGGGGCGTCGTCGGCCCCTCGAACGTGTAGTTGGTGCTGAGGTAGATGGGCGGCACCACGGCCCCGAACGCCGGGTCCGTCCCGAGCCCCGTGCGCATACCTGTCGTCCAACGTCCCAGCTCAGCCACCGGATCAACGTAGCCCACGGAGCCACCCGGCGTCGCGCGTGTTCGCGGTCGGCCGTGGTTGAGTCCATTGGTTTCGACACGGGCGCTCCTCCGTCGCGGCCCGGCTCAACCAGCGGTGGCCCCGGCCCGGCTCAACCAGCGAAAGCAGAAGGCCCCGCGGGCGTACCCGCGGGGCCTTGAGCGTTGTCGAGATCAGCTGATGCGCAGACCGGACTTGGTGCTGAACACGTGCAGGTTGGCCGGGTCGGCCACCAGGCGCACGACCTCGCCGCGGTGCGGCGCGGTGCGGGCGGCGACGCGGGCGATGATCTGCTGCGCGGCGAGCTTCGCGTCGTCGGACAGGCCGGCGAGCGTGCCGTACAGGTACGAGTCGGCGCCGAGCTCCTCGAGCACCGAGACGTCGATGCCGATGCCGGTGCCGTCGGGCGAGACGTTGAACGCCTCGGGACGGATGCCGACGGTGAGGGTGGACTCGCCCTCGGCCTTGGCAAGGACCTCGCGGGGAACGCGCACGACGTAGTCGCCGATCTGGACGCCGTCCTCGGTGCGCTTGCCCTCGAGCAGGTTCATGGCGGGCGAGCCGATGAAGCCGGCGACGAACAGGTTGACCGGGTTGTCGTACAGGGCCAGCGGGCTGTCGCACTGCTGCAGGATGCCGTCCTTCATGACCGCGACGCGGTCACCCATCGTCATGGCCTCGACCTGGTCGTGCGTGACGTAGACCGTGGTGACGCCGAGACGCTGCTGCAGAGCGGCGATCTGGGTGCGGGTCGCGACGCGCATCTTGGCGTCGAGGTTCGACAGCGGCTCGTCCATGAGGAACACCTGGGGGGAGCGGACGATCGCGCGGCCCATGGCGACGCGCTGGCGCTGGCCACCGGAGAGGGCCTTCGGCTTGCGGGCGAGGAAGTCCTCGAGGCCCAGCATCTTGGCGGCCTCCTGAACGCGAGCCTGGCGCTCGGCCTTCGGAACGTTGGCCATCTTGAGGGCGAAGCCCATGTTGTCCGCAACGGTCATGTGCGGGTACAGGGCGTAGTTCTGGAAGACCATCGCGATGTCGCGATCCTTCGGGGGCAGGTCGGTGACTTCGCGGTCGCCGATGAAGATGCCACCGGCGTTGACCTCTTCGAGGCCGGCGAGCATACGCAGCGAGGTCGACTTGCCACAGCCGGAGGGGCCGACGAGAACCATGAACTCGCCGTCGGCGATCTCGAGGTTCAGCTTGTCGACGGCTGCGCGATCCGAGCCGGGGTAGACGCGAGTGGTGTCGCGAAAGCTAACGGTGGCCATGCCACACTTCCTTTCCACGGGCAGGTACGTGCCCGACGATCCGTAGTGGATAGGAACCCTGTGTTTAGGTGTCCTGCGCGGCACTCTACACCGGGCGTGGTGGGTCAGGGCAATGGGCGTGAAGATGAGATTGAGGTGTTTCTCGTCACGTACCATTCAGGCCGTGAGCGAGCAGCGCGAGATCCCGACCCCGGGCGACGATGAGCCGACCCCCGAGGAGGAAGATGCCTGGTGGCAGGCCGAGGGCATGCCCTGGAAGAAGGAGCCGCAGCGCGCCGACTACGTCTGTCTCACCTGGTTCGGCGTCATCGCCGTCTTCAGCCTGATCCTGCTCCCGACGAGGGCCTGGCTGCTGGCCGTCGCGCCCGACTGGCTGGCGATGATCACGGGCGGCCGCACGTCGGTCGCCGCCAGCGGTGCCATCGCCTCGACTGGCGCGATGCCGCACTGGCCGGTCGTGCTGGTCGTCGCGTCGGTCCTCAGCCTCAAGTTCGACTGGGTCTACTGGTGGGCGGGCCGTCTGTGGGGCCGCGGCATGATCGAGATCTGGGCGGGCCAGTCGAAGCGCGCCGCCCGCAACTACGCGCGCGCCGAGCGCTGGGCCGAGAAGCTCGGCCCCGTCGGCTTCCTCATCGCCTATGTCCCCATGCCGCTGCCGCTGATGCAGGTCGTCTTCGTGCTGTCCGGCGCGTCCGGCATGAGCCTCAAGCGCTTCCTGATCTACGACTACATCGCCTCGACGATCTGGCTCATCGGCTTCTTCCTCATGGGCTGGTGGCTGGGTGAGGGCGCCGTCCAGGTCCTCGACTGGTACGCCAAGATCGCCGGCTACGTCGCGATCGGGCTGATCGTGGTCATCCTGGTGACGACCACGATGCGAGCCCGCCGCAAGCAAAAAGCAGGTTGAGCCGGGCTCAGCGCTCGCAGACCGCGACGAGGAAGTCCGAGTCGGCGGTGAACGGGCGCAGGTCCCAGGTCGATAGCGCGAGGCCCAGGGTGAGCCCCGCGGCCTCCAGGTCGGCCAGGAACTCGCTGAACTCGTAACCGCGCCCGGCCCCGAATCCGATGATCGCACGTCCGTTCGGCGCGAGGTGCTGGCCCAGGCGGCGCAGCACCTCGACCCTCGTCGACGGCGCCAGGAACCCCATCACGTTGCCCGCGCTGACGATGACGTCGAAGTTCGCCTCGACGCCGCGCGCGGGAAGGTCGAGCTCGGCGAGATCGCCGACGAGGAACGTCGGCCCGGGATGGTCCTCCTCCGCGGCGGCGATCAGCACCGGGTCGACGTCGACCCCCACGACGGCGTGCCCGCGCTCGTGCAGCCACCCGCACAGGCGGCCGGGGCCGCAGCCCGCGTCGAGGATCCGCGCGTTGCGCCCGGCCATGGCGTCGACGGTGCGGGCCTCCCCGTACAGGTCGTGTCCGTTCGCCTCCATCATCTTGAAGCGCTGGATGTAACGGTGCGAGTGCTCGGGATCCGCGGCGATGATGCGGGACCACTTGCTGGGCTCAGGAGTCATGCCCGCCATTCTGGCACTATGTGGAGCCTCCTGAGGGAGTCGAACCCTCGACCACTCGCTTACAAGGCGAGCGCTCTGGCCGCTGAGCTAAGGAGGCGCGGCCCGCCCATTGTGCCCTATTTCCCCGTCCGGAGTCAGGCGCCGGAGGCGGCCACGAACAACTGGCCGTTGCCCCTCACGGCGATCTGCTCGTCGGCCGGCACGAAGACGGAGTCGCCGACGCCCAGCTGGACGTCGCCGTCGTCGCCGCTCAAGGTGAACCCCCCGGAGGCGACCAGCGCGATGCGTCCGGAATCGGGCCGCGGCATCGTCTGGGAGCGGCCGTCGACGGGCGAGATCAGCCAGAGCTCGAACTCGGGGAACGCCGTCGGGTACACATAGGTGCCGTCGGCCCCCTCGGCGATCAGCACATCCGGAGCCATGGGCTGGAACGCGACCACCTGGAGGAGGCCGTCGACGTCGATGTGCTTCTTGGTCAGGCCGCCGCGCACGACGTTGTCGGAGTTGGCCATCGCCTCGACGGCGGTGCCGCGCAGATAGGCGTGCATGACGCCGGCCTCCAGCGCGATGGCCTCGCCCGGCTGCAGCGTGAAGCGATTCATGAGCAGCGCGGCGATGATGCCGGGGTCGCCGGGGAAGTGCTCGTCCAACTCGACGGCGGTGCGGGCGAACTCGCCCAGCTCGCCCGGGGCGTCGAGGTTGGCGACGGCGGCGGCGAGGAGGACGTCGACGAGGTGGCGTCGCTCGTCGTGGTGGTCGAGCGTGAGGACGTCGAGGAAGACCTCCTGCAGCGCGGGGTAGGGGCAGCGGTCGCGCAGGGGGCCGATGATCGAGGCGAGGTCGTCGCCGATGCCGAGGCCCTCGAACAGCCCCGCCGTGACCTGGGGATCGCGGAAGCCGATCAGGCCCTCGAAGGGCGTGAGGGCGACGATGGTCTCGGGCTTGGGCCAGTCGTCCTTGTAGGAGCGGCGCGGGTCGTCCGGGGCGAGACCCAGCAGCGACTCGCGCGCGTATCCGGCCTCGGCCTGTTCGCGGGAGGGGTGCGCCTGGAGGCTGAGCGGCGAGCCCGCGGAGAGGAGCTTGAGCAGGAAGGGCAGCTGCGCGCCATAGGCCGCCTCCGTCGCGGTGCCGAGCACCTCGGGATGCTCCCGGACCAGGAGTTCGAGGGTCGTGCCGTCGGCGAGGGTCGCGGGGCCGTTGGGATGGGTGCCCAGCCAGTACTCCGCCCAGGGTCGCCCGTCGGGCTCCCGGCGGAGCAGGTCTGGAAGGTCCGTTCTGCTTCCCCAGGCAAAGTGCTGGACGTGCCCGTTCAGTCGGCGCATGGCGAGTCGATTGTTCCTAGGTCTCGGGGGAGCTGTGCCCTCCGACTCTACCCTGTGGCGGGAAGGGGCACCGAGTGCGCGGGGGCCGATGGTGCCGGCGTCGTGAACCTTCGAATGACAGCGGTGTGATTCGAGCGTAGACTGCCCGACATGTCGGAGGCCCTTTCCCTGCACAGCTCGGTCGAGTTGACCGAACGCGACGCCGCCATCCTCGACTTCGAGGACAGCTGGTTCACGTCGTCGGTGCCCAAGGAACAGGCCATCATGGAGCGCTTCTCGATCTCCTCGGCGCGCTACTACCAGCAGCTGAACGCGCTGATCGACGACCCGTCGGCGCTCGCGTACAAGCCGCTGTTGGTCAAGCGCCTGCGCCGGATGCGCGGCCAGCGTCAGGCGGCGCGGTCCGCCCGTCGCCTTCACGGCTGAGCCACATCCCCATCTGCAGGCCGGGCCTGTGCACAGATCTCTGTATGCGCGGATGAAGGGCTATATCCGCCTTCGTCGACGTATAGAGAGATTTGTGCTCACGATCAGCGTCCTGATCCCCTCGCGGACGGGGCGCTTCGCGTTCTCCGGGTAGCCGCCGTCGTGCAGGCCGGCCTGGCGCTCGAAGTGGTTGGCCGACGCGCGATCCCCCGTGCGCAGGATCGACCAGCCCGCGGCCGCGAAGTAGAGCGGCAGGAACGGGAGCCCGAGGCAGTAGGCCCACTGCCAGGCGTGCGCGTCCTCGTGGGGGAGCAGGTTCGGCGTCCGCTCCTCGGCCTGCTCAAGCGTCTGACGGAACACCAGAACGACGCTGCCCACCGTCATCGCCCCGGCGTTGGGGACGGGGAGGCGGACGTTGTCGGCGACGATGAGCCCGGCGTGCCGCCGCAGCCGTCCGCGTCCGGCGAGGCTCAGCGCGATCCCGAGCGGCGTCGACAGATTCACTGCGTTCGCCAGGTTGCGGAGGAGAAGTGAGGTGTTCAGGGGCCCTCCCTTCTCGCGGGCTCTTTGCACTCTCTTGGGGTGAGTGCTAATAATGGGGTTAGCACTCTCCGATGGGGAGTGCTACCGAATCGCAGGTGAGGCAACTTGCCGTCCGTCGCGGGCACCCGAGGTTCACCCCAGAAGAGTAAACGCACCCGGGGCGCACGCCCCAATGACGGGAGGACTCCCGAACTACCATGGCAAAGCTGATTGAGTTCAACGAGGACGCGCGCCGCGGCCTCGAGCGCGGCATGAACACCCTCGCCGACGCAGTGAAGGTGACGCTCGGCCCCAAGGGCCGCAACGTCGTCCTTGAGAAGAAGTGGGGCGCCCCCACCATCACCAACGATGGCGTGTCCATCGCGAAGGAGATCGAGCTCGAGGATCCCTACGAGCGCATCGGCGCCGAGCTCGTCAAGGAGGTCGCGAAGAAGACCGACGACGTCGCGGGCGACGGCACCACCACCGCCACCGTGCTGGCCCAGGCGATGGTCCGCGAGGGCCTGCGCAACGTGTCGGCCGGCGCGAACCCCATCGAGCTGAAGAAGGGCATCGAGACCGCCGTCGCGGCCATCTCCGCCCAGCTCTCCGAGCTCGCGATCGACGTCGAGACCAAGGAGCAGATCGCCGCCACCGCGTCGATCTCCGCGGCTGACACCACCGTCGGCGAGATCATCGCCGAGGCGATGGACAAGGTCGGCAAGGAGGGCGTCATCACCGTCGAGGAGTCGAACACCTTCGGCCTCGACCTCGAGCTGACCGAGGGCATGCGCTTCGACAAGGGCTACATCTCGCCCTACTTCGTCACCGACGCCGAGCGCATGGAGGCGACCCTCGACGATCCCTACGTGCTGATCGTCAACTCCAAGGTCTCCTCGCTGAAGGACCTCCTTCCCGTGCTGGAGAAGGTCATGCAGTCGGGCAAGCCGCTGCTGGTCATCGCGGAGGATGTCGACGGCGAGGCCCTCGCCGGCCTGCTCGTCAACAAGATCCGCGGCACCTTCAAGTCGATCGCCGTCAAGGCGCCCGGCTTCGGCGATCGCCGCAAGGCCATGCTCACCGACATCGCCATCCTCACCGGCGGCCAGGTCATCTCCGAGGAGGTCGGCCTGTCGCTCGACGCCGTCACCCTCGACCTGCTCGGCCGCGCGCGCTCCGTCCTGGTCACCAAGGACGAGTGCACGATCATCGAGGGCGCAGGCGACTCGGCGCAGATCGAGGGCCGTGTCGCCCAGATCCGCCGCGAGATCGAGAACTCGGACTCCGAGTACGACCGCGAGAAGCTCCAGGAGCGCCTCGCCAAGCTGGCCGGCGGCGTCGCCGTCATCAAGGTCGGCGCAGCCACCGAGGTCGAGCTGAAGGAGCGCAAGCACCGCATCGAGGACGCCGTTCGCAACGCGAAGGCCGCCGTCGAGGAGGGCATCGTGCCCGGCGGTGGCGTGGCGCTGCTGCAGGCGTCGAAGGCCGCCGTCATCGAGGGCCTCTCGGGCGACGAGGCGATCGGCGCGCAGATCGTGCTGACCGCGTCGTCGGCCCCGCTGAAGCAGATCGCCGGCAACGCCGGCCTCGAGGGCGGCGTCGTGGCGGAGAAGGTCGGCAACCTGCCGGCCGGCGAGGGCCTGAACGCGGCCACCGGCGAGTACGTCGACATGGTCGAGGCGGGCATCATCGACCCGGCCAAGGTGACGCGCTCCGCGCTGCAGAACGCGGCCTCCATCGCGGCCCTGTTCCTCACCACCGAGGCCGTCATCGCGGACAAGCCCGAGAAGGCTGCCCCGATGCCCGGTGGCGACGAGATGGGCGGCATGGGAGGCATGGGCGGCTTCTGAGCCGCGCACACCCGACGCCAAGAGGGGCGGTCCCGCAAGGGGCCGCCCCTTTGCGCTGTGCGGAGGAAACCTAGTGGCCCGTCGCCCCGCCTGACGCCCCATCCTGATCCGCACCTTTAGGGGCGACAGACCACTAGAGATCCAGGATCAGGAGACGCCACCCGAGGTTGCCGCGGAACTGTCTGGTGGTGTGGCGGGCTCCGCGCGCCGGGACTCGGAGGCCAGCGCACGAAGCAGCTCGTCGCGAAGGGCGGGCGCGTTCTGGGAGTCGAGCATCTCGATGTACTCGGCCTTGCGGCTAGGGTCGATGATCGCCGGGTAGCCGAAGCGCGCGATGGTTTGGAACGCGATCAGCATGCGTCCGGTGCGGCCGTTGCCATCGCTGAACGGGTGCATCCTCTCGAACTGGATGTGCGACGACGCGATCGCTTGGAGCAACTCCTGGTTGTCGAGGTTCGCGGTCTGCCACGCGGCCTGATAGGCCCATTGACGCATGCGCTCGGGTACGCGCGACGGCGCCAGGGGCTCGAAGCTCGCGCCCGCGATGCGGTTCTCTGAGGTCTTGAACGCGCCTGGGTCCCAGACCAGGTGGTCGGTGAGAGCGGCGTGAACCTCGCGGACGAACTCGACGTCCAGCGCGCGATCGTCGGCGACGGCGTTCACGACGAGTGTGAGTGCTTCGCGGTGGTTGGCGACCTCGTAGAGCTCGCGAAGGTGCTTGCCGGACGGCGAGCGGTCCTCGACGAGAAGGGTGAGCGTCTCCGCGAGCGTGAGGGTGTTGCCCTCGATTGACGAGGAGTGGTGCGCGAGGCGGGCGAGGACATCGTCGGCGTACGCCGACGACCAGAGCCCCGAGAGCGCGACGGCGGCGTGGTACCGCTCGTGTGCCCAGGTCATCGTCGTATCCGGTGCTTTTCGATGATCGACCACTGCTCGGCCTCGCTCATCTCGGCATACCGGTCGACGGGCAGCAACTCGACCGCGCCGGGCACGATGCAAGACTCGATCTCGCCGCCCTCAGTGGCGTTGAGCGCCCGGGCCTCGTCGGCGGTGAGCAGGACGGCCAGGTCGTCGCCGACTCGGACGACGGGTCGTCTGCCTCGCTGCGGCATGCTGACTCCTCTCCCCGGAATGCCAGTCTATAGATCACCCGGCTCGTCGATGACCGACGGGCTGCCAGCTTCGAGCACCAGGTGGCCAACGTGTTCAAATGGGCGGCTGTTTCGTACATGTTTGCGGGATGTGTTCACGGCT
The DNA here is from genome assembly GCA_934636715.1 of uncultured Arachnia sp. The sequence continues at coordinate 207,650 of CAKUBE010000001.1, forward strand.
TGCACATGTCGCACAACGCGCGAAAGGGGCGGACCTAAGGAAGTGCTGATGAATGGCGCTACTGGGCTGGAGATCGGCTGAGTCTGGTCTGTGAGGCTTCGGTCGGGCCC
>CAKUBE010000002.1 GCA_934636715.1 uncultured Arachnia sp.
CGGCTCAACCAGCGGTGACCCGGCTCAACCAGCGGTGACCCGGCTCAGTCGGCGGCGGCCTGCATCCCCGCTGGTTGAGCCCGGCCGCGAGGAACGAGCGCCGGTGTCGAAACCAAGAGACCGAAGCTGTAGGACCAGCGGGGTTCAAGGATACTCCTCCTCTTAGTGGCGGGGCCGCTGGATGGTCACCTACCCACGGGCCGTCTTCGCCACTATGGTGGCGGCCATGCAGGAAGTTAAGGGCGTCGTCGCCCGCGCCAAGGGGTCCCCGGTCACACTCGAAACGATCATCGTCCCGGATCCCGGGCCCGGCGAGGCCATCGTCGCCATCCAGGCATGCGGCGTGTGCCACACGGACCTCCACTATCGCGACGGCGGGATCAACGACGAGTTCCCCTTCCTCCTCGGGCACGAGGCGGCGGGCGTCGTCGAGGCGGTGGGCGAGGGCGTCACCAACGTGAAGCCCGGCGACTTCGTCGTCCTCAACTGGCGCGCGGTGTGCGGCGACTGCCGCGCGTGCCGTCGCGGCGAGCCCCAGTACTGCTTCTCGACCTTCAACGCCTCGCAGAAGATGACGCTCGCCGACGGCACGGAGCTCAGCCCCGCGCTCGGCATCGGCGCCTTCATCGAGAAGACGCTCGTCCACTCGGGGCAGTGCACGCTCGTCGACCCGGAGGCGAGGGCGGCGGCCGTCGGGCTCCTCGGCTGCGGCGTGATGGCAGGCCTCGGCGCGGCCATCAACACCGGCGGCGTGACGCGCGGGAAGTCGGTCGCGGTCATCGGCTGCGGCGGGGTCGGCTGCGCTGCCGTCGCGGGCTCGGCGCTCGCCGGCGCGGGCACCATCATCGCGGTCGATCTCGACGACAGGAAGCTCGAGCGCGCCCGAGGCCTCGGTGCGACGCACACCGTGAACTCGGGAGCCGTCGACGCGGTCGAGGCCATCCGCGAGCTCACCGGCGGGCACGGCGCCGACGTGGTGATCGACGCCGTCGGCATCCCGCAGACGTGGAAGCAGGCCTTCTACGCCCGCGACCTCGCGGGCACCGTCGTTCTCGTCGGCGTCCCCCACCCCGACGCCAAGGTCCCCGACATCCCGCTCATCGACGTGTTCGGGCGCGGCGGCGCGCTGAAGTCCAGTTGGTACGGCGACTGCCTGCCGTCGCGCGACTTCCCGATGCTCGTCGACCTGTACCGCCAGGGTCGGCTCGACCTCGACGCGTTCGTCACCGAGGAGATCTGCCTGGGCGACGTCGACGAGGCCTTCGAGAAGATGCACGGCGGCGACGTGCTGCGTTCGGTGGTGATCCTGTGACCATCACGCATGCGGTGACGAGCGGCACGTTCTCGCTGGACGGGCAGACGTTCGACGTCGACAACAACGTTTGGATCATCGGCGACGACCGCGAGGTGATCGTCGTCGATGCCCCGCACGACGTCGACGCCATCCTGGAAGCGGTCGGCGGGCGGCGCGTGCTCGCGATCGTGTGCACGCACGCGCACGACGACCACGTCCGGTTCGCCCCGGAGCTTGCGGACCGCACTGGAGCCCCCATCTGGCTGCACCCGGCCGACGAGCCGGTCTGGCGGCTGACGCACCCGGACCGCCGCTGGGACCACGACCTCGTAGACGGGCAGGAGTTCGCCGTCGGCCCCGCCACGCTGCAGGTGCTGCACACGCCGGGGCACGCGCCGGGCGCGGTGTGCCTGTACTCGCCTACGCTCGGCTGCGTCTTCACCGGCGACACGCTGTTCAACGGCGGCCCCGGCGCCACCGGGCGCTCGTTCAGCAGCCGCCCCCTGATCGAGGAGTCGATCCGGGCGCGCCTGTTCGCGCTGCCCGACGACACGGTGGTCCACACCGGCCACGGCGACGACACGACGATCGGCGCCGAGGCCGAGCGCCTCGGACGCTAGACCGATCGTCCGACAACGCTTAAGAGTGGGATGTTGGTTCAGTTCTGAACCAACAGGCGACTCCTAGAGCCCGCGCGATCTCTTAGCGCACCGTCAGGGCGAGGGCGACACTGAGCATCCCACCCGCGGGAATGGGGCGGGCCAGGACGCCGTACTCGACGCACACGAAGCGGGCCCACTCGTCGGCGACCTGCGAGCCGCCCGGTCCGGGGTTCCACACCACCATGGTGTCCGCGCCCGCGCCGTCGAGCAGGAGCCCGGCGTGCGGGAGCCTGACCGGGCGCGCGTCGGCGTAGACGCGGTCGACGGGGCCGGCGGCGGAAACCGGGTCCGCGTCGACGCCGTCGGATCCGGTCGCGTAGTCGTGGAAGGCGATGCCCGCGAGGGTGTCGATCGTCTCCTCCCGCGCGTCCGTCGCGAGATAGGGGTGGAAGACGGCGTCCACGACGGCGTCGGCGGTGGGGCTGGCGATCATCAACGCCAAGGTGAGCGCGTCGGCGTCGGCCGTGACGTCGAGCCGGTAGGAGAGGTCCCGCGGGAAGCGCTCCGAGCCCTGCAGGTGCGCGGTCGCCGTCGCGTCCGTGGTCAGGGTGACCTGGGCGCCTGACGCGTCCTCCGAGAAGTCGACGACGTCCCACCGCGTGCGCGACACCAGGCCGTGGCTGAACGGCACGGCCCAGCCCTGCGCGATGCCCTGGCCGAACCACGGCGCGCAGAGGGGGATCCCGCCGTGCCACATCCGGCCCTGGGCGGGATCCGCGTCGCGGCTGGTGAAGAGCCGCTCGACCCCGCCCGGCCGCCAGGACGACACCGTCGCGCCCCGCCGGTTCACTGCGAGCGAGCCCCAGGGGCCGGTGAGGGAGATCAGGTCCGGATCGATCGGCGTTGTCATATGGCAAACGTAGCCGGACAGGACCGCTGAGGCCCCACTAGGATGCACGCATGCCGACCATCCGCCCCGCCCGCCAGAGCGATCTTCCGGACATCACGGCGATCTACAACGACGCCGGGGTCGGCACCACCGCCTCCTGGGCCCTCGAGCCCGTCACGCTCGAGGACAGGACTGCCTGGTTCGCGCGGCTCTCCGCCGCCAACTGCCCGGTCCTCGTCCTCGTGACCGACGACGGCGCTGTGGCCGGGTTCGCCAGCTACGGCCCTTTCCGGTCGCTCGCGGGATGGGCCCCGACGGTGGAGCACAGCATCTACATCGCGGAGTGCAACCGGGCCGCGGGCGGCGGGCGGATGCTGATGAACGCCCTGATCGACTACGCGAGCGGGCGCGGGGTCCACGTGATGGTCGGCGTGATCGACGCCGACAACGAGGAGTCCATCGCCTTCCACCGTCGGCTCGGGTTCGAGGAGACGGGGCGGCTGCCGCAGGTGGGCCGCAAGTTCGGCCGCTGGTTGGACGCGGTGTTCATGACGCGGGTCTTCGACGGACCGGACCCCGACTGACCCGTTGCCGCCACTACGATTGCGCCATGGCTTACCACGCGGACGCGAACGACCTCGACACCAAGGAGATCCTGACGTGGGAGGGGCTCGGGACGGCGAACCGCGAGCTCGCGCAGGACATCGCGAACTCGGGTTTCGAGCCTGACGTCATCATCGCGGTCGCGCGCGGCGGCCTCTGCCTGGCCGGCGCTCTCACCTACGCGTTGGGCGTCAAGCTCTCCGACGCCATCAACGTCGAGTTCTACACCGACGTCAACCAGACCCTGCCGGACCCGGTGCTGCTCGCCCCCATGCTGGACACCGAGTCCATCGCGGGCAAGCGGATCCTCGTCGTCGACGACGTGGCGGACTCCGGGCGCACCCTCGGCCTGGTGATCAAGCTGCTGCGCGGCTTCGGCGCCGAGGTGCGCTCCGCGGTGCTCTACTCGAAGCCCCGCACGCTCATCCAGCCCGACTACGTGTGGCGCGACACCGACGACTGGATCGTGTTCCCCTGGTCGGCCGAGCCGCCCGTCGCGAAGGAGGCTTAGGTCATGCCGGAGACGCGCACCTTCGACCCCACCGAGCCCGAGGGCATCCAGAAGCTGGTCCGCGAGGCGCTGGGCGAGTCCGTCCGCCCCGTCGAGCCCGGCACGCAGCAGAAGAGCCCGAGCGAGGACGAGAGGGTGTCGACGACGCTGTCGGCGTCGGATCTGCCCGGCTCGTACGGGCAGGGCGTCGTCTGGACCGACGGCGGCGAGTGAGAGACCTACGCCGCGATCGCGGCGCAACAGGCCACGATAGTCTTGGCCAAAACGAAGCAGTGAGGAAGAACACACGTGACTCTTGAGTGGACCGAACAGGACGCCCGCGCCGTCGACACCGCCCGAATCCTGGCCGCGGACGCGGTCGAGAAGGTGGGCAACGGCCACCCCGGTACCCCGATCTCGCTGGCCCCCGTCGCCTACCTGCTGTATCAGAAGGTGATGAACACGGATCCGGCCGACGACAAGTGGATCGGCAGGGACCGGTTCGTGTTGTCCGCGGGTCACGCGTCGCTGACTCAGTACACCCAGCTGTACCTGGGCGGTCTCGGCCTCGAGTTGGGCGACATCGAGTCGCTGCGCACGTGGGGATCGCGGACCCCGGGGCACCCGGAGTACGGGCACACGAAGTTCGTGGAGTGCACCACCGGCCCGCTGGGTGCCGGGATCTCGAACGCGGTCGGCATGGCGATGGCCGCGCGCCGCGAGCACGGCATCTTCGACCCGGAGACCCCGCTGGGTGAGTCGGCCTTCGACCACTACGTGTACACGATCGCCGGCGACGGCTGCCTGCAGGAGGGCGTGGCGTCCGAGGCGTCGTCGCTGGCCGCGACGCAGAACCTGGGCAACCTCGTCCTGATCTACGACGACAACCGGATCACCATCGAGGGCGAGACCAACATCTCGTTCACCGAGGACGTCTCGGCCCGCTACGAGGCCTACGGCTGGCATGTCCAGCACGTCGACTGGACGCACGGCGGCACGGAGTACAAGGAGGACGTCCAGGCCCTCTACGACGCGATCGAGGCCGCGAAGGCGGTTACCGACAAGCCCAGCTTCATCAAGCTGACCACCGTGATCGGCTGGCCGCTGCCGAGCAAGCAGGGCTCGCACGACGTCCACGGCGCGAAGATCGGCGGCGACGAGATCGCCGCGTTGAAGGAGCTGCTCGGCTTCCCGCAGACGCCGTTCGCCGTCGACCAGGACGCCGTCGCGCATGCCCGCGCCGGCCTGGCCGCCCGCGCCGCCGTCATCCGCGCGGAATGGGACGTGAAGTTCGAGGCGTGGGCCGCGGCCAACCCGGAGAAGGTCGCGCTGCTGCAGCGCGCCCAGGCCCGCAAGCTGCCCGAGGACCTGACCCTTCCGGTGTTCGAGGAGGGCAAGAAGTCGACCCGCGCCGCGTCCGGTGAGGTGCTCACCGCGCTGGCCGACCAGCTGCCCGAGCTCTGGGGCGGCTCGGCGGACCTGGCGGGTTCGAACAACACGACGATGAAGGGCGAGCCCAGCTTCCTGCCCGCGGAGCGCTCGACGAAGGAGTGGAAGGGCAACCCGTTCGGCCGCACCCTGCACTTCGGCATCCGCGAGCACGCCATGGGCGGCATCCTCAACGGCATCACCTTGTCGGGCCTGACCCGCGCGTACGGTGGCACGTTCCTGGTGTTCGCCGACTACATGCGCGCCTCCGTGCGCCTCGCGGCGCTGATGGGAGTGCCCACGACCTTCGTCTGGACGCACGACTCGGTCGGCGTCGGCGAGGACGGCCCGACGCACCAGCCGATCGAGCACCTGGCCGCGCTGCGCGCGATCCCCGGGCTCGACATCGTCCGCCCCGCGGACGCGAACGAGACCTCGGTCGCGTGGGGCGAGATCCTGCGCCGTGCGGATCGGCCTGCGGGCCTCATCCTCTCCCGTCAGGACCTGCCGACCATCGCGCGGGGCGAGCGGTACGCGTCCGCCGAAGGGGTGGCCCGCGGCGCCTATGTGGTCAGCGAGGAGCAGGGCGACCTACGGGTGATCCTGATCGCGACCGGTTCCGAGGTCGCGGTGGCGCTCGCCGCCCAGGACGCGTTGCAGGCCGACGGTGTTCCCACCCGCGTGGTGTCGATGCCCTGCCAGGAGTGGTTCGACGAGCAGGACGACGCCTACCGCGAGTCGGTCCTCCCCGCGGCCGTGACCGCGCGCGTCAGCGTCGAGGCCGGCATCGCGATGGGCTGGTCGAAGTACGTCGGCACGAACGGCGCGTCGGTCAGCATCGAACACTTCGGCGCGTCCGCCGCCGGCAACAAGTGCTTCGAGGAGTTCGGCTTCACCGCCGACAACGTCGCACACACCGCGAAGTCGCTCCTGTAGCCACCAACGGTTGAGCCGGACTACTACCGCTGGTTGAGCCGACGCCGAGCGAAGCGAGCCGTCGTGTCGAAACCAATGGACCGGCACCAGTTCATGGAGACTCCACGGGCTGGTGGCAGTTCATTGGCTTCGACACGAGACACGGTCGACTTCGTCGACGTGCCTCGGCTCAACCAGCGGTGGATCCGGTCGATCAGCGGCAGGCACGGCTCGACCAGCGGTGGATCCGGCTCGACCAGTGGGAACGAGCGTGAGCTTTGGGTCCGCCCGTAAGCTTTTCCGCATGGGCATTGCTGACGTGCTGGGGAAGATCGCCGGGGACAAGCCGGTCGTGCTGGAACTCGACCTGGCGAGGGGAGTGCTGGTCGCCAAGCCGACGAACCCGTTCGAGGCCGTCCGGGTGATCAACAGCCCGACGTTGGGCGCGCTGCGGGTGAACCTGCGGGAGGCGGCCCACGACGACCGCGTCGTCGGCCTGATCGTGCACGCGGTGCCCTCCTCGGTGGAACTGGCCTCCCTCGAGGAGATCGCCGGGCTCGTCGAGGAGTTCGGCGCGACCAAGAAGACGATGGCGTGGGCCGAGTCCTTCGGGGAGCTGACCCACGGGCTCGCCGCCTACCTCGTGGCCTCCGCCGCGCACGAGATCTGGCTGCAGCCCACCGGGATGATGAGCGTCGAGGGCCTTGAGCTGTCCGTCACGCTGCTTCGCGGGCTGTTGGAGAAGGTGGGCGTGGAGCCGCAGTTCGGACAGCGTCACGAGTACAAGACCGCCGCGAACACCTACGCGGCGGACCATGTCACCGGCCCGCACCGCGAGATGATGCAGCGCATCGGCCAGTCGCTCGTCGACGGCGTGGTCGACGCCGTCGCGCGCCGCCGCGGCGTGGCGCCGGATGTGGTGTGGGAGGCGGTCAACTCCTCGCCGGTCGCGCCTGACGACGCGCTGCGGCTCGGGCTGATCGACCGCGTCGGCTACCGCGACGAGGCCTACGCCTCGACCCTCGCCGAATGGGGCGCGAGCCCGGAGGATCTGCTCTTCGTGCACCGCTACACGAGCCGCGCGCAGCTGGCCAAGCGGTTCAAGCCCGCCGGTGACAAGGTCGCCGTCGTCACGCTGCGCGGCGCGATCACGACCGGCCGCGGGGGAGCCTCCCCGCTGGGCGGCCAGGCCGCAGGGTCCGACGTCGTGGACGAGCACCTGCGGGCGGCGCTGCGTGACGACGACGTCAAGGCCGTGATCTTCGCCGTCGACTCTCCGGGCGGCTCCGCCGTCGCCTCGGACTTCATCCGTCGCTCCGTGGTGCGGCTGCGCGAGGCGGGCAAGCCCGTCGTCGCCCACATGGGTTCCGTCGCGGCGTCCGGCGGCTACTACGTCTCCATGGGCGCCGACGAGATCGTCGCCCAGGCGTCCACGCTGACCGGCTCCATCGGCGTGCTCGGGGGAAAGATGGTCACGGCCGGGCTGTACGACAAGCTGGGGCTGGTCAGGGAGACCATCGACATCGGCGCCGCCGCCGGCACGTTCTCGTCGGCGCACGAGTTCTCGGAGGAGGACTGGGCGCGGCTGAACCGCTGGCTGGACCGCGTCTACCTCGACTTCACCACGCTGGCCGCGGGCGACCGCGGCATGGCCTACGACGACCTGGAGCGCCTGGCGCGCGGCCGCGTCTGGACCGGCGCCGACGCCCGTGAGCGCGGCCTCGTCGACCACGTCGGCGGGCGGCGGCTGGCGCTCGAGCGGGTCTGCGCCCTCGCCGACCTCGACCCCGACCGCGTCAAAGTGACCCGCGTCGGCGACCAGGGCGTGCTCTCGATGCTGAAGCCCGCGGCCTCCAGCGAGCGGGCGCAGGGCGGGGCGAACCTGCCCGACGCCGAGTCGATGCTCACCGCCCTGGCCGCGCGTGCGGGCCTCGCGGGCAGCGGCGCGCTCTCGATGGCGTGGCCGCTGCGGGTCCGCTGAGCCGCCGCGTTTGGGCCCGGGCTTCACGTTACGTACGATGAATGACCGGTGCGGCAGCCGTGCCGCAAAGGGGTAGATGTGAAGAAGTCTGGGAAGATCGCCGTCGGAGTGGGGATCGGTGTCGTCGCCGTGCTGGGCGCCGGTTACGTCGCCTCGTACTTCGTGGCCGGGAACCAGGTCGCCGCGAAGGCAGCCGTCGACGGCGTCGCGATCGGAGGGCTCTCTCCCGCGCAGGCCCGGGAGAAGCTCGTCGCGGAGTTGGGCGAGGCCGCCGGCCAGCCGATCACGCTGAAGACGGAGACGGCCTCGGCGCAGATCGTCCCCGCCGATGCCGGGCTCAGCATCGACTTCGACAAGACGGTGACGGAGGCGGGCGGCGGCTTCAGCTGGAACCCCTTCGAGATCGTGAACACGCTGGCCGGCGGCCGCGAGACCACGCTGGTCCGGGTGGTCGACGAGGCCGCCCTCGCCTCCGCGGTGCGGGCCACGGCGGGCGAGTTCGCCACCGAGCCCACCGACGGCGCGCTGGCGTTCGCGGACGGCAAGATCGAGAGGACCGACGGCGTCGACGGCGCCGCGCTGGACGTCGAGGCCGCGACGGGCGCCGTCGCGGACGCGTTCCGCGAGGGCCAGACCGAGGTGGCCGCGCCGACGCGGGCGACGCCGCCCGCGATCACCAACGCCATGCTCGACGAGGCCGTCACGTCCTTCGCGGAGCCCGTCCTCAGCGGCCCCGTCACGCTGACCCTCGGCGACAAGTCGATGACGATCGCGCCGGAGACCCTCGCCGAGACCGCGAGCTTCGCGGCCGTCGACGGCAAGCTCGTCGGCTCCTTCGACGGCAAGGCCCTCTACAAGGCGACCGCCGACGACCGCAAGGCGCTCAACCAGAAGGGCGCGAAGGACGCGAGCTTCACGCTCAAGAGCGGCAAGGTCGTCGTGGTCCCGGCGAAGACGGGCAAGACGGTCGATCGCGACGCGTTCGTAGCCGCCGTCGAGAAGGCCGCCGTCGCCACCGGGGACGCGCGCACCGGCGAGCTCACGGCCGTCGAGAAGAAGCCCGCCTTCACCACGGAGGAGGCGGAGAAGCTCGTCGGCGACTTCGAGGTGATCGGCGAGTACACCACCTACTTCCCGCACGCTCCGTACCGCAACACCAACCTGAGCAGGGCGGCGGGCTCGGTCAACGGCACCGTGCTGATGCCGGATGAGATCTTCTCCCTCAACGACACGCTCGGCCCGCGCACCGCAGCCAACGGCTACGTCGACGGCTACGTCATCAGCGGCGGGCGGCTGATCAAGGAGGCCGGCGGCGGCATCTCGCAGTCGGCGACGACGCTGTTCAACGCCGCGTTCTTCGCCGGCTACAAGGACATCGAGCACAAGCCCCACAGCCTGTACTTCGACCGCTACCCCGCGGGCCGCGAGGCGACGGTCTACTACGGCGCGCTGGACCTGCGCTTCCAGAACGACACCGAGTACCCGGCGCTGATCCAGGGCTACGTCAACCGCTCGTCGCCCGGCAACCGCGGCTCCATCACGTTCCGCATCTGGTCCAAGCGCACCTACGACAAGGTGGTCTCGACCGACCTCGTGAAGTCCGGCTTCTACAGCGGCCGCGATCGCGTCATCACGGGCGACCCGAAGTGCGAGCCGCAGGCACCTATCCAGGGCTTCACGGTGACGTGGAAGCGTCTGTTCTACCAGGACGGCAAGGTCGTTCGCTCCGAGCCGTTCTCGTGGAAATACTCTGCTGGCGATCGCATCACCTGCGAGAAGCCGAAACAGGGCTAGCCGGGGTAAACTGCGGCCTTGTCAGGGAAGCATCGATCGGTGCTTCCCGAGCGCCTGAAGGAGTGGAAACTGTGACCTACATCATCGGTCTGCCGTGCGTCGACGTGAAGGATCGGGCCTGTGTCGAGGAGTGTCCCGTCGATTGCATCTACGAGGGCAACCGGATGCTGTACATCCACCCCGAGGAGTGCGTCGACTGCGGCGCCTGCGAGCCGGTATGCCCCGTCGAGGCCATCTACTACGAGGACGACGTGCCCGACGAGCAGGCGGAGTTCTACGACGTCAACGTGCAGTTCTTCGACGACATCGGCTCGCCCGGCGGCGCCGCGAAGCTCGGCGTGATCGACAAGGATCACCCGGTCGTGGAGGCTCTGCCCCCGCAGGGCGAGTGATGGCCCTCGCCGAGCGGCTGCCGGACTTCCCCTGGGACACGCTCGCGGGCGCCCGCCGCACGGCGGAGGCGCACCCGGACGGCATCGTCGACCTCTCGGTCGGCACGCCCGTAGACCCCACGCCGCGGCTCGCCTTCGACGCGTTGGCCGCCGCCGGGGATTCGCCCGGTTACCCGACGGTGTGGGGCGATCCCTCGACGCGCGCGGCCATCCGCGGCTACCTGGAGCGGCGCTGGGCCTCCGTCCCGCTGACCGACGAGTCCGTCATGCCCGTGGTGGGCACCAAGGAGCTCGTGGGGTGGTTGCCGACGCTGCTCGGCATCGGCGACGGCGCAGCGGTCGTCTTCCCGGAGTGCGCCTACCCCACCTACGAGGTCGGCGCGCTGACGTCCGGTGCCCGCGCCGTCGCGCTCGACGACCCGGAGGCCATCCCCGCGGACGCCCGCCTGGTCTGGATCAACTCGCCGGCCAACCCCAGCGGCCGCATCCTCTCCGCCGACGAGACGCGCGCGTTCGTCGCCGCCGCCCGCCGTATCGGGGCGGTTCTGGCCAGCGACGAGTGCTACGGCGAGTTCGCCTGGGAGGCCGAGCCCGTCTCGGTGCTCGACCCGCGCGTCAACGACGGCGACCTGACCGGCCTGCTTGCCGTCCACTCCCTGTCCAAGCGCTCCAACGCCGCCGGCTACCGGGCGGGCTTCGTGGCGGGAGATCCCGCGGTGGTGCAGGAGCTGGTGGCCGCGCGCAAGCACCTCGGCATGATGCTGCCGCGCCCCATCCAGGCGGCCATGGTGGCGCTCCTGGGCGACCAGGATCACGTGGAGGAGCAGCGGGCCCGCTACCTCGCGCGCCGCGCGCTGCTGCGCCCCGCGCTGGAGGCCGCCGGCTTCCGCGTCGACCACTCCGAGGGGTCGCTGTACCTGTGGGCCACGCGGGACGAGGACTGCCGCGCGTCGGTCGCCTGGCTGGCCGAGCGCGGGATCCTCGCCGCCCCCGGCGACTTCTACGGCCCCGCCGCCGCCCGCCACGTCCGGGTGGCGCTGACGGCAACCGACGAGCGCGTCGCGGAGGCCGCCGCCCGGCTGTCGCCTCACGCTCCTTGAGCCGGGCGCACGCGCGAAGCGCCGTGCCCGCGTCGAAAGGCTTCGGCTATCCGCCCAAGAACAGGATCGCCGGCGCCTGGTCTCCGGTGGTCTTCGCCGCGGTCCAGCCCTCGTGGTTGGCGCGCCACTGCCGCCCGATGACCTGGGCCGAGGAGATGCCTGCCGCGTAGCTGTTCGCGATCGCCATGTTCGCCGCGGACCAGATCTTGGCCTCGTCGTCGGGCGTCGTGATGGTGATGGCGGTGGCGTCGACGGTGTACTCGGCGTCGATGGCGTCGAGCACGTCGGTGGCGGCCTCCGGCGCGGGTTCGCCGACGTCGAAGTTGACGCAGCTGAACGACTCCGGGGCTCCCAGCAGCGACTGCGCGATGGCGGTCGCGTTGGGCACGTGCTTGCGATAGGCCTCGGGGTGGCCGCTGCGCTGCACCTTCTGCGCGATGTCGTTGACGTCGATGGTCTCCCAGTCGTCGAACTTCACCAGCTCCTCGTAGAAGCGGTTCGACGAGTACCAGGGGTCCATGATCTCCTCCTCGGTGCCCCAGCCGTAGGAGGGGCGCTGCTGGAAGAGGCCGAGCGAGTCGCGGTCGCCGTAGTCGAGGTTGCGCAGGCCCGACTCCTGGTATGCCGTCGCGAGCGCGACGATGGCGGCGCGTTCGGGCAGCTCGCGCTGCACCGAGGCCGCGACGATGATCGACGCGTTGGCCGCCTGTTCGCTCGTCAGCGTCGTCGTCTGCGCGCCCACGGTGACGGTGCAGCGCTCGGGCGTGAAGCGCTGGTAGATGAACCGGTTGGCGAGCAGCCCGCCGACGCCGAGGACCGCGATCAGCGCGAGGACGCCGACGATGACGAGGAGCTTCTTCACCGCGATCAGTTGGCGTGCAGGGCCGAGTTGAGCTCGACCTTGGCGCCGCGGCGGTGGCGCACGATCACGCTGCCGTGCACGGAGTCGCGCAGGAACAGCAGGTCGTCCTGGCCGCTCAGCTCGCGCGCCTTGACGATGCTGCCGTCGGCGAGGGTCACCTTCGTGCCCGACGTCACGTACAGGCCGGCCTCGACCATGCAGTCGTTGCCCAGCGAGATGCCGACGCCCGAGTTCGCGCCGAGCAGGCAGCGCTCGCCCAGCGAGATGACCTCCTTGCCGCCGCCCGAGAGGGTGCCCATGATGGACGCGCCGCCGCCGACGTCGGTGCCGTCTCCCACGACGACACCCGCGGAGATGCGGCCCTCGACCATGGAGGCGCCGAGCGTGCCCGCGTTGAAGTTCACGAAGCCCTCGTGCATGACGGTGGTGCCGGAGGCGAGATGGGCGCCGAGGCGCACGCGGTCGGCGTCGGCGATGCGCACGCCCGACGGCACGAGATAGTCGACCATGCGCGGGAACTTGTCGATGCCGTAGACGGTCAGCTGCTCGCCGCGGGCCCGGAGCACGGCGCGGACGCGCGCGATGTCGGGCACGCGGACCGGCCCGAGCGTCGTCCACGCGTTGTTCGGCAGCACGCCAAAGAGCCCCTCGAGGTTGAGTCCGTGCGGGGGAACGAGGCGCGAGCTCAGGAGGTGGAGGCGCAGGTAGGCGTCCTCGACGGTCGCGGGCGGGGCGTCGAGGTCGATCGCGACCCGCGTTGCCCTGACCTCTACCTGCCGGATCTCGTCGACCACCTGCGCCTCGGCGAGCGTCGACGACGGCTCGTCGGTCAGGTCGGTGCCGAGGTGCGGCTCGGGAAACCAGGCGTCGAGAACGTCGCCGGTGGTGTGCACGGTGGCCAGGCCCCAGGCCCAGGCGGAGCGGATCGCGTCGGTCATGCGGTGAAGTTTAGTGGACCCGCTCAGCCTGGGCCGTAGCCCGCCCCGCCTCACTCCTCGGTCATCGTCCACTTTCCGTCGGCCGTGATGAGCAGCAACGAGGGGCCGGATGAGAGTGGCACGGTTCCGTTGTACGTGCCGATCTCGTTGATCAGGAGGTCGGGCCAGGTGCCGTCGGACTGCATGACGACGAAGTTGCCGCCGCCCTTGTGGGTGAAGGTGGCGATGGTGGCATCGCCCTCGTAGCGGAACACGGCGTCGCTCTTGCCCGAAAGCTCTGCCTTCGCGAGCGGCGCGGCGCTGATCGGCTTGATCTTGAGCGTCCACTTGCCGTCCGCGGTCACCTTCAGGCGGGTGGAGTCCTCGCCCATGATGCCCGTCGCGACGGTACCGGAGTAGCCGCCGATCTCGTTGACCAGCAGTTCCGTCATCTCGTTGTCGGAGTCCAGCGCTTGGATGACGAAGTTGCTGCTGCCCGTGTGATCGGCTGTGACGATCGCCGAGGAGACGTCCTTGGGGAGCTTGACCACGGTGTCGCCCCGCCCTGACTTCTTGATCGTCTTGAAGGTGCCGAAGTGCTCGTCGTAGGCGTTGACCTCGGGTTCGGGGGCCTCCTCCTCGGCATCGTCGGCGTCGGCCTCGTCAGTCTCGGCCTCGCCATTATCGGTCTTTGGAGTCTCGTCGGTGTCGGAATCGGTGGGGGGCTTTGGCGTCTCGCTGGTCGCGGACTTCGTCGCGGTGCTCAGCGGGCTGGCCAGGTCGTTGGCGTCGCAGCCGGTCAGCGCGCCTGCCAGGGCGGTGATTGCGATCAGCGGGAGCACGGTCCGCTTCAGCTGACGGAGCGGGATGTGTGCGTCTGTCATGGGTCTCTCCTCAGTTGAGTTGCCTGGAACCAGGGTCGCTCTCCCAGGCGGATTGGCACAGAACATGTGTGATAAGAGGGGATATCAATAGCCCGGAAGTCGAATTGACCTAGTTCGGCTACCCTTGCGGGAGGAGGTCGGGATGCTGTTGTCGATGAGCGATATCGCGTTCGTCGCCCGCGTGCGGAGGCCGGTGGTCTCCATGTGGCGCGCCAGGTTCCCCGACGGTGTGGACGCCTTCCCTGCGCCGGTCGTCGGCAGCAGCTTCGACGCCGACCGTGTCGTTGACTGGCTGGTCGCGCAGGGGAAAGGTAACAATCCGGCCCCCGCGCGGGCTCTGCCTGCTCTGCAGCTGCTCGCCGAGGTGCGTGGTGACGGCGCGCGGGCCGCTCAGCTGTCGGCCCTCCTCGCGGCTCGAGCCGCCGTCGGCGACCGGCTGGCTGAAGATCTCCGCGTCGACCCCGCTGAGGCTATTCGGGCCGCTCGTCGTCACGACTTCCTGGGGTGCTTCGCCGACGAGGTGGAGGCCGTTGCGGAGCCGGCCGTAGCGGCTGACCTTGTCGAGGACTTCGTCGATGAGCAGTTCGGCGTCTCCGAGGCGTTCGACTGGCTGACGGACGAGGGGCTCTGTCGGCATATCCCGGCCTTCTCCGCGGCGGTGATCACCCCGGAAGCCGCGGATCTGGTGAGCCGCGCGGCGACGGCGCTGGCCGAGGCGGATGCCGATCCCGGCGTGCTCGATGCCTCAGGTACAGGGCTCTCCTGGATGCGGTGCATCGCGCCTGATTGGGAGGGCCGGGTCGGTGCGGCGCGTGTGGAGGGTGACGTGGCGCGCCACACCCGTCGCCTGCTGCAAGTGTCCGGCCTCGACGCACGCCTGGCGAGTGGCGAGACGGGCTGGCCGGTGGTCGTTGACACCGTCCTCGACGAGGGGCGCGAGACGACATTCGAGCGGGCAACCTTGACGGATGACTCGCAGCGACGGATCGTGATCGGGCCCGCGCGCCACCTCGCTGACCCTTCGGGGCGTTGCCCACAGCGGGACGCGCTACTGCGCGACGGCGTGGTGCGCGCGGTCGTCAAACTGCCCGCGGGGTGTCGTCCGGCCCACCCGCGCGAGTTGCTGGCCCTCTGGCTAGTGGCTGAACGAGACGAGGTCGCGTTCGATCAGCACCGCACCTACGTGGCCGACCTCACTGGAGTCCGTCTATCGTCGACGAAGCTGTCGGACCTTGTCGCTGACCTCAGGGCGGCCGGGCTGGGAATGGCAGAACAGCGCCATCGACGGTGGCGGGTGCTGCGGCCGGTGTTGACGCGGCGCATCCTGGCGGGTGCCGGGTCATTGGTGGCGCCGCCTGTCGCGTCGGCGTCGGAGGACCCCGTGCGGGTCACCCCCGCGCAGCTGGCGGAATCGGCCGCGGACGCCGGAATCACAGCCCCGCGGATGGCAGCCGGAACGGGCGCCCCACCCAGCACCGTGACGGTGCAGACGGCGCGACAGCACGGTTGGGTCAAGATGATCTCTGGTGTGCGGTTGGGAGCAGAGCTACCTGTCGGCGACTTACCCGTCTGGGGCGTGCGCGATGGACGGGTGATCCGGCGGGAGGCCGTGGATCGGCTGACGGCGCTCGCGCGCCCGCGAACCTGGCTGACCGAGCCGGGTGACGTTATCGTCGCGCCCGGCCCGCGGGCGGTCATCGACGCTGAGGGCGGCGCACTGGTCTCGTACCCAGTGCGGGGGTATCGCCTCGCGCCGGACGCGCCGTTCGTCGCGCGCCAGCTGTGCGCGGCAATCGACGGCTCGGCCCGCGGCACCTCGGCGGCCCAATGGCGGGTTGCCGTGCTGGAGGCAGGGCGGCGGGATGCGTTGTCGGATGCGACTGCCATGATTGACCGACGCCGAGCGGAGCTCACGGCTCTGCTCAGCCAACTCGACGGATTCGAGGGCGACCTCCTCACCGCCGTCGAGAACAACCTCGTGAACCTAGTGCCGCGTGTCGGGAGTAGCTTGGCAGGCTTCCGGCGTCCCAGCGGCGCCTCGCTGCGTTCTCCTCACTCGACGAACGACCAAGTGCTACTTCGCTCGTCGGCCTTGCGATCCATCCCCTGGAACACCGGAATCCATCAACCTACTCCCGACACACGACACTAGGAGAACCCAATGGCCCGTAAACCCGCCGCCCTTGCCGCGCCGAGCACCGCGAAGGAACTGAAGGACCTGCTGTGGAAGTCGGCGGACAAGCTGCGGGGCTCGATGGACGCCTCTCAGTACAAGGATGTCGTGCTGGGCCTGGTGTTCCTGAAGTACGTGTCGGACGCGTTCGAGGAGCGGCAGGAGCAGATCTGGGACGAGCTGATGAGCGAGGGCTACGGCGAGGATGCCATCGCCGAGGCGATGGAGGATCGCGACGAGTACCTGGGCTCGCAGGTGTTCTGGGTGCCGCCGGAGGCGCGATGGTCGTTCCTCGCGGCGAACGCCAAGGGCACGCCGCTGCGCTCGACGGGCGAGATCATCGATTTCGCGATGGCCCGGCTGATGGAGGAGAACAAGGCGCTCGCGGGCACGCTGCCGCGGGTGTTCAACAGGGAGAGCGTCGACGCGCGGCGCCTCGCGGAGCTGATCGACCTGTTCAACGGCGCGCGCTTCACCGGCGACGGCGCGACGAAGGCCCGAGACCTGCTCGGTGAAGTGTACGAGTACTTCCTGGAGAAGTTCGCGCGCGCCGAGGGCAAGCGCGGCGGCGAGTTCTACACGCCCGCGGGGGTGGTGCGGGTGCTGGTTGAGGTGCTGCGCCCGACGTCGGGCCGGGTCTACGACCCGTGCTGCGGCTCAGGCGGCATGTTCGTGCAGGCCGAGAAGTTCTTGGAGGCGCACCACCGCTCGCCCGGCGACATCTCCGTCTACGGCCAGGAGTTGAACGAGCGCACCTGGCGGATGGCGAAGATGAACCTGGCCATCCATGGCATCCTCGGCAACCTGGGCCCTACGTGGGGCGACACTTTTGCCCGCGACCTGCACCCGGACCTCAAGGCCGACGTGATCCTGGCCAACCCGCCATTCAACATCAAGGACTGGGCGCGCCGCGAGGACGACGCCCGCTGGGCCTACGGCATCCCGCCCGCTGGCAACGCGAACTATGCGTGGCTGCAGCACATCCTGAGCAAGCTCGCGCCCGGCGGCCAGGCCGGGGTGGTGATGGCGAATGGCTCTATGTCGTCGAACAGCGGGGGAGAGGGCCAGATCCGCGCCGAGATGGTGGAAGCCGACGTGGTCGCCTGCATGGTCGCGCTGCCCACGCAGCTGTTCCGCTCCACCGGCATCCCCGTGTGCGTGTGGTTCCTGGCGAAGGACAAGGGGGAGCGCCGCGGAGAGACCTTGTTCATCGACGCGCGGGCCCTTGGGCATATGGTCGACCGCGCCGAGCGCGCGTTGAGCGACGACGACATCGCGCGGATCGCGGACACGTTCGCGGCCTGGCGAGGCATCGAGGGTGAGTACGAGGACGTCCCGGGCTTCGCGAGGTCGGCGACGACGGCGGAGATCAAGGCCGCGGGCTATGCGCTCACCCCCGGCCGCTACGTCGGCTCGGCTCCCACGGAGGACGACGGCGAGCCGCTGGACGAGAAGGTCGAGCGCCTGACCAAGGAGCTGTTCAAGGCCATGGATGAGTCCGCGCGCCTGGATGCCGTGGTCCGCGAGCAGTTGGGTCGGCTCCGGTGACGGCCCTGGAGAACCTGTGCCTGGAGATCGTTGATTGCGAGCACAAGACCGCTCCGATTGACGAGACCGGTTCCCATTTCGCCGTCGGCACGCCCGCGATGCGCGGCAACGTGATCAACTTTGGTGAAGCGCGGCGGATTTCCGAGGGGACTTTCAAGGCGTGGACGCGCCGCCTGACGCCCCGATCGGGTGACCTGCTGTTCGCGCGTGAGGCTCCCGTTGGCCCTGTCGTGCGTATCCCAGACACCGAGAATGTGGCTCCGGGTCAGCGCACGGTGCTCATGCGGCCTGATCCGCGCAAGGTTGATAGCAGGTTCCTGTACTACCTCCTGAGTTCGCGTCCTGTTCAGGGACGCCTCCAGGACCTTGCGGCCGGATCGACGGTCGCGCACCTGAATGTCGCGGATGTCCGGAGCTTCGCGTTGGATGTGCCGGACCTCCCGACCCAGACGGCGATCGCAGACGTCCTCGGCGCCCTCGACGACAAGATCGCCGCGAACGAACGGGTCGTCCAACTGAGCGAGGGGCTGGTGCGGACAAAGTTCCTGGCCCTTTTGTCGGCGTCGAATGGAACCGCGCTTGTCAGTGACTACTTGCGTCTGCACTACGGGAAAGGGCTTCCGGCCGACCAACGTCGTCCGGGCGACTATCCGGTTGTTGGCAGTGGCGGTCCCAATGGTACTCACCAAGTTCGGCTCTGCGAGGCGCCTGGAGTGGTCGTGGGTCGGAAAGGATCCGTGGGTACGGTGTGGTGGATGGACTCCGGGTTCTGGCCGATTGATACGGCCTTCTACGCGGAGCCCGCGAGTGGCGTAGGGATGCGCTTCGTGTTCGAACTGTTGCGTTGGCTCAACCTGGGAGAACTCAACAGTGACTCTGCGGTGCCAGGCCTCAACCGTGATGCTGCTCTTGCTCAGCCGGTGCCGCTTGTGGCCATGGAGGATGTTGCCGAGTTCGATCGCTCGGTGGCGTCGGCGCTCTTGTTTCAGGCAAGGGTACGACGCGAGAGTGACCTGTTAAGGACAACGCGCGACGCGCTGCTCCCCGAGCTGATGTCCGGCCGCCTCGGGGTCCTGCAGTCGTCAAGGTGACCGGAACCGGCTTGGTCGACGTTTACGACTCGTTCAGCCAGTTGACGAATGCCATCTCATCTCGGACGTAGCCAATATGAACGCGATCGTGTGTCATCAGGGTGCGGCGCATGCGCAGCGCGATGGCTTCGTCCGCGTGGTCGGCGCGAACGGCGAACCTCACGAGGTCCCAGGTCGTGATGCACGTGACGGGGATCATGCAGGCGGTGGCTCGAAGGCTGACTTGGCGGTCGTCGGTGACGAAGATCGTGGTGCCGAGGTCGCGGCACTCCAGGATCGCAAGGGTCTCTGATTCCCCGAGGTGCTTCTTCGGCCCGTCGCCGGGACTGCTGAAGTGATCGCGGTGGATGCGCACCTGGATGTGCTCGGCGGGTGTTTCGGGCCGGAGTGGCTTGCCGAAGATCTGCCGAGCTGTTCGCAGCTCGGGAAGCTGAAGCTCGTCGGCCTTCTGGTTACACTCGGCCTCCACCGAGGCCACCCATGCGCCCTTGGCGCCGACGATTGTCTCGAGCAATGCCATCTCGCCGCAGTAGGCGAAGTTGATGAGGACGGTGTTGTCGGGGAAGAGAAGGGCCACGGTCTACCTGAGGAGATCGTCCAGATTGGATGCCGACAGTGAGGGGGGCACATCCGGGACTTCGACGTCCAGCTCAGCCTCGTCAACGCCGAGCATCCATGCGAGTGTCCCCTTGCCGATGGCGCCTTCTGCAATGCGGTCGAGGTGGGCCTCTTGTAGCCAGCGCGGGAAGTGGCGCTGGGACGCGTCCTCCATGCGCACAGTGATCTCGTCGAGCAATGAGTCCGAGGGCATGTGGCGACGGAGCAGCGCCTGGGTTGAGCGACCGAGAAGCCCGCTCGTCTGCTGTGAGACGGTCAGATGCAGCGCCCGAAGACGGGTAGACAGCGCCTGGGTCGAAACTCCTGTGACCCACACAAGGTGAGCGAGCTGTTCAGCGGTGATGGCCGACCAATCGGTGGCGGACAACTCGTCGGACGGAAGCAGGAGGTCGGCTGCGAAGGCGTTAGCTTCACGCTCGGGTGTGCCGACGTCCCCCTCGGGGCCCATCACGCACCGGTGGCCGAGAACCAGGTGGCCGAGTTCGTGGGCCATGTCCCAGTTCTCCCGGAACCAGTTTCCGGTGGCCGGGATCGCGATCACCGCGCGGCCGGTGATGTGGAACGAGTAGGAGGTACTCAGACCGTGCACCCGAACGATGTCGATCTGGAAGCGATCTTCGATATGGGCGAGTAGGCCACGGGCGAAGCCGCGCCCGAGCGCGCTTCTCGTCGTCTCGAGGCGTTGAGGGATTTGGGATGGCCCGGGGTCTTCGCCCGCTTGGCGGTAGGCAAGGCTGATGTCGTCGAGGATAGCCCGGTCCTCTTGATGCCCGGCGACTGCGCGCTCGCGCGTCTCCGGGTCGTAGGAATGACGTGCAGCGAGGACGAGCCTGTTCGGATCGGCGGCGCCGGTGATGAGGAAATAGACGTCTACGTGCAGCAACTCGGCCAGATTCGCCAACTCGACGGCGGAGAACCCACGTTCGCCCTTCAGCGCGCGTGAGAACGCGTCGGGAGTCATCCCGACCTGTGCCGCGATGTCCTTCTGTGTCGTCCCTGCTGGGAGTGTCCGGGCAACCCTGTTGCCGATCTCCGCCTTCATGGATCCACTTTAGCGGCTCGTTGGGGTTTTCCCAATAGTTGCGCTCGAGTCCAACACCACAACCCAGGCTGAAGGTGCGCGGTGTGGGTTGGTGTCGGCCGGCCGAGCGGGTTAGTTCCAAACATCTGGGGCCATCCACCAGTGGTCGTCGTCGCGGCTGTCGAAGTCGCGGCGCTGGAGCATGAGTCTGTCGTCGGCCGCGACGATCCGCCGCAGCTCCCGCCGAGAGCGGGACGGGAGCTTGTAGGCGATGCGCTCGATCTCCTCACGCACCTCCCACGGATAGGAGAAGCCAGCGACGCCGTCGCAACAGCAGGGGCACAGGAACGACACGTCCACCACTTCGAGTGGTTCACTGACGCGCCGCCTCCACCATGCAATCAACTCTTGGGCCGTGCCGGGCGGAGCTCCATGTTTGCGCTCAAACACGATCAGCGCGGCAACGAGGCTGCCGGACATCCGTGGATCGGACTTCATCCGCGATCTGTGGCGGCGAGGCGTCGCCTCCCGAACCTGTGATGGCCGTCTACGCCCCATCTCCCTTCGCGATCGACATAGTCAGTCCCACCAGAGGCTCCAGGAGGTCGATCGGCCAAGGCGCTCCGGTCCGTCGAACTCGCCGCGCGCGTTCCCGCCGAGCCCGCCCTGCATCCAGCTGTCTGTCGAGAAGACCATCAGTTCGATGCCGAGGCGGCGCGCGTTGAGTTGGTCAGTTGGGGGCGCGGTGAGCTCGATCTCGGCCCACGAGATCGCGATCATCCACGTGAGGACGGCGCCGAAACGCTCCTCCCAGGAGCGCAGGCAGGTCGCGAACGCGTAGGGGGAGAGGCCGTCGTTGGGTACGCCCCAATGCAGAGTGAGCGGGACGTCGCACGGGCGCTCGACTGGTACCAGGATGACGCGGTTGATATGGGCGGGTGCCTCGACGTCGACCCTTGTCCACGGGGTGGAACTCGTCGCTTCGGCGAGCTGCAGGTCGGGAGTCCAGCTGACTTCAGCGACGTCCTGGGCATAAGCCTCCGGGGTTAGCCCCTCCTCCTCTGCGAAGTCGTGGTCGAAGCGGTCCAGCGGCGAGGTGACGGGCGGTTCGTCCTCAGGCCAGCGCCCGGCCTTTGCCCACTGGCTGTGCCACTCCCAGTCGTCCTGTTCTTCTGCGCGGATCGGCCAAAGGCCGGTCTCTGAGAACCGGAGCATCGCGTCCGTCCACAGCCGGTCGAGTCCGGGTGCCTCCAGGTCGGAGACCCAGCAGAAGAGTGTGCCGTCAGGGCGGTAGACGGTGCGGCCGGGTGGGAGGTCGAACGACGCGAGTTCCGCGTCCCCGCCCGGGCGCTCAGCTCGGATGCTGAGGCCCCGGAGATGTGTGCTGGTCATGGTGTCAGTGTGCATGGGCGTGGCGAAGGAGCGGGAGTTCCCGCCCGATAAGGCCCGTTCTCGTGGGGCGCGGCACCCGAGGCGCGCGCGACGGGCAGACTATGGCCATGACCGAGGAAGACCTGGAACTCATCGCCCACGACTACCTGGGCGAGTTGGGCTGGCGTCCGATGCAAGGGACTGACCTCAACGACCGACGCGCATCGGCCGCGGACCTCGTCCTGGCCGTCGACCTCCGCGAGGCCGTCGCGAGGCTCAACCCCCAGGTGCCGGCCACCCAGCTCAATCAGGCCGTCGCCGAGGTCCTCACGCCCGCCTCGCAAGACGCCGCCGCTGAGGCACTTCGGATGCACCAGTTCATGGTCCACGGCTACCGCGGGGTTACGTGGACGGCGGCCGATGGCACGGAACAGAACCCCACCGTGCGGATTGTCGACCCGGAGCCCGCCAACAACGACTGGATCGCCGCGCGCCAGGTCACTGTCCGCGACCTCGACGCGCGTCGTCGCTTCGATCTCGTCCTCTACTGCAACGGGCTCCCCGTCGGCATCGTCGAACTGAAGCGAGGCGGCAGCGAGGCCGCGACCATCGCGTCCGCGCATGCCCAACTTGCCACCTACGTGCGCGAGTTCCCGATGGCGTTCCGCGCTTGCGTCGTCACCATCGTCAGCGACGGCGTGCTCGCCCGCTATGGAAACCCGTTCGCCGGGCTCAACCACTACTCAGCCTGGAACGTCGACGACGAAGGCCTCCCACTCACAGATGGTTCGCCCGCGCTCGACACGTTGCTCGACGGTGTGGCCAACCTCGAGCGGTTCCTGCAACTGATGCGCAGCTTCACCGCGTTCGCCGACGGCGACGACGGCGTCACCATGCGCACCGCCAAGCCGCACCAGTACTTCGCGGTCACGAAGGCCATCGGCCGCACGGTCCAGGCCGTCGAGTCGGACGGCAAGGCGGGCGTCGTCTGGCACACACAGGGGTCTGGCAAGTCGCTGGAGATGGAGTTCTACACCAATCTGCTGCTGCGGCATCCGAGATTGGGCAACCCAACGGTGCTGGTCGTCACCGATCGAACCGAACTCGACGGCCAGCTCTTCGACGCGTTCGTGGCCTCCCGCTTGTTCCCCGAGGAACCCCGTCAGATCCACACCCGCGAAGGACTCCGCGCAGCGCTCACCGAGAAGAACACCGGCGGCATCCTGTTCACCACGCTCCAGAAGTTCAGCCGCACCCAGGCTGAGCGCGATTCGGGCGCCGACCATCCGGAGCTGACGGCTCGACGCAATGTGGTCGTCATCGTCGACGAGGCGCACCGCAGCCACTACGACGACCTCGATGGCTACGCCCGCCACCTCGCTGACGCCCTTCCGGGCGCGACCCTGATCGCATTCACCGGCACTCCGATCAGCTTCACGGACCGCAACACCCGCGAGGTGTTCGGCGACTACATCGACGTCTACGACCTGACGAGGGCCGTTGCCGACGGCGCCACGGTGCCGGTGTACTACGAGCCGCGCCTGGTCACCGTCGGCTTCGACGAGGGCGTCACCGCCGAGGAACTCGACGACGCCGCCGACGAGCTCACCCGCGACCTCGACGAGACAGAGCGTGAGCAGGTCGAGCGTTCCGTCGCGGTGATCAACGCCATCTACGGCTCACCCGAGCGGTTGCGCACCCTGGCGGCTGACATCGTCGCGCACTGGGAGAAGCGGCGCGCTCGCATGTTCCCGGACCTCGAAGGCCCCGGCAAGGCCCTGATCGTCGGGGCGACGCGGGAGATCTGCGCCAACCTGTACAGCGCCATCGTCGAGCTGCGGCCCGAGTGGCACTCCGACGCGGTCGACGGTGGGGTGATCAAGGTCGTCTACTCGGGCTCGGCCTCGGATCAACCTCCGATCAGCGACCATGTCCGGCGCGAGTCGGAGAACAAGGTGATCAAGAAGCGCTTGGCAAAGCCCGACGACTGCCTTGAGCTGGTGATCGTCAAGGACATGATGCTCACGGGCTACGACTCCCCGGCTCTGCACACCCTCTACCTCGACCGGCCGCTCAAGGGCGCGCTGCTCATGCAGACCCTCGCGCGAGTGAATCGAACGTTCCGAGGCAAGGACGCCGGGCTCCTCGTGGCCTACGCGCCCCTCACGGACAACCTGGCGAAGGCCCTGGCCGAGTACACCCTCGCGGACCAGCGGGAGCGGCCGATGGGACGCGACGTCGGCGAGGCGATCGAGTTGGCCCGCGCCCTCGTCGGGCAGATTCGAGACCTCCTGTCGGGCGTCGACTGGCGGTCGAAGCTGGGCGGCCCCAGAGGGTGGATGGATGCTGCGGGAGCTGTGGCCAACTGGATCAGGGACCTTCGTAACCCCGCGAACAAGGTGGCGGAGGGCCAAGCGAACCTCACAGCCCGCTACCGGCACCTGACGACGCAGCTCGGCAGGGCGTGGGCGCTCGCCTCCGGTGCCGACAACCTCGCCGACATTGCCGACGAAGTGCGGTTCTACATCGAGGTGCGGGCCTGGGTGGCGAAGCTCGATGCCAGCGAGCGCTCGGAAAGCGGACGCCCGGTCCCGGCTGAGGTCGCGCGGGCGCTGCTTACCGTCGTCGAGGACTCGACGGACTCGCGCGACGTGATCGACATCTACCAGATGGCGCAGATCACCCCACCCGACTTCGATCACCTCACCCCGGCCCTGCTTGGCGAGGCGCAGGCCTCGGCCAACCCCCAGCTGGCCATCGAGGCGCTTCGCTCAGCGCTCCTGATCGAGGCCGTTCGGGTGTCGGGGCGCAATCTCGTGCGGCAGCAGGCGTTCAGCGACCGGGTCGCTGAGCTGCTCAACCGCTACACCAACGGCCAGCTGACCTCGGCCGAGGTGCTGCTCGAGCTCTACCAGACGGCGCTGGACCTGTCGGTGGAGGCCAAGAGGGGTGAGCAGTTTGAGCCCCCGCTCGGCCTCGACGAGTTGGCCGTCTACGACGCCATCGCCAGTAACGCTTCCGCCGTCGAGGTGCTCGGGCAACCGGTGCTCGGCGAGATCGCCCGGGAACTGATCGAGCTGTTGCGGCGTGACGCCAAGACCGATTGGACCGTTCGTGATGACGTCCGCGCGGCGATCCGCGCCAAGATCAAGCGGCTCCTCCGCAAGTTCAGGTACCCGCCGGACAAATCTGAGGCGGCAGTCGCGCTGGTGGTGCAGCAGATGGAGGCGCTGAGCTGAGGCGTGGTCCGCGATAGCTCTGGGAGCGACGGCCTGAGTCACGGGGCGACACCCCGCGATAGGCTCGGCGCATGTCTGAGTTGGCCACCCTGCTGCGGGAGATCATCGACGTCGAGTCCGTCTCCGGAAATGAGCGCGCGCTCGCGGACTTCGTCGAGGCGCGGCTCAAGGCCTCGCCGCACCTGACGCTCGACCGCGACGGCGACTGCGTCGTCGCGCGCACCGACCTGGGGCGGGCCGAGCGCGTCGTCATCGCCGGGCACCTCGACACCGTCCCCGTGCAGGGCA
Source organism: uncultured Arachnia sp. (assembly GCA_934636715.1). The sequence goes on from CAKUBE010000002.1 coordinate 25,501, forward strand.
ACCTTCCCTCCCGGCTGATCGAGGCCCCCGAGGGCGACGTCGTCTGGGGACGCGGCGCGTGCGACATGAAGGGCGGCGTCGCGGTGATGCTCGCCCTCGCCGTCGAGTTGGACGCCCCCAACCGCGACATCACCTGGATCTTCTACGACCACGAGGAGGTCGCCGCCGAGCTCAACGGCCTCGGCAGGCTCTCGCGGAACCGGCCCGACCTCGTCCACGCCGACTTCGCCGTCCTCATGGAGCCGACCTCCGCACGGATCGAGGGTGGCTGCCAGGGCACGATCCGCGTCGAGCTGCACACGGCCGGGGTCGCCGCGCACAGCGCCCGCGCGTGGATGGGCGTCAACGCCATCCACGCCCTCGCGCCCGCGCTGGCGCTGCTCGCCGCGTACGAGAGCGAGGAGGTCGAGGTCGACGGCCTCGTCTACCGCGAGGGGCTGAACGCCGTCGGGATCGGCGGCGGGGTGGCGTCCAACATGATCCCGCCGTCGGCCGTGCTCACCGTCAACTACCGGTTCGCGCCCGACAAGTCGCCCGACGAGGCGCTCGCCCGGTTGGGGGAGTGGTTCGCCGACTACGAGCTGCGGATCACCGACGTCTCGCCCGCCGCGCGCCCCGGCCTCGACCTCCCCGCCGCGCGGCGGTTCGTCGACGCGATCGGCGAGGAGGCGCACCCCAAGTTCGGCTGGACCGACGTCGCCCGGTTCAGTGCCGTCGGGGTTCCTGCGGTCAACTACGGCCCGGGCGATCCGTCGTATGCGCACCGCGCCGACGAGTTCTGCCCCGTCGCGGAGCTGGACAGGTGCGCGGACGGCCTGCGTTCCTGGCTGACGAGCTAGCGCCGCCCACGACCCCTCTCAGCCGGCGCTGAGCAGCTGACCCCGCGGCGTGCGCCGAGGAGACGGGGCCGCCGTCGCATCGAAGACGGTCGCCCCGTGCAGCCACGTGTGGAGGAAGCGGCCGACCAGGGCGCGCCCGGCCGGGGAGCCGACCACTTCGCGGCGCGCGCGATCCTCGGCCATCGTCGGGCGATCGGGGCCGAACACCGTCAGGTTTGCGGGCCTTCCGACGGCGATCTCCCCGGCGCCGGCGAGGCCCGCGACGGCCGCGGGCCCGGTCGTGAAGAGCGGAAGGAGCGTCGAGAGCGGGATGCGGCGCCGCTTCGCCTCCGTCCACATGGCGGAGAGCCCGGCCCGCGGCCCGGCGACGTCGTCGTCCACGATCGCGTCGATGGTGCCGTCGAGCACGCCTCGCCAGAGCAGATCCCGGTTGCCTGCCCCGTCCGGGGCCTCCTCGGCGCCGGAGGAGAGTTCGTGCAGGCAGGCCTCGACCGTGAGCGGCAGCCCCTCGCGCTTGGCCGCCCGGACGGCGGAGAGGGCGCCGCCGTCGCCGAGGTGCGCGAGGTGCGTGCGGCAGCCGGTGTCGCGGACGGCGTCGATCACCGCGTCGACGGCCGACGGGGCCCCGCGCACGACCAGCCGCGAACCCAGCCCGGCCACCTCCGTCATCGCGCTCCGCACCTGGTCGGCGTCCAGGTGCGGCGACGCGCCGGAGGGGGAGAGGGAGCACACGAAGCCGAAGGCGCCCGCCCTGCGCAGCGCGGCGAGCGAGCCGAGGTTGCCCGGCACGGCGGCGCCCCAGAAGCCGACGTCCACGAACGCCTCGCGCGCCGCGGTCCTCCGCGCGGCCCGCAGCGCCTCCTCCGAGGTGGGGGAGGGGGCGGAGGCCGGAGGCATGTCGACGATGGTCGTGACGCCCCGCGCCGCGGCGGCGAGCGTCGCGGACCTGACCCCGTCCGCGCGCCCCGCGTCGTCGGCGCACACGCGCGGGTCGACGAGCCCGGGGAGGAGGATGGTGTCCTCCGGGAGGCGGTACACCTCGCCCCCGACGTCGCCGGGCGGGCCGACGGGGAGGTAGCGGCTGGCGAGCGGCACCACCTCGTCGATCACGCCGTCGCGGACGCCGACCCGCGCGGGTCTGAACGTGCCGCCGATCCATACGTGAGACGCGACGACGGAGAAGGGAGAGATGGCCATGTCGCCTCCGAGATGTGCGTGCCGTTCGACGACGATAACCCGCCTCTGTTTCGCCCGCGTTTCGGTGTGATTGCCGATCCGTCACCCCTCGGCGACACGCCGTTCGTCTCCGTTCGCTCGGCGGCTTGAGCGGCGTAGGTAAAGATAGGTGCATGACTGAGCCGAAGCGTCGACAGGGTGCCGTCCTCTACCGTGGCCGGGAGCAGGAGGAGAAGCCGCTGGCGGACCAGGCGCTCCTCGAGGAGCGCAACAGCGCCGACTGGGCGCACCGCGACCCGTGGCGGGTGCTGCGGATCCAGTCCGAGTTCGTCGAGGGCTTCGACGCGCTGAGCGATCTGTCGCCGGCGGTGTCGATCTTCGGATCCGCGCGCACCAAGCCTGACCACCCGATGTACGTCGCCGCCGAGGAGATCGGCCGACGCCTCGTCGACCGCGGCTTCGCCGTCATCACCGGCGGCGGTCCGGGCATCATGGAGGCAGGCAACCGGGGCGCGCACGCCGCCGACGGCACGTCCGTCGGGCTCGGCATCGAGCTGCCCCACGAGCAGGGGATGAACGAGTACATCACGCTCGGCGTGAACTTCCGCTACTTCTTCGCCCGCAAGATGATGTTCATCAAGTACAGCCAGGGCTTCATCACCATGCCCGGCGGGTTCGGCACCCTCGACGAGCTCTTCGAGGCGCTCACGCTGATCCAGACGGGCAAGGTCACGCACTTCCCCGTTGTCCTCTTCGGCCGCGACTACTGGAGCCCGCTCGTCGACTGGGTGCGCCACACGATGGCGGAGGGCGGATACATCGCGCTCGGCGACCTCGACCTGCTCACGATCACCGACGACATCGACGAGGCGGTCGCCGCCATGGGCGCCCCGGGGCAGTTCGGGACGGTCTGACCGTGTGGATCGCCATCGTCGCCGTCGGGCTCGCCGTCCTTGCCTGCGCCGCCTATGCGGGGCTCGGGCACTTCGGCGAGATGGCGCCGCGCGGCGTGATCGACCGGCCTCGCGGGATCGTGCCGGACGGCCCCGTCACGGAGGAGTTCCTCCGGGAGTCGCGGCTGCCGGTCGCGTCGACCGGGTACGCGCGGGCCGAGGTCGACGCGTACCTGAGCGCCCTGGCGGCGGGGACGGCCGCGCCCGCGGCCCAGACGCTGTTTCCCGTGGTGCGCGGCGGCTACGACATGCAGGTGATCGACGCCCTCCTCGACCGTCCCCGGCCGGCACCGGACCCGGCGGATTCGGCCCAGGACGAGCGGGGGTTTGGCGCGATAAGCCATAATGGTGCCTAACCGCAGTACGCGAATTCAGGAAATGAGGGTGGCAGATGGCAGCGATGAAGCCTCGCACGGGTGACGGGCCGATGGAGGTCACGAAGGAGGGGCGCGGCATCGTGATGCGCGTCCCGGTCGACGGTGGCGGCAGGCTTGTCGTCGAGATGAACGCCGTCGAGGCCACCGATCTGCTGAACGCCCTCAAGGAGGTCGTCGGCTGACCGCAGCCAGACGCACCCAGACGCACGAGGAGGGCCGCCCCACGCCGGGGCGGCCCTCCTCGCGTCTCCGGGTCTCAGCCGCGAGCGCCGATCGCGGCCTCGTAGACGGCGACGGTCTCGGCGGCGATCTTGGCCCACGAGAACTCGTCGATGCAACGCCGGCGTCCGGCCAGGCCCATGTCGGAGGCCTGCTGCTGGTCGCGCGTCAGGCGGTTGACCTTCTCCGCGAAGTCGGCCTCGAAGCCGGCCACGAACTCCGGATCCCCGGCCTGCGCCGGGTCGTACGTGACGAGCAGGCCGGTCTCGCCGTCGACGACGACCTCCGGGATGCCGCCGACGGCGCTCGCCACGACGGGGGTCTCGCAGGCCATCGCCTCCAGGTTGACGATGCCCAGCGGCTCGTACACCGAGGGGCAGGCGAACACCGTCGCCTGGGTGAGGACCTGTCGTACGGAGGCCCGCGGCAGCATCTCCTGCACCCAGATCACGGGAGCGGTGCGGTGCGCCTCGAGCTCCGCGAACGCGGCGCTGAACTCGGCGGCGATCTCCGGGGTGTCCGGGGCGCCGGCGAGCAGCACGAGCTGGGTGTCGGGGTCGAACTGCTTGGCGGCGCGGACCAGGTGCACGAGGCCCTTCTGGCGCGTGATGCGGCCGACGAACACCACCGACGGGCGCCCGATCTCCATGCCGAGCGACTCGGCGATGTCGGTGCCGTTGTCGGGCCGGAACTCGTCGGTGTCGATGCCGTTCTTGACCACGTGGACCTTGTCCGGGTCGAGCGCCGGGTAGCTGTCCAGGACGTCGCGGCGCATGCCCGCGCTCACCGAGATCACGGCGTCGGCGGCCTCGTAGGCCGTCTTCTCCGCCCAGGACGACACGCGGTAGCCGCCGCCCAGCTGCTCGGCCTTCCACGGGCGGTGCGGCTCCAGCGAATGCGACGTCACTACGTGCGGGATGTCCTGCATCAGCGAGCCGAGGTGGCCCGCCATGTTCGCGTACCAGGTGTGCGAGTGGATGATGTCGACGTCCGAGCCGATCGCGGCGGTCATGCTGAGGTCCGCTCCCAGCACGCGCAGCGCGGGGTTCGCGCCGGGCGGGAAGTCTTCCGCGTGGGCCTGCGCGCCGTCGCGCGGGTCGCCCATGCAGTGCACCTCGACGTCGATCAGCTTGCGCAGCTGAGGCACCAGCTGGGCGACATGGACACCGGCGCCGCCGTAGATGGCGGGCGGGTACTCGCGGGTCAGGAGAGAGAGCTTCATCGTCATGGGGGCATGCTGTCACGATTCGCTCACGGATTTCGTGGATTTGCATGTGTCGGATGGGAAAAGGCAATAGGTTCGGGGCATGGTCAAGCGCCCTGAGATTTTGTCCCTCGTCCTCGCCGGCGGTGAGGGGAAGCGGCTGATGCCGCTGACCGCTGATCGGGCGAAGCCCGCGGTGCCGTTCGGCGGTACCTACCGGCTGATCGACTTCGTGCTGAGCAACCTGGCGAACTCGAATCTCCGCCAGATCGCGGTGCTCACGCAGTACAAGTCGCACTCGCTGGACCGTCACATCTCGAAGACGTGGCGGTTCTCGACGATGCTCGGCAACTACGTCGCCCCCGTCCCCGCCCAGCAGCGCCTCGGGCCTCGGTGGTACCAGGGCAGCGCCGACGCGATCCACCAGTCGCTGAACCTGATCGTCGACGCGAAGCCGGACTACATCGTCGTGTTCGGCGCCGACAACATCTACCGCATGGACATCTCGCAGATGCTCGACGCGCACATCGATTCGGGACTCGCGGCGACGGTGGCGGGCATCCGGGTGCCGCGGAGCGAGGCGTCGGCGTTCGGCATCATCGACGCCGCGTCCGACAAGAAGATCAAGAGCTTCCTCGAGAAGCCCGCGGACCCGCCCGGCCTGCCCGATTCGCCCGACGAGTCGTTCGCCTCCATGGGCAACTACATCTTCAGCACGAAGCAGCTGGTCGAGGCGCTCCGCGCCGACGGAGAGGACGCGTCGTCGCGCCACGACATGGGCGGCAACATCATCCCGTGGTTCACCGACCAGGGCGAGGCGCAGGTCTACGACTTCAAGGAGAACCGCGTCCCCGGCGCCACGGACAAGGACATCAACTACTGGCGGGACGTGGGCACCATCGACGCGTTCCACGAGGCCCACATGGACCTCGTCAGCGTCGACCCGGAGTTCAACCTGTACAACTCGCAGTGGCCCATCTTCACCGACCAGGTGCAGGCGCCCGGCGCGAAGTTCGTGATCCGCGGCCGCGCCGAGGACTCCATCGTCACCGCGGGCTGCATCATCTCGGGCGGCGAGGTCGAGCGCACCGTGATGAGCCCGAACGTCCGTGTCGACAAGTGGGCGCAGGTCTCCGACGCCGTGCTCATGGACTCGGTGCAGATCGGGCGCAACACGGTGGTGCGCCGGGCGATCCTCGACAAGGAGGTCGTCGTCCCCGACGGCGTGCAGATCGGCGTCGACCACGAGCACGACCGCGCCCGCGGCTTCGAGGTGTCCGACAACGGCATCACCGTTGTCGGCAAGGGCGTCACCGTCCCGCGCGACTGACAGGACAACGAAAACGCCCCCGGCCGAGGCCGGGGGCGTTTCGATTTGTCAGTCCTTGACCGCCACGAGCAGGCCGTTGCCGACGGGCAGCAGCGCCTGCGTGTAGGACTCGCTGGCGGTGACGGCCTCGAGGGCCTCGCGGATGATGATGGTCTCGTCCGACTCGTCGGCCTCGTCCGCGACGCGGTTGTGCCACAGCGCGTCGTTGACGATCAGCACGCCGCCGTGGCGCAGCAGGCGCAGGGCGCCGGCCACGTATTCGACGTACTCGAGCTTGTCGCCGTTGACGAACACGATGTCGTAGGCGCCGTCGCGGAGCTTCGGCATGACCTCCAGCGGCGAGCCGGCGATGAGCCGGAACTGCGCGGTCCGGTGCCCCGCCTTGAGGAACAGCGAGCGGGCGGGGAGCTGGTTGTCGGCCTCGGGGTCGATCGACGTGAGCACGCCGTCGGCGCCCATCGCCTCGAGGAAGCTGAGGCCGGAGGCGCCCATCAGGGTGCCCACCTCGACCACGGCCTTCGCGCCCGCGGCGCGGGTGAGGACCTTGAGCGTGGCGGCCACGCCGGGGGAGATCGGGGCCAGGCCGGCGACGGTCGCGTCGTCGCGCGCCTCCGCGACCTCGGCGGACGGGTCGATGTGGTCCTCTGCGAAGGACCAGCTGGCGGCGGTTGGAGAAACGAGCTCGTGGTTCACGGTGCCCAGACTACGGGGTCGGGGAGCGTGGCGCCGCATCCAGCCTCGCGAAATGGCGGCTCAGCTCTGGGACTCACCGTTAGGATGTCCGGCATGACTCCAGACAGCGACATGTCGCCCATCTTCGGCCGAGTCTTGACGGCGATGGTGACGCCGTTCACGCCCGACGGATCGGAGACGGACTACGCACAGGTGGCGCGGCTGGCCACGCACCTCGTCGACGATCTCGGCCATGACGGCCTGGTGATCAACGGGACGACGGGGGAGGCGCCCACCACCACCGACGCGGAGAAGCGGGCCATCCTCGACGCCGTGGTGACCGCCGTCGGGGACCGCGCCAGCGTGATCGCCGGTGTCGGCACGTTCTCCACCAAGCACACCGTCGAACTCGGGAAGCAGGCCGCCGACGTCGGCGTCGACGGCCTCCTCGTCGTGACGCCGTACTACTCGCGGCCGCCGGTGGACGCGCTCAAGGACCACTTCATCACGGTCGCGGACTCCACCGAGCTGCCCGTCATGCTCTACGACATCCCCCACCGCGCGGGCATCCCGATCCCCGAGGAGCTCCTCATCGAGCTCGACGCGCACCCGCGCATCCGTGCGGTCAAGGACGCGAAGGGCAACGTCGTCAGCAGCGCCGCGGTCCTGGCCAACACGAACCTCGCGTATTACGCGGGCGACGACGCGTTCCTCCTGCCGTTGCTGTCGGTGGGCGGCGTCGGCGTCGTCGGCACCTCCACCCATTTCACCGCGCGCGCGGCCCGGGACATCATCGACCACTACCTGGCCGGCCGCGTCGAGGAGGCCATCGAGGCCAACCGGCACGTGATGCCCGCGTTCCAGGGCGTCTTCGCGACGCAGGGCTGCATGATGGTCAAGGAGACCCTCGCGCATCGCGGGTTCGACGTCGGGCCGTGCCGCGCGCCCATGGGGTCCGTGGCAGATGGCGTCGTCGAGCGCTACGCGGCGCTGCTGGAGGATCTCGGCTTCGCGGCCTGAGAGAGGCACTCGCCCGGAACATTCCGGCCGCGCCGTTCGTTGTTTCTGAAGAAGGATTCACAGGGTTCCCACAGGTTGCCCTGTCATGATGGTGAGCATGGAGAAGCGTCCGGTGTTTAGAGCGAAGGCCCAGGTGACGGAGCCGTCATGGACCGCGCCCACGTGGCAAGAGCTCGTCCGTGACCATTCCGCCCAGGTGTACCGCCTCGCCTACCGTCTGACCGGGAACCGGCCCGACGCGGAGGATCTCACGCAGGACGTCTTCGTCCGCGTGTTCAAGTCGATCAACACCTTCCAGCCCGGCACGCTCGAGGGCTGGCTGCACCGCATCACCACGAACCTCTTCCTCGACCAGGCCCGCCGCCGTCAGCGCATCCGCATGGACGCGCTCAGCGCCGCTCCCGACCACGTGTGGGGCGCCGCGACCGGACCCGAGGAGCTGCACCTCGACGGCGAACTCGATGCCGACGTCGACGCCGCGCTCCGCGCGCTCAGCCCGGAGCAGCGCGTCGCCGTCGTGTTGTGCGACATCGAGGGCTTGAGCTACGAGGAGATCGCCGCGGTGCTCGACGTGAAGCTGGGCACGGTGCGCAGCCGGATCGCACGCGGCCGCGCCGCGCTGCGCGAGGCCCTCGCCCATCGCGCCCCCACCGGCGACCGAACCCGGTACGCGGGGGTGTAGCCGGTGTCCCGACCCTGCTGCGGTCGCTTTCGCGGCGACCTCTCCGGCTACGTCGACGGGACGTTGCCGCCGAAGCGGGTCGAGACGGTGCAGGCTCACCTCGAAGGATGCGCCGAGTGCGCGGAGGAGGCGCAGGCCCTCGCGGCGGTCTGCAGCCAGTTGAGCGCCTGGCGCACCTCGCTGACTCCCGACGACCTGACCGAGCGCCTGGCGTCCATCGCCGGCGAGGAGGCCAACCAGCCCCTCTATCTCAGCAGCGGGCCCGGTGAGCTGCCGTCGGCGCGCAGGATCGTCGCTCGACGGATGGTGCAGACCTGCGTCGCGCTGCTGGGCAGCGCCGCCGTCGTCGTCATCATCGCCGTCCTGATCGCCCCGGATCCGCCGCGTCTCGACGACCCGGTACGCGCGGCGCGCGACCACTACACGGCGGCGCTGTCGAGGGAGGACGCGGACGCGGGGCCGAAGGCGCAGTCTGTCGCGTTCCCGACGCCAACGGTCGTCGTCGACGATGCCGACGACGACTGGTGCTTCGGCCTGCTGCGCTGCCCGGAAGAGGTGGCGGGCATGCCGCTGGTCGCATATCTGCCGACGGTGCGCGAGGACATCCGCGCGCTGAGCCTCATCTACTCCGACGGCGAGCACACGGCCGTCGTCGGCTGGACGCAGGGCCGCCTCGACGACGGCCTCGGCCGCACCGATGAGGCCGAGGGGCTCCCCACCGTCGCGGTGTGGCAGTGCGGCGACGGCGTCGTGTTCGTGGCGTCTGACGGGGACGAGGAGATGCTGAGCCGGATCATGGCCCAGCTGCCGGATGAGCAGCCGTACGAGGACACGCTTCTTGACCGGATTTCGGCCGGGTTGGGGCGGCTGATCCCGACAGGCTGACGACCGGGTACCCTAGGCGTCGTGTTGTTCGGGATCGATGGCGTAGAGCTGGTCGTCATCATTGTCTTAGCCGTCGTCATCTTCGGCCCGGAGAAGCTACCGCAGTTCTCCCGCAAGGCCGCGCGCATCTTCGTGTATCTGCGCGATGTCGCCAACAACGCGAAGCAGACGATCAGCACCGAGCTGGGCCCCGACTACGCGGATATCCAGCTGAAGGACCTCAATCCGAAGACGTTCATCGCGAAGCAGCTGCGCGACGAGGTGGCCCTCATCGACGAGACCAAGCGTGAGCTGGCGGCCACGGCGGCGACGCTGAAGACGAGCGCCAAGGAGCTCGAGGCGTCGGCGAAGGAGATCGAGGCCTCGGTGAAGGCCGACGCCCCCGCCGTCGAGACACCTCCGACGCCGTTCGACCCCGAGGCGACCTGACAGGGTCGGGCCTATCGGTTTCGACACGCCGACTCGGCTGGCGCCTCGTGCGGCGGCTCAACCAGCGTGAGGGTTACGTGTGCAGCGGGAGGCGCTGGCCGAGGAGGCCGCGCTTGCGCTCGGCCAGTTCCGCGGCGAGACCCGTGAGCGCCTGCGCCGACGGATGGTCCGGGTTCGTCTCGACGATCGGGGTGCCGCGGTCGCCGCCGGCCAGCAGCGCCTCGTCGAAGGGGATCTGGGCGAGCAGCGGGACGTCGTAGACGAGCCGGTCCGTGAGCGCCTCGGCCACCAGGGTCCCGCCGCCGGCGCCGAACAGCTCGATCCGGTGCGACTGCTCGCAGTGCGGGCAGCGGGTCTCCAGCCAGCTCATGTTCTCGACGACGCCCAGGACCTTCTGCTCCATGATGTGGGCCATGGTGCCCGCGCGCTCCGCGACCTCGGACGCGGCCGACTGCGGCGTGGTGACTACCAGCACCTCCGAGGTGGGGATCTTCTGCCCCAACGACATCGCGACGTCGCCGGTGCCGGGCGGGAGGTCGAGCAGGAGGTAGTCGAGATCGCCCCAGTAGACGTCCGTGAGCAGCTGGGTCAGCGCGCGGTCGAGGATGGGGCCGCGCCAGGCGACGACCTGGTCGCGCGAGGGCTTCAGCATGCCGACCGAGATCACCCGGAGACCTCCGATGGCCGGCACCGGCATGATCATGTCGTCGACTACGGTGGGGCGCGCGTCGCCGAGCCCCAGCAGGTCGGGGACGGAGTGGCCGTAGATGTCGGCGTCGAGGATGCCGACGGAGCGGCCCTGTTTCGCGAAGGCCAGCGCGAGGTTGACGGTGACCGACGACTTGCCGACGCCGCCCTTGCCGGAGGCGACGGCGATCACGCGGGTCAGGTTCCCCGGCTGGGCGAACGGGATCTGCTTGGCGGGCTTGCCGCCGCGGAGCATCGAGCGCATGGCCTCGCGCTGCTCGTCGTTCATCACGCCGAGTTCGACGGCGATCTCGCGGACCCCGTCGACACCCCGCAGCGCCGTGGTCACCCGGTTGGTGATCTCGGAGCGCATCGGGCAGCCGGAGACGGTCAGGAGCACGCGGACGGCGACGTCGCCGTCGTCGGTGACCTGGAGGTCGTCGACCATGCCGAGGTCGGTGATCGGCCGCCGGATCTCGGGGTCCTCGACCTCGTGCAGGGCGGCGCGGATGTGGGGGAGGAGGGGATGTTCGCTCACGCCTTCGATACTCGCGCGCCACGCGGGGATTCGCAAGTCAAGGGGTCCGCCGAGAGGCCGGTGGCTACGCCGACCGCTCGTTCAGGGTGTCGCCCAGGATGAGGACGCTCGTGGCGACGAGCGCGGGGAGCCAGAGGCTGGTGAGGCCGCCGAGGACGAGGACCGCGGGGCCGACGACGAGCGCGATGGTCAGGCGCTCGCGGTAGCCGAGGCGCTGGCGGGAGCCGGGCGCCAGGAGGTACCGCCAGAGCAGGAAGTAGCCGAGCGCGAACAGGGCGGCGGCAGCGGCGCCTACCCACCAGCCGCCGGCGATCCGCCACAGCGCGACGGCGCCGATGATCGTCAGCGCGAGGTGACCGACGAGCAGCACGATGCCGAACCAGCGGATCTCGGTCTCGGCGCCCGGCGCCTCCGCGACGTCGCGGGGCTCGCTCATCGGGTCTTCTCCTCCGCGCCGTCGAGGCGGTCCGCCAGCTCGCGGAGCTCGGAGCGGAGCTCGCTGCGCACGAAGTCGCGGGTCGCCAGCTCGCCGAGGTGCATCCGGATGGCGGCGATCTCGCGGGCGAGGAAGTCCATGTCGGCGCGGGACTGGGCCGCGATCTTCCTGTCCTCCTCGATGCTCAACTGGTCGCGCAGCTCCTGGCGGTTCTGGGCGAGCAGAATGAGCGGCGCGGAGTAGGAGGCCTGCGTCGAGAAGAACAGGTTGAGCAGGATGAACGGGTACGGGTCCCACTTCAGCCCGAACATGCCGACCAGGTTCAGCGTCACCCACACGATCACGAAGACCGTCATGTAGACGAGGAACTTCGCGGTGCCCATGAACCGCGCGAAGCTCTCCGCGAACGAGCCGAAGGACTCGGCGTCGACGGACACCTTCGGCAGCCAGCTCCGCTCGCTGGGCTGCGAGAGGGGATTGCGCTCAGCCACCGGTCACCGCCTCGAACTCGTCCATCTGATCGCCGCGCCAGTCGTCGGGCAGCATGTGGTCCAGCACGTCGTCGACCGTGACCGCGCCGACGAGGTGCCCCTCCATGTTCACGACGGGGGCGACGACGAGGTTGTAGGTGGCGAAGAAGCGGCTCACCTGGGCCAGCGGCGCGCTCGGCGCGAGCGGTTCCAGGTTCTCGTCGAGCAGCGTCGCGACCAGCGTCGTCGGGGGCTCGCGCAGCAGGCGTTGGGTGTGCACGGCGCCGATGAAGCGGCCCGACGGCGTCTCCACCGGGGGGCGCGTGACGAACACCATCGACGCCAGCGCGGGCGTCAGCGACTCGCGGCGCACGTTCGCCAGCGCCTGCGCCACGGTGGCGTCGGTGTCGAGGATGACCGGTTCGGGCGTCATCATGCCGCCGGCGGTGAACTCCTCGTAGATCAGCAGGCGGCGGACGTCGCGCGCCTCCTCCGGCTCCATCCGCTGCAGCAGGTCCTCCGCGACGTCGGCGGGCAGTTCGTGGACGAGGTCGGCCGCGTCGTCGGGGTCCATCTTGGCGAGGACGTCGGCGGCGCGGGAGGTCTCGAGGTCGGAGATAAGCGCCACCTGCTCGTCCTCGGGGAGTTCCTCGAGCGCCTCGGCCAGCATCTGGTTGTCGAGGACCTCGATGACGGCGGAGCGGCGCTCCGGCTCGAGGTCGTGGAGCTCTTGCGCGATGTCGGCCGGTTTCATGTCCGAGAACTCGGCCACGAGATGCGCGGTGGTGCGGCGGCCCGTCTGCAGGATCAGGTCCGGCACCTCCTTCCACGACACCACCTCGGGCGTGCCGCGGCCGCCGAAGCCGAACCGGCTGGCGCGGGCGGAGCTGCGCAGCGCGACCCGGGAGAGCTCCCATTCGCGGTTGCGCACCTGGTGCATGGCGACGTCGAGGATCTTCGTGGGGCGGTCGCGGGCGATGCTGCGGTCGAAGAGGTCGGCCGCGACGAGGACCTCCGCCTGGCGCCGCTGGAACCGGCGGGTGTCGACCTGGCCGAGGATCGCGACCTGGTGCGACGAGATGTCGTGCACGCGGACCATGGGGACGAAGATGCGGGCGCGGGCGAAGAGCTCGGCGACGAGACCCTTGACGCGCGGGGCCTGGCCGTCGGCGCGCAGGTAGCACACGACGTCCTTGACGCGCCCGACCTGGTCGCCCTTCGCGTCGACGATGGGGAGGCCGATGATGCGCGAGATGAAGACCTGCGACTCTTTGCTTCCCGTAGCCACCATGGGGGCAAATCTAGGGCAACGGGACTGTCCGTGTCCCCGCCTAGGATTGAGGAGAGCCACGAAAGGGGCCCGACGAAGATGAGTCCGCAGAACCCGAACAAGCTGATGCAGCTGTCCTATCCGCAGCACGTCGCGGAGTTCCCCACCTACGAGGAGGCGCAGGCCGCCGTCGACTACCTGGCCGACAAGCGCTTCGCCGTGCAGAACCTCCTGATCGTGGGCACGAACCTGAAGATGATGGAGCGGATCACGGGCCGGCGCACCTGGGGAACGGTGCTGGGTCAGGGCGCGATCTCGGGCGTCAGCACCGGCCTGTTCGTCGGCCTCATGCTGCTGCTCTTCATCCCGAACGCCGGCCTGCAGATGCTGTGGGTCGGCCTGGCGATGGGCGTCGCATTCGGCGTGATCGCCGGCGGCCTCGGGTACGCGCTGAGCGGGGGCCGGCGCGACTTCAACTCGGCCCGTCTCACGGTCGCCACGAGCTATGAGGTCCTCGCGGAGCACAAGGTGGCGCAGGAGGCGCGCGACCTGCTGAACGAGCGGCCCGGCGCGCGGGCGGCGCTGTTCGAGTGAGCGCGGACGACTGGGACGCGAGGTACGCGCATCCCAACCACGTCTACGGCTACCGGCCGAACGACTTCCTCGCCGCCAATGAGCGGATGCTGCGGCGCGGCTCCCGCGTGCTCTGCCTCGGCGACGGCGAGGGCCGCAACGGCGTGTGGCTCGCGACGCGCGGCCACGACGTCGTCAGCCTCGACTTCTCGCGCACCGGCCTCGACAAGGCCGAGGCGCTCGCCGCGGAGAAGGGCGTCGAGATCGAGACGTGGCACGTCGACCTGGCCGACTGGGTGGACCTCCCGCCGCCGGGACGCCCCTGGGACGCCGTCGTCGCGATCTTCCTGCACCTGCCTCCCGCGTTGCGGCGCGCGGTCGCGCGGACGGCCACGGCGCAGTGCGGGCGCGGCGCGGTGCTGCTCCTCGAGGCGTACACGCCCGCGCAGCTCGCGCTCGGCACCGGTGGTCCCAAGGACGAGGAGCTGCTGGTGACGAGGGCGGACGTCGTCGACGACTGGGCCGGCTGGCATCTCGACGTGCGGTTGGTCGAACGGCGCATCTTCGAGGGCATGGGCCATCAGGGTCTGGGGTCGGTGGTGCAGGTGCTGGGCAAGCGGTGACGCTTCCTTGCGTCGTGCGCCGACCCACCCTCCTCATCGGGAGGACCCTCCGGTAAGTTTGCCGTTATCGGAAACCGTGGCCACTTGAGGAGCGTCATGAAGCTGAACACCACCGTCTACAACCGCACGACCGACGCGAGGCGCGTCCTGCTCGTCGGGCCGAGCCTCGGGGGCAACTCTGTGCACCAGTGGACGAAGGTGGCCGCGGAGCTCCTGAACGACGCGCGCGTGGTGTTCGTGGACCTGCCGGGCACCGGCCTCGGCGAGGTGTGGGACGACGCGGACGAGCCGAGCCTTGACACCGTCGCCGCCGGGATCGCCGACGTGGCCCGTGGCCTCCGCGAGGAGTTGGGCGACGTCCCGATCTACTTCGCGGGCCTCTCCATCTCCGGCGCCACGGCGCTGCACGTGGCCCGCGACTACGGCGACCTGTTCGCCGGCGTCGTCGTCGTCGCGTCGGCCGCGACGGTGGGCGAGCCGCCGCGCTGGATCGAGCGCGCGGAGCAGGTCGAGGCGACCGGCACGCAGCAGCTGGTGGAGGAGACCACCAAGCGCTGGTTCACGCCGGCCTTCGTCGCCGCGCAGCCTGCGGTTGTCGACGTCATCATGGAGGGCCTGTCGGCGGCAGACGACCACTCCTACGCGCAGCTGTGCCGCGCCCTCGCCGTCCACGACGTGCGCGCGGACCTGCCGTACATCACGACCCCGATCCTGCTGATCGCAGGCGAGCGGGACACATCGACGCCGATCGCGAACGTCGAGCTCGTCGCGGAGACCGCCCCGCGCGCCGGCCTGCACGTCGTCGAGGGCTCCGCCCACCAGGTCCCGGTCGCCGCCCCGGTGGAGGTGGCCGCGCAGATCCGCGCCTTCATGGACCGCTCGACCCCGTCGCTGGTCGTCAGCGAGTCGAGCGACTGATCCGCAGCCAGGCCTCGAGGGCGTCCGGGGTCCGGGGGAGGGCGGCCGACAGGTTCACGGGGTCGCCGTCGGTGATCAGGACGTCGTCCTCGATCCGGATGCCGATGCCGCGGTACTCCTCCGGGACGAGCAGGTCTGTCGACTTGAAATAGATGCCTGGCTCGACCGTGATCACCATGCCCGCCGCGAGGGTGCCGCCCTTGTAGAGCTCGGCGCGCGCCCGCGCGCAGTCGTGGACGTCGAGGCCCAGGTGGTGCGAGGTGCCGTGGACCATCCAGCGGCGATGCTGGCCGCCGTCGTCCGACAGCGACTCCTCGACCGACACCGGCAGGATGCCCAGCTCCGCGAGGAACTCCGCGACCACCGTGACGGCTGCCTTGTGGACCCCGGCGAAGGGGAGCCCGGCGCGGCACGCGGCGATGCCCGCCTCCTGCGCGGCGAGCACGGCCTCGTAGACGCGGCGCTGCGCCGCGGAGAACGTCCCGCTCACCGGCAGCGTGCGCGTCACGTCGGCGGTGTACAGCGTGTTCACCTCGACCCCCGCGTCGAGCAGGATCAGGTCGCCGTCGCGGAGGTCGCCGTCGTTGCGGATCCAGTGCAGCGTGTTGGCGTGGTCGCCGCTCGCCGCGATGGTGTCGTAGCCGACGGCGTTGCCCAGGTGGCGCGCATGCAGGCCGAAGACGCCCTCGACCCAGCGCTCACCACGCCCCGAGGCAACGGCCTCGGGCAGGGCCCGAGCGACGGCGGTGAAGCCGACGGCGGTCGCGGCGCACGCCCGCTCCAGCTCGGCGACCTCGAACGCGTCCTTGACGAAGCGGGCCTCCGACACGAAGCGCGCGAAAGCCGCGTCCTCGTCCGCGGCCGCGGCGCCCCGGGCCTCGTCGACGAGCGCGGTGACGGCCGGATCGGCCTCTCGGATCACGCGGAGGTCGGCCGCGGCGGCGAGGGTCGCCTCCAGCTCGTCGATGTGCGCGACGGCGAGCCCGGTGGCCGCGGCCATCTCGTCGGCCGAGTCGCGCGTGCCTACCCACATCTCGCCGTAGCGGGCGTCGGCGTAGAACTCGCGATCGGTGCGCGGCGCGCGCGGCCGGAAGTAGAGGACGGCGTCCGCGCCGGTGACCACGAGCACGGCGTCCGGTTCGCGGTCCTCACCCAGCCCCGTGTAGTAGGCGAAGGCGGTGTGCGGGCGGAACCGGTAGTCGGTGTCGTTGGAGCGCTGCTTCAGCGGGCCGGCGGGGATGACGAGCGTCGCGCCTTCGTGGGCCGCGGCCAGCGCCGCGCGCCGGGCTGCGGCCCAGGGTGCGGCGGGCAGCTCCGCGGGGAGCTCATCGGAGTAGGGCGCCCAATCGCTGACGATGAACTTCTTGAACGCCTCGGAGAACGGATCGCGGCGGTTCTCGGACTCGTCGGGCCCGGCGTCGACGCTCGGCTCCCTGATCTCTTCGGTCATGCTCCAGAGCCTATCCCTGCGGCGAACCCGGGTCTTCCCGGCGGGGGAGCCAGCGCCGCGACTTGGCGATCGCCCGGCGCACCGCGTGACCGAGGGTCAGGGCGTCGTCGGCCGCCGGGAGCACGAGGCCGCGGTGCCGGGCCAGCAGCACGAGGCCGGAGCCCACCAGGGTTGCGGCGACGGAGCCGAACACCGGGTATCCGAGCAGGTGCGCGACGACGGCGACGCCCGAGGCCACCAGTGCCGCCGTCGCGTACAGCGTGTTGCCGCCGAGCACGGCGGGGACGCGGCGCAGCACGACGTCGCGCGTGAACCCGCCCCCGACAGCGGTGATAGTGCCCAGCATGAGGGCGGGCAGAATGCCGAAGCCCGCGCCCAGGGTCTTGAGCGCGCCGGCGGCCGCCCAGGTGCCGACGGCGAGGGCGTCGATGGGCGGCCAGATCCGCTCCCAGATCTTCCCCTCGACGTGGACCACGGCGACGACGAGGCAGCCGACCAGCGCGGTGGTGAGATACCGCCAGTCGGTGATGGCGATGGGCGGGCCGGACTGGAGGAGGACGTCGCGGATCATGCCGCCGCCCAGGCCCGACATGATCGCGAGCACGACGAGGCCGACGACGTCGAGCTTGGCCGCGCGGCCGATGACGGCGCCGATCATGGCGTTGAACAGCACCCCGGTGAGGTCGACCCACTGCAGGAAGCCGACCACCGCGTCCTCACCCAACCGTCAGACCTTCCGGATGCGGATGGAGTCGATCGCGTGGTCCGTGCCCTTGACGAGGATGGCGGTGGCGCGGTCGCGCGTCGGGGCGATGTTCTGGCGCAGGTTCGGACCGTTGATGGTGTCCCACACCTTCGAGCCCCAGGTGCGGGCGTCGTGCTCGGACATGGCGGTGAACATCCGGAAGAAGCTGCGTTCGTCCTGGAATGCGGTCTCGCGCAGCGTCATGAAGCGCTCGAGGAACCAGGTCTTGATGAGGCTCTCCTCGGCGTCGACGAACACGCTGAAGTCGAAGAAGTCGCTGACGGCGAGGCTGAGGCCGGGGTCGTGTTCGGCGCGGGCGGGCTGCAGGACGTTGAGGCCCTCGATGATGAGGATGTCCGGGTTCTCGACGACGATGCTGCGGCCCGGCACGATGTTGTAGTCGAGGTGGCTGTAGACGGGGGCCTCGACCCGCTCGACGCCGGACTTCACGTCCATCACGAACTGCAGCAGCGCGCGCCGGTCGTAGGACTCCGGGAAGCCCTTGCGGTCCAGCAGGCCGCGGCGCTGCAGTTCCTCGTTCGGGTGGAGGAAGCCGTCGGTGGTCACCAGGTCGACCTTGGGGCCGCCGGGCGCGCGCCGCAGCAGCTCCTGCAGCAGGCGGGACACCGTCGACTTTCCGACGGCGACAGATCCGGCGACGCCGATCACGAAGGGGGTGCGCCCGGGAGCGACGCGGAGGAAGTCGTTGCTCTGCGCGAACAGCCGCCCCGTGTTGACCATGTACAGGTGGAGCAGCTGGGTGAGCGGGCGATAGACCTCCGTCACGTCGAGGGCCGACGTCGGGTCGCCGATACCGCGGAGTCGCGCGAGTGTCGCCTCGTCGAGATCGATCTCGGTATTGTTGGCGAGGTCGGCCCACGCGCGGCGCTGCAGCGTGATGAACGGGTCTGACACGAGACCTCCGGGGTGAAATGTCAAGAAACGCGCAAAAGTAATGTACGGTTTCCGGCGTGTGTGGAATCGTTGGATACCTGGGAAATCGTAGCGGCCTCGACGTGGTTCTGAGCGGCCTGCGTCGTCTGGAATACCGAGGCTATGACTCGGCGGGGGTGGCCGTCCCTCACGACGGCGGCATCGAGTGGCGCAAGCGCGCGGGCAAGATCGTCAACCTCGAGTCCGAGATCGAGGCGCATCCTCTGCCGGGGAGCACCGTCGCGATCGGCCACACGCGCTGGGCGACCCACGGCGCGCCGACCGACCGGAACTCGCACCCTCACATCGCCGAGCGCATCGCGATCGTGCACAACGGCATCATCGAGAACCACGACCAGCTCCGCGCGGGGCTGCCCGGCGTCGAGTACCGCTCGGAGACGGACTCCGAGGTCGCCGCGCACCTGCTGCGTCGCGAGGTCGAGGCCGGAGCCGACCTCACGACGGCCATGCGCACGGTCGTCGCGCAGCTGGAGGGCGCGTTCACGCTGGTCGCCGTCGACGCGCTCGACCCGGACCGCATCGTCGCGGCCCGCCGCAACTCGCCGCTCGTGGTGGGCGTGGGCGACGGCGAGTGGTTCCTCGCCTCCGACGTCGCCGCCTTCATCGCCTACACCCGCGACGCCGTCGAGCTGGGCCAGGACCAGATCGTCGAACTGACGCGCGACGGTGTGACCGTCACCACGTTCGACGGCGCGCCCGCGCAGACGAAGGCGTTCCACGTCGACTGGGACCTCGAGGCCGCCCAGAAGCAGGGCTTCGACTGGTTCATGCGCAAGGAGATCTTCGAGCAGCCGCGCGCCGTCGCCGACACGCTGCTCGGCCGCCTGAACGACCGCGGCGAGCTGATCCTCGACGAGGTCCGGATCAGCCCCGAGGAGCTGCGCCGCGTCAACAAGATCGTGATCGTCGCCTGCGGCACGGCCTTCTACGCCGGCCTGGTGGCGAAGTACGCCATCGAGCACTGGACGCGCATCCCCTGCGAAGTGGAGCTCGCGTCGGAGTTCCGCTACCGCGACCCGATCATCGACCCGATGACGCTGGTGGTCACCATCTCGCAGTCCGGCGAGACCGCCGACACGCTGATGGCCATCCGGCACGCGCGCGAGCAGCACGCCAAGGTGATCGCGATCTGCAACACCAACGGCGCGACCATCCCGCGCGAGTCGGACGCGGTGATCTACACGCACGCGGGCCCGGAGATCGGCGTCGCGTCGACGAAGGGCTTCACCTCGCAGATCGTGGCCTGCTACCTGCTGGGCCTGTACCTGGCCCAGGTGCGCGGCATGAAGTACGGCGACGAGATCGCCGCCGTCCTCGCCGAGCTGCAGCGCATGCCCGAGGCGATGCAGCACCTGCTCGACAACCAGCAGCAGGTGCTGGACCTTGCCGAGGAGCTGTCGTCGGCCACGTCCTTCCTCTACCTGGGCCGCCACGTCGGTTACCCGATCGCGTTGGAGGGCGCGCTGAAGCTGAAGGAGATCGCGTACCTGCACGCCGAGGGCTTCGCCGCGGGCGAGCTGAAGCACGGCCCCATCGCGCTGGTGTCCGAAGGCCTGCCGATGTTCGTCGTCGTGCCGCCGCAGGGCCGCGATCAGCTGCGCGACAAGGTGGTGTCCAACATCGCCGAGGTGCGCGCCCGCGGTGCGAAGACGATCGTGCTCGCGGAGGGCTCGGACCAGGATGCGCGCGCCGCCGCCGAGGTGTTCATCGAGCTGCCGAAGGTCTCGACGCTGCTGCAGCCGCTCGTCGCCATCGTTCCCCTGCAGCTGTTCGCCTGCGAGCTGGCGACCCTGCTGGGCCACGACGTCGACCAGCCGCGCAACCTCGCGAAGTCGGTCACCGTCGAGTAGTCGCCTCCGAGACCTAACCATTCGGCGGGCCCAGGGCGTTCTTGTCGGTGAGGAGGTCCCATGGCGAGACCGGGGTTCGAGGCGTTCGTCGACGCACGCGGCGGCGAGCTGTGGCGCGCCGCCTGGCTGCTGACCGGCGATGCGCACAAGGCCGAGGATCTCGTGCAGACGGCGTTGATGAAGTCGTACCCGCACTACACGGGCGACGACCGTGCGTTCGAGACCTACGTCCGCACCACGATCTACCGCAGCTACTGCTCGTGGTGGCGGAGGCGCTGGCGCGGCGAGGTGCCGTCTGAGGTGCTGGCCGACGGGCGGGTGTCACCGGCGTCGTCGGAGCTGTCGCTCGACGTGGCGCGGGCGTTGGCGGAGCTGCCGCGCACCCAGCGCGCTTCGGGGCATCTAGCCGAGGAGGAGTCGTGAACGACGACCGGATACATCGCCTACTCGACGACGCGGCGCCTGCCGCGCCGTCGCCGACGGGTTGGGCAAACAGGGCCGCCCGTCGCTCGATCCGGCGACGCGCGGGGATCGGTGCCGCTGCGGTCGCCCTCGCCGTCGCGTTGCCCGTGGGGCTGCTGCTGAACCGGGATCGGCCGCAGGTCGCGACGCCGAGCCCCTCGCCGTCGACTCCCGCACCGTCGACTCCCGCACCGTCGGCACCGGCTCCGACCGCGCAGGAGGAACCCCCGCGGGAGGGCGAGATCGTCGGGGTCGTGGACATCTACCAGGAGCCCAACGAGGAGCTCCCTCACCTCTGTTTCGGGCTCATCACGGCCTCCATCCCGGGATACTGCTCCGGCCCGGCGCTCGTCGGGTTCCATTGGGATGACGTACCTCACGGCGTGATTCACGGGCAGCGCTCGACAACCGGAACCTACGAGGTGGTCGGCCTTCTCGACTACACCGAGGGCGCGAACGGGACGTTCACCCTCACTCGGCCCATCCGCCAGAAGGACCGTGTCCATCCCGAGGACCCGCCCTTGGTGTTCCCGACGCTCTGCGATGACCCGCTCCGCGACGCCGACCCGGCCAGGGCCGACCACGAGGCAGAGCAGGCACTCCACAAGGCGGTGGGGAAGCTCGCGCTCGTCGACCTCTGGAGCAACGGCGGCGACGGGTTCAACATCCTCGTCCGGGGCGACGCGGAGGAGACGTTCACCGAGCTGCGTGAGGCCTGGGGCGGGTGGCTCTGCGTCGGCTCGTCGGACCTTCCGACCGAGAAGGAGCGGAGCCAGGCGCTCGACCGCGTCATGGATGTCCTTCCCCAGGGAGCCTTCACCATGGCCTCACCCGGCAACATTCTCGACTTCGCGCTCCAGCTCGACCTCGTCTACGCCGACAACGACCTGGTCGCCGCGATCCGCGAGGCGGCGGGCGAGGGTATCGACGTCAAGATCAGCCAGGTCTTCGAGCCCTACACCGGGTGAGCCGTGCTTCGCGGCCGGTTGGTCTGGTCAGGGGCGTGCATAGACCTGCGTGGGTTCGCTTGGCTGTGCATATACACAGCCAAGCGAACCTATGCAGGTGTATGTCCGGCACTAGGGTGAGCCCATGATCATCGGCATCGGCACCGACCTCGTCGTCATCGAGCGCTTCCAAGCCATGCTGGACCGACGACCCGGGCTCGCGGAGCGGCTGCTGACGCCCGCGGAACGGGAGCTCAGCATCGAGTCCCAGGCCGCGCGGTTCTCGGCGAAGGAGGCGCTGGCCAAGGCGCTGGGGTCGCCAGGCGGGATGCGCTGGCTCGACTGCGAGGTGGTCAAGAACGCCGACGGCGCCCCGCGATTCCAGGCGGAGGGCTCGGTGGCGGCGCGGATCGCCGCGCTGGGGATCGGCACGGTCCACCTGACCATCAGCCACGACGGCGGGTTCGCCACCGCGATGGTGGTGTGCGAGGCATGAGGTCCGTCGTCACCGCCGAGGAGATGCGGGCCGCGGAGGAGAGGGTCTTCGCCGCTCACCCCGGAACGAACCTGATGGGGCGCGCCGCGGCCGCCGTCGCGCGGGTCGCCGAGGAGATGGCGCCGACGGGGCAGCTGCTGGTCGTCGCGGGCGGTGGGAACAACGGCGGCGACGGGCTGTTCGCCGCCGCGCGGCTCGCCCAGCATCGCGTGGTCCTCGTCTGGTGCGCCTTCGGCGGCGCACACGGCGCCGGGCTCGCGGCCGCGCGGGCGGCCGGCTGCCAGGAGGTCGACGCGCTGGGTGCCTTGGAGGCCCTCACCGACTGCGCGCTCGTGATCGACGCCGTGGCGGGCCTCGGCTCGCGCGCGGGGCTGTCGCGCACCGTCGAGACGTTCGCCGACGCCTGCGCCGACGCCGAGGTCCCCGTGCTCGCCGTCGACCTGCCGAGCGGCCTCGCCGCCGACTCCTGCGCCGCTCACCCCAGCTTCCGCGCCGCGGCCACGGTGACGTTCGCCGCCCCGAAGCCCTGTCACGTGCAGCAGCCGGCGGCCGCGCGCTGCGGGCGGGTGCACGTCGTCGATATCGGCGTCGCGATCCCGGAGACGACGGTGCGGCAGGCCGAGGAGGCCGATGTCGCGCGGTGGTGGCCCGTCCCCGGCGCGGAGTCGGACAAGTATTCGCGCGGGGTCGTGGCGATGGATGTCGGCTCCCAGGCCTACCAGGGCGCGGCGATCCTCGGCGTCACCGGCGCGCTGCACGCGGGCGCCGGCATGGTCCGCTACACCGGCCGCGTCGCGGGCGGGCTCATCCTCACGCGCCATCCCAGCGTGGTGCTGGGGGAGGGGCGCGCGCAGGCCGCCGTGCTCGGCTCCGGATGGGGCGACGACGACCAGGCCGCCGGGCGCGTCGCCCACGCGCGCCAGGTCGGGCTGCCCGCCGTGATCGACGCCGACGCCCTCTACGCGCTGCCGAACGGGCGCCTCGACGGGTGGCTGCTGACCCCGCACGCCGGCGAGCTGTCGCGGCTGCTCGGCTGTTCGCGCGCCCACGTGGACGCCGCGCCGATCTCCTGCGCCCGCGAGGCGGCGAGGGCGACCGGGGCGACGGTGCTCCTCAAGGGCGCGACGCAGTACGTGGCCGAACCGACGGGGCGGGTGACGATCGCCGTCGCCGGACCCCACTGGACGGCGCAGGCCGGGTCTGGCGACGTGCTCGCCGGTATCTGCGGCGCGCTGCTCGCCGCGGGACTTCCCGCCTGGCAGGCGGGGGTCGCCGGGGCGAGCATCCAGGCGATGACGGCGGCCCGGAATCCCGGCCCGTACCCGCCGGAGCGGCTCGCCGCGCTGCTCCCGGAGACCGTCGCCGCCCTCGTCGCGCAGCGGTAACGCTCAGCCGAAGAGCGTCTCGCCGATCCAGCCGCCTCGCGCGTAGCCGGGCGGGATCGCGAACACCGCGGAGCCGATCGCGGTCGTCCACTCGTTGAGCGCGTCCGCGTCGTCGAGAGCCCGCTGGACGGGGATGAACTGGTCGGCGATGCTGGCCTGGAACGCGCAGAAGATGAGACCGGCCGTCGCGTGCGGCGCGCCGCCCTTCCACTCCTCGTGCGTGTAGTTCACCGCCCTGCGCAGCATCCGGCGCCCGTTGTTGGCGTCGGGGTGGGACCGGCGTGCGTGGGCGTCGAGCGCGATGACGGGCACGCCGTCGGCGGTGGCGTCGAGGTCGAGGTCGTCGGCCTCGGTCTCCCCGGTGAGAGGGGCGCCGACGGTGAGGTCGCGCCCTACCGCGGCCTCCTGCCGGTCGCGTGTGACCTCGTCCCAGGTGTCCAGGTTCATCTCGATCCGGCGCACGACGAGCTGCGTGCCGCCGACCAGCCAGTCGTCGGTTGACCACAGCGCGGCCTCGAGCTGGTCGCCGTCGGGGTTGCCGGAGCCGTCGACCTGCCCGAACAGGTTGCGGCCCGTCACCGCCTTGCCCTCGCCGTCGAAGCCGCGCCACGATCCGCCCTGGGTCCAGCGACGGCGGGCGAACGGGGCGGCGTCGGCGACGAGTCGGCGCACGGCGTAGTCGACGCTGGTGCCGTCGTCGGCTGAGACCCACAGCAGGAGGTCGCCGCCGTTCCAGCGCTCGTCGAGCTTGTCGTGGTCCATGGGCGGGATGTCCTGGAACCCCGCGGGCCGTCGGGGTTCGAGCCCGGGAAGCGCGAAGACCCCCGGTCCGTAGCCGACGAGCACGGAAAGGGAGACCGCCTCCTGGGCTAGGTCAGGGAGGGTGTCGCCCGCCGTCGGGCGCCCCTCCATCAGCGCCTCGATCAGCCCGGTCCAAGACCGCATCAGCCGGCCGAGGGCCGCGGCGTCGGTCGTGGGGAGGAGGTCGAGCGTCACCAGCTGGTTCGCCGCCGCCGTCGGCGTGAGGATGCCCGGCTGGTGCGCGCCGTGTGCGGAGTAGCGCTGGTTCAGCACCTGGTGCCGGTCCGCGTCGGGAGCGGGCTTGACGGCCCACCCGCCGGCGAACCCCGCCGCCGCACCCACACCGGTTGCGCCGGCATAGCCGAACAGGCCGCGGCGCGAAAGGGGAGACATGCCCCGCAGTTTAGTGCGGACTCGGGAGAGGGGCTCCGGCGGCTTTCTCGTTGTGACAGCAGTTGTCCGTCAGCGAGACGCCGCGCTGGTAGGGTCTGGGGCGTGAGGCGTTGCGTTGTGGTGGCTGTTGTCGGGATTCTCGGGCTGAGCGGCTGCGGGGGAGGCCCCGCGGCGGCGACGCCGGGCGTGCTCGCCGCCGACCCGTGGGTGCGCACGACCGACGGCGCGGAGCGGCCCGACATGACCGCCGTGTTCGTGAACCTGACGAACCCCACGAAGACCGACCGCGTCCTGAAGTCCGCGGACTGCGGCGACGTCGCGGCCTCGACGGAGCTCCACGTGATGGAGAAGATCGACGGCGAGATGGTGATGAAGGCGGCTGAGGGCGGGATCACCGTCCCGGCCGGGAAGCACGAGCACCTCGCCCCGGGCGGCCCGCACATCATGCTGATGGGCCTGACGAGAGAACTCCCCGCCGGGTCCGAGGAACTGGCCTGCACCCTGACGTTCGACGACGGCCAGACCATCGACATCCTCGCCCCCGTGAAGGAGTTCACCGAGGAGCAGGACACCTACCACACCCACGAGTAGCGCCCGATGGGTCAGGCGACGAGCATCCCGCCGCGGACGGACATGCCGATCGCCTTCTGGTAGTGCCCGAGGAGCTCGTCGCAGATCCGGCCCCAGGTGCGGCCCTCGACCGAGGCGCGCGCGGCCTCGCCGAACGCGTGGCGCTTGGCGTCGTCGCCGACGAGGTCCTGGGTATGCGCCCGCAGCGCCGTGAGGTCGCCCGGGCGGTAGAGCCAGCCGGTGCGGGAGGGGTCGACGAGATCGATGGGGCCGCCGCGGCGGGGCGCGATCACCGGCAGCCCTGAGGCCTTCGCCTCCTGGATGGCCTGGCAGAACGTCTCCAGCTCGCCGGGGTGGACGAACAGGTCGAGGGAGGCGAGCGCGACGGGTAGCTCCTCGCCCGTCAGCTGGCCGAGGAACACCGCGCGCGGGAGCAGGGTCTGCAGCTGCGCGCGCTGCGGGCCGTCGCCGATGACCACGAGGCGGGTGCCCGGCAGGTCGGCGATGGCGGCGAGGTCCTCGACGCGCTTCTCGGAGGCCAGCCGGCCCATGTAGCCGATGAGGCGCTCGCCGTTCGGGGCGAGGCGTTCGCGGAGCGCCGCGCTGCGGTGGCCAGGGTGAAAGCGGACGGAGTCGACGCCGCGGCCCCACACGCCGACGCGGGGGACGCCCTGGCCGATCAGCTGGTCGCGCGCGTAGGTCGACGGCGCGAAGTTCAGCGACGCGAGCGAGTGCACGCGGCGGACACGGTGCCAGAGCAGGGGCTCGAGGTGCGGGAAGCCGTACCGGGTCGCGTAGGTGGGCACCTCGGTCTGGTAGATCCCCACCATCGGGATGCCCAGCCGGGCGGCGACCGAGGCGGCCTTGTAGCCGACGAGGAACGGCGCGGCGAGGTGTACGACGTCGGGCTGGAAGCCGGTGAGCAGGCGCGAGACGCTGAGGGTCGACGTCGTGACGACGCGGACGACGTCGTAGCCGGGCAGGCCGATGGAGGTGACGGTCTCGATGGGGAAGCCGCAGTACTGGCTGGGCGTGCGTCCTCCGTCCTGCGGGGCGATCACCATGGCCTCGTGGCCGGTCGCCTTCAGGTGCTCCAACACGCGGAGCACCGAGTTGGTGACCCCGTTGACCTGCGGAAGGAAACTCTCCGCAACGATGGCAACACGCACGGCACGGAGTCTACTCGCGTTCTTGCGTGCTCCAACTCGTCGCCTGGCGAACCCCGATGGTACGGCGGATGAACGTTTCGGTGATTCGGCTCATGGCGCGTACACTTGACAGGCCCGGACGAGGCGTAACCGCCCGCGTGACACACATGAGCGGGCACCATCAGCCCCTCACCGAGAGCTCCCTTCATGATGAAACCAGGCAAAAAGCCGCGCTGGTCCGCTGAAAAGCGGGCAGCAAAAGGCGCCAACCCTTCCCGTCGCGGTGGCCACCGCGACGGCCCCGACGCGAAGAACCCGCTGAACCGCAAGCAGCGTCGCGCGCTCGAGTTCGGCGATCGTCCGTATCAGCCGGCCGAGAACGACCGTCGCGACGAGCGCGGCGGCGACGACCAGCGTGCCAGCCGCCGCTACCCGTCGGACGACCGACGGGGCGGCTACCGCTCCGACGATCGCTCCCAGGACCGCCGTCGCGACGACCGCCGAGACGATCGGGGTGGGTACCGCCGGGATGACCGTTTCGAGGACCGTCGCAGAGAAGATCGTCGGGACGATCGCGGGGGTTTCCGTCGCGACGACCGTTTCCAGGACCGCCGCCGCGACGACCGTTTCGAGGATCGTCGCCGGGATGACCGCGGGGGAGACCGCCGCGACTTCCGCGGCGACGACCGGGGCGGAGATCGCCGCCGGGACGACCGCTTCGATGACCGTCGCCGCGACGACAGGGGCTTCGGAGACCGCGACAGGGGCGGGTACCGCCGGGATGACCGGCCGAAGCTCCGCGCGGGAGGTTCCAAGTTCGAACCGCGCCGCGACCACGAGCCCCGCGGGCACGTCGACAAGCGCCGCCACTTCGATCGCGATCGTGACCGGGATCGCGGATTCGACCGCGCACCGCGCGACGAGTTCGACGCCGAGTCCGACCAGATGAGCTGGAGCGCGACCACGGCCGAGGCCGTCGAGGGCGACCTCGCGTCGGGCTTCTTCGAGCTGGGCGTCGCCGAGCCGCTCGTCCGCGTCCTCGCGGGTCAGGGCATCACGCAGCCGTTCCCGATCCAGGCCGCGACCATCGGCGACGCGCTCGCCGGCCGCGACGTGCTCGGCCGCGGCCGCACCGGCTCCGGCAAGACGCTCGCGTTCGGCCTGCCGATGCTGACCCGTCTCGCCGAAGGCACCCCCGTCGGCTCGCCGCGCGCCATGATCCTGACGCCGACGCGCGAGCTCGCGCTGCAGATCGCCGACAACCTGTCGCCGCTGGCCGCCGCCGTCGGCATCGACCTGACGCTGGTCGCCGGTGGCATGAGCTACGGCCCGCAGATCAAGGCCTTCGCGCGCGGCGTCGACGTCGTCGTCGCCACCCCCGGCCGCCTGATCGACCTGCTGGAGCAGGGCGTCGCCGACCTCAGCCAGGTGGAGATCGCGGTCCTCGACGAGGCCGACCACATGGCGGACCTCGGCTTCCTCACCCCGGTCCAGACGCTGCTCGACGCCTCGGGCGACGGCCAGCGCCTCCTGTTCTCCGCCACGCTGGACAACGCCGTGGCCTCGCTGGTCAGGACCTACCTGCACGACCCGGCGACCCACGAGGTCGACTCGAGCAAGGCGTCCGTCTCGACGATGGTCCACCGGCCGCTGCTCGTGCACCCGCACCACAAGAACCAGGTGACCGCCGAGATCGCCAACCGTGAGGGACGCACCGTCCTGTTCGCCCGCACGCAGATGGGGACGGACCGCATCGCGGGCCAGCTCCGCGAGGCCGGCGTCATGGCGGGCGCGCTCCACGGCGGGCTGACGCAGGGTGCCCGCGCGCGCATCCTCACGGCGTTCCGTGACGGCACGGTGCCCGTGCTCGTCGCCACCGACGTCGCCGCCCGCGGCATCCACGTCGACGACGTGACGCTCGTGCTGCAGGTCGACCCGCCGCACGACTCGAAGGACTACCTGCACCGCGCCGGCCGCACCGCGCGCGCCGGGAACGAGGGCGTCGTCGCGAGCATCGTGCTGCCGCACCAGCGCAAGATGTCGCGGCGCCTGCTCGGCCAGGCCGGTGTCTCGGTCGAGGCCCTGCCGGTCGAGCCCAGCTCCGACGAGTTGTTCGTCGCCACGGGCGCGCGCCCGACCTCGGGCGAGCCCATCGCCGACGCGGAGTACCAGGCCCTGATCGCGCCGAAGCAGCAGCAGCGCCGTCGCCCCGACGGCCCGCGCGGCGGCCGTGGCGGGCATGGCGGTCGCGGGCGTCCGCGCCGCGACCGCTACTGATCGCTAGTATCGGCGGGCGATGGACACTGAGCTGACCTTGAGGGTGGCGACCCCGGACGACGCACCGCGCCTGCTGCGCGTGATCCGGGAGGCGTTCGCCGCGCGCCGCCCCGTCGACCCGCCTGCCGACGCGCTCTCCGACACGGAGGCCGACGTCGCCCGTGCCCTCCGCGAGGGGGCGGGCGTCGTCGCCGAGTTGGAGGGGGAGCTCGTCGGGGGCCTGCTCATCGACCTCGTCGACGGCGTCGCGACCCTGCGCCGCGTGTCCGTCCTCCCCGCGTACTCCGGGCACGGCGTCGCCCGCGCGATCGTCGAGGGGGCGCTCAGCCTCGCCTCGGATCTGGGTGCCGGCCGGGTGCGGCTCGTCGCGCGCCGCGAGTTCCCCGAACTCATCGCGTTCTGGCGCCACCACGGGTTCGAGGTCGTCGGCGACGCCCCGAACGGGGTGTGGCTGGCGCGTGACCTTCCCGTGATCGTGGACGTGCCGACGGCTGACGACATGCGCGCCCTCGGCCGCGCGCTCGCCCGCGTGCTCGTCCGCGGGGACGTCGTCGTGGCCACCGGCGACCTGGGCGCGGGCAAGACGACGCTCACGCAGGGCATCGGCGAGGGCATGGACGTCCACGGGGCGATCATCTCGCCCACCTTCGTCATCTCGCGCGTGCACCCCAGCCGCGGCGACGGCCCCGCGCTCGTGCACGTGGACGCCTATCGCCTCGGCGACGCCGCGGAGCTCGCGGACATCGATCTGGACGCCTCCCTCGCCGACGCCGTCACGCTCGTCGAATGGGGCGCGGGCCTCGTCGAGTGGTTGAGCGAGGACAGGTTGGAGATCGATATCGTCCGAGGCCTCGACGACGACGGGCGCACCGTCTACCTCACCGGGATCGGCCCGCGCTGGGCCGGCGCCCTCGACGCACTCAGGGAGCGGCCATGACCGTCACGCTCGGCATCGACACCAGCGCCTTCGTGGCGGTCGGCCTCGCGGTCGACGGCGTAGCGCTCGCCCGCGTCGTCGTGGAGGACACCCGCGCGCACGCCGAGGCCCTCATGCCCGCCGTCCTCGAGGCCTGCGCGCAGGCCGGCGTGGCGCTGCGCGACGTCGACGAGTTCGTCGTCGGCATGGGCCCGGGCCCCTTCACCGGCTTGCGGGTCGGCATCGCGACGGCGTGGACGCTCGCGCACGCGGCGGGGAGGACTCCGCAGGGAGTGTGCTCGCTCGACGTCGTCGCGCGTCAGTGGGCGGACGAGGGGGCGACAGACGAGTTCCTGGTCGCCGCCGACGCCCGCCGCAAGGAGTTGTACTGGCGCCGCTACCTGCCCGACGGGTCGCCGGCAGGCGCTCCGCAGGTGAGCGCCCCGGACCAGCTCCCCGGCTTGGGCATCGTCGGGACTGTGCCCGAACCGCTTCTGGCGCAGGTTCATTCGTTTCGACACGACGGCTCGCTGGCGCTCGCGCGTCGGCTCAACGAGCGCGAGCTAGACCCCGGCGCTCTCGCGGCGAAGTGGCGGACGCTCGAGCCTGCGGGCGACGAGCCGTACTACCTGCGCGCGGCCGACGCGACGGTGCCGGGGAAGCCGAAATCGGCGCTGCCACGGCTGCGGGCCGCGCGATGATCGTCGAGCCCGCGGCACCCGCCGACCTGGCCTCGATCCTGGCGCTGGAGGAGCACTTCGGCGTGCCGTGGTCCGAGGAGTCCTGGCGTGCCGAGCTGACCGGCGAGGGCCGGTTGGTGGTGGCGGCGCGTGTCGACGGCAGCCTGGACGGCGGCGAACCGGAGTTGGTCGGCGTGGCGTGCTTCCAGCGGCTCGCCGAGGTCGTCGACCTGCATCGCATCGTCGTCGCCCCTAGCCAGAGGCGGTTGGGGCTCGCGCGCGCCATGCTGGTCGCCGGGCTGCAGTGGGCCATCCGGGAGGGTGCCGCGCGCATGGTGCTCGAGGTGGAGCACGACAACGAGCCCGCCATCGCGCTGTATCGCGGCTACGGATTCCGGTCCATCGCCGCGCGCGCCGACTACTACGGGCCCGGGGCGGACGCCGTCATCATGGAGCGCCCGCTCGAGGGCGTCGACGCCGACTCCGTCGGCATGTGGGACATGGAGGAGCAGCCGTGAGCGAGCCGTTGATTCTCGGCATCGAGTCGTCGTGCGACGAGACGGGCGTGGGCATCGTCCGCGGCCGCACGCTGCTGGCCAACGAGGTCGCCAGCTCGGTCGACCTGCACGTTCGCTTCGGCGGCGTCGTTCCCGAGGTGGCCAGCCGCGCCCACCTGTCCGCGCTGGTGCCGACGCTGGAGCGGGCCGCCGCGACGGCCGACATCGACCTCGCGGACGTCGACGCCATCGCGGTCACCGCCGGACCCGGCCTGATGGGCGCGCTGGTCGTCGGCCTCGCGTCCGCCAAGGCGCTGTCGGCCTACCTGAACAAGCCGCTGTACGGCGTCAACCATCTCGTCGGCCACGTCGCCGTCGATCTGCTCGACCACGGCGAGCTGCCCATGCCGGCGCTCGCGCTGCTCGTCAGCGGCGGGCACACGTCCCTGCTGCACGTGCGCGACATCGCCACCGACATCACGGAGCTCGGCGCCACCATCGACGACGCCGCGGGCGAGGCCTACGACAAGGTGGCCCGCATCCTCGGCCTGCCCTACCCGGGCGGCCCGGTGATCGACAAGGCGGCCCAGGAGGGCGACCCGACGGCCATCCGCTTCCCGCGCGGCCTGACCGCCCGGCACGACAGGGAAAAGCACCGATTCGACTTCTCGTTCTCGGGTCTCAAGACGTCGGTCGCGCGCTGGGTCGAGCGACGGCGCCTCGACGGCCTGGACGTGCCCGTCGCCGACGTGGCCGCGAGCTTCCAGGAGGCCGTGTGCGACGTGCTGACGGCCAAGACGGTCGACGCCGCGCAGCACCTCGGCGTCGACACGATTCTGCTCGGCGGGGGAGTGGCCGCGAACTCGCGGCTGAGGACGCTGCTCGAGGAGCGCGCGAACGCCGTCGGGATCGAGCTGCGCCGTCCGCGGCCCGCGCTCTGCACCGACAACGGCGCGATGATCGCGGCCGTGGGCAGCGAGGTCGTCCGCGCGGGTCTCGCGCCGTCGGGCCTCGGCATCTCGGCGAACTCCGGCCTTCCGGTGTCGACTGTCGTGGTTTCGGCAACAACTCCGTAACGATCTTGCGGCGTTAGGGCAGCCTGCTAACGCAAAACTCCGTGGGCTCGCTATCGTGCTGACCACTTGGCCGTTTTGTGGCCACGCAACGTCGTCTCACGACAAGGAGTAACCAATGAAACTCAGGCGAACGAAGGCCGCCCTCGGCCTCGCGCTGGCGGGAGCCCTGCTGCTGGGCGCCTGCACCAGCCCGGAGGAGGAGCCCGGCACCACCGCTCCCACCGGCGGCACCGCCGCGCCGACCGACACGACGGCGCCTCCCGCGGGCGGGGACAGCCCCGAGGGCTGCCAGCAGGACGTCGGCATCAGCTCCACCGCCGATGGGCAGGTGACCTTCACCGCCGGCCCGGGTAACTGGAACGGGTACAACGCCACCCTGGCGAAGACCTACTCGACGTACAACAGCGTCATCGCCGCCCACATGTTCTCGAGCTTCGTGTACTTCGGCACCGACGGCACGATCTGCGAGAACAAGGAGTTCGGCTCCTTCGAGGTCACGTCCGAGGATCCGCTGACGGTCAAGTACACGATCAGCCCGGACGCGAAGTGGTCCGATGGCACCCCGGTGACCATCAACGACTACCTGCTCGACTGGGCGGCCCAGAACCCCGAGTTCATCGCCCCCGGCTTCGCCAACGGCGAGGATGACAAGGCCACGGCCGTCTTCGGTCAC
The DNA here is from genome assembly GCA_934636715.1 of uncultured Arachnia sp. The sequence continues at coordinate 58,122 of CAKUBE010000002.1, forward strand.
GTGTCCAACTCGCTGGCCGCCGATGCGCCGGAGGGCCCGCAGGGTGCGGTCGGCTCCAAGGAGTTCACCATCACCTACGCCAACATGAACCCGGACTACAAGCTGATGGTCGGCAGCACGCTGCCTGCCCACGTCGCCGCCAAGCAGTCCGGACTCGAGCCCGACGCGCTGGCTCAGGCGATCCTCGACCGCGACGCCGACACCGTGAAGAAGGTCGCGAAGTTCTGGAACGAGGGCTGGCTGTACAGCCCCGGCCAGCTTCCCGAGAACCTCGACGAGGTCGCCCTGTCGTCCGGCCCCTACAAGGTGAAGGCCGGCGGCTGGCAGGCCGATACCGCTCTGACCCTCGAGGCCAACCCCGAGTACTGGGGCACCCCTGCGGGCACCAAGGACCTCGTGTTCCGCTTCATCGCGGACGCCCAGATGGCGCAGGCGCTGCAGAACGGCGACCTGCAGGTGATCAACCCGCAGCCCACCGTCGACACCGTGCCGCAGCTGAAGGCCATCGGCGCCTCGGTCGAGGTGCTCGAGTACTCCACCCTCACCTGGGAGCACCTCGACTTCAACTTCCGCGAGAACAACGTCTTCGGAAACAACGAGACCGGCCCGCAGCTGCGTGAAGCCTTCGCCTACTGCGTGCCGCGTCAGCAGATCGTCGACACCCTGATCAAGCCGATCAACTCCGACACCGTGCTGATGAACGCCCGCGAGGTGTTCCCCTTCCAGGAGAACTACCAGGCTGTCGTCGACGCCGCCTATGACGGCCGCTACGACACCGTCGACATCGACAAGTCGAAGCAGCTCGTTGCGGACTCCGGGGTCAAGACCCCGATCGACGTGCGGATCGGCTACCGCTCGGGCAACGAGCGCCGCACCGCCACCGTCGCCGCCATCGCCGCCTCCTGCAAGGACGCGGGCTTCAACGTGATCGACGCCAACGATCCCGACTTCTTCGCCACCGTGCACCCCGCCGGTGACTGGGAAGTCGCGCTGTTCGCGTGGGCCGGTTCCGGCCAGATCGCCTCCGGCCAGAACATCTACGCCAGCAACGGCAACCAGAACAACTCCGACTACGCGAACAAGACGGTGGACGAGGCCTGGAAGACCCTGGCGGGGACCCTCGATCCGGCCGTCCACCTGGAGCAGGTCAAGATCATCGAGAAGGAGCTCTGGAACGATCTGTTCGGCATTCCGCTGTACGCGCACCCCGGCGTGGCCGCGCACGACGCGACCATCGCCAACGTTCGCCCGACGGCGACCCAGGATGGCATCTCCTGGAACGCTCCGCAGTGGGTCAAGAAGTAGTCTTCGGGATCTGAAGGAACTTCACTAACCGAGGGGCAGGCGGCTATCGGCCGCCTGCCCCTCCGTGTATAGTCCACACGTTGTGTCCGCGAGGTGGCGACATATCGCCGCTCGGGCTCGTCAACCCCAAGGAATGTCCGTGACCAAGTACATATTCAAGCGCCTCGGCACATCGCTGATGATCCTGTTGCTGGGCTCGTTGCTCCTCTTCGTCCTCGTCATCAATTCGGGAGACCCGCTGTCGGACCTGCGCGAGTCGAATGACAAGAACCGCGAGAACCTCATCGCCCAGCGGGTCGCGAACATGGGGCTGGACACGGCCTGGTACGAGCGATATTGGACGTGGCTCACCGGTGCCGCGAAGTGCGTGATCGGCCAGTGCGACCTGGGGGTCGACCGGACGGGCCAAGCCGTCAACAACCTCACCGTCATCGCTGCGGGCTCCACGCTGCGGTTGGTGGTGTTCGCCACGTTCCTCGCGATCATCGTCGGTGTGGTGCTCGGCATCCTCACCGCCGTGCGGCAGTACTCCGGCTTCGACTATGCCGTCACCCTGATGGCTTTCGTCTTCTTCTCGCTCCCCGTGTTCTGGCTGGCTGTTCTGCTCAAGCACTACGCCGCCATCGAGTTCAACAACTGGATCGTCGAAGCGGCGATACAACCGACCACGATGGTCGTCGTGGCCGCTCTCTTCGGCTTCGTGCTGCAAGCGGCCCTGGGCGGAGACGTGAAGCGCAGGCTCTACACCTTCGGCGGAGCCGCCGTCGTCGTCGGCGCCGCCCTCTTCTACTTCGACTACGTCACCTGGTTCCGGCGTCCCGCCATCGGCCTGCCTGTCTACGTCCTCGCCGTCGTCGGCATCGGCGCTTTGGTGACGGCCATGACGTCGGGGTTCGGCAACAAGCGGGTGCGCAACGCGGTGGCGACCACCGTCGTCGGCAGCATCGTGGGCTACGCGCTGTTGCGTGGCACGTTGATGAAGTCGCCCAGCCTGGCGCTGATCGTCGGCTGCCTCGCGATCGCGATCGCGATCGCCATTCTCTCCGGATACTTCTGGGGCGGCTTCTCCCGTCGGCAGGCGATCATGGCGACCGTCGTCACCGCGCTGCTCGCCTCGGCCATCGCGCTCTCCGATCTGATGCTCAGCAACTGGTCTGCCTATCTGAAGGTCCAGTCGCGCCCCATGCCCACCATCGGCTCTCAGACGCCGAACGCCACCTTCCCGTTCTGGGGTGGCTGGATCGACGCGCTCACCCACCTGGTGCTGCCCACCATCGCGCTGACGCTGATCTCGATCGCCGGCTACACCCGCTACACCCGGGCCTCGATGCTGGACGTGTTGAACCAGGACTACATCCGAACCGCGCGGTCCAAGGGCGTCTCGGAACGCAAGGTGATCACCAAGCACGCGCTGCGCAACTCCCTGATCCCGCTGGCCACCATCGTCGCCTTCGACTTCGCGGGACTGATCGGTGGTGCGGTGATCACGGAACAAGTCTTCGGCTGGCAGGGCATGGGCAACATGTTCGCCGTCGGCCTGCGCAACGTGGACCCGGCGCCCGTGATGGCCTTCTTCCTCGTGACCGGCACCGCCGCCGTGCTGATGAACCTCTTGGCGGACCTCACCTACGCCTTCCTCGACCCGCGGATCACGCGTTAGGAGCCTGAATATGAGCGAGAATCAACCGCAGGCCGGCTTCTCCGTCGAGGAGGAGATCGTCGACTCGACCACGGACAAGTCCTACTCTCAGGGGCAGCTGGTGCTTCGCCGCTTCGTGCGACACAAGGCGGCCATGGTGTCCCTCGTGGTGCTGGCGATCGTCATCCTGATGGCCTACACCTCCATCGGCGTCGGGCCGATTCCGGGGTGGTGGCCGCACTCCTATCTCGACACGCATCCGATCGTGAACGACACCCGCCCGACGATTCAGCTCTGGCCCCCGGCCACCGGCGAGCACCCCTTCGGCCAGGACACCATCGGCAAGGACTACTTCTCGCTGGTGATGCGCGGGGCGCAGCGCTCGATCATGGTGGCCCTCGTCGTCGGCCTCCTCGCGACGGCGATCGGAACGGCCGTCGGCGCGATCGCCGGCTACTTCCGCGGCCTGGCCGAGGGCTTCCTGATGCGGGTCACCGACCTGTTCATCATCATCCCCACCCTGGTGCTGGCCGCCGTCCTCGGCCGCATGGTGGGTGCCAACATCTACTTCTTGGCCATCGTCCTCGGCCTCGTCTCCTGGACCGGCCTCGCTCGACTGGTGCGCGGCGAGGTGCTGTCGCTGCGCGAGCGTGAGTTCGTGATGGCGGCCCGTGCGCTGGGCACGCCCGCCCCGCGCATCATCGTCCGCCATATCCTGCCCAACGCACTGGGAACCATCGTGGTCAACGCGACGCTGCTGATCTCGGCCGCGATCCTCACCGAGACCGCGCTGTCGTACCTCGGCTTCGGTGTCCGGGCGCCCGACACCTCACTCGGCCTCCTGATCTCGGAGTACCAGAACGCGCTCACCACGCGCCCCTGGCTGTTCTGGATCCCCGGCATGTTCATCCTCGTGATCTCGCTGTGCGTCAACTTCATCGGCGACGGCCTGCGCGACGCGTTCGACCCCCGTCAGCAGATGGACTGAGGTACAGATCATGACTGAGACCAAGACATTCACCGGAGAGAACGCCGCGCTCGAGTTCGACGACCTCGACGTGAAGTTCCGCACCGAGTTCGGCACCGTCCACGCGGTCAAGGGACTCTCGCTGACCGTCGAACCCGGCGAGGTGATGGCGCTGGTGGGCGAGTCCGGATCCGGCAAGTCCGTGACCGCGACCACCGCGCTCGGCCTGCTGCCGAAGACCGCGAGGATCGGCGGCCGCACCGTCGTCGGCGACAAGGTCGTCGGCGAGCTGTCCGGCCGCGCGCTGCGCGCCATCCGCGGTCGCCGCGTCGCCATGGTGTTCCAGGAGCCGATGACGGCGCTCAACCCGGTCATCAAGATCGGCGACCAGTTGATCGAGTCGATGGAGGTGCACGGCGTCGCGTTCGGCGTCGAGGCGTGGCAGCGCGCCATCGACCTGCTGGCCGCCGTCGGCATCCCGGCGCCCGAGCGCCGCGTCAAGCAGTACCCGCACGAGCTGTCCGGCGGCATGCGCCAGCGCGTCGTCATCGCGATGGCCCTGGCCTGCGACCCCGAGGTGATCATCGCCGACGAGCCGACGACCGCGCTCGACGTGACGGTGCAGGCCGACATCCTCGACCTGCTGCGCTCCCTGAAGGACAAGCTGAACACCGGGATCCTGCTGATCACGCACAACATGGGCGTCGTCGCCGACATGGCAGACAACGTCGCGGTGATGTTCAAGGGCAACATCGTCGAGCGCGGCACGGTGGACGAGGTGCTCATCAACCCGCAGCACCCGTACACCCAGAAGCTGCTCGCGGCGGTGCCGCACCTGGGTGATGGCCACGGCCAGTTCGGTGTGGCTCCGAAGGAGGTCGCGGCGGGGGCGGAGACGGCGCTGTCGGTGGAGAACCTGGTGGTCGAGTACAGGCGGCAGGGCAAGAAGCCGTTCCGCGCCGTAGACGACGTGAGCTTCGACGTCAAGCGCGGCGAGATCGTCGGCCTGGTGGGCGAGTCGGGGTCGGGCAAGTCGACGATCGGTCGCGCGCTGCTGGGGCTGATCCCGTCGGAGTCGGGCCAGGTGCGCGTCCTCGACCAGGATCTGCTCTCGCTCAAGGGCCCCGAACTGAAGAGCCTCCGCAAGCGGATCGGTGTCATCTTCCAGGACCCCGCGGCGTCGCTGAATCCGCGGTTCCCGATCGGCGACGTGATCTCCGAGCCGCTGTCGGTGCACGGCATCGGCACCCCGAAGGAGCGAGAGGCACGCGTGCACGAGCTGCTCGAGGCGGTGCACCTGCCGCGGTCGGCGTACAACCGGTACCCGCACGAGCTCTCCGGCGGCCAGCGCCAGCGCGTCTCGATCGCGCGGGCGTTGGCGCTGAAGCCCGACCTGCTGATCGCGGACGAGCCGACGTCGGCCCTCGACGTCTCCGTCCAGGCCTCGGTGCTCGCCATGTTCACGGACCTCCAGGTCCAGTTCGGCTTCGCGTGTCTCTTCATCTCGCACGACCTCGCTGTCATCGACTCGCTGGCCCACCGCGTCGTCGTGATGCAGTTCGGAAAGATCGTGGAGGCGGGCACGCGCGAGGACGTGCTGCTCAACCCGCAGCAGGAGTACACCAAGCGCCTTCTGGCCGCCGCCCCGGTGCCGAATCCGATCGAGCAGCGCAAGCGCCGCGACGAGCGCCACGCGCTCCTCGAGTCGCTGGGCGACCGCGTCGTCGAGTTGGACACCCGCGAGCTCTTGTAGGCAAATGGTAGCCTTGACCCATGCTGACAACCATTGATGCGGGAGGACGGGTTGTTATCCCGAAGGAGTTTCGGGACGCCCTGGAGCTACGGCCTGGGCAGGTGATCGACATCGCGTTTCTCGATGGACGGATCAGCATCGACGTCACGGGCGTCGGCATGCATCTTGAGACTCTCGACGGAGTTCCGAGGATTGTGCCGGAGGAGTCGATCGAGGAGCTGACGGCCGAGACGGTGCGCGCGACCCTGGAGCGGATGCGCCGGTGAGGGCTGTCGACACGGGCGTACTCGTGGCGGCGGCATCGTCCTGGCACGAGGCGCACGAGGCTGCACGACGCGAGCTGACCGCGGGTCCGCGAGTTGCGGCTCACACCATAGTTGAGACCTACAGCGTGCTCACGCGACTTCCTGGCGTGCATCGTGTGCCGCGCGACCTCGCGGCGGAGTTCATCGAGCGGGCGATCCGCGAGGAGCCTTTGACCCTCGACGGCGCGGAGTTGCAGCGGCTTGTCACGCGCCGCCTTCCTGCCCTGGGAATCGCCGGCGGTGCTGTCTACGACGCGCTCATCGCCGAGACGGTGAGGCTGGCGGGAGGAACCCTCGTCACCCTGGACCGTCGGGCGCTGACGACGTACGAGCGGATTGGGTGTGCCGCGGAGTTGCTGAGTGCAGGAGGGTGACGTGCCCTTCTCGCACCCGAGATGGGAGGCCCTGACAGAGGCGATGCGGGAGGCCGACCCGATGTCGCTCGGCGCGGGGGAGCGGCTGCGGCGGCGCTTCGGGGCCGACGACGCCGCCTGGGCGCTCGGGCAGGCGGTGCTGCGGCGCCGCGCGGCTGCGAAGTTCGAGCGCGCCGACGAGATGCTGTTCACCCGCGAAGGGCTGGAGCAGGCGACCCGGCGCGCCGTGGCCCGGTGGCGCGCGCGACGGCTCGTCGACGCGGGCGTGACCGAGGTCTGGGACCTCGGCTGCGGCATCGGGGCCGACGCCATGGCCTTCGCGGAGGCGGGGCTGCGCGTCGTCGCCGTGGAGGCCGACCTGGAGACCGCGGCGGTCGCCGCCCACAACCTCGCGCTCGTCGACCGCTCCTTGCGCCAGCCGCATGCGCGAAGCGCCGACTCTGGGGAGTCCCGCTCCTTGAGCCAGCTGCACGCGCGAAGCGCCGTGGCTACGTCGAAAGGTTCCGAAGTCAGAGTGGGACTCGCGGAGGACGCGGTCGTGCCGGAGCACGCGGCGGTCTTCCTCGACCCGGCCCGGCGCACCGCGCGCGGCCGCACCTGGAACGTCGCGGACTTCACGCCGTCGTGGGACTTCGTGCTCGCGCAGCTGGCGTCGGACCGGTTCGTCTGCGTGAAGCTCGGCCCCGGCGTGCCGAAGGAGATCATCCCCGACGACGTCCAGGCCGCCTGGGTGAGCGAGTCGCGCGACGTCGTCGAGGCGTCGCTGTGGAACCGCCTCCCTGCCGGGCCCGCCGCCGTCGTGCTGGGCGAGGATCGGGAGACGATCATTCACCGACCCGTCGATGCCGGGTCGGCGGGCGGAGGCGAGGCGTCGCTCGATGCCGTCCTCGCCGGCGCCGGGCAGCCAGGACGGGGCGGCCTGCCGGTCCGGCCGCTGGGCCGATACCTGATCGAGCCCGACGGCGCGGTCGTCCGGGCGGGCCTGTTCGAGGAGCTTGCGCCTGCGCGCGACGTCTGGCTGCTGGACCCGCACATCGCGTACCTGTCCGCCGACGAGCCGTTGTCCTCGCCGCTGGCCACGTGCTTCGAGGTCCGCGAGGTGCTCGACTACGACCGGAAGGCCCTCCGGCGCTGGGTCGCGGAGCGCGGCGTGGGGACGCTGGAGATCAAGAAGCGCGGCATCGACGTCGACCCGGCGGCGCTGCGCCGCGAGCTGAGGCCCAAGGGCAAGGCCTCCGCGACGCTGGTGCTGGCGCGCACCGTCGACGCCACGTTGGCGATCTCCGTCGAGCGCATCGGTCAGGGAGTGCAAGAATAGGGGTCGTGCGTGTTTGGAACTTTTCCCCCGGTCCCGCGATGCTCCCGACCAGCGTGTTGGAGCGCGCCCAGTCCGAACTCCTGAACTGGCAGGGCGGCGGCATGTCCGTCATGGAGGTGTCGCACCGCGGCAAGCCTTTCGTGGCGTGCGCGGCGCGCGCCGAGGAACTGCTGCGTGAACTTCTCGGTGTGCCCGACAACTACCGCGTGCTTTTCCTTCAGGGCGGCGCGAGCGCGCAGTTCGACGCGATCCCGATGAACCTCACCCAGCCCGGCGACGCCGTCGGCTACCTCAACACGGGGCAGTGGTCGGCGAAGGCGATCAAGGCCGCGAAGAGGCAGGGGCTCGAGGTCTCCGTCCTCGCCGACGAGGCCGGCACCAACTACACGACGGTGCCCGCCCTCGGCAGTTACGCCGTCGACCCCGGCGCCGCCTACCTGCACTACACGCCGAACGAGACCATCGGCGGCGTGGAGTTCGACTACGTCCCGGAGACCGGCGAGGTCCCGCTGGTGGCCGACTTCTCTTCGACGATCCTGTCCAGGCCCATCGACGTCTCCCGCTTCGGCCTGATCTACGCCGGCGCGCAGAAGAACATGGGGCCGTCCGGCCTGTGCGTGGTGATCGTGCGCGACGACCTGGTCGGCACGGCCCGCGCCACCACCCCGTCGGTGCTCGACTACGCGCAGATGGCCGCGAGCGACTCCATGCTCAACACCCCGCCGACGTTCAGCATCTACCTGCTGGGCCAGATCCTCGAGTGGATCAGCGACCTGGGCGGGCTGAGCGCGATGGCCGCGCGCAACGAGCAGAAGGCCGCGGAGCTGTACGGCTTCATCGACGCGTCCGCTTACTACTCGAACCCCGTCGCGCCGCACGCGCGGTCGTGGATGAACGTGCCGTTCCTCATCGCCGACCCGGCGCTGGACAAGACCTTCGTCGCCGAGGCCGCGGAGGCCGGGCTGACCAACCTTGCGGGCCACCGCTCGGTCGGCGGCATGCGCGCGAGCATCTACAACGCGATGCCGATCGAGGGCGTCCACGACCTGATCGACTTCATGGCCGACTTCGAGAAGCGGAACGGGTAGTCGATGGTCTTCAAGATCCGGACGCTCAACGCGATCAGCCAGGCCGGGCTGAGCCAGCTGCCCAAGGAGCTGTACGACGTCGGCGGCCACGTCGAGGAGCCCGACGCGCTGATCCTGCGCTCGGCGAACCTGCACGGGATCGACATCCCGCCGTCGGTCAAGGCCGTCGCGCGCGCCGGCGCCGGCACCAACAACATCCCCGTCGCCGACTACTCGGCCCGCGGCATCCCCGTGTTCAACACGCCCGGGTCCAACGCGAACGCGGTGAAGGAGCTGGTCATCGCGGCCATCTTCCTGGCCGCGCGCAACATCGTCGACGCCGCTGCCTACGCCCACCGGCTGCGCGGCGACGCCGCGTCGATGGACAAGGCCGTCGAGGCGAACAAGAAGCAGTTCGCGGGCTTCGAGCTGCCCGGCCGGACGTTGGGCGTGATCGGCCTGGGCGCGATCGGCGTCGAGGTGGCCAATGCGGCCATCGGCCTGGGCATGAAGGTGATGGGCTACGACCCCGGCGTCACCGTCAAGCACGCGTGGAAGCTGTCGAGCCGCGTCGAGCACGTCACCAACCTCGACCAGCTGCTGAAGCGCGCCGACATCCTCACCGTCCACGTGCCGCTGATCGACGCCACCCGCGGCCTGATCGGCAGGGATCAGTTCGCGCTGATGAAGAAGTCCGCCGTCCTGGTGAACTTCGCCCGCGCGCCCATCGTCGACCTCGACGCCGTGGTGGAGGCCCTGGAGACCGAGCGGCTGCGCGGTTACGTTTGCGACTTCCCGGTGCCCGAGCTGAACACCCGCCCGCGCGCGGTCACGCTGCCGCACCTGGGCGCGTCGACGCACGAGGCCGAGGAGAACTCCGCCCGCATGGCCGCCATCGAGCTGCGCGAGTACTTGGAGCACGGGAACATCTCGAACTCGGTGAACTTCCCCGAGGCGGTGCTCGCCAGGAACGGCGGCACGCGGATCGCGATCGTGAACTCCAACGTGCCGAACATGGTCGGCCAGATCTCGACGCTGCTCGCCGAGGCGGGCCACAACATCGAGGACCTGCTGAACAAGTCGCGAGGCGAGCTGGCTTACACCCTGGTCGACGTGGAGGGCGACGTCTCCGAGGCCCTGCTCGACCGCATCCTCGGCATCGACGGAGTCCTCACCGCCCGCCTGATCCGCTGACAAACCTACGAATCGGGCTCGGCAAATCTACGAATTGAAGACGGCAAACCTACGAAAAACGATCTGCAAACCTACGAGATTCGCGTAGGATGAGGCCATGGCTCTGTTCGACAGACATCTCCTCGGGGTCGGGCGGGAAGCGCTACGCACCTTCCCGGTCGTCGTCATCCAGGGCGCCCGGCAAGTGGGAAAGAGCACGCTCGCGGCCCTGCTCACAGAAGGTTCCGACGCACGCCAGGTGACGCTGGACGATGTCGCGACTCGGGGAGCCGCGCAAGACGATCCGACGGGCTTCGTCGATCAGTGGCCGCAGGGCACGCTCGTGATCGACGAACTCCAGCTTCAGCCGGCTTTGCTGCGCAGCATCAAGGCGTCGGTCGATCGGGATCGGAGGCCAGGGCGGTTCTTGCTCACGGGCTCGGCGAACCTCCTGAGGGTGAAAGGCGAGACCGACAGCCTCGCTGGCCGTGCGGTCACGCTCCGGCTCCGCGGGCTGAGTCAGGGAGAGATTGCTGGTCGGCCAGATGACTTCGTGGCACGGGTGCTGGCGGCCCCGGGCCAACTCGATCGCGTGCGGTCAGAGTGGAGCCGGGCCGACTACGTTCGGGCCCTCGCCGTCGGCGGATTCCCCGATGCCCAGAGGGCCGAGGGGCGCATGCGCTCGATGTTGCTGGACGGCTATCTGGAGCGGATCCTGGAGCGCGATGCGCCGTCGCTGCCGGGCGGCGGCCAAGCGGCGCGGATCCGGACGATCGCCGCGTTGCTCGCGGGCAACCAGGCTGGAGAGCTGGTCAAGGCTCGTCTCTCGGACCAGGCGGGAATCCCGCAGAACTCGATCACGACCTATCTCGACGCGCTGGAGTCGACCTACCTCATTGACCTGTTGCGTCCGTGGACGCCGAACCTAACGCGCCGTGAGATCGGCCGCCCGAAGGCGTTCGTCTCCGATTCCGCGTTGACGATGCGCCTGACAAGGACCTCGTCGGCGCAGCTGGAGTCGTTCGCCTCGACCCGGATCGGCGGGGTCGTGGAGGCCTTTGTGGCAGGGGAGCTGCTCAAGCAGCAGGGCTGGAGTGAGGTCGAGTTCGAGCTCTTTCACTTCAGGGATAGGGCCGGCGTCGAGGTGGACCTGGTGCTTGAACTCGAGGACGGTCGCGTTCTCGCGGTCGAGGTGAAGTCCTCGGCCACCTACAAGCCGGAGCATTTCAGCGGACTGAAGTTCCTGAGAGAGAAGCTGGGCGACCGGTTCGCGGGTGGCGTGGTCCTCGGAATGAGCGGGCAGTCGCTACGGTTCGGCGATCGCCTTTGGGGTCTTCCGATTTCTGCCCTTTGGGAGCTCTGATGTGTCGTTCGGCGACGAGTTGTCGATTGCCTCTGGTAGCAAGGTGTCCGAGACCTGTGGGCAAGGAGAACCGTGATGACTGATCCGACAATCGAACCGGTGCGGCGCGAGTTGTTGATCCGTGCGGCGTTGCAGGTGCTCGACGGTGCTGGGGGTGCGCTGAGACGCGCCGAAGTCATGCGGCGGGTCGCCGATGCGGTTGAGCTCACCCCCTACGAGTTGGCACCCTACGACGAGGGTGGGAAGCAGCCGCGTTGGGAGAATCACCTCGCATGGAGCAGCACCGACATGCGCGCTGCAGGGTGGATCGACAAGACGTCCGCTGGATGGGTCCTCACGGAAGCGGGGAGGCGCGCGCTGTCAACCCATCCCGACGGGGCGGGGCTTGAGGAGGAGGCGACACAGGCCTACCGTCAAGTCCTCAACGCGCGGCGAGGAACTGCTGACCAGCAGCATTACCTAGCCACGCTTGAGGCGGCCCTAGAGTTCATCGAACCCGGACAGTGGACCAGCTACTCAGACCTTGCCGCGATCGCCAACACCAACCCGCAGACTGTCGGCACGGCCATGAACGCGACGAAAGTCGACGGAGCCCACCGTGTCATCGGGAAGAACGGGCGGCCTGTTGCCGGGTTCATGTGGAGTGATGACCGCGATGTGACGCAGCGGGAGGCCCTCGAGGCCGAGGGCGTGGAGTTCGACGCTTCGGGCGTGGCGAGTGAGGCGCAACACGTCCGAACCGAGGACTTTCGCGCGTTTCTCGAGGACGCCGGGGTCCTGGTGCCGCTGCCGAAGCGAGCATGGCTGGTGCGGGGAGCGTCGGTCGATGGCCATGACCTTATCCCGACCTGGCGCGTCGACGGGTTCACGTCACTCAGGGCAGCCAAGTTGCGTGAGGTCGATCCGGGCATCGGGCGGTCCGAGCTCCGCGATATCGTCAACGACGACTACTCCCAGACGTCCTATGCCGCAAAGGCGGCGAAGCTCGATGAGTTCCATGCCTTTTTGTCGCGCATGCAGATCGGCGATGTCGTGTGCACCACCACCCAGGGCCACCTATACCTCGGCGTTATCACCGGTTCGGCGGAGTGCCTGAAGTCAGCGAATGGGTTGTCGAACCTGCGCCGTCCGGTGGAGTGGGTAGGCGGCGGCATTGACTACAGTGACCTGCCGGGCGAAGTCAAGGCTCGGCTCCAGGTCCAGTACGACGTCGTTGAGATGACCCAGCAGCTGGGCTCGTTGGAGAGGCTCCTCGCGTCCGCGGCCATCCCGGAGGCGGAGCCTGGCTCATTGATGCCCGCGGCGCTTGCCGCGCGGCCGGAACTGCGCCTTGTCGACGCGACGCGGGAGTTGGCTTACAAGCTTCACGTGGACCAGGGCTGGCTGGACGAGTGCATCGAGTTGTTGCGCGACCGCCCTCAGCTGATCTTCTACGGTCCCCCGGGTACAGGGAAGACCTACATTGCTCAGGCCCTCGCGACGCATGTCGCGGGGGACAACGTCAGGCTGGTCCAGTTCCATCCGGCCTACTCGTACGAGGACTTCTTCGAGGGATACCGCCCGGTGGAGGCCGGGGGCTTCGCGTTGAGGCCGGGTCCGTTGCGCAAGATCGTGGATGCTGCCCGCGACAACCCGTCGGTTCCCTACGTGCTGATCATCGACGAGATCAACCGTGGCAACCTCGCGAAGATCTTCGGCGAGCTGTACTTCCTTCTCGAGTACCGCGACCAGCAGGTCGACCTGCTCTATGCCACTGGCGACGATGTTGGGTTCTCGCTACCCGAGAACGTCTTCATCGTCGGGACGATGAACACTGCCGACCGATCGATCGCCTTGGTTGATGCCGCCATGCGCCGTCGGTTCGCCTTCGTCCCTCTGCACCCATCGGAGGTGCCCACCCGCGATGTGCTTCGACGTTGGTTGCGGTCTACCGAGCGTGACCTCGGTGTCGCAGACCTTCTCGACGAACTCAACCGGCGCATCGATGACCCTGATTTCAAGATCGGGCCGTCTTACTTCATGCGTGCGGCGGTGCACTCGGAGCAGGGACTCGAGCGTGCGTGGCGGACGGCGATTCTGCCGCTGCTGGAGGAGCACCACTACGGCGACGGGGTGGACGTCCATCTCCGCTATGGCTTGGCGACGATCCGATCGCGGGTGGAGGCACAGTTCACCGCGTCCCAGGAGATGGCCGATGAGCAGCCCGCTGATCTTGCGTGAGGGAGACGCGGCGAGGCTCGTCCATCTGCCTCCCGATGTAGCGGACGCGCTCGCGGCCTCCCGGATCGTCCAGGTGGTGCGAACAGAACGTGCCAATTGGTGGGAGGCGTCCGCGCTGAAGCACATCGGCGTCGTGAACGTCGGAGGGCAGCAGATAGTCATCGAGCCGAAGGTCGAGATGAACCGGCTCGTATTCCTCATGGGCTACGCGCGGAACCCCACGTTCTGGCGTGACGATCGCGTGTGCCTGGAAGCAGATTCGAACCTCTCGGAGGCGCTCGCGGATGCTTTCCTACGCCTGACGAGGGCAGCAGTAGGTCAGGGCCTATTGAAGGGCTACCAGGTGACCGAGGAGTCTCTGCCGGTGCTACGTGGGCGCATTCGTGAGGCCGATCAGCTTCGTCGGCGCTGGGGCCGGAACCTTCCGTTGGAGGTTCGCTATGACGAGTTCACCGTGGACATCCCGGAGAACCAGCTGCTGCTTGCGGCTGTCGTGAGGCTCCTTCGGACGCCCGGACTAGGCTCGCGTCATCGCGCTGCGCTGCAACGCGTGCGCACGCAGTTCGTCGACGTGGCGCTGCCGACGGCGGGTGTGCTGCCGACTTGGGCGCCGACCCGCCTGAACGTGCGCTACCAGCCGGCTCTGGAGCTGGCGGAGCTGATTTTGAAGGGCCGTTCCTTTGAGCAGCGAGTTGGCGGCCTTCTCGTCACTGGCTACCTGTTCAACATGGCGACGATCTTCGAGGACTTCGTCGTTGTGGCTCTGGCCGAGGCCCTGAAGCCCTACGGCGGCCGCACGCGCCGGTATGACACCTACCTCGATGAGGCCGAACAGGTGCGGATGAAGCTGGACTTCGTCTGGCTCGTTGATGACCGACCGGTCATCGTGGCGGATGCCAAGTACAAGGCGGAGAAGCCCAGTGGCTTCCCCAACGCAGACCTCTACCAACTGCTTGCCTACTGCACTGTCTTGGGGCTCGACTCCGGGCATCTCGTCTACGCGAAGGGCAACGCTGACGCTCACGAGCACGTCGTCTGCGGGTCGGGGATTCGGCTCGTCGCGCATGCCCTTGACCTCACGCTCGCGCCGATCGACTTGTTGGCCTCTGTTCGTGAACTCGCCCGTCGGCTCGTAGTCGGGTCACGAATGATGCGAGGTGAGCCGCTCGGCCGCTTCTTTGTGGACGCCATCGGCGTTACCTAATCGTTACTAGAATCGGGTACTTGTTATCGTAAGAGCTCTTCCTGAATTGAACATGCGCCTCTATAATAGAACTCATGAGCGATCAGATGGTTCGGGATCTAGGACAGCGGTACCTCGCCGCCGCCTGGGAAACTAGCCACACGCTCACCACGGTCGAGAACCCTCACCAGGAGTTGGACGAACTGCTGATCGCGGTCGAGGAACACCTCGACCAACTCACCGGACTCCGCCTTCAACTGTTACAGGAAGCCTGGGCGTTGGGTGCGGGCAGCGTGTTGGACCGGGAGAAGGCATCGACGCGCACCACCACCGCACAGGCCACCGCGGCGCTGAAATTCGCCCTCGACCTCGAAGACCGGTTCGGTCTGGTGGGACGGGCCCTGTCGGATGGGGTCGTGTCGTTGGCGCAGGCCGAGGCCATCGTCGCAGGGCTGAAGAAACTCCCCTACACGCTGACCCGTAGTGATCTCGACACCGCCCAGGCCACTGCTCTCGGCTACGCCGACGCCCTCGGCCCGTCCGAGCTACGCACATTGGCGTCGCGGATGGCCGAGGTCATCGACCCCGTCGGAGCCGAACAGGCAGAGGCAGACCGGCTGACCCGGGAGGAACGCCTAGCCCGGAACGGCAGGTTCCTGAAGCTCCGCCCCGACTATCACGGCTCGATGACGATCACCGGACGCCTCCCGGTCGCTGATGGTGCACTGCTGGCCGCGCAGGTCGAGGCGTTGATGCCACCACTCTCGTCCTACCGAGACACCAACGAACTGCCCGGCCCCGAAGCGCGACGCGCGGACGCGCTCGTCCTCCTCACCCAACTCGCCGCCGACGCCGGGACCGTGCCCGCGCACGGGATGGACCGGCCCCAGGTGAAGATCACCATCCCGCTGACCACACTCACCGAAGGCGTGGGACCCGCCGCCGTCGTGGACGGCGGGCTGCCGGTATCGGCAGGTGAGGCCCGCCGGCTGGCCTGCGACGCCGACATCATCCCCATCGTCCTCGGAGCGAAGTCAGAGATCCTCGACATCGGCCGCTCCCAGAGATTGTTCGCCAAAGGCCTCCGCACCGCACTCACGATCCGCGACCAGGGCTGCGCATTCCCCCACTGCGACGCGCCTGCGGCCGCGTGTGAAGGACACCACATCATCCCCTGGCACCACGGCGGCGAAACCAAGCTCTCGAACGGCGTCCTCCTCTGCCCCTGGCACCATCGCCTCGTCGAACCAGACCCCGGACAGTCCGAGCACTCGCAATGGCAAGTTCATCTCGATGAAGAGACGGGGAGGCCGTGGTTCACCCCACCCCGACACGTCGATCCCGCCCGGAGACCGAGGCAGCATCGTCGGTTCGTGCTCGCCGACATCACCCTCCACGAACCCGACCGGCCGCCAACCCCCACCAGCAAGGGACCCGTCTGCCCACGCGACGGCGTCGGCCCATGCCCCCACACGACACCAGCACCGGAGAAGCCGAACCCCTGGCACGCTCAGTGCTGAAGCCCGAGGTGCCGACAGTCCCGTCCTCAGCCGGGGGCGAAGGTGGCGCGGCGGTTGGTGCGGCGGAGGATTCGCAGGAGCGGGCGGCCGACGATGGCGAGCGTCACGATCGTCGTGATCGACCGGCCGAGATTCCAGCCCATCGCCGTCGCCGCGTTCCACAGCAGGAAGCGGTGCAGATTCTCCAGGATCGGAGCGCCGGCGACGTAGCTCAGCTCCGTCGCGAGCCCGAGGTTGAACGGCCAGAACGACATGTCGACCAGCGCTCCGTAGAGCGTCGTGGCCACCGCGCCGTAGGCGCCGAGCAGCGCGATCTCCGCCCAGCTGCCGTGCGCCGGCCGGGACCTGGGCCCGGCCCGATGGCCGCCGGGCAGGCACCCCGCGCCCATTCCGACGAACGACGCCGCCATCATCTGGAAGGGCAGCCACGGTCCCACGCCGCCGGTCAGCAGCGACGACGTCATCAACGTCGTGCTGCCGAGCAGGAAACCGAACGTCGGCCCGAACACCCGCCCGCCGAGGATCAGCGGGATGAAGACGAACTCGATACCGGCCGTGCCCGCGCCCAACGGCCGCGACAGCGCGCCCAGCGCGGAGAGCACGCCGAGCATCGCCAACGTCTTCGGGTCGATCGTGCCCCTGCTGAGCTGGGACACGACGATGCCGATCACGATCGGCAGCAGCACCGCGAAGATGAACGGCGCCAACGCGTTGCCGTCCAGCGCCGCCGACGGCGCCACCAGCAACGGCCAGAAGAACGACAGGAACGCGACGACGACCGCGAGCCCGAGCATGAGACCGGAGGTCCAGTCCATGCGTTGCCTGCTGGGGTCGGGTCCATTCGTTTCGACACGGACGCGCGGCTTCGCCTTGCGGCCCGGCTCAACGAGCGGTTCGGGGTCGGGTCCATTCGTTTCGACACGGTCCGGGCGCTTCGCGCCGGGGACCGGCTCAAGGAGCGGTTCTCGGACCGGCTCACGCGGCGGTACGGCCGGCTCGAGGTCTCGCGGGTTCATTTCAGCCCCTGGGCGGTGAGGGCCGCCGCGACCTCGGCGACCGTCAGTACGTCGTGCGGGTGGAACACCTTCGCGACCTGCGGGGAGAAGCCGGGGGAGGCGCAGCACACGACCCGGGTGGGGCCGTCCGCGACGACGTCGCCGTCGGCTAGGACGACGCAGCGGTCCGTGGCCTGGGCGGTGAACTCGACGTCGTGCGTGGCGATCACCACGCAGGCGCCCTCGTCGGCCAGTTGGCGCACGATGCGCGCCAGCTCGTGCTTCATCTGGTAATCGAGGCCGCGCGTCGGCTCGTCGAGGCAGATGACCGTGGGGCGCGCGGCGAGCTGGATCGCCAGCACCAGCGCGAGCCGCTGGCCCTCGGACAGGTCGCGCGGGTTGCGGTCGTCCGGGAGGTCCGCGCCGAGGCGGGACAGGATCGAGCGCGTCGTGCCCTCGACGGCGTGGGATTCCCGGTCCGCCTGGCGCAGCTCCTCGCCGACGCTCGGCAGATACAGCAGGTCCGACGGCGTCTGCGGCACCAGCGACACCAGCCGGCGCGCCTCCGCGTCGCTCACCCGTCGCGGGTCCGCGCCGTCGATGGTCAGGGTGCCGGTGCTGGCCACGGCGCCTTGGAGGGCCCACATCAGCGACGACTTGCCCGAGCCGTTGCGGCCCATCAGCGCCACCACGGTGCCCGCGTGCAGGTCGAGGGTGGCGCCGACGGCGCGCAGGCGGCCGTAGTCGACGGCGAGGTCGCGGGCCTCCGCGACCCTGGTCAGCCCGGCGTCGCTCCACGCGACGGTGTCCTCAGGCAGGTCCGGCAGCACGACCTCTGGGCCCTCCTCGTGCACCTTGCGGCGCGCGTCGCGGACGCTGGTCGCCACCGTCGGCCAGCCCAGCACGCCGGACAGCTCGACGAGGGGTGGCTGGACGTCCGCCTGGGCCAGCACGTCGGCGGTCGCGCCGAACACGGCCGAGCCGTCGCCGGGCAGCCACAGCGCGGAGTCCGCGGTGTGCATCACGCGCTCGAGGCGGTGCTCGGCGAGCACCACGGTCAGGCCGACGTCGTAGACCAGCGTGTTGATGGCCGACAGCACGTCCTGCGCGGCGTTCGGGTCCAGCGCGGAGGTGGGCTCGTCCAGGACGAGCACCCGCGGCTGGGCCGCGAGGACGGCGGCGATCGCCACGCGCTGCTGCTGCCCGCCCGAGAGCTCGACGAGCGCGCGACGACGCAGCTCGGCGATGCCCATGAGGTCGAGGGTCTCCTCGACGCGCTTGCGCATGGTCGACGGCGCGAGCCCGAGCTGCTCCATGCCGTAGGCGACCTCGTCCTCGACGACGTCGGTCACGAACCCCGCCACCGGATTCTGGCCCACGAAGCCGACCAGGTCGGCGAGTTCGCGCGGCCGAACCCCCGTGATGTCGCGGCCCGCGACGCGGATCCGCCCGGACATCGTCGCCCCGGTCGTCGTGGGGATGAGGGCGTTGATCGCGCCCAGCAGCGTCGACTTGCCGGAGCCGGTGCGGCCGACGACGACGCACAGATCGGACTCGCGGATGGTGCCGGTGACCCCGCGCAGGACCGGCCGGGCGGCGTCGGGCTGCGTGATGGTGACGTTGTCGAACTCGATCATTCAGCGGTCCTGGAGGGAGGGGTGGCAACCCCCGGGAGCGCGAAGAACAGCGCGCTGACCAGGGCGAGCGGGGGGAGGACGGGGGGCCGGAACGGCGTCACGGGCGGGTTCAGGAGCTCCGGCGAGCCGAACTCCGAGGCGAGGAAGAAGACGACCGCGAGGCCGGCCAAGCCGCACGCCACCGTGACGTACTCGGGCCCGTCCCACGGCGCGGGCCGGTACCGGGTGACGCCCAGCTGTCGGCCGGAGGAGCGCATGCCCCACGCCGTCAGCGCGATCCCCAGGCCGACGAGGGCGACGGCGAGGACGGCCGGCCCGCGGAGGCCCAGCATGCCGTTCATCCGGGCGGGGACGCCGAGCAGCACGTAGATGCCGAGCGTGACGCAGAGCAGCGCGCCGAGCAGCGGCCAGGTGCCACGACGGCGCTCGTTCGGCACGCGCGTCCGGCCGTAGCCGCGGGCCTCCATCGACGTCGCCAACTGGAGCGAGGACTCGACGCTGTCCTCGATCACGGGAATGAGCGTCGCGGGCACCGCGGCGAGCCCGCGCCGTCGGCCGCCCCGGAGCCGCTGACCGCGCCGCACGCGGTGCAGCGACCCGATCAGCTGGGGGATCAGCGACAGCGCGATGACCACCGCCGTCGAGATGTCGCGGAGGCCGGCGGGCACGGACTTCAGCGCCGTGCGCGGGTTGGCCAGGGAGTTGGCAGCGCCCACGCAGAGCAGCATCGCCGCGAGCCGGATGGCGTCGAAGAGCGCGAACATGAACCCGTCGACCGTCACCGGGCCGCCGAGCCGGATCCCCGCCGCCCACGCGGGGAGCTGGACGGAGGGGAGGGTGAAGAGCACCTCCCCGGTGCGCGTGCCGCCGATGGTGATCTGGAAGAACATCCGCATGACGACGATGAACAGCGCGAGGAAGAGGTAGACCTTGAGCGAGCGCGCCCACGGGGTGTCCGGCCGCCGGAGGACGACGACGGCGACCATCGCGGCCGCGATCAGCCCGATGACGAGCGGGTTCGCGGTGAGGCTCACCGCCGCGCTGGCGCTCAGCGCCCACGCCCACCACGCCCAGGGGTGCACGAACCTCAGCCCCCGCGGCTGTTCTGCCGCGGGGGCTGAGGCCTCGGGCGCGCCGTCGACGACGGCGACCCTGGGCAGGAGGCGGGGCATGGACGGGGGTACGGGAGGCGTCAGCGGCCGCCGACGGCGCCGCCCTTGCCGGACCTCTTCCGTCCGACGAACACCGCGACGGCGACCGCTCCCAGGATCACGATGCCGAGGACGATCGGCAGCGTCCGCGAGTTGGCGTTGTCTGCGGGCTGCTCGGCGGGGGCGGTGGTGGGGGTGTCGGTCGCCGTCGGGGACGAGGTGGGGGCCGCGGCCGCGCCGGTCACGGCCAGGTCCTGGACCGTGATGCCCTCGGGGGCCGCGACCTCGGCGCCGTCCTTGACGATCTTCAGGTACGGCGGGGTGCAGCCCTCCTCGTCGGCCTTGTTGTAGCACCAGGCCTCGATCGTGCCGGGCTTCGGCTTGTTCTCGTCGGCGCCGGTCTGCGCGTAGACGTACTCGGTGCCTGCAGCGCCCTGGTAGTAGTTCCAGTACTGGCCGTTGAAGGTGGCCGGGCACGTGGCCGGGTGGCCGCCGATGGAGCAGAGGAAGTTGGAGCCGTCGCGGCCCAGCTCGAGGCCGGCGGCGACGAGCGCGTCGGTGCCGGTGGCGGGGGTGTCGACGCATTCGTTGGCGAGCACCTCGTCGGTGTCGGTGACGACGAGCAGCCACACCTTGTCGGCGCCGAGGCAGGCGCCGACGGCGTTGTCGTCCTCGGCGTGCGCGGCCAGCGGCGAGACGATGGCGGTCAGGGCCAGCGCGAGCGCGAGCGCGCCGAGCAACGGGAGAAGGATCCGGCGGAGCATGGGGCACCTCTCGGCTATCGGACCACGAAAGGATGGTCCGAAATGCCCGTTCGGCCCTGCCCTCCCGTAGACCTCGACGGGTTGAAAGGTCTGCCGCGTTCGGTGCTCCGGCTAGGCCCTGAGAAGGGCGTTCACGGTTGCGGGTCAGCCCTGGAATCTCACCAGGTTCCCCTCGCGCGAGCTATCCGCACCCTATCAAACCGACGGTCAACGGCCGCCGATCTCTCCGCCGCTCCGGCGGCGGGTCCGCTGCCAGACGACGAGCCCGGCGAACGCGACGACGATGACCGCGACCGTGACGATGACCCCCCAGGGGGTGGCGCTGGGCACCTCGACCCTCAGGTTGGTCGTCACGGGCAGGTCGACGGTCTCTGCGCCGGAGGGCGTGGCCACCTCCGCGCCGCCCTGGACGATCCGCAGGTGCGGGGGAGCGCAGTCCTTCTCCGCCGTCGTGTAGCACCACGCCTCGATGCTGCCGGGCTTCGGCTGGAACTGGCTGGCGCCGAGGTCGGAGTAGACGTACTCCGCGCCGGGCCCTCCGTGGTAGTAGGCCCAGTACGCGCCCGTGAACGTCCGCGGACACTGCGCCGGGTGCTCCGACAGCGTGCAGACGAGTCGCCCCGTGCCGAACTGGATCTCCATCCCGCCCGCGGCCAGCGCCTCCTCGCCGGTGCCGGGTGTGCCGACGCACTGGTTGGCGAGCGCCTCGCCCGTCTCGGTCGTGACGAGCAGCCACACCTTGCCGGAGGCCAGGCAGTCGCCGATCTGGGTGCCGCCGTCGGCGCGCGCGGAGGCCGGGACGAGTCCCAGTGCGAGCGCGAGAAGGAGCGCGAGGATTCTCATGCGGCTACTTCGCCTTCTTGGTGGCCTTGGAGGTCTTCGACGCCGTGGTGTAGCCGGACTTCTTTCCCGTCACCTTCACGGTAATGGTCTTGCCTTTGTCGGAGGCGGTGAGGGTGTAGGTCGACTTTGTGGCCTGGGAGATCTTCTTCCCGCTGCGGTACCACTGGTAGCTGAATGCAGGCTTGGGCGACCAGGTGCCGGGCTTCGCGGTGAGCTTCTTGCCGACCTTGACCGTGCCGGAGATCGTGGGCGTCTTCGTGGTGAAGGTGCCGGCCTTGACCGTGGTGGTCTTCTTGGACGTCTTCGACACCGTTCCGTAGCCGGACTTCTTTCCCGTCACCTTCACGGTGATGGTCTTGCCTTTGTCGGAGGCGGTGAGGGTGTAGGTGGAGGTGGTGGCCTTGGAGATCTTCTTCCCGCTGCGGTACCACTGGTAGCTGAATGCAGGCTTGGGCGACCAGGTGCCGGGCTTCGCGGTGAGCTTCTTGCCGACCTTGACCGTGCCGGAGATCGTCGGCGTCTTCGTCGTGAGCGACCCGAACTCAGCCGTGGCGTAGCCCTTGCCGACGACGCCGAAGATCGCCTGCGTGGTGGCGCGCACATCGTCGGTCGTCCCCATGTGCTTCTTGGACCAGGCGGCCTTCGACGACGTCGCGGCCTGCTGACGCTTCAGCGAGCGCCGCGGAGACTCGGTGTTCTCGCCCGCCTCGGCCAGCGCGGAGGCGACGACGCCGGTCGAGTTCGCCGAAGAGTACGTGGCCCAGTAGTAGTCGTCGCCTGCGTCGCGCTTGCGGTTCGCCTCGTTCTTCGTCCAGCCGATGGCGCTTGTCAGCCGCGCCTGCGCCTGGGATTTGACGCCGGCCGGGCCCTTCGTGGCAAGGATGTTCATGGCCGAGATGCCGATGCCGGTGTAGTCGGCGTCGCCCTTCGCCGGGTTGGTGCCGAAGCCGAAGCCGCCGTCCTGTGCGACGATCATCCGGCCCATCAGGTAGGTCATGTCAGCGCTGGAGAGGTCGTCCAGCCTGCCGAGGCGGCCGAGCGCGATCACGGTCAGATACCCGCCCCAGGCCTGCGTGACCTTCCTGCCCTTGACGAGAGCGATCAGCTCCTTGACGAGGTCGCGGTCCTTCCCGAAGAACCGTGCGGGGTCGGCGACGCCGGCGGCGTCGGCGGTGAGGATGATCTTGGCGAGCCGGTCGGCCCCGCCGTCGGCTCCGGCCTTCACCCAGGCGGGGCCGACGTCGGGCTTCCGCAGGTCGGCGAGCATGTTGTCGATCGTCGAGCGGTGCAGCTGTGCCGCGGACAGCGCGATGATCCCGTCGGCGAATACCCCGGTGTCGCTCTTCGGTGTGAAGGCTCCGGCGTCGTACTGCTTCTTCAGCCAGTCGGCGCCCTTCGCTGCGCTCTGCTGGTCGGAGATGAGGGTTTCCGCGTGCGCGGGCAGCGCGATGAGGATGGACGTCAGGAAGACGGCCAGCGCGGTCATCAGCGCGGCCGATGTCCGTCTGACCTGGGTGCTCATGGTCGACATGTGTCGCTCCTATCTGTGGGTTGGGTTCTGGTAAACGGCATGAGGGCGGTCACCACGTCTTCTGCCCCTCGTTCGACTCCGCGTTGGTGCCCTCGTCGATCACCTGCTGGCGCTGCTCTTGGGCTTGGCGCTCGCGGTCGGCGAGCTGGGACTCGCTCGGATCGGGGGAGTCTTCGGGGTTGGCTTCGACGGGCGGGGTGCCGTCGGTCTTGTCCTCAAGGCGCTGGCGCGTGTCGTTCCACTGGTCTTCCAGGGTGCCTGGGGGCGAGCCGGCGTCGTCGGCGGGGGAGAGCTGGCCGGGACAGGGTGCGGTGGAGAGCACGAGCTGCGCCTGCTGCAGCCGCACCATCGCCCCGGGGACGTCCTCTGCCGCCAGCAGCTCGTCGGCTCCTGCCTCCAGCGACCAGGCCCAGTTGAGCCGGATCGTGCACTGCGGACCCGTGGGGGCCATCCCGGCGGCGCGCTCGAAGTCGCCGGCAGCGGCGTCCCAGAGGCGCAGGCGGTACTGGGCGGTGCCGTGGTCGAACGCGGGGACCCAGCGCTCGACGGCGGCCACCCGCTGCGCGACCCCGAAGGCCCGCGCCGCCCCGGCGTAGTCGCCCTCGTGCGATCGCTGCACGCCCACCTGAACCGCGCCGAGCTGGACAGCGAGCCAGCCGGCCGCGCCCAGCAGCACGGCGGCGGGCAGCAGGGTCGCCCACAACCAGCGGCGGGCCCGCACGGCTTCCCTTGTCCTCATCGGCGGACCTCCCTGCGAGCGGATCGCCACGCCCGCAGCGTGGCGAACAGCTCCCAGCCCAGAGGCACGAGCGCCACGAGGCCCAGGATCCAGCCGAGGGCCAGGGCGCCGGGGTCGCCCTCCTCCACCACCGCGGCGCTCGGGGCGGGCAGGGCGGCCGCGAACGGGCCAGGCGCTGTGCGGTGCTCGTAGCCGCCGCCCAGCTCGCCGGCGATGCGCCGCAGCGCCGCCTCGTCGATGTGCGACAGCTGCGGCTCGCCGTGGCGCTCCACCAGCTCGTCGGACGCCGGGCTCTGCCGCATCCGGCCGCCTGCCTCCGTGCCGTAGCCGAACACCAGCGCATCCTCGGCCAGGACGCGCAGGCCGGCGAACGAGCCGGGCGCGTCCTTTGCCGTCTGCTCGCCGTCGCCGAGGTAGACGACGAAGCGCGCCGCGTGGGGCCGGGCCGCGGCCTCCTCCGCGAGGACCTGCCGTGCGAGGTCGGCGGAGGCGGCGATGTCGCTGCCCGTCCCGTAGCTCTCCTCGCGCCACCCCATCGTGCTGGCGAGGCTGACGACGGCCGAGGCGTCGGTGGTCCACGGCGCGGAGACCCGGGCGACGTTGTCGCTGGTGATCACGGCGTAGCGGGCGGCGCCGAGCCGCGTGACCAGTTCCTGCACGTCGCCCGCCACGCCGTCGATGCGCGGCTGGGTGCCGTTCCAGTCCTGGGCGCCCATCGAGGTGGTGCGGTCGACGATGAGCAGAACGCTGAGCGTCGCCGGCGGCGCGGCGCGGTCGTCGTCGGCGCCGAGGCGCGCCTGGAGGGCCATCGCGGCCGCGAGGACGAGCACGAGCAGCCGACGCCACAGGGATCCGTCGCGCCAGGCCCATCGGCCCCTTCCCGCTACCCGTCCGGCACCGGCGATCACGATGCCCACCCCCATGAGCAGCGCCGCGGGCCAGACCAGGTCGACGGCGCGGGCGCGCGGCGATGCGGCCAAGGCCTTTGCCTCCTGCGAACGCACCGCCGTCTCGATCGCCCCTACCTCGGTGTTCGGCGCGAGCAGCAGCACCTCCCCGCCCGTGCGTCGCAGGGCCTCGGTCAGTTGCCGGGTGACGCTCGGGGTGTTGTCGGAGGGCACGATGCCGTGGACCAGCACGCCGCGGTCGACGGCGCGGCCGACCGCCTGGTCGAGGCTGAACAGGGGGCGGCCCGCCACCTGGTTGTCGGTCGCGAGCACGATGGTGCGGGACCGGTCCTGTTCGGGCACGTCGAAGCGCGACACGCAGCTGGCCAGCCCGTCGCCGATCAGCGAGGTGCCCTCGCCGATCTGGGTGCCAGGCACGACCCGCCCGTCGAGCCACTCCTTGGCCGCGGTCAGCTGTTCGGTGATGAAGGAGGCGTCGTCGGTGAGGGGGAAGACCGTGACGGCGGAGGCGTCGAAGGCGACGAAGCCGATCCGCTCGCCGTCGAGGTTCGCGGCGAGTTCGAGGTAGGCATCGACGATCTGCCGGTCGACCTCCGACATGGAGCCCGAGACGTCGAGGCACAACACGACGTCGCGGTTGGTGCGCTGCTCGGGCACGTCGTGCGGTGCGAGGGGGCGGGCGACGGCGAGGACGGCTCCGGCGGAGGCCAGCGCCAGGCCGACGACCTGGACCAGCTGGAGGCGTGCCTTCCGCGCCGCGAGCGCGCGGAACCGGGGCAGCGCGCGGAGTCGATCCGCCCCGGCGATGGGCGCGCCCGCGGCGCGGACGGTCCTGGGCGTCAGCGCCCATGCGAGGACGGCGACGACGACGAGGCTCGTCAGCGCGGCGGCGGCAAGCCAGGGCTGGGTCAGTGCCATGTCGACACCACATCCTTCGCGGCGACCGCCAGCGCGGCCGGGTCGTCCTCGGCGCCGCCGAACGCGTAGGCCTCGATCCGCGCGGCCAGCTCCGCCACCGGTCCCAGCGACGGGTCCTTCAGCGCCTCGATCCGCAGCTGGTCGGCCGACTGATAGTCGGCGTCGCCGTCGCCGACGGTGCCGACGAACGCGCGCGCCACCCGCCCGATGCCGAGTGCCCGCTCGTGGCCGGGCAGCGGGGCCCCGGAGAGCTCATCGATCCGGCGCAAGGCATCCTCCCGCAGCTGCTGGAGGGCATCGTCAGCGAAGGGCTCGCCGCCGTGGGTCAGGTCCCACCAACGCCATACGCCCCCCGCGGCGAGCCCGAGCGCAGCCACGGCGAGGAATGCGACGACGAGCCACCACCACCAGGCGTGGGCAACGGGCGGATGGAGTTCGAGGAGGGCGTCAACGGGCACGGCGCTGCCTCCTGACGAGGTCGATCACGTCGAACGCGACCCGGGAAGGGTCGGCGAGCACGGCCTCGCCGACGCCCAGCCGGGCGAGCGCGGCGGCGCGCCGGGCGGCACGGTCGGCCGTCGCCTCCCGCATCTCCCGCCGCAACTCCTCGTCGTCGAGCCAGTCGGGCAGGAGGCGGCCTTCGTCGAGGTCGAGGAGCGGTCGCACGGCCAACTCGGGAGCGGTGGGGTCGGCGTCGGGCACGGTCAACCACAGCACCTGGTGCTGGACGGTGAGGCGGCGGATGCGGGCCTCCAGGTCCGCGGTGATCTCGACGTCGTCGGAGACCACGGCGACGACGGCCCTGCGGCGCAGCGTCCGCGAGGCGGCGGTGAGCAGCGCGCCCAGGTCCGACGGTGCGGCCTCCGGCGAGACGGCGCGCTCGACGACGCCGAGCTGGTGCTCCAGCTCGACGAGCCGGGTTGAGGGGCGCGCGGCCCGCGTGTCGTCGCCGTCGCACCAGAGCATGCCGACGTAGTCGCCGAAGCCGGTGGCCAGCACGCCGAGCGTGGCGGCAGCGTCGAGCGCGATCGTTGCCTTGTCCGTTGCCGGGGCGGCGAGGCCCGCGAGTCCCCGCCCGCTGCACACCGCGATCAGCAGGGTGCCGCGCCGCTCGGCGACGTGCCTGCGCACGAGCAGCGATCCGCTGCGGGCGGTGGCGCGCCAGTCGATGTCGGCGACCTCGTCGCCGACGACGTACTCGCGCAGGTCGTTGAAGTCGAGGCTGCGGCCCACCTGCAGCGACGCGTGGACGCCCTCCAGCGGATCCGACACCTTGTGTCGGATCGCGAGGGCGACCGTCGCGCGGATGCGGGTGATGCGGGCCATCTACGGAGTGGGCACCGCGGCGAAGATCGCGTCGACGAGCTCCTCGGGGCGGACGCGCTCGGCGAGCGCCTCAAAGGTGAGGATCAGGCGGTGCCGCAGCACGGCATGCCGCAGGCCCGTCACATCGCCGGGGACGACGTAGCCGCGGCCGTCGAGCAGCGCGGACGCGCGCGCCGCGTGCAGGAAGGCGAGCGCCCCGCGGGGGCTGGCGCCGTACTCGATCCAGCGCGACTGGTCTCCGGAGAGGAAGTCCGCGGGGCGGCGGGAGACGTTGACCAGCTCGACGATGTAGCGCTTGATCGCGTCGTCGACCCGCACGCGTGTGGTCAGCTCCTGCAGCCGACGCACCTCGTCGGTGGTGGCGCAGGCCGCGGTGGCGTGCGCGAACGCGCCCTCCTCGCTGCGGGTCAGCACCTCGAACTCGTCGTCGGGGCTGGGGTAGGCGACGACCTCCTTGAGCAGGAAGCGGTCGAGCTGCGCCTGCGGCAGCACGTAGGTGCCCTCCTCCTCGATGGGGTTCTGCGTGGCGAGCACGACGAACGGGTCGGGGAGCCGGTAGGTGTGCCCGCCGATGGTGGTCTGACGCTCCTGCATCGCCTCGAGCATCGCCGACTGCGTCTTGGCCGACGAGCGGTTGATCTCGTCGAGGAGCGCGAAGTTGGCGTGCACCGGGCCGAGCTCGGTCACGAACCCTCGCGTCGCCTGGTCGAAGATCTGGGAACCGATGATGTCGCTGGGCAGCAGGTCCGGTGTGCACTGCACGCGCGCGAAGCTGCCGTCGACGGCGCGGGCGAGCGTGCTGGCCGCGAGCGTCTTGGCGAGCCCGGGAACCGACTCGAGCAGGATGTGACCCCGGCTCAGCACGGTGACCAGGAGCGCCTTCAGCAGCTGCGGCTGGCCCACCACGGTGGCCTCGAAGGTGGCCGACAGCCGGTCGAGCGTGGCCTTTGCGCCGTCGATCTCCTCAGCCGTCAGGGGAGGGCGGGTGGGGTGAGCCTCAGTCATCGGGGTCTCCTAAC
Source organism: uncultured Arachnia sp. (assembly GCA_934636715.1). Next base: position 86,140 of record CAKUBE010000002.1, read on the forward strand.
TCGGGATGCCACATGTTCTGGATGGTGCGGGCCGTGGCGCGGCGGGCGAGGGCGCGCGGCGGGATGGCCGGGGGATCGGCATCGGTGGGTTCGATGGGAAGCACGCGGGTGTCGTGGCTGCGGCGCAGCGCACGGAGCAGCGGCAGGCCGATCAGCAGCAGGAGCAGACAGGTCGAGACGCCGCGGACGAGGTCGTAGGCGAAAGAGGTCTCCCAGCAGTACTGCCAGAGCCGCACGGCCGACTCCCACGGGGAGAGCCCAGGCAGGAAGGTGCCGGCGTCGGACTGGTCGCCGGCCCAGCTGGTGAGGTTGAGCAGCAGGCCGGACAGCGGGCCCAACGGGATGCTGAGCAGCGCGCCGAAGGCCCACGCCGTCGCCGTGCCGAGCGGCCTGAGCAGCCCGCCGGCCACGCCCCACAGCCCCCAGACAAGGCTCTGTGCCACGAGGTGCTCAGCGACGGTGTCGGTGACCAGCGCGGAGAGCAGCGCCGCCGCGGCGCCGGTGAGGAAGCCGGCCGGCCCACCCATCACGACCCCCGCGAGCAGCGGGAAGGCGTAGAGGAACTCGACGCCGCTCGTGCCCGGGTGCAGGGCGGCCCGGGTGAGGATGGCGGCGGCTCCCAGCAGGGCGGCCGGCGCGAAGGGCCGGAGCGTCCGCCCCGCCGTCGTCCACAGGACGAAGCCGAGCAGCGAGAGCAGCGAGGTGACGGCGGCGAGGACCCACGGCGCCTCGGCCTTCAGGGCGGCGCCGTCGGCGACGGTGCCCGACGACCAGATGGGCCAGGCCAGCCAGCCGAGCCCGACGGCGAGGGTCAGGAGCACGACGGCGCGAGGCCAGGCGCCGGTGGGGGCGGAGGTGGGGGTCATGCCGCTCCCCCCTCGAGGCGGACGGCCGACTCGATGATGTCGCCGAGCCGGGTCGGGGCCGTGCGGGGCAGGGCCCGGGCCGTCAGCGGCGCGGCGGGCAAGGCCCTCTGCACAACGCCGGGCGACCCGAACGCGACGATCTCGTCGCCGTCGATGACGGCGATCCGGCGGCAGGCTCGGACGAGGAACTCGACGTCGCGGGTGGTGATGAGCCGGACGCCCCGCGAGCCCGCGCTCAGCTCGCGCTGCGCGGCGATCTGCCCGGCCTGGTCGAGGCCGAGCTGCGGTTGCGGCAGCCAGACGGCACCCGGGGTCACCCGGGCAAGCAGCAGCCGGAGGGCCGCCCGTTCCCCGGAGGAGTGCGCGGCCAACGGCGCCGAGCCCCGCACGCCGCGCAGGCCGCCCAGCGCCCCGAGGGCGCCGGTCCCGTGCCGGGCGTCCCAGGAGGCGAGCAGCTCCGCGGGGGTGAGGGCGTCGGGCAGGAGGCTGGGCACGCGCGACCCGCTGAGGCGCGCGGTCAGCCGTCGTGCAACGGGTTCGGCGCGTCCCGAGCGGTGGACGATGCCGATGGCCTCGCCCGGCAGGAGATCGAGCGGCCTGCCGGAGAGGCCGAGCTCCGCGGGGTCGACGGTGACCTCGGGGGCGTGCGCGGTGCGCCGCGTCGAGGGCACCGCGTGCGAGAGCACAGGAGAGCCGACGAGTCGTCGCACCGACGACGGGGTACGGCAGCGGTCCGGCGGGAGCCGGAAGATGCGGGCGAGGGTGAGCAGCGTGGGCTCGCGGACCGTCGCAGGCGTCCAGGCACCGACCGGCTGGGTGGGGCGACCGAACTCGGCGATCGCGTCGGCGAACTCCCAGACCGCGTCCAGCTGATGCTCCGCCCACAGCACGTACGCGCCGTCGGCGGCTCGCGCCCGGAGCGCCAGGCCCAGGTCCCGACGCAGCGCGGGGTCGGCCGCCGCCATCACCTGGTCGACAAGGACCAGCGGCCGATCCGGGCCGAGCCGGAGCTGCGCGAGGGCGAGCCGCGCGCGCAGATCGGGCGGCAGGGAAGAGACGGGACGGTCTTCGCACTCTTCCAGGTCGGCCTCGGCCGCGTCGGCCTTCCATTGCGCGAGGGCCTCGCGGACGGTGCGCGGGTCCGGGGCGGCGGGGTCGACAGCGAGGACGCGCCGGGCGACGTCGGCGGGATCCGTCGCGAGCAGGTCGAGGCCGTCGAGGACCGCGCTGCCCTCGTAGCGCGCACCGAAGGGAGCGTCGCGGGACAGGAGGGCGAAGAGCGCGCTCGTCCCGCTGCCGCCAGGGCCGACGATCGCGGTCACCTGCCCGGCGTCGGCGGTGAGACGAAGGTCTGTGAACACGGTGCCGCGGCCGGAGAGGTCGAGGCGAAGGTCGCGCAGGTCAAGCATCGCGGCTCCCCTCCGTCAAGAGGAGGGCGGCGGGCAACGCCGCGGCGGCGAGGAGCGCGAGGACGGGGACGTCGGGCCAGCCGTCCGCGGGGCTCCAGCGGAGTGCGTCGTCGCCAGGGAGCCACGCCCGACCGAGCCAGGCGACGCCCGCGACCACGGTCGCCGTCGCGAACGGCCACGCCTCGCGCCCGCCGGGGCCCGAGGTGGTGGCTAGAGCCAGCAGGGCGAGGAGGGGGAGCAGCGCGAGGTCGAGCGGCGACCATGCGACCCGCAGCGCGGCGGGTACGACCCCGGAGAGGAGGCCCACGGGGAGCGCGGCGACCCCCGCGAGCAGGATCCCGCGCAGCGCGACGCGCACGGCGGGGTCGTCGGCAGGCTCCGCGCGGTGAGCAGCCGCGCGCGCCAACGCGAAGGCCTCGCCCCAGCCGCGCCGCGAGGGCCAGCCCTGCGCCGCCTCCGCCTGGCGGCGGTGCCAGGCCGCGACGCTGGCGTCGCCCAGGAAACACCACGGGCCGACCAACTCCGCTCCGCGGCCGAGGGCGGCCCGGGCGAGTTCCCACCAGCGCGCGCCGGGATACGCCTGCCAAGCGACGCCGAACAGCACGCACAGTGTGTAGGCGCGCAGGCCGCTCACGCCGGCATCGAGGAGCCCGTGCAGCGTGAGGGGGCCGCCGATCGCCACGCCCGGGCTGAGGGCGAGCGACGGCAGCGGAAGCAGCACGGCACCGCTCGACGAGCTGGGCAGGGCGACCGGGACCAGCAACCACCAGACGAGGACGAGAAAGCCGACGGACACCGCGCGGGTGTGGGGCAGGCGTCGCCGTCCGCCCGCCAGCGTGCCGCTCAGCGTGACCGCGGCGGCCAGCGTTCCCATCAGCAGCGGGTTGGTGGTGCCGAGCGCCATGGCCCCGAGCAGCAGCAGGGTCGCGGCCAGCAGTCCTGTGGCGATCATGGCGCACGCCGCCTTCGGGCACTGATCCCCGCGACCGTCAGCATCGAAGCGGCGGCGGCGACGGTCACCCCGGCTGCGACGCCCTGCACGGCCCGGGTCGGGTGCACCGCCCCCCTGGCGGCGCCCTCAACGCGCTCGCCGACTGGGCTCGGCGCCGGCCAAGGGGCGCGAGCCTTTTCGGTTCCGGTCGTGCCGGGGGTCGCAGTCCAGGCGGTGTCCGCGGAACCCGCGGTCACGTTGCGCACCCGGAAGGCATGGGGGGCGGCCGTCAGCCCGCGGGGCATCTGGTAGCGCACGATCGCGACCTCGTCGGGGCGTCGGGCCGGCTGGTTGCCCTCGGGCCCCTCGACGGTGGCGTCGTGCCATACGCCCTTGTCGTCGGCGTAGTCGACGGCGAACTGGGAGCCGGGCACGGTGCCAACCAGGTGGAGATCGAGGACGGCCCCCGCGGGCTTCATCTCGCCGTAGCCGTCGCCCAGCACGGTGGGGTTGCGCGTGCCGAAGGGGACGAACCCGCCGATCGTCTCCGAGAGGTCGGTGCCGGTGACGCCGCCGAGGCTGACCAACGCCCAGCCGCCGGCCGCGCCGTCGGTCACCGGAGGGATAGCGAGGGAAACCGTACCGACCCCGCGCGCGGAGGTGAGCACCTCGCCGCCGGTGGTCAGGGGGGTGAGGCCTGCGAGCGCGCCGTCCTTCATCGTCGCGAGGTAGACGACCACCTGCACGCGCACACCGGGGTTGCCGGTGACGACCACCGGGTAGGTGGCGCCGTCGCGCATCCAGTGGTCGTAACGCAGCGAGCAGCCGTTCGGCGCGTCGTGGCAGAGCGCCGTGACCTGGGCGGGAGGGTCGGCGCGCGCGGGCAGCGGGAGCGCGGCGAGCGCCGCAGCGAACGCGAAGGCGAGGGCGCGCCTCATTCGTCGTCCACCACTACAGGCCTGGGCGTGCGCAGCCCGGCGTACGAGGCGGAGATGAGCGCGCCGACGGCCGCAGCCAACCCGGCGACGGTGAGCAGCGGCGACCACGGGTGGACCGCGGCTCCGGCCGCGTCGCCGGGGGTGCGGGCGGCATTCTCCTGGCCCCAGATCGTCGGGGTCGGCGAGGGCGCGGCCGGAGGAATGGGGGCGACGGTCTCCACCTGGGCCGCGCTCGTGGTGGGCGTCGGCGTCGGCGAGGTCGTCCTGCTGGGCGTGGGCGTCGGGGTCGGCCGCGACGGCGTGCGGATCGGGGTCGGCGTGCGGGTAGGCGTTGCTGTGGGGGGCCGCGAGGTGCGCGACGGCGAAGGGCGCGGCGTCGCCGTCTTGGTTGGGGTTGCCGTCTTCGTTGGGCTCGCGGTCCTGGTCGCGCTCGGCTTCGGCGTCGGACTGGCCGTCGGCGTGGGGGTGGCCGTCTCGGTGGGCTCCGGCGGCACGTAGGTCCCCTCCGCGAACTCCGGGACGGGCCTCGGCTTGGGCGCAGGCTCGCCCCCGCTGGTGTCGAAGTACGTGAAGGCCCAGAACCCGTCGGTGAAGGGCGGATCCATCGTCCAGTCGTGATCGTCGCCCCACGCGCCGATCCTGCCCACCCGCGAGTGCCAGTACGTCTGGTTCTCCGGGGGCACGATGCCGTTGATGCTGAAGACGATGCCGTCGTTCATCTCGTAGGGGAGTCCTGCGGACTTCACCACCGACTCCAGCTCGTTTCCGCCGGTCTTCGGCAGGGTGTTCCCTTCGCCGCTGAGTGGAACGCAGCGCACGATCGACGAGTCGTCCTGGTTCCCCGGAACCAGCGGCTCGGGGTCCGGAGCGTTGGCCCAGTCGAGGACGACCGTGAGGCCCTCACCCTCCTGGCACCAGCCGTCGCGCCACGTGTCGTCGCCGCGCGCGGGCAAGCCGGAGACGGCGAGGACGACGGCGGCCGCCGCCGGCGCCGCCATCCACCTCCACTGTCTCGCGGTCATACTCCGGAAGAGACGCGGTTGGCGCGTCCGCCTGGGACGGGCCAACCGCGCTGACTCAGTTGCCGGTGCTCGGGAGACCGGGCTTGTCCGTCGGCTTCGACGTGGGGGTCGCGCTGGGCGTCGGGGTCGGCGTCGGCGAGGGCTCCTCCGTCGGCGTGGGCGTCGGAGTGGGGGTCGGCGTCGGCGTAGGGGTCGGCTCGACCACCGGCTGCAGGTTCAGCTCGGTCAGCGGGGGATGCGTGGCCTCCCACTCGTCCCAGTCCTCCTGGAGGACGAGACCCAGAACGTCGCCCGCGATGAGCTCCTGCTGGTCCGCGCCGACCTCGGCCATCTCCCACGCGTTCGGGTACTCGCCGGTCTCCTCGTCGGGGAACTGCAGCCAGATCGACCACCACTCGCGGTTCTCGGCCTCGCGTCCGTCGATCTTGGTGATGTAGGTCGTCGGCGCCTCCAACAGGCCGGTCTCGACAAGGGCGTCCTCCGCCGTGTCGAACTCCGTGGCGCACGCGCCCTTGACGACGTCGTCGTACTCGACGTGAACCCAGACGAGGCCGGCGTCCACGCACTCTTGCGCGGTGGCGGGCGGCGCGGCGTGCGCGGGCAGGATGACGACGCCGAGGCCGACGGTCAGCGCCGCCGCGGCAGGGATGGACAGGCGCCTCAGAGCCGAGCGCTTGAGCATGGGGACCTCTATTCCCGGTAGGTCCGTCGGCCCGGTTCTTCCGCTTGCGCGACGGAGTGTTACACCTTCGTCCGGCAGCGGTCCGACTCCCCGCCGAGGCGGGATCACGGTTGCGCGACAGTTCCGGGATCTCACCGGATTCATCTGCCAGACAGCGCAGATGCTACCTCACGACACGCGGGTCGGTGTCGTAGGGTCTTGGCATGCCGATCCACCCCGAGCTGACCACGCTCGCCTATGTCACGACGCGGGATCGCTCGCGGGTGCTGCTCGTGCACCGGGTGGCGCGCGAGTCCGACGAGCAGTTGGGCAAGTACAACGGGCTGGGTGGGAAGGTCGAGCCCGGCGAGGACGTCGTCGCGGCGATGCGGCGGGAGCTGCGCGAGGAGGCTGGCATCGAGGCGACCGCGCTGGAGCTGCGCGGCACCGTCTCGTGGCCGGGGTTCAACGGGCGCGACGTCTTCGGCTTCGTCTTCCTCGTGACGGCGTTCGACGGCGAGGTCCCCGAGCGCAACGACGAGGGCACGCTCGCCTGGCACGACGTCGACACCATGATGGAGCTGCCCATGTGGGACGGCGACCGGCACTTCCTCCCGCTGGTGTTCGACGCGTCGATCGGCCAGTTCCACGGCGTCCTCCCCTACGACGGCGGGCACAGCGTCGGCTGGCAGGTGTCGCTGCTGCCGGGGCCGTGACCACGGTGGTTAGGCTGCGGGCATGAGAATCGACCTCAACGCGGACGTCGGCGAGTCCTTCGGCCGATGGCGGCTGGGCGACGACGCGGGCATGCTGCGCGCGGTGACCAGCGCCAACGTCGCCTGCGGGTTCCACGCGGGCGACCCGCTGACGCTCACGGAGACGTGTCGGCTGGCGACCGAGAACGGGGTCGCCATCGGCGCGCAGGTCGGCTACCGCGACCTCGCGGGCTTCGGGCGCCGGTTCGTCGACGCGTCGCCCGCGGAGCTGGCGGCCGACGTCGTGTACCAGATCGGCGCGTTGGACGGGATCTGCCGCGCGTTCGGCACCCGCGTGAGCTACGTCAAGCCGCACGGCGCGCTGTACCACGCCGTCGTCGGCCACGAGGGCCAGGCGCGGGCGGTCGTTGACGCCGTCCGGGCCTTCGACGACCGGCTCGCCGTGCTGGGTGCGCCCGGGTCGGCGCTGCTGCGGCTCGCCGCCGAGGCGGGGGTGCGCGCGGTCGCCGAGGGCTTCGCCGACCGCGGCTATCTTCCCGACGGCGGGCTCGTCCCTCGCTCGCAGCCCGGCGCCCTCGTCACTGATCCTCTGGAGGTCGCGCGCCGGGTCCTCGGCATGGCGACCCAGGGCGTCGTGGTCGCCGTCGACGGGTCACTCGTCGCGCTCGACGTCGAGTCGGTCTGCCTGCACGGCGACACTCCGGGCGCGGTCGCGCTCGCCGCGGCGGTCCGGACGGCGCTGGCCGAGGAGGGCGTCGGCGTCGCCCCGTTCGCCCCGGCGCCCGGGTCCTCCCGCCCCGCCTCCCGGTGAAGGTCCTGCCCTGCGGCCCGCACGCGCTGCTGCTGGAGTTCGACACGCTCGACGACGTGCTCGCGGCCCACGAACGGCTGCGCCGGGCGAGCGTCGGTGAACTGGTTCCCGCCGCGAGGACGGTCCTGGTGTCGACGCGGAACCCGGAAAGGCTGATCGGCGCGGTGGGCGAGCTGCTGGCCGAGGCGGGGACGTCGACGGGGAGCGCGGGCCGCGAGGTCGAGGTGCCGGTTGTCTACGACGGCGAGGACCTGGCCGAGGTCTCCCGGTTGACCGGACTGAGCATCGATGAGGTGGTCGCCGCGCACACCGGCACGCCGTGGCGAGCCGCCTTCGGCGGGTTCGCGCCCGGCTTCGTGTACCTCGTCGGCGGCGACCCGCGGCTGCGCGTGCCGCGGCTCGCCTCACCCCGGACGCGCGTACCCGCGGGCGCGGTGGCGCTCGCCGACGAGTTCAGCGGCGTGTACCCGACGTCGTCCCCAGGCGGCTGGCGGCTGATCGGCCGCACCGACGCCGTGTTGTTCGACCCCGACGCCACGCCTCCCGCCCTTATCGCACCCGGTGACACGGTCCGCTTCGTCCCGCTCCTTGAGCCAGGCGCGTCGACGGAGTCGACGCAGGCCTGGCGCTTCGCGCGTTGGCCTGGCTCAAGGAGCGGGAGGCAGTTGGTCGTCGAGCGCGCGCTGCTGCCTGTCCTCGTCCAGGATCGGGGGCGCCCCGGGCTGGGCGCCGTCGGCGTGTCCCCGAGCGGGGCCGCGGACCGCGCGGCGTACGAGCTCGGGCAGCGGATGGTCGGCAACGAGGACGGCGAGGCAGCGCTGGAGATCACGCTCGGCCAGGCGGCGTTCCGCGCGGCCGGGGCGCTGACCGTCGTGCTCACCGGCGCGCCATGCCCGGCCGCGGTCGGCGGGAGGGCGGTGTCGCACGCGACAGTGTTCACCGTCGGCGACGGCGAGGTGTTGACCCTGGCTGCGCCGACCGTGGGGCTGCGCACCTATCTCTCCGTGCGCGGCGGAGTGGACGCCGCTCCGGTGCTGGGGTCGCGGTCGCGCGACACGCTCGGAGCCCTCGGCCCCGAGCCGCTTGGCGCGGGCGACGCCGTCGGCATCGGGCGCGGCGCCCCGGGGTGGGCTCCCGCCGTCGATCACGTTCCCCAGCCGCCGTGGCCCGACGTCGCCGCGCTGCGTTACCTCCCCGGTCCCCGGGCGGACTGGGCCGAGGGCCTGGCCGGCTCCGTCTGGGCCGTCGGCGACGCCGTCGACCGGGTGGGCGCGCGCCTCGCCGGGACCCCATTGGCCCGGCGCGGGGGAGAGCTTCCCAGCGAGGGCATCGTCCGCGGCGCGATCCAGCTCCCGCCGTCGGGTCTTCCCGTCGTGTTCCTCGCCGACCATCCCCCGACCGGCGGCTACCCCGTCGTCGGCGTCCTCACCGACGATTCGGCCGACCGCGCCGCCCAGCTCCGCCCCGGTGACCGCGTGTGCCTGCACCCCGCGTGAGGTTTTTCGCGGACACGACGCGCGGGGGCGTTGGTCAGTGCAAGACTGTGCCATGGCGAAGAAGAACCCGCGGATGAACAAGGAACTCTACGAGGCCGAGCTGCTGGCTCTCCAGGCCGAGCTCGTCGAGATGCAGGAGTGGGTCAAGGCGACCGGCGCGCGCGTCGTGGTCGTCTTCGAGGGCCGCGACGCGGCTGGCAAGGGCGGCGCGATCAAGCGGATCACCGAGTACCTCAACCCGCGCGTCGCGCGCGTGGTCGCGCTCCCGGCTCCGACGGAGCGGGACCGCACGCAGTGGTACTTCCAGCGCTACGTCGAGCACCTTCCCGCCGCCGGCGAGATTCGCCTGTTCGACCGCTCCTGGTACAACCGCGGCGGCGTCGAGCGGGTCATGGGCTACTGCACGGCCGAGGAGCATCGTCGCTTTCTCCGCCAGTGCCCCATCTTCGAGCGCATGCTGCTCGAGGACGGCATCATCCTGCTGAAGTATTGGTTCTCCGTCTCGGACAAGGAGCAGACGAAGCGGTTCAAGTCGCGCCTCACGGATCCGATGCGACAGTGGAAGCTGTCGTCGACCGATCTCGAGTCCATCACCCGCTGGGAGGAGTACTCCCGGGCGAAGGACGAGATGTTCGTCCACACCGACATCAACGGCGCGCGCTGGAACGTCGTCGAGTCGGAGGACAAGCGCAAGGCGCGGATCAACATGATCCACCACCTGCTGAGCTCCATCCCCTACTCGCACATCGAGCGGCCCGAGCTGAAGTTCCCGAAGCGTCCGCCGTCGACGGGGTACCGCCGCACGGACCGCGCGCTCCAGCTCGAGGTGCCGGACTTCGCGTCGACGCTCAAGGTGGAGGAGATCCCGCCGCCGTACGTCGACGTCGAAGACGAGCCGTTGCCGAACGGCATCGACCACGAAGGCGTGGATCACGACGGCCTGCCGCTGCCCGAAGGGGTCGTCGAGGAGGTTGCGACCAACTGAGGGACGGACACCTCGGTTGGCACTCGGCTTGAATGAGTGCTAACTCCGCGATAGTTTGTCCTTAGCACTCGACCCTGTCGGGTGCTAACGGCCCGGACGGCACCCGCGACGACGCCCGGCCACACGATAGGACAACTAATCCGGGGTCTCCCGGAACGCGAAGAGAAAGGTGTTTGACGTGGCAACCACGATCAAGCCGCTCGAGGACCGCATCCTCATCAAGCCCCTCGAGGCCGTTCAGACCACCGCCTCCGGCCTCGTCATCCCCGACACCGCCAAGGAGAAGCCGCAGGAGGGAGAGGTCGTCGCCACCGGCCCTGGCCGCATCGACGACAAGGGCAACCGCGTCCCGCTCGACGTCGCCGAGGGCGATGTCGTCATCTTCTCGAAGTACGGCGGCACCGAGGTCAAGTACGACGGCCAGGAGTACCTGCTCCTGAACGCGCGCGACATCCTCGCCGTCGTCTCCAAGTAAGGGGCATTCGTTTCATGGCAAAGATTCTCGCTTTCGACGAGGACGCCCGCCGCGCGCTCGAGCGCGGCGTCGACACGCTCGCCAACACCGTCAAGGTGACGCTCGGCCCCAAGGGCCGCTACGTCGTCCTCGACAAGAAGTGGGGCGCCCCGACGATCACCAACGACGGCGTGACCGTCGCCAAGGAGGTCGAGCTCGACGATCCGTACGAGGATCTCGGCGCTCAGCTGGCCAAGGAGGTCGCCACCAAGACCAACGACGTCGCCGGCGACGGCACCACCACTGCGACTGTTCTCGCCCAGGCCATGGTGCACGCCGGCCTGCGCGCGGTCGCCGCGGGGGCCAACCCGATCGGCCTCAAGCGCGGCATCGACAAGGCCGTTGAGGCCGTCGTCGACCAGCTGCGCGAGAACGCCCGCCCCGTCGACACCACCGACGACATGGCATCGGTCGCCACGATCTCCTCGCGCGACGAGCAGATCGGCGCCCTGATCGCCGACGCGTTCGACAAGGTCGGCAAGGACGGCGTCATCACCGTCGACGAGTCCAACACCTTCGGCACCGAGCTCGAGTTCACCGAGGGCATGCAGTTCGACAAGGGCTACCTGTCTCCGTACTTCGTGACCGATGCCGACCGCATGGAGGCCGTGCTGGAGGATCCGTACATCCTCATCAACAGCGGCAAGATCTCCTCGATGAACGACCTGCTCCCGCTGCTGGAGAAGGTCATCGCGGCCAAGGGCACGCTGTTCATCGTGGCGGAGGACGTCGACGGCGAGGCGCTGTCGACGCTCGTGGTCAACAAGATCCGCGGCACCTTCACCTCCGTCGCCGTCAAGGCCCCGGCCTTCGGCGATCGCCGCAAGGCGATGCTCGAGGACATCGCGATCCTCACCGGCGGCATGGTCGTCGCCCCCGAGGTCGGGCTCAAGCTCGACCAGGTGGGCCTCGAGGTGCTCGGCCGCGCGCGTCGCATCGTCGTCACCAAGGACAACACGACCATCGTCGACGGCGCCGGCGAGCACGAGGAGGTCGCCGGCCGCGTCGCGCAGCTGCGCGCCGAGATCGAGCGCACCGACTCCGACTGGGATCGCGAGAAGCTCCAGGAGCGGGTCGCGAAGCTCGCCGGCGGCGTGTGCGTGATCAAGGTCGGCGCCGCCACCGAGGTGGAGCTGAAGGAGAAGAAGCACCGCATCGAGGACGCCGTCTCGGCGACCCGCGCGGCCATCGAGGAGGGCATCGTCGCCGGCGGCGGCTCCGCCCTCATCCACGCGGGGCGGGTGCTTGAACGCGACCTCGGCCTCGACGGCGACGAGGCGGCCGGCGTGAAGGTCGTCGCCAAGGCGCTGGTCGAGCCGCTGCGCTGGATCGCCGAGAACGGCGGCGAGGCCGGCTACGTCATCACGACGAAGGTTGCGGAGCTCGAGGTCGGCCACGGTTACAACGCCAAGATCGGCGAGTACCAGAACCTCGTCGAGAACGGCGTCATCGACCCGGTCAAGGTGACGCGCTCCGCGCTCGCCAACGCCGCGTCGATCGCCTCGCTGCTGCTCACCACCGAGACCCTGGTGGTGGACAAGCGCGAGTCCGACGACGACTGATCTCTGATCGGCATACGACGGCGCCCCGGGGGACTCCCCGGGGCGCCGTTTCGTTGCGGCTTAAGAGTGCGATGTTTGTTGGTAGACGAACACACATCGCACCGCAGGCCCCTGGGCCACCTGCGTGAGACGGGGCGTGATCCCGGGCCTGGCTGAGTCGGCGCGGGTAGAATCGAGTGTCACTCCAGGCGTCGTCGCCGAGGCGGCGCCGAGACCGTCAGGAGCGACCATGGACAGCGCACAATTCGAGCGAATGGGCACCGGGCACGGCTTCATCGCGGCCCTGGACCGGAGCGGCGGCAGCACCCCCGGGGCGCTCGCGCGATACGGGATCGCGGACGACCGCTACGCGAACGACGGCGAGATGTTCGACCTCGTGCACGCGATGCGCGAGCGCATCGTGATGAGCCCGTCCTTCTCGGGGAGGCACATCCTCGGCGCGATCCTCTTCGAGCAGACCATGGACCGCACCTTCGACGGCCTGCTCGCCGGCGACTTCCTGTGGGAGCGCAAGACCATCCTGCCGTTCCTCAAGGTCGACAAGGGGCTGAGGGAGGAGGCCGACGGCGTGCGGCTCATGAAGCCGATCGACGACCTCGACGGCCTGCTCGCCCGCGCGAAGGCGGCGCGGATGTTCGGGACGAAGATGCGCTCGCTCATCCAGGGCGCGGGCCCGGCGGGGATCACGGCGATCGTCGCGCAGCAGTTCGACATCGGCCACCGGATCGCGGCGACCGGGCTCGTCCCGATCCTCGAGCCCGAGATCGACATCCACTCGCCCGACAAGTCCGAGTGCGAGCGGATCCTCCTCGAGGAGATCCTCCGCAGGCTGCACGAGGAGACCTTCGAGGTGCCGATCATGTTCAAGCTGACGCCGCCGTCGGTCGACGACTTCTACCGCCCGGTGATCGAGCACCCGAACGTGCTCAGGGTGGTCGCCCTCTCCGGCGGCTACGCGCGGGCCGACGCGGTCGAGATCCTGGCCCGCAACCACGGCCTCATCGCGAGCTTCTCCCGCGCGTTGACCGAGGGCCTGACCGAGACGATGACCGACGAGGAGTTCGACGCCCTGCTCGCCGAGTCGATCCGGGCGATCTACGACGCCTCGGTCACGTGACGGTGTGACGGACAACTGCGGCCAGATGGAGACAATCCCCGGTTCAGGGCCCGTAAACCCCGATTGGCCGCAGTCATCCGCCAGTTTCAGACGATCCGCGCCGTCCAGCCGTGGGGGTCGGGGCGCAGGCCGTACTGGATCTCGGTCAGCGTCGTGCGCAGGTCGAGGGTCACGGGGCCGGGCTCGCGGTCGCCGACGACGTGAGCCCCGTCGGCGTTCTTCAGCGAGGCCACCGGCGTGATCACGGCGGCGGTGCCGCAGGCGAACACCTCGGCGACGGTGCCGTCGTCGATGCCCGCGAGCAGCCCGTCGAGGGTGATGCGCCGCTCGACGACGGCGAGGCCGGCGTCGCGGGCGAGCTGCAGGATCGCGGACCGGGTGACACCCTCGAGGATGGTGTCGGTCAGCTCCGGCGTGATCAGCTCGCCGGTGGAGGTGACCGCGAACAGGTTCATGCCGCCGAGCTCCTCGACGTAACGATGCTCGACGGCGTCGACGAAGCCGACCTGGCTGCAGCCGTTGGCCTCGGCCTCCGCCTGCGCGAGCATCGACGCCGCGTAGTTGCCGCCGCACTTCGCGAAGCCGGTGCCTCCCGGGGCGGCGCGCGAGAACTCAGTCGAGAACCAGATGTCGACGGGGGTCACACCGGACCCGCCGAAGTAGGAGCCCGAGGGGCTGGCGATCACCGCGTACGTCACCGAGGCCGACGGCTTCACGGCCAGGAAGGCAGACCGCGCGAACATGAACGGCCGGAGGTAGAGGCTCTGCTCCTCGCCGGTGGGCACCCAGTCGCGGTCGATCCTGACCAGCTCGTCGATGCCGGCCAGGAAGTCCTCGACGGGCAGCTCGGGCAGGCCGAGCCTGCGGCAGGACCGCCGGAACCGCTCGGCGTTGACCTCGGCGCGGAACCGCCAGACCGAACCGTCGGCGCGCGCGTACGCCTTCAACCCCTCGAAGGCCTCCTGCGCGTAGTGGAGGACGGCCGACGCCGGGTCCAGTTCGAACGGCCCATACGGCACCACGCGATGGTCGTGCCAGCCGTCGGCCGCGGTCCAGTCGATCAGCGTCATGTGGTCGCTGAAGTTCGACCCGAACCCCGGGTCGGCCAGGACGGCGACGCGCTCCTCGGCGGTGCGGCCGACGGCCCTCTCAATGGTGAAGTCAGTCATCTCAGGAGTACCTTCCCATGCCGCCGGCGACGTCGATACTGGCCCCGGTGATGTAGCTCGACCGGGCGCCGGCCAGGAACGCGACGACGCCGGAGACCTCATGGGCCTCGCCGAAGCGGCCGAGCGGGATGTCGGCTTCGGCCATGTCGGCGAAGAACTGCTCCGCGGTCTTCTCGGGAGCGCGCTTGGCGTGGATGTTGGCCCACTGCGGGGTCTTGACGCAGCCGATGTTGACGCCGTTGACCAGCACGCCGTCGACGGCGAGCTCCTGGGCGAGCGCCTTGGTGAAGTTCTGCCCCGCCGCGCGGTTGACGGTGGTGGAGAAGAACTTGAAGTCGGGCATGCGGGCGTAGACCGAGCCGATGTTGACGATCCGGGCGGCGTCGCTCCGCCTCAGCCAGGGGAGCGTCAGCTTCACGGCGCGGAACCAGCTCAGCACCTTGATGTCGAAGTCGGCGACCAGCGACTCGTCCTCAAGGGTCTGGAACGTGCCGGGGTGGGCGCCGCCCGCGTTGTTGACGAGCACGTCGATGCCGCCCATCGACTCCGCGGCCCAGGCGACGAACGCGGCCAGCTCGTCGGCGTCGCGCACGTCGACGGCGCGGCCGTCGGCCCGCTCGCCGAGGTCAGCGACGGCGGCGGCCACCTCGTCAGCGTTGCGCGCGCAGATCCTGACGGTCGCGCCCTCCGCGACCAGCTCCTTGGCGATGGCGAGGCCGAGGCCCTTCGAGCCTCCGGTGACGATGGCCCTACGGCCGTCCAGTCCGAGATCCATGGCCCCTCCTCAGCAGAAGCACTCGTCGACGGGCACCTGCAGGCCGACGGCCATGCGGTTGGTCTTGTTCGCCGCGCCGACGATGCCGTGCAGCTCGGCGATCTGCTCGTCCGTCGCGCCCTTCGCCCGCGCCGCGGCGGTGTGCGAGCGCACGCAGTAGGTGCACCCGTTCACGGTCGACACCGCGACGTAGATCAGCTCCTTGACCAGCGGGTCGAGCGAGGTGCCCGCCCCCATGATCGCCTTCAGCTCCGCCCAGGTGCGCTCGAGGTTCGCGGGGTCGTGGGCCAGCACACGCCAGAAGTTGTTCACGAAGTCGGTGCCGCGCGTCTCGCGGATGTCGGCGAACACCGCCGCCGCGCGGGGGCTCAACTCGTCGTCGCTGAGCACGGGGAGGATCGGCGAATACTGCTCCATGAAGACTTCCTCGAATGTAGGGAACCGCTGGTCGATCACTCCTCGGCCGCGGCGCACGGGATCGGGCGCCCCGTCGTCGCCGGAGAGGGCGTTGACCAGTGCTTCCTTGGGGATCGGCTCGCTCCAACGTAGCCCACGGGTCGCGCCCGACGAGGCCCGGCCCGTGGGTATCTCAGAGGGTGGTTACGCGCGCGGCGCGAACGCGAACACGCGCGTGGGTCTCGGTGCGGGGCATGGGCATACGCTACAGCGTGACCTCGTCGGCGTAGACCAGGCGCGGGAGCGTGCGCGGGTCGTCCCCGCGACCCTCCGGGTCCGCGTCGAGCAGCTCGTGCTCCTCGACGACGACCCGCCACCGCGAGCCGTCGACACCCGGTCGCCGCAGGGGGATCCCCACGGTGCCGGGGATGGTCAGCGAGCCCGTCCAGGTCGCCTCCTGGGTGCGGCCCTCGTCGACCTCCGCGGGGACGAGGTCGACGATCGCCACGTTCTCCCACTCGAGGTCGGTGCCGCCGTCGGGCAACTGCTCCAGCCGCGCCCGCACGGTCCGGGACCGCAGCAGCCGCGCCGCGCGGGCCGCGGCCTCGCCGACGGGGGCGTCGGCGCTCAGCAGGGCGCCCGGGAGCTCGCTGAACCGATCCCCGGAGCGCAGCCGCGCCGTCACCCCGGAGAGGGTCACCTGGACGTGCGCCGCGTCCAGACGGTTCACCGTCAGCCGACGCTCGGGCAGCGGCTGCACCCAGGCCGTCAGCGCGATCGCCGAGAGTTCGCAGCCGGGAAGCGAGTGCGGCTGCCACCGCGCGACGGCGAGCCGGACGAACGGCGACGCCGTGGGCGTGTCCTGCAGCGCGACGTCGACGAACCATCGCCGCGACGCCTCGTCGTACTCCGGCCGATAGCCGACGACCCGCGCCTGGGGCGCGCCCTTGACGTCGAGCAGCGGGAGCCGCGGGGCCACCGCAACGGGCTGGGCGGGCCCGGTGGGCCACGAGCGCGCGTCGCCGCCGAGGACCGGCGGCGCGATACCGATGGCGCCCGCGAAGCCTGCCGTGAGCGCGTCGAGGATGAGGTGCTCGGTGCCGAGCAGCGGAGGGACGGTGGGATCGCCGACGCGCGCCGGGGCGTGCAGGATGGGGTCGGCCGCCCAGATGCTCGTGGCTCCGTCCGGGGGCGGGGTGCGGGCCTCCGTGACCCACGCGCCGTTCCGCTTCGCGTACTCGGAGCGGTCGAACACGAGGACGCCGAGCAGCTCGCCGTCGCCCGAGGAGAACCACGGCCGGTCAAGCCAGATCCGGATGCCCGGAGACCGCGTGCTCCGCCACCCGAACGGGCCGCCGGGCTCGGGCGCCGCGGACCATCGCAGCAGGGGGACGGCGTCGCGCACGATCGGCGTCGCGGGCCGGGCCGACGACGCGATGTCCAGCTCCACCGGCTCGCCCTCGACGGGCGCCGCGGGCAGCTCCTCCGGGGAGAAGTACTCCGCGTAACGCGTCGTGCCGCCGGGGTGATACGCCACGAGCCGGCGGTGGGTGTCGGGAAGTTCTGGATCGCCCGGTGCAGGCCGAACCCGCGCAGCCCGTCGGCGTCGGTCTGCAGGTCGAGGAGGTGGAGGACGCCGGTGCTCTCGTGCTCGCTGACGGGGGAGCTCACGACGACGTCCGACGTGGTCACGGTGACCGGCGCGGGCTGGGCCGGGTCGTCGACCCACTCCGACCACTCCGCGCGCACCACGAGGGTGTCGGTGCTGGGGCCGTGCACGTCGACGAGGCCCGCGAGGGCCGCGACGCCGCGGTCCTTCGGCCGGGCGAGCACGCGCAGCCCCCTCAGCGCCGGCGGACGCACCGGCGCGGGCACGGCGTGCACGAGCCGCAGCGGGGTGCTCGGCGTCAGCCACCACAGCCACCCGGAGGTCGCGGCGCGGCGGATGGTCTCCATCGCCACCAGCTCGTCCGGCGTGTAGCCGTCCGACGGGTCGATCAGCGACGCGTGGAAGGACCGCCACAGGCCGAACCGCTCCAGCGAGCTCGGGTCGAGGGTGCTGGCGAGCGCCACCCTGACCTGCTCGCCCTCGGGAACGGAGACGCGCACGACGTGGCCGTCGACGCGAGCGTCGAGGCGGTCGCCGCGCTCCACCACCAGGCGCAGCGGCACCCG
This sequence comes from uncultured Arachnia sp., assembly GCA_934636715.1. The sequence continues at coordinate 103,683 of CAKUBE010000002.1, forward strand.
CTCCGGCCACGGGCCGGGCGCCGGGTACGGCACGCGGACGGTCTGCAGGTTGTTCGGGTCGGCGAGCTGGTGCCGGTCCCCGGCCTCGGAGAACACGAGCGAGACCCCGTCCGCGAACGGCTCCGGGAGATAGGGGAGCCGCAGCCGGTCGACGTCGTGGACGACGTACTGGCCCTCGGCGAGCCCGTGCCCGCGGTCGGCCGCGAGGTCGTCGAGGGTGGGCTGGTCGGGGTCCGCCCCAGGACGACCCGCCAGCCGCATGCGCGGCTGCAGGTCGAGCGCGCGCGGGTCGGTCAGGCTCGGCACGTGCTCGTCCAGCAGCGTGCCCCGCTCGGCGAGCGCGACGGCGTACAGCCGCCGGATCGCGGCCGCGTCACGGGTGCCGATCGCCGCATCGAACCGGCCCGCCGTCTCCGCCTCCAGCTGGGTGGCCTTCGGCGGCACCAGGTGGCGCTCCGACCGGTCGCGGTCGGCGGCACCGCCGCTGCGCACGACGAGCACCGCGAGCTGCTCGCCCGGGTCCAGCTCCTCGCGCGCGACGACGGCGGGCGGCGCGACGGGCTCCCACCGGAGATACGGCCGCGGCAGCGTCACCGTCACCCGGGCGGGCCTCGGCAGCGGGACGGGCCCCGGCCGGGGGCTGAGGAGGGGCGGGCGCCTCGTGACCACGTCGGCGACCAGCTGCGGGCGGACGCGGACGGGACGTCCCGCGGCCTGGAGCGCCTGGGCCGCGGCGGCGATCGTCGTCGCGGCCGCCGCGCGGGCCGGGGCCGCCGTGACCGTCGCCAGCAGCGACCGCGTGGTCGCGTCGATGACGGCGTCACCGGTCCGCAACAGCCGACCCAGCCGGCCCGCGTCCCAGGGGGCGCCCTCCTCGACGGGCGGAGCGGCGGCCACCCGCCCGGCGAGCCCCTCGAGGTCCAGCCTCTCGTACTGCCTCCGCAGCAGCCTCAGGTGGTCGTCGAGGCCCGTGCCGTCGAGCACGCTCGACGAGGGCAGCGGCGTCGAGTTGCCCGCCAGGTCGACGGCGAGCACGCGGAAGCTGTAGGACGTCCCGTAGCGCAGCCTCGGGAGCGATCCGGGCTCGACGCGGCTGACGACGTGGGCGCCCTCCAGGGGCGCGTCGGACGGCGTGGCCACCATCCGCTCGGTGGGCTCGCCGGGGCCGGGCTCGGGAACCCGCTCGACCGTGAGCCCGGGGCGCGGAGCGGAGAGGCTCCACCCGTCCCAGCCGCCGACCGCCTCGTGCAGGTGGAGCTCGCCGTCACGCCGGTTGAGCCCCGACGACTGCAGGAAGCCGACGTCGGCGGCGTCGGAGAGGACGGGCTCGCCGCCGGGGGCCGCCGTCACGTCGACGCGCCGCTCGTGCAGGCTGTGCCACGCGCGCGTCGCGTCGTCCCACACCTCGATGCGGAGCCCGCGGACGACGTCGTCCAGCCGCAGCGCCCGGGTCGCGTCGGCGGCCAGCGTCTCCGCCTGTGCGACCCGCGCGCGGACCTGGGCCAGCCGGTCCCTCCGGGCCAGCGCGAAGCCCGTGGAGCGCACGGTCGCGGGGGCCGCGGAGGCCTGATCGCGGTTGAGCTGGCCCGCGTACTGCCGAGGCAGGTCGCGCAGGAACTGGTCGAGCTTGAGCCCCGCCGCGTCCGGGTCGGCGTCGAGCACCACCCAGTCCGGCTCGCCGAGCGGCAGCGCACCGTCGACCCACGCGTCGGAGGACTGCGCCTGGAAGACGGCCCCGTCCACCCGCACCGCCGTCCTCCTCGCGGGCAGCACCTCGAGGTCGGCATCGCCGGAGCGCACCGCCACCGCCACCGAGGCGGCCCCCGCCAGCGCCGCCCGCGCCTCCGCGGGCGTCATGCCGTCGACGACCACGTCGACGACCAGGCCCAGCCGCCGCAGCAGCGCGGGCACGGAGCCGAACGAGGCGATCCGCGAGTGGAAGTCGGGCTTCGGGGCCTCGGGCCGGGGCGGCGCCGGCCGGTCGCCCCGCTGCTCGTAGTAGCGGCGGATGGCGTGGGCGTCGACGAGCAGTCGCAGCTCGGGCTGGCCGCTGAGATCCGTGCCGACGAGCCGGTCGAGCTGCGCAGAGATCCGCCGGTCGGCGTCCAGGTCGTGGAGGATGCCGTCGAGCGCCGATCCCGGGTCAGGCGCGCGTTCCTCCTCGCGGGGCTCGTCGTGTCCGCGCCGGTTCAGGACCGGGCCGTCCAGCGGGCCCAGCGTGGCCACCGCGTCCCTCAGCCGCCTGCCGATCAGCAGCTCGCCGTCGTCGCCGCGGCGCTCCCGGCGGAGCAGCTCGGCGACGGGGCCCTGCGGGTCCAGCGTGGCGATGGTGTTCAGGATCGCCTTCGCCACCGGGTTGCCGACGACGCGGGGGCGCGCGCCCGGGGAGGACCCGATCATGGCCAGGTGCAGGTCGATGGCGTGCTCGCTCATCCTGCTCGCCGGGTTGGTGCGGATGGGCGCCGCCGCCAGGCCGGAGGGGGCGGGGAACGGAACCACGCGGAGCGAGCCGGGCACCAGCGCCCGCCACGCCGCCGCGTCGGGCCTCGAGACCGTGCGCAGCGGCAGGGTCCGGGTGAGCGGGCGTCGGCCGACGATCGCGGGCATGGTGACGGTCAGGCCGAGGCCGCAGCGGCCGAGCACGTCGACCCAGCCCTCGGCCGCGGGGTATCCGGCCACCGTCGGGCTCGTGCCGACCAGCTTGTGGGTGAAGAAGACGCTCAGCTGGAAGGGGGCGTCGTCGGCGAGCGAGTACGGCAGGGCCGTCGCCTGGAGCGTGGTGGACACGGTTCCTCCTATGAGCCGAGTGGGGCGAACGCGTTGCAGTAGGCGGCCCAGTAGTCCTCGCCACCGGCGTCTGGGGGCAGCATGTCGAGCATCGTCGGGTCTCCGCGGGACCCCGCCAGCTGGCGTTCGACGACGATCTCGACCGATGCCGAGAAGAACAGCACCTCGACCTCCACGACCAGCGAGGCGCGGCCGTGCAGCTTGTCGCGCGACATGTCGTAGCTGAGAGAGAGCTCCAGCGTGATCGAGGCCGAGATCAGCCCGAGCACGCTGACCTCGCCGCGGATCCGGAAGTAGGCGGTGAAGAGGCCCTCGTCGCCCTCGAGCCGGAGATAGGCCCCGACAGCGATCGACACCGATCCCGAGGCGACGCCCAGGTCGATGGACAGCGAGGCCGCGGCCTCGAGGCCCAGCTCCAGCAGGACGAGGCCCTTCGGCGCGGCCCGCAGCTCGAGCCAGCCGCCGCCCCCGACGCAGAGGACCGTGAGCCGGAACGGCGAGTCCTTCGCGCAGAACCGGAAGCCGATCGTGAGGGCGTCGCCCAGGAACGGCACGCGCGCGTCCGCACTGAGCGAGATGTTCTCCAGGCTGAACACGCCGACGCCGACGTTGGGGAGGGCCAGGTCGAAGCCCGCGGTGATGCCCTCGGGAGAGACGTCGACGTACGGCGGGTCGGAGAAGCCGTCGAAGGGGATGAGCTTCCGGAGGGTGTCGACGAAGGCGAGCGGCCCCATGAACTCGATCCCGCCGAAGACGACGTCGATCTCGGGCTTGCCCGACGAGCCGGCGTGGAAGCCGATCCGGCGGAAGGTCAGCCGCATCAGGCCGCCGTCGCCGTCGCCGATCAGGTTGAGCTGGAAGTCGACCATCTCGGCGGAGATGTCGACGCTCGGCGCGGCGGCGGCCGAGGCCTGGACCACGACGTCGATGCGCAGGCCCCGCGGGTCGAGGGGATCGAAGATCCTGGGGACGCCGGGAAGGCCCCACGGCGTGATGTCCGGGCGCCACTCCAGCCGGGCCGTGATCCTGCCGGCGGCCACGTCGTCCATCAGCCGCGCGACGTCGGACGCCGTGTCCAGCAACGGCAACAGGGCGTCGACGATCCCCGCCAGCCGCGCGCGCATCGCGGCCGGGATGCCCGGCAGCGAGAGCGACGTCGCCACCCCGTCGAGGGCGTCGGCGAGCGCCGTCACCCGTCCGGGAAGGTCGGGAGCCGATCCCGGGAGGCCTTCCAGCGTCGCGAGGAACGCGGTGGCGGCGGCCTCGACGGGCGCGGCGCGGGCGGTCAGGTCGTCGCGGGCCCGCCGCGCCACCTCCCTCGCGCCGTCGTGGGCGGCGTCGGCGACATCCTTGCCGAGGCGGTCCTGGGCGTCGACCAGCTCCCTCTTCAGCCGGGCGATCTCGGACGAGAGCGCGGCGACCGCGCCCGCGGCGTCCGAGACGAACGCCGGGGCCTCGTCGAGGCCTGTCGCCGTGAGGATCTCGGTCAGCGAGAACAACCCGAACAGCTTCGGGAGGAGCGAGGGGTCGAAGAACTGCTGCGGGTTGAACGCGCCGCCCGACAGCGCGGCCGCGTCTCCGCCAACCGCGCCCAGCGCCCGGGAGATTCCCTTCACCGCGAGACTGGGGGAGACGAACCCGCCCGCCCGGTCCGAGCCGCTGGAGAAGTCGATGCCCGCGGCGGCCGCGAGGTCGAGGATCAGCTCCCCCTGGTTGGGGCCGCTCGCGGTGCGCTGGTCCGGGCGCCGCTGCGGCAGCCCCGCCGCGAGATAGTCCGGGTTGAAGGTCAGCGCGACGGTGGGGGCCGACGGCGACAGGTGCCGCATCGCGGGAACCACGCCATTTATCCGCGTCACGCGCGGCTCGGACCGCAGCGTCGGCTCGTCGATCGTCCCCTGGAACCTGATGGTGGCCACCTCGACCGCCGTGTCGCCCTTCTTCACCGGAGGCGCGACGGCGAGCGTCTGCCCGCGGCCCGCGACCTCGCTGACCGGTTGATACCTGCCGGGCGCCTGGTCGGGGTTCAGGAGGAAGACGAGGTCGGTCCCCGGCTCGTTCATCGCGCGGACGAAGACGAGCGGGGCCGCCCAGGTGTGTCGCGCGCCCGCCGGGTCGGTCGTCTCGAGGGTGAACGGGTAGGGAACGCCCAGCCGCTCGACGACGAAGGGCTCGTACGGATCGTCGGGGGTGTTGATGTCCGGCGTGACGAGCGGGCTGATCGTCACCGTGCGGAACGGGTTGTCGCGCTGCTCCGCGGGGTAGGCCCGCGTCGGCTCCCGGAGCATGATGAACCAGCGCTGCCAGAGGTAGGCGACGGGATCGTCGAGGTGCCGGACCTTGCGCTCGGTCACCTTCACCAGGAGGCACCGGTGGCCGAACGGGAAGAGGATGCCGGGGTAGGCGACGCGGACGTAGCCGTCGCGCCCCATCTGCGCCTCGTGGCGATACTGCGAGATGGTGACCTCGCCGTTCCAGAACCCGGCCCAGTCGAGCCAGGCGCCGAGGCTCGAGAGCGCGAGCCGCTTGACCTCCAGCGGCGTGTCCGCGTAGCGGTCCCCGCCGTGCGTCTGCTCGACGATCGCCCGGCGGTCCGTCGCGTCGAGGGACTGGGTGAAGGGGGCGTCGGTCCCCGGATCGTCGCGGGCCCAGAGGCCGCGCACCACGGGCGCCTGCTCCACATCGAGCTCGGTGCGCCACAGCTCGCTGCGGCCGTCGGGCCCGAGCGGGCGGGCGCTGTGCCGGAAGCGCGCCCCGCGCGACGGCGACACGACGAAGCGGTAGGGCGCCTCGATCGCGGTCTCCAACTGGGCGGGCGGCTCGATCCCGGTGCCGGAGGCCTCGCCCCGGGGCGTGGCTCCCGGCGCGACGACCAGGTCCAGGTCAGGGAGGGCGGCGAGGATGGCGTCGATGTCCCAAGGGATCCGGGACCCCTCCGGAACCGCGAAGACCAACCGGCTCGGCTCCGCGCTGCGGTGCCGGGAGGGCTGACCGGGAGGGCCCGCGGGCGTCGTCGATCCCGATGGCAACTGCTGCCACGCCTCCTCGCCGATGTGCTGCGGAGGGAAGTGGACCACGAGGTGGGCGTCCTCGTCGGCAACCAGGTGGGAGACGGGATCCCCGGCCTCCAGATGGCAGTGGAACGCCTCGAGGGTCAGGTCGATCAGGTCGACGGGGCGCAGCAGGCGGGCCTCGACGTCGGGGCGGAGCGGATCGGGCATGGTTTTCCCCCTCACGTCCAGCCCCTAGGGAGGCCCACGAGGCAGTGGCCCAATACGTCATTCTTTACCTCGGGAAACCTCGGGTCAATAACCGGTGGTCGACTGTTTCGGTGCCGTCGGCGCGCGGGGCTAGACTCGTCCCCGCACGCCAGAACCCGAGTGAGAGGTGCCCTTGTGCAAGAAGAGCTGACCGGATCCGGGGTGCCAGCCCCGTTCGCCGCCATGGGCCTCACGTACGACGACGTGCTGCTGCAGCCGAACCAGTCCGACGTCATCCCGTCCGAGGCGCATCCCGCGACGCAGTTCTCGCGCCGGATCAGCCTCAACATCCCGCTGGCCTCGGCCGCGATGGACACCGTCACCGAGCACCGCATGGCCATCGCCATGGCCCGCGAGGGCGGCATCGGCATCCTGCACCGCAACCTCTCCATCGCCGACCAGGCGCACATGGTGGACCAGGTGAAGCGCTCCGAGGCGGGCATGGTCAGCGAGCCCATCACCGTCTCGCCCGCGCACACCATCGGCCAGGTCGACGAGCTGTGCGCCACCTACCGCATCTCCGGCGCCCCCGTCGTCGACGACGAGGGCACGCTGGTCGGCATCATCACCAACCGCGACATGCGCTTCGAGGACGACGCCGCGCGCCCTGTGCGCGAGGTCATGACCAAGGCGCCGCTGGTGACCGCCCCCGTCGGCGTCTCCAACGACGAGGCGCTGGGCCTGATGGCCAAGCACAAGATCGAGAAGCTGCCCATCGTCGACGAGCAGGGCAGGCTCAAGGGCCTGATCACGCTCAAGGACTTCGTGAAGGCCGACAAGTACCCGAACGCCGCGAAGGACGCGCAGGGCCGGCTCCGCGTGGGCGCGGCCGTCGGCTCCTTCGGCGACTCGTGGGACCGGGCGATGGCGCTGATCGCCGAGGGCGTCGACGCGGTCATCGTCGACATGGCGCACGGCCACAGCCGCGCCGTCGTGGAGATGATCAAGAGGCTGAAGGCCGAGCCGTCGGCCAGGGACGTCGACATCATCGGCGGTAACGTCGCCACCTACGCCGGCGCGAAGGCGCTCGTCGAGGCAGGCGCCGACGGCGTCAAGGTCGGGGTCGGCCCCGGCTCGATCTGCACCACCCGCGTCGTCGCCGGCGTCGGCGTGCCGCAGGTCACCGCCATCTACGACGCGGCCCGCGCGGCCCGCCCCGCAGGGGTCCCGGTGATCGGCGACGGCGGACTCCAGTACTCCGGCGACATCGCGAAGGCGATCGTCGCGGGCGCCAGCACCGTCATGCTCGGTTCGCTGCTCGCCGGCTGCGAGGAGAGCCCGGGCGAGCTGGTGTTCATCAACGGCAAGCAGTTCAAGAGCTATCGCGGCATGGGCTCGCTCGGCGCGATGGCCGCCCGCGGCCGCAACGCCTCGTTCTCCAAGGACCGCTACTTCCAGGGCGACGTCGCGGCCGACGACAAGCTGATCCCCGAGGGCATCGAGGGCCAGGTCGCCTACCGCGGCCCGCTCGCCGCCGTCGCCTACCAGCTGGTCGGCGGGCTGCGGCAGTCCATGTTCTACTCCGGCGCCGGCACCATCCCGGAACTGCAGGAGCGCGGTCGCTTCGTCCGCATCACCGCCGCGGGCCTGCGCGAGTCGCACCCGCACGACATCCAGCTGACCGCCGAAGCGCCGAACTACTGGTCGCGCTAACACCTCAGGAGAACCCGCATGTACGAGCTCGGACGCAGCAAGCGCGCCAGCCACGCCTACAGCTTCGACGACGTGGCGATCGCCCCGACGCGCCGCACCCGCGGCGAGAGCGAGGTCGACCTCAGCTGGCGGATCGACGCCGTGACGTTCGACGTGCCGATCGTCGCCGCCCCCATGGACTCGGTGATGTCGCCGGCGACGGCCATCAGGATGGGCCAGCTGGGCGGCCTCGGCGTGCTGAATCTCGAGGGCCTGTGGACCCGCTACGAGGACCCGCAGCCGAAGTACGAGCTCCTCACGCAGGACTGCGACCAGGTCGCCGCCACCAAGCGCCTGCAGGAGATCTACTCCGAGCCGGTCAAGGCGGAGTTGATCCGCGACCGTCTCGCCGAGCTGCGCGCCGCGGGCGTCCCCGTGGCGGGCGCGCTGTCGCCCGCGCGCACGCAGGAGTTCGCAGATGTCATCGAGAAGGCCGGCATGGACTTCTTCGTGATCCGCGGCACGACGGTCTCGGCTGAGCACGTCGGCGGCGAGGACACGCTGAACCTCAAGGAGTTCATCTACCGCTTCGACACCCCGGTGCTCGTCGGCGGCGTCGCCACCTACCGCGCCGCCCAGCACCTGATGCGCGCCGGTGCCGCGGGCGTGCTCGTCGGCTTCGGCGGCGGCGCCACCCACACCACCGCCGACGTGCTCGGCATCGAGGTGCCCATGGCGTCGGCGGTCGCGAACGTGGCGGAGGCCCGCCGCGACTACCTGGAGGAGTCCGGCGGCCGGTACGTGCACATCATCGCCGACGGCGCCGTCGGGCGCTCCGGGGCCATCGCGAAGGCCATCGCCTGCGGCGCCGACGCCGTCATGGTCGGCTCGCCGCTGGCCCGCGCCACCGAGGCCCCCGGCCGCGGCTGGCACTGGGGCGCCGGCGCCTGGCATCCCCGCCTTCCCCGCGGCGAGCGCTCGTTCTTCGAGCAGGTCGGCACGCTGGAGGAGGTCGTGCTCGGCCCGTCGCGCGTCCCGGACGGCACGATGAACCTGGCCGGCGGCCTCCGCAAGGCCATGGCGCTGACGGGGTACACGGACATCAAGTCGTTCCAGCGGATCGACCTCATCCTTCACTGACGCAGGAGGGAGCGGCATGGACGTGACAGCCGGGATGTCGACGGAGGAGGCGCGGGCGGAGCTGCTGCGCCTGCGCGGCAGCATCGACAACATGGACTCCGCGCTGATCCACGTGCTCGCGGAGCGGTTCAAGATCACGCAACGCGTGGGCGAGCTGAAGGCGAGCGCGGGGCTCCCCGCCGCCGATCACGATCGCGAGGCGCGCCAGATCGCCCGCCTCCGCGCGCTCGCCGTCGACGCCGAGCTGGACCCGGAACTGGCCGAGAAGTTCGTCACGTTCATCGTCCGCGAGGTCGTCCGCCACCACGAGCAGATCGCCCGCGAAACCGCCGGCTGAGCCTCCTGCTGGTTAAGCCGACGCCAGTTTGATTCCGCTCTAATACTCATATAGAGTAAAAGTATGAACGAAGCGGAAGAGACCATCAGGGCGATCCTGGCAGCCAGCGGGGCCGCCGACCTGTTCGACGGCGACCCGGGTGAGGTGAACGCCGCGCGGAGGGCGAAGCGGCGCTACCGGCAGCTCGTCGCGTTGGCGCACCCCGACGTCGCGCTCGCCCACGGCGTGGACGCGGCGCAGGCGCAGCTCGCGACGGCGCGGCTCGGGCAGCTCTTCGCGGAGTGGCAGGCCACCGAGACCGCTCGGGGCCACGACCCGCACGTCGTCGGGCGGAAGGCGACCTATCCGCTCCGCCGGCGCGTGCGCCAGGCCCCGCGCCTCGCGACGTACGCCACCGACGAACCCGGGCTCTTCATCGCTGTCAGCAGGACCGCGGAGGACGGCACCAAGCCGCTGTTCCAGGCCGAGCACCACCTCTCCGACTGCCACCTGTGGGGATTCGGCCCGCACGTCGTCGACCGGGGCGAGGTCGCGGGGCGCAGGTGGGCCGCATACCGGCTGCGCGACGGGCTCCGCTCGTTGCGCGAGGTCCGGGCCGCCTACCCGGCGGGCCTCGACGGGCGCGACTGGGCCTGGATGGCGCGGCGGCTGCTGATGGTGTTCGACGCCGTACACGTGCGAAACGGCGCTATCGGCCTCGACAGCGTCCTGATCCACCCCGAGGAGCACGGCGTCGTCGTCACCGGCTGGGGCGAGGGTGACCTCCCCGACGAGGCCGGCGTCACCCGGCTGTTCGACGACATGCTCGCGCCCGGCGAGCACCGGCAGCGGCGCTTCGCCATCGCATCCGAGGGCCTCCCGCCCCGCGCGCGCCTCTTCGAGTACGACCTGCTGCTGCGCGCGCTCTACGGCCCGCGCCGCTTCCGGCCCTTCACCCTCTAGACCCACCATCCGGAAAGGAGCCCATCATGGGAAACGGATACTGGAACACCACCGCCTACACCAACGCCGCGAGCGCGCGCCGGAAGGCAGGCGTCGACGACTTCGGCTACACCTCCGCCATGCGCGGCGTGCCGCGCAATCAGCGGAAGCCGGCGCCGAGCCTCGACGCCTACGGCGCCACCGTGCGCGAGGCCAGGGACAGCGACGAACACCCGAACAGCACGCCCATCGCCGTCCTCTTCGACGTCACCGGCTCGATGCTGAACGTGCCCCAGACCCTGCAGCGGCGGCTGCCCGACCTGCTCGGGCTGCTGACCCGCGGCGGCTACGCCCAGGACCCGCAGATACTGGTCGGCGCCATCGGCGACGACGTCTTCGACGCGGTGCCGCTGCAGATCGGCCAGTTCGAGAGCGACAATCGCATCGACGAGCAGCTGCGCGACATCTACCTGGAGGGCGGGGGCGGCGGCGACCGCAAGGAGGGCTACGCGCTCGCCGCGTGGTTCCTCGCCACGCGGGCCGAGCTCGACAGCCTGGCCAAGCGGGGCCGCAAGGGCTACTGCTTCATCATCGGCGACGAGGCGAACAAGGACGTGTTGAGCGCGGCCTCGATCCGCCGGTTCGTCGGGGAGGACGTGCCGGACGACCTCACGATCCGCGAGGTCTACCGCCTGCTGGAGGAGAAGTTCCACGTCTACTTCGTGGTGCCGAACCTCACCTCGTACTACGACGAGCCCTGGCTGGAGGACCACTGGCGCGGCGTCGTCGGGGAGCGGTTCCTGAAGCTCGACGACCCGGCCGCCGTCTGCGACCTGATCGCCGTCACCGTCGGGATCATGGAGGAGTCCATCACCCTCGACGAGGGGCTCCAGGACCTGCACAACATCGGCTCGACCGGGGGAGCCGCCGTCGGCAAGGCGCTGGCCACCCTCGGCGCCACGGGCGGCGGACTCGCCACCGGGGGGATCCTCCCCGCCGATCTGTAGCCGACTGGTTCGGCGGCCGTGCACAGATCTCTGCATATGCGGATGAAGGCCGGATATCGACCTTGGTCGACGCATACAGAGAACTGTGCACGGCCCGTAGGGGATTGAAGACGACGGAGGGGAGGAGTGGCATGAAGGAACTAGGTAGAGCTCGGCAGGCGATCGTCGTCGTCGGGCTGGGGTACGGCGACGAGTCGAAGGGGGCGACGGTCGACTACCTGGCCTCCGCGCTCGACGACACCGTCGCCGTGGTGCGGTGGTCGGGCGGGGCGCAGGCCGCGCACAACGTCCGGCACGGGCCACGGCACCACACGTTCCGGCAGTTCGGGTCGGCGTCGCTGCTCGACGTGCGCACCATCCTGCGCGCGCCGATGCTCGTCAACCCGCTGCTGCTCGACGCCGAGGCCGACGAGCTCGCGGCGCTCGGCGTCCACGACCCGTTGGGCCTGATCGCGGCAGATCCTGCCTGCCTGGTCACCACGCCGATCCACGCGGCGATGAACCAGGCGCGCGAGATCCTCCGCGGCGCCGCGCGGCACGGTTCGACGGGCCTGGGCATCGGCGAGACCGTCGCCTACGACCTGGCCGTCCGCGGCCGCGCCCGCCGCGGTGACGTCGTCGGCAACTTCCCATGCCCCGCGGACGCGCCGTCGATCCCCGCCCTGCGCGTCGGCGACCTCCGCAACCGTCGGGCGACGGTGGCGGCGCTCGACGCCCTCGCGAGGTACGCCGAGCCGCTCCTGGCGTTGGTCGACGACTCGGAGGTCGTGGCCGGGTCTCTTGGTTTCGACACGGGCACCCGGCCGGCGCCTCGTGTCCCGGCTCAACCAGCGGTAGGTGACCTCGCCGACCGCCTGATGGGGATCGCGCGCGAGATCGAGATCCTCGACGACGCGGACCGCGCCCTGGGCGCGGCGTTGGGCTCCGGGACGGTGATCTTCGAGGGATCGCAGGGCGTGCTGCTCGACGAGTGGCACGGCTTCCACCCGCACACGACGTGGGCGACGGTGACGCCGCGCGGCCTCGTCGCGGAGTTGGAGGCCGCCGGGCACGACCCGTACGTGCTCGGGCTCACCCGCACGTACGCCACGCGGCACGGCGCCGGCCCGATGCCCACCGAGGACGCGGCGCTCGACCTGCCCGAACCCGACAACGGCCCGGGGCTCTATCAGGGAGACTGGCGGGTGGGACACCTGGACCTTTCCGCGCTTCGATACGCGTCGAAGGTCGCCGGCCGCGTCGACGGCGTGGGCGTCTCCCACCTCGACGTGCTCGCCGCCTCGAAGAAATGGCCCGTGACGGGGGATGCCGAACAGGCCGGTGGTGTGCATGCTCGCGAGATATGGCCCGTGAGGGGTGATGCGCAGAGAAAGCGGTGTGGTGTATTGCAGATCAAGGTGGCGCGGACCTGGTCCGGCGACCCCGACCCGCTGGCGCTCCCCGGCCCGCACGACCTCGCCGCCCTGGAGGGGCTGACCGCGCGCGCGTTCGCCGCCCGCCCCGACCTCGAGCCGCTGCCGGGCGACGAGGACGAGGTGCTCGCGCTGATCGCCGACGCCGTCGGCGCCCCGGTGGTGCTCACGGCTCACGGGCCACGCCGCTGCGATCGTCGGTCTCTTGATGTCCACACGACGGTTAGCTGACGCTCACGCGTCGGCTCGATCAGCGGCGAGGCCGCCTCGTCATACGGCTGGTGGTCCGGGGGGCTCGTGCGCGAGATAAGGTGCCGGACATGGCGGAGGACATCTTCAGCGTCGTGTCGGTCGATGTCGTCGCGGTCGCGTACGACCCAGGGGCTCGGCGCGTGCTGCTCGCGAGCCATGCCAGGACGGCGCCGCCGTTCGAGGGCGATCTGGCGCTCCCGGGCGTCGTCGTGCTGAGCGGCGAGCGCCTCGACCATGCGGCCGGGCGGGCCCTCGCCAAGCTCGGGCTGCCGGAGGAGCCGACGGCGTCAGGGCAGCTGCGCACCTTCGACGAGCCCGCGCGCGACCCGCGCGGGCCGTCGCTCTCCATCGCGATGTGGGCCGCGTTCCCGCACGCGAGCGAGGCACCCGGGGTGACCTGGGCGCCGCTCGACGACGCCCCGCACCTGTCCTTCGACCACGACCAGATCGTCGCGGAGTCGCGGCGCATCCTGGCGGGCATGCTCTGGCGCGACCTGTCCCTCACCCGCGCGCTGACCGGGCCGCGGTTCTCCGCCGCCGACGCGGTGGCGATGACCGCGCAGCTCACCGGCCGCGAGGTGCACCGCGCCAACCTCAACCGGGATCTCGCGAAGACCCCCGGCCTCGTCGAGGCAGGTCTGGCGCCCGCGACGGGAGGGCGGCCGCCCAAGCTCTGGCGCTGGGAGGAGTAGCCCCGGCCGACGCCGCAGCCGCCCTATACGAATGTATAGCAAGTGATACACTCGTATCATGGTTGCGGATGATCGGACGGCGAGGGCACGGCTGCGGGACGCGGCGATCGAGATCGTCGCGGAGGACGGGGCGAGGGCGCTCACGGCCCGCGGAGTCGCCGACCGCGCGGGCCTGTCCGCGGGCCTCATCCGGCATCACTTCGGCTCGATGGCCGACCTCCTCGTCGCGTGCGACGAGTTCGTGGCCGCCACGATCAGGGAACTCAAGGAGCAGTCCATCCAGGGCGGGCCGGCGTTCGACGCCCTCGCCGCGCTTCGGCAGAGCGGCAGCGCGCACCTGATGGGGTTCCTCGCGCTGCGCCTCGCCGACGACAGCCCGCATATCAACGACCTCGTCGACACCCTCGCGGAGGATGCCGCCGACTACATGGCCGAGGGCGTGGAGCAGGGCATGCTCACCCCGACCCCGGACGAGCGGAACCGCGCCGCCATGATGACCGTCTACGCGCTCGGCTCGCTCGTCATGTATCGCCATCTGCAACGGCTGCTCGACGTCGACCTCCGCGCGGCGGACCTCGCCACCCAACCCGGGTTCGCCGAGTACCTGCGCCTCCAGATCGAGGTGTTCTCGGGCCTCATCACCCCGAGCGTCCTCACCCAGTACGCCGCCGCGATCCAGCAGCTCCAGGAGGAATCATGAACCCCATCCAGACCGCGGGCCTGACCAAGCACTACGGCTCGTTCCCGGCGCTCGTCGACCTCGACCTCGAGGTCCGCAGGGGCGAGATCTTCGGCTTCCTCGGCCCCAACGGCGCGGGCAAGTCCACCACCATCAGGCTGCTGATGGGCGAGCTGAACCCGACGGCGGGGTCGGCGACGGTTCTCGGCGCGGCCCCGCGGGAGGTCGCGCACCGGCAGCGGCTGGGCTACCTCCCGCCGGATCTCGCGCTCTGGCCGTCGATGACCGGACAGGAGACGCTGAGGTTCTTCGCGGGCCTGCGCGGCGGCGTCGACTGGGCCTATGCGCTCGGCCTCGCCGAGCGCCTGGGCGCCACCCTCGACAAGCGCGTGGGCGAGCTGTCCACCGGCAACCGGCAGAAGATCGGGCTCATCTCGGTGTTCATGCACAAGCCGGAGCTGCTCATCCTCGACGAGCCGAACGCGGGCCTCGACCCGCTCGTCCAGCACGAGTTCTGGGCGATGATGCGGGAGGTGGTCGATGACGGCCGCACCGTCTTCCTCTCCAGCCACACGCTGTCGGAGGTCGAGCGCGTCGCCGACCGCGTCGGCATCATCCGGCACGGCCACCTGATCGCCGTCGAGGAGGTCGCGGCGCTGCGCCGCAAGAAGATGCGGCGCGTCGAGATCGACGTCGACGGCGCCCTCGCCGCGGAGGACCTGTCCGCCGTGCCGGGGATCCGGGACCTCGACATCCGAGCAGATCGCGTGGAACTGAACTTCGACGGCGACATGGCGCAGCTGCTCGCCGCCGTCACGGCCAAGGCGCGGCTGAGGGACATCCACACCCAGGAGGCCGAGCTCGAGGACATCTTCCTCACCTACTACAAGGACGAGTCGTGAACGCCGTCGTCCTCCGGCGCGGCCTGGCGAACGGGTGGAAGGGGCTGCTGATCACCGCCGCGGTCGTCGCGGGCATGCTGGCGGTCGGGCTCGCGGTCTACACCGACCTCGACCTCAGCATCTACGACAAGCTGCCCGAGGCCGTGCGCGCGCTGATGGGCATCCCGGCGCACGCCGACCCGGCGATCATCGCCTACAACGAGATGCTCGCCTCCATCGGCGCGCTCGCGTTCGTCGGCGTGGCGATCGCGATCGGCGCCCAGGCCGTCGCGGGCGAGGAACAGGATCGGACGCTGCACCTCGTCCTGGCCGCTCCGGTGTCCCGCGTCGCGTACCTCCTCAGCCGCGCCGCGGCGATGGTCGCGCTGCTGGCGGCGGGCGGAGCGCTGCTGTGGGCGGTGGCGGAGGCGGCGCCGCTGGTCGTCGGCACGGAGGTCGGCGACGCGCACCTGTTCGCCCTGGTGGCCCACCTGACCGCCGGCGCGATCTTCCATGCTTCCCTCGCGCTGGCCGTCGGAGCGCTGACCGGGCGCAAGGGCGTGGCCGCGGGCTGCGCCGCGGCCGTCATGGTGCTCGGCTGGCTCGGCTCCGGCCTCCTGCCGCTGTGGCGCGAAGGCGCCGCCGACTGGATCCCCTGGACCTGGTTCAACGGGTCGAAGCCCCTTGTCAACGGGGTCGACGGCGGCGACCTCGCTCTGCTTCTCGGCGGCGCGGCGGTGCTGATCGCCGTCGGCGCCCTGGGGTTCCGGGTGCGCGAGCTGCGGCTCGCGCAGTCGGGGTCGTCTCTGCTGGCGAGGCTCGAGGCCTTTCGACACGCGCCGCGACGCTTCGCGTCGGGTGCGCGGGTCAAGGAGGGCGGAGCTCGGCATGCGCTGGTTGATTTCGACGGAGCTGCAGCGCTTCGCGCAGCGAGCTGGCTCAATCCGGCGGAGCCGGACCGCAGCGCGAAGCGCCGCGGCCGTGTCGAAACCAATGGCCGTTCCCCGTCCCTCCTGGGGCTCCGGTTGGCGGCGCAGCGGGTGCTGCTCGCCTACGTCGTGGTGATCATGGGGCTGCTGATGGGCATGTCGATGCCGCTGATGTACGAGGCGATCAGCACCGCGATGGGAGACTTCGCCACCACGTTCCCGCAGACCATGACCGACCTCTTCGGCGGCGGCGACCTCGGCACCCCGGCGGGCTTCCTGCACCTGGAGACCTTCGGGATGATGCTGCCCGCCGCGGTGATCCTCGTCGCGACGGTGGCCGCGTCGTCGGGCATCGCGGGGGAGGAGCGCGCCCGCCGGATGTCGCTGCTGCTCGCCCAGCCGCTGTCTCGCACCCGGGTGTACGCGACGATCGCCGCCACCTCGGCGCTGTACGTCCTGATCGTGGCCGGGGTGGTGTTCCTCGGCACCTGGGCGGGGATCGCGATGGCCGCGCTCGACGTGTCCCTCGCCAACCTCGCGGGGGCCTGCCTCATGGCGGCGCTGCTCGGCTGGTTCTTCGGCGCGTTCGCGCTTCTCCTGTCCGCGGCGACGGGGCGCTCGTCGGTCGCGGTGTGGGCGACGACGGGGCTCGCCGTCGCGAGCTACTTCGGCTACACGCTGCTGCTCGCCGCGGGCAGGGAGGCCTGGGGCTGGTGGTCCCCGTTCCGCGCCTACCTGTCCGGCCCGCCCCTGATGGAGGGCATCCAGTGGTGGCAGCCCGCCTGGCTCGCCGTCGGCATCGTGGTGTTCCTTGCTGCCGGGCTCCCGCTGTTCCTCCGCCGCGACCTCCGGATCACGTCCGGGTAGCCGTGACCGCGCACAAATCTCCGTATGCGTTGCGGAAGCCTCATATAGCCCCTTCATCGACAGATACAGAGATTTGTGCACGCCACCCGGGCGTGAGCCCGGATCCGGGCTGGGAAATCGGATTCGCCGGAAGGGAATAGATGGGCGGGGTCTGCGGTTGGCCGTGGCATGAGCATTTACCCTGACGTCACGGCCGTCATCGGCCGCACGCCCCTCGTGAAGTTGAACCGCGTGGTCGGCGACAACGCCACCGTCGCCGCCAAGCTGGAGTTCTACAACCCGGCCAACTCGGTCAAGGACCGCATCGGTGCGGCCATCATCGACGCCGCCGAGGCCTCCGGCGAGCTGCAGCCCGGCGGCACGATCGTCGAAGGCACCTCCGGCAACACCGGCATCGCGCTGGCGATGGTCGGCGCCGCCCGCGGCTACAACGTCGTCCTGACCATGCCCGAGACCATGTCGCTGGAGCGGCGCGCGCTGCTGCGCGCCTACGGCGCCGAGCTCGTGCTGACCCCCGGCCCGCAGGGCATGCGCGGGGCCGTCGAGAAGGCCAACGAGATCGCCGCCGAGCGCGGCGGCGTCCTCGCCCGCCAGTTCGCCAACCCCGCCAACGTCGCCATCCACCGCAAGACCACCGCTGAGGAGATCTGGAACGACACCGAGGGCCAGGTCGACATCATCGTCGCGGGCGTCGGCACCGGCGGCACCGTCTCCGGCGTCGGCCAGGTGCTCAAGGAGCGCAAGCCCGAGGTGCGCATCATCGCCGTCGAGCCGGAGGAGTCCCCGCTGCTGAGCGGCGGCCAGCCCGGCCCGCACAAGATCCAGGGCCTCGGCGCGAACTTCATCCCCGAGATCGTGGACCGCTCCGTGATCGACGAGGTCCTCCCGCGCAACATCAACCAGGCCGTGGAGTTCGCCCGCCGCGCCGCCACCGAGGAGGGCCTGCTCGTCGGCATCTCGTCCGGCGCCGCGCTGTCCGCGGCCGCCGAGGTCGCCGCCCGCCCGGAGAACGCGGGCAAGCTGATCGTCGTCGTCCTCCCGGACTTCGGCGAGCGCTACCTCTCGACCGTCCTCTTCGAGGGCCTCCTCGACAACTGATCCGATACGTTCGCGACTCGCGCCCGGCAGGTCTCCCTGCCGGGCGCGAGTTTTTGGCGGTGGTGATGTATCACCGCGGGGCTTGCGCACGACGCCGTCCGGCCCGCAACGCTCGGTGTCACCTATCCGGGGGACCTCGAATACACTCTGGCGCATGACTGCCCACGAGACGGTACTCGTCGTCGACTTCGGTGCCCAGTACGCGCAGCTGATCGCCCGCCGCGTGCGGGAGGCCGCCGTGTACTCGGAGATCGTCAGCTCCAAGCTCGACGTCGACGCGATCCTTGCCAAGCGCCCCTCTGCCATCATCCTCTCCGGCGGGCCCTCGTCCGTCTACGAGGAGGGCGCGCCGCAGATCGACCCGCGCCTCTTCGAGGCGGGTGTTCCCGTTCTCGGCATCTGCTACGGCTTCCAGGCCATGGCGCTGGCGCTGGGCGGCACCGTCGCCCAGACGGGTCAGCGCGAGTACGGCCGCACGTCGCTGTCGATCAATGACCGCGGCTGCCTGCTGGGGAGCATGCCCAACACCCTGAACGTCTGGATGAGCCACGGAGACTCGGTGTCCAAGGCGCCCAAGGGGTTCAAGGTGCTGGCGCGCACGGCCGGCGCCCCGGTCGCCGCCTTCGAGGACCTGGAGCGCGGCCTCGCGGGCGTGCAGTGGCACCCCGAGGTCCTGCACAGCCAGTGGGGTCAGCAGGTGCTCGAGCACTTCCTCTACAACATCGCGGACCTGACCCCGGACTGGACGCCGGAGAACATGGTGTCGGAGTCCATCGAGTCGATCCGCGCCCAGGTCGGCGACCGCCGCGTGCTGTGCGCGCTGTCGGGCGGGGTCGACTCCGCCGTAGCCGCGGCGCTGGTCCAGCAGGCGATCGGCTCGCAGCTGACGTGCGTGTTCGTCGACCACGGCCTCCTCCGGCAGGGCGAGGCCGAGCAGGTGAAGAACGACTTCGTGGCCGTCACCGGCGTCGACCTCGTCGTCGCCGACGAGCGCGAACGCTTCCTGGGCGCCCTGGCCGGAGTCAGCGACCCGGAGGAGAAGCGCAAGATCATCGGCCGCGAGTTCATCCGCACGTTCGAGGCCCAGGCCCGTGCGCTGGCCGGCGACCGCGGCATCGACTTCCTCGTGCAGGGCACGCTGTACCCCGACGTCGTCGAGTCCGGCGGCGGCGAGGGCGCGGCCAACATCAAGAGCCACCACAACGTCGGCGGCCTGCCCGACGACCTGCAGTTCACGCTCATCGAGCCGCTGCGCCAGATGTTCAAGGACGAGGTGCGCGCGGTCGGCCTGCAGCTCGGCCTCCCGGAGGAGATGGTCTGGCGGCACCCGTTCCCCGGCCCGGGTCTCGCGATCCGCATCGTCGGCGAGGTCACCGAGGATCGGCTGGTCACGCTGCGCCAGGCCGACGCCATCGCCCGCGAGGAGCTGGCGCTCGCCAAGCTGGAGCGCGAGATCTGGCAGTTCCCCGTCGTGCTGCTGGCCGACGTCCGTTCGGTCGGCGTCCAGGGCGACGGCCGTACCTACGGCCACCCGATCGTGCTGCGCCCCGTGACCTCCGACGATGCCATGACGGCCGACTGGGCCCGCCTGCCCTACGAGTTGCTGGAGAAGATCTCCAACCGCATCACCAACGAGTGCGCGGAGGTCAACCGCGTCGCGCTGGACATCACGAGCAAGCCGCCGGGCACCATCGAATGGGAGTGATCCTCAACGAGTAACGACCCCGCCGCCGGCGGGGTCGTTACTCGTTGAGGGGCTAGAAGGAGCCGCCCTGGGGGCCGTTCTTCTTGTCGTCGTACCACTGGCGGGCCTTGGTGAAGCCCTCCTCGGCGATGGTGCCGCCGTCGGACTCGCGGGGGATCACGAGCCAGAGGATGACGTAGATCAGCACGCCGCCGCCGCCGAAGACGGCGAGCAGCGCGAACGCGATGCGGATGATGGTGGGGTCGACATTGAGGGAGCGGGCGATGCCGGAGGCGACGCCTGCGATCATGCCGTTGCGGCTACGGGTGAGGCTCATGACTTTCTCTTTCCTTTCGGTGGGCGAACGCGGCTGAGGAGGAGTCCGAGCCCGCCGGCCGCGATCAGGATGGCGGCGAGGATCGGTTGGATGAAGGACGTCAGGAGGAGGCCGGAGAACAGGAGCACGAGGCCGAAGCCGACGGCGGCCAACCCGAGCGCGACGGCGCCCACGTCCAGGGTCGGGCGGCTCATGGCACACTCCCCACCAGGCGGACGTCGGAGGCGGTGGCGTCGATGATCACGGTGACGTCGAACGGCTTCGCATCGTCTTCCCATTGCCCGACGGTGACATCCGACAAACGCTCGGTCGAGTTCACGGCCAGCGGCGGGCCGGGGAGGAGCACCTCGACATCGGAGGCGACCGCCTTGATCTCGACGGCGTTCACCTTCGTCGTATCGATGCCGGTCAGGTCGATGGTGCGCTCGCTGGCGATCACGGAGTAGGTGACGGCGTCGGGGGAGGGCAGCAGCGGGTCCGCGGCCTGGGTGGCCAGCCAGCCGCTCAGGGCGAGCGGCACGGCGACGGCCGCGAGGATCAGCCGAGGGAGCCGGCGCCGCCGGGCGAACAACGCGTAGCCCAGGACGAGCACCCCGCCGGTGATGGTGGCGACGGCGAGCGTGACCAGGGGCGTCGTGCCGAGCGCCCAGGCGC
This sequence comes from uncultured Arachnia sp., assembly GCA_934636715.1. Next base: position 124,249 of record CAKUBE010000002.1, read on the forward strand.
AGATGGCGCCGGCGAGGACCATCGCGGCGAGGATCAACAGGCCGGCGAGCCAGGCGGGACGGGGCTTCGGGCCGGCAACGGGAGCGGGGTCCGAGTACAGGTCGACGGCCGGGAGCTGCGGGGCGGCCGTGGCGGCGGCCCGCGCCGCCGTCGACATGCGCCGACGCCACTGCGCGACCAGGAGTTCGTCGTCCTCGGGGGCGTCGACGACGTCCTCCTGCGGCGAGATCGCGCCCGGGTTCCTCCGGCGCAACCACGCCCAGGCGAGCACCGCGAGCAGCCCCGCGGGCCACGGCAGCGGCATGACCTGGCCGATGGAGACCACCACGAGGATCGTGGTGACCACGACGACGACCTTCTGCATGAGCGACGACCAGGTCGTGAAGGTCGGGAGCACGGAGTCGATGGGGCGGGTGCCCGACGGGCCGTGGGTCAGCACCGTGCCCCACGCGTAGAGCCCGATGCCGAGGCCCCCGCTGAGGATGAGCACGATGAAGGCGACGCGTACGAGGACGGGGTCGACGCCGATCCGCTCGGCGATGGCGCGGCAGAGGCCGGAGCCGAGGCCCGAGGCGTCGCGACGGGTCAGGTCGCGCAGGCTCGGGTCGAGCCACGCCAGATCGAGTGCGGATGCCATGTGACCCATCTTGGCCGCCCCTGCCAAGCCCATCCATCAGGTGTCGCCCTGAACGCCCCCTGGGATGTCGCCCGCCGGCTGGCCCTGGGTTCCCTGGCATGTCAGGCTGGGGTCATGAGCCAGCTGCCCGTCGCGCCGGACGCGCCCGCCCGCGCGCCCCTGAGGCGTGCCGACGACGGCGCCATGATCGCCGGAGTGGCGCAGGGCCTGGCCACGCACCTGGGGCTCAGCCCCAACACCGTCCGGCTCGCGTTCGTGATCCTCGCGCTCTTCTCCGGCGCGGGCGCGCTCGCGTACGGGGTGTTGTGGGTGCTCGTGCCCCGCGCGACGAACGCCGCCCTCCCCGCGGGGCTGGAGGCCGCGAGCCGACGGGGGATGAGGCCGGCGGCCGCTCGCCCCGCGCGGCCGGACGACGGCGTGCTGATCGCGGGCGCCGTGATCGCCGTCGGGCTGCTGTGGCTGTTCGTCTCCGGCGGCGCGCTGCCGTCGCGCCTGTTCTGGCCCGCGGTGATCGGCGGCGCGGGCGTCGTGACCATCTGGCTGCAGGTGGACGAGCACGTCGCGATGCGCGACGACGCCCGCCGCGGCCTGTGGCAGCGGATCACGCGCGGCGGCGGCACGATGAGCGTGGTGCGCCTCGTCGGCGGGCTCGTGCTCGTCGGCCTCGGCGTGAGCTGGATCCTCGCCACGCAGATCGGGCTTTCGCAGCTGCCCGGCGTGCTCGGCGCCTCCGGGGTGCTGCTGGCCGGCGTCGCCGTCGTCGCCGCCCCGTGGCTGTATCAGCAGCGGGCGCGGGTGCGTCAGGCAGACGCCGCCCGGCTGCGCGAGGCCGCCCGCGCCGACATGGCGGCCCACCTGCACGACTCGGTGCTCCAGACCCTCGCGCTGATCCAGCGCCAGGCCGACGATCCCGCCGCCGTCGCGCAGCTGGCACGCAAGCAGGAGCGCGAGTTGCGCACCTGGCTCTATGGCGAGACCGCCCGGGCCGCGTCGCTGAGGTCGGCGCTGCGCGAGATCGTCGTCGACGTCGAGGGCCGTTTCCCGGTCGATGTCGAGCTCGTCTGCGTGGGCGACGCGGACGTGGACTACCGCGTCGAGGCCCTCGTCATGGCTGTCGGCGAGGCCGTGACCAACGCGGCGAAGCACTCGGGCGCTCCCCGGATCGACGTCTACGCCGAGGCCGAAGAGGGCCACGTCGAGGTGTTCGTCCGCGACCGAGGTGCGGGATTCGACCCCGACGTGGTGCCGCCAGGGCGCATGGGCGTGCGAGAATCGATCATGGCCCGCATGGAGCGGTACGGCGGCACGGCTTCCATCCGCTCCGAGCCCGGGCACGGTACCGAGGTGAGGGTGGAGATGGGCTGATGAGTGACGAGAGCGTGAGTGTGAGCATCGAGGACCTGCGGGTGGTGATCGTCGACGATCACGCGATGTTCCGGGCGGGGGTGCGCCACGAGATCGGCGCGCGCTGCACCGTCGTCGGCGAGGGCGAAGACGTCGACACCGCCGTGGCGGCGGTCCTGAAGACCGAGCCCGACGTCGTCCTGCTCGACGTGCACCTGCCCGGCGGCGGCGGGGCAGAGGTGATCAAGCAGGTCCATGCGCTGAAGCCGGGCGTGAAGTTCCTCGCGCTCTCGGTGTCGGACGCGGCCGAGGACGTCATCGGCGTCATCCGCGCGGGCGCCCGGGGCTACGTCACCAAGTCGATCAACTCCGAGGAGCTGCTGGAAGGCATGGCGCGCGTCGCCGGCGGGGACGCCGTCTTCTCTCCGCGCCTCGCGGGGTTCGTGCTCGACGCGTTCTCCGGCGCCGTCGACATCTCGAGCATCGACGAGGACCTGGACAAGTTGAGCGCCCGCGAGCGCGAGGTGCTGAAGCTGATCGCGCGCGGCTACTCCTACCGCGAGGTGGCGAAGGAGCTGTTCATCTCGATCAAGACGGTCGAGACCCACGTCAGCAGCGTGTTGCGCAAGCTCCAGCTGAGCAACCGGCACCAGCTCACCAAGTGGGCCACCGACCGCCACCTGGTATAGGCGCGTTGCGGTCTAGGACGCGTTGCGCTTGGCGAGCCAGCCCTGGACGGCGAGAACGATGACGGAGCCCACGGTGGCCCAGATGATGCTGGGGATCCACCCGGAGGGGCTGGTGTAGAACAGCACCCGGCTCAGCCAGCCGCCCACGAAGGCGCCGACGACGCCCAACAGCAAGGTGGCGAGCCAACCGCCGCCCTGCCGTCCGGGGAGGATGGCCTTGGCGAGCGCGCCCGCGACGAGTCCGACGATGATGAATCCGATGAATCCCATGGCCATCAGCCTGTCACGGCGCGCTGCGCCCGTAAACCCTGGCTCACCCTGAACGGACCCTGGCGCGTCGGCGTCAGAAGATCGGACGCCAGGGGGAGAGGAGCGCCTCGGTCGCCTTCGCGGCGATCGAGCGCCCCTGCCAGCGGTCGGCGCGGAGCTCGATGCAGTTCGACTCGTCGCGGCGGAACACCTTCTCCATGAAGGCCGCCACCTCGGGATCGGTGACCTCGAGGTTCACCTCGTAGTTGCCCATGAGGCTCACGCGGTCGAGGTTGGCCGTCCCGATCGTCGACCACACGCCGTCGATGGTGGCCGTCTTCGAATGCACCATCGCCTGCTGATAGAGGAAGAGGCGGATGCCGGAGTCGAGCAGATTGCCGTAGTAGCCGCGCGACAGCCAGTCGGCGACCACGTGGTTCGACTGGGCGGGCACGATGATCCGGACGTCGACGCCGCGCTGGGCCGCATCGCGGAGGGCCGCGACGAAGTCGTCGTCGGGGATCAGGTAGGCGTGCGTCAGCCAGATCCGCTCGGTGGCGCGGTCGATGGCCTCGAGGTACATGTTCCGGATGGGGTAGACGGACAACCGCGGCGAGTTGCGGTGCACCCGTAGCTGCGCCTGCCAGCCGCGGTGCGGGTTCCGCTCGATCCGCTCGCGGCGCTTCCCCGCATACATGTTCCAGAAGTCGATGAACGCGTTCTCCAGCTCGGCGACGTCCGGGCCGACGACGCGGCAGTGCGTGTCGCGCCACCCCGTCGCGTACAGCGAGCCGATGTTGTAGCCGCCGACGAACCCGACCCTGCCGTCGACGGTCAGCATCTTGCGGTGGTCGAAGCCCCACGTCTGGATCGACCACGGCTTCGGCAGCGCGGGGTAGGCGAAGGTCTTGATGTTCTTCGGTATGGCGCGGTAGAAGGAGCTCGGCACGACCATGTTCCCGAACTGGTCCCAGACCGCGTAGACGTCGACGCCGCGGTCGGCCGCGCGGGCGAGGGCGTCGACGAAACGCTGGCCGGCCTCGTCGCCCTTCCAGATGTAGGTCTCGAAGTACACGTGATCGGCGGCGGCGTCGATCGCCTCGATCATGGCGTCGTACAGGTCGGCGCCGTAGGTGTAGACCGTCACCTCGTTGCGGTTCACGTGCAGCGGCTCCGGCGCCGTGACCGGGAAGCGGCGCAGCGTGCGGCGCCTCTTCCTGAACGACTCGAGCACCGTGAGGAGGACCATCGTCGCGAGCTGCGCGAGGAACAGTCCGAGGGTGACACGGTTGAGGAGACGACGGGCGGAGGCGAGGGTCCTTCGCATGGCCGACAGCATAGCCGGGGTGCGCGGCCGGGTAGTCTGAGCCCCGACATGAGCGACTCCCTTTTCCCCGACCTTTCCGTCCTGTTCCAGCCTGCTGAGGCCGCGCCGCGCGCGCCGAGAGGCGACGGCGAGGCGCGCCCCGCGCGCGGCAAGAAGATCAGCGTCGAGGAACTGCTCGACGGGCTGAACGGACCGCAGCGCGAGGCGGTGATCCACGAGGGCGGCCCGGTGCTCGTCGTCGCCGGCGCCGGCTCGGGCAAGACCCGCGTCCTCACCCGCCGCATCGCCTACCTCGTGTCGGAGCGAAACGTCCACCCCGGCTCGATCATGGCCATCACCTTCACGAACAAGGCCGCCGCGGAGATGCGCCAGCGCGTCGTCGACCTCGTCGGCAACCGCGCCAAGCTGATGTGGGTCTCCACGTTCCACTCCGCCTGCGTGCGGATCCTCCGCGCCGACATCGATCGGTTCGGCATCTCGAAGAGCTTCTCGATCTACGACGACGCCGACTCCAAGCGGCTCATGTCGCTCGTCGTCCGCGACCTGGAGCTCGACCCCAAGCGCTTTCCGGTCCGCGCCATCATGACGGCGGTCAGCACCTTCAAGAACGAGCTGATCGACCACGAGACCGCGGCGTCGAACGCGCAGACGCCGCCGCAGAAGGCCTACGCGGAGGCCTACGGCGAGTACCAGTCGCGGCTGGCCGCCGCCAACGCGCTGGACTTCGACGACCTGATCATGACGACGGTGCACCTCTTCCAGGCGTTCCCCGACGTCCGGGAGAAGTACCGACGGCGCTTCCGCCAGGTCCTCGTCGACGAATACCAGGACACCAACCACGCGCAGTACGCACTCATCCGCGAGCTCTGCGGGGAGTCGGTGGGGGCCAGTGTCGTCGACGGGTCGCCGCTCGCGGAGCCCGCGGAACTGATGGTCGTCGGAGACTCGGACCAGTCGATCTACGCGTTCCGCGGCGCGACCATCCGCAACATCCTCGACTTCGAGCTGGACTTCCCGGGCGCGACCACCGTCGTGCTCGACCAGAACTACCGCTCGACGCACAACATCCTGACGGCCGCCAACGCGGTCATCTCGCGCAACCAGGGCCGCCGCGACAAGCGCCTGTGGAGCGACCTCGGGGAGGGCGACCTCGTCGTCGGCTGGGTCGCCGACACCGAGCAGGAGGAGGCCCATTTCGTCGCCACCGAGATCGACCGGCTCTCCGACGACGGCGTCAGCCAGTACGGCGACACCGCGGTGTTTTACCGCACCAATGCGCAGTCGCGGGCATTCGAGGAGGTGTTCATCCGGGTCGGCATGCCGTACAAGGTCGTCGGCGGCGTGCGCTTCTACGAGCGCCGCGAGATCCGCGACGCGCTCGCCTACCTGCGCGCGTTGGTGAACCCGGCCGACGACGTGTCGGTGCGGCGGATCCTGAACGTGCCGAAGCGCGGCATCGGCGACCGGGCGGAGGCCGCGATCGCCGCCCTCGCGACGGCGGAGCGGATCAGCTTCTTCGACGCCCTGCAGCGCGCCTCGGAGGCGCCCGGCCTCGCCAGTCGTTCCCAGCGGCTCATCCAGGGCTTTGTCGACGTCATGAACCTGCACCGCGGCATGGTCGCCGCGGGCGTGCCCGCCGACGAGGTGCTCATCTCGATCCTGAAGGAGTCCGGCTACCTGCCGGAGCTCCAGAACTCGACCGATCCGCAGGACGAGACCCGGATCGAGAACCTCGAGGAGCTCGTGTCGGTCGCCGCGGAGTTCGTGGCCGGCGCCAACGCCGTCGATCTGGACGAGGACGCCGTCGCCACCGGGCTCGTCGCCGGGATGCCCGAGCCCGACGACTCGCTGGCCGCGTTCCTGGAGCGCGTCGCGCTGGTCGCTGACTCCGACCAGGTGCCCGAACACGACGAGGGCAAGGGCATCGTCACGCTGATGACGCTCCACACCGCGAAGGGCCTGGAGTTCGACACGGTGTTCCTGACGGGCATGGAGGAGGGCATCTTCCCGCACATGCGCGCCCTCACCGACCCGAACGAGCTGGAGGAGGAGCGGCGCCTCGCCTACGTCGGCGTCACCCGCGCCCGCAAGCGCCTGTATCTGAGCAGGGCGCAGGTCCGGATCACGTTCGGGCAGCCGCAATACAACCCGGCGTCGCGTTTCCTCGACGAGGTCCCGCACCACGTCCTCGACTGGCGCCGCACCGCGGCCGCGACGACGACGTGGGCGAGCCAGTCGGCGACGAGGAACCGGACGACGACCGCGTCGATGCAGAGCTTCGGGCGGGGATCAGCCCCGGCCAAGACCGTCGCCAGCGTGGCGGTGGGGGAGCGCGTGCTGCACGCCACCTTCGGCATGGGGACCGTGCTGGCGGTTCACGGCGTCGGCGACGCCGCGAAGGCGGATGTCGACTTCGGGTCGGCGGGTGCGAAGCGACTGAGCCTCAAGCACGCGCCGATGGAGAAGCTGTAATCAGATCCGGACGCCGAGCGAGCGGAGGAACGTGAGCGGGTTCGACGCGTTGTAGACGTCGCCCGGGGTCACGCCCGGCTGGTAGTACTCGAAGTGCAGGTGCGAGCCGAACGAGCGGCCCGTATTGCCGACGTAGCCGATCAGCTGGCCCGCCTTGACGGTGGTGCCCGCGGAGACGACCCTGCTGCTCATGTGGGCGTACAGCGTCGCGCCGCCGTTGGAGTGCTGGATGACGACGTTGATGCCGGCCCAGCCGCCGTTGGTGGGGCTGAGGACGACGCCGGAGGCCGCGGCGTAGATGGGGGTGCCGACAGGGGCCGGGAAGTCCTGGCCGGTGTGGTAGCGCGACCAGGAGCCGGTGGCGCCGTAGCCGGCGCCGATGCGGTAGTTCGACTTGACGGGCATCGAGCCGCCCTTGGAGGTCAGGTTGGCGATGTCCGTGGCGGACATATCGCCGAGATCGCCGCCGGCGGCGGCCTGCGCGGCGGCGAGGCGCTTGGCGGCCTCTTCGGCCTCCTTCTTCAGCTTCTTGGCCTGCTTGGCCACGAGCTTCATGTCCGCGTCCATGAGCTTGTCGCGCTCGGCGGCGGCCTTCTCCGTCTCGTCCTCGGCGGCGGCGGACACGGAGGCGTCGAGCTGATCGTCGCGGCTCTTGGCGGTGTCGTCGGCGATGGCGTCGCTCAGGTTCTTGCGGACGGCGTCGCGGCTGACCTGCGCGGAGCGGTCGCCGAAGGCCTCTGCGGCGGCGGAGGCGGCAGCGGCGGGAACCGCGGCCTCGGAGGTGTCGCTCGACGCGTTGGCGTCGAGGCCGCGCGACGCGAAAGCGAAGGCGAAGACGGCGGAGGCGGTGACGACGCTTGTCACGGTGAGGGCGACGATGCGCTTGCTGAAGCCGGCGACAGTGCTGCGGCGCGCACGGCTGGCCGGGGCCTCGAGCTCGTACACGTCACTGAGATCTGCGACGGCGCGACGTGCGCGGTGTGAGGCGTTGTCGTTCACCTGGCTCCTGACATTCCTGGTTAACTCCGGCCCGTTATGGCCGTCCTGAGGAACCTTAACAGTTCTCAGGATTCTCTCAAAATCGGGGGTGGCGGTGGTGACAATCGTGTTTCGGCGCTTGTCCCGTCCCGTCCGGATCGCCCCGCCGGGGGTATGGTGGCGGCGAGAAAAACCCAAGAATCCGAGGAAACGACGTGGATCTTCTGGAGTACCAGGCGAGGGACCTCTTCGAGCGCTTCGCCGTACCCGTGTTGTCCGGCAGGGTGGCCTCCACCCCCGACGAGGCCGTGGACGCCTACGAGCAGCTCGGCGCCGAGGTGGCGGTGATCAAGGCGCAGGTGCGCATCGGCGGCCGGGGCAAGGCGGGCGGCGTGAAGCTGGCCCGCGGACACGAGGCGGTGGCCGAGACCGCGGCCCAGATCCTCGGCCTCGTCATCAAGGGCCATCGCGTGGAGCAGGTCATGCTCAGCCCCGCCGCCGACATCGCGGAGGAGTACTACTTCTCCATCCTCCTCGACCGTGCGGCGGGCGGCTACGTCGCGCTGTGCAGCGTCGAGGGCGGCATGGACATCGAGACGCTAGCGGTCGAGCGGCCCGACGCGCTGGTCAAGGTAGGGCTCGACCCCGTGGTCGGCATCGACGCGGAGATCGCCGCTCGGATCGCCCAGCAGGCCGGGTTCCGCGAGGAGGACAGGGCCAAGGTCGCCGAGGTCCTGATCAAGCTGTGGGACGTGTTCCGCACGAACGACGCCACGCTCGTCGAGGTCAACCCGCTGGTCAAGACGTCCGCCGGCCGGATCATCGCGCTCGACGGAAAGGTGACGCTCGACGAGAACGCGGCCTTCCGCCATCCCGAGTGGGCGCAGTACGAGCAGACGAGCGCCGACGTCGACCTCGAGCGGCAGGCGCGCGAGCTGGGCCTCGGCTACGTGAAGCTCGACGGCTCTGTCGGCATCATCGGCAACGGCGCGGGGCTCGTGATGAGCACGCTCGACGTCGTGGCCGCCGCGGGCGAGGACTTCCCCGGCCGGCCGCGCCCGGCCAACTTCCTCGACATCGGCGGCGGCGCCTCGGCGGCCGTGATGGCCAACGGGCTGCGCATCATCATGAGCGATCCGCAGGTCCGGTCCATCTTCGTCAACGTCTTCGGCGGCATCACGGCCTGCAGCGACGTCGCCAACGGCATCGTCAACGCGCTCGAGATGCTGGGCGACGAGGCGCGCCTGCCCATCGTCGTGCGCCTCGACGGCAACTCCGTCGAGATCGGCAAGGCCATCCTCGCCGAGGCCAACCACCCGCTGATCACCGTCAAGAACACCATGGACGCCGCGGCCCGCACCGCCGCGCGCCTGGCCGCCGAAGGGAACTGACAAGTGTCGATCTTCATCAACGCCTCGTCGCGCGTCCTCGTCCAGGGCATGACCGGCAAGGAGGGACGCAAGCACACGCAGCGCATGATCATGTCCGGCACCCGCATCGTCGGCGGCGTCACCCCGGGCAAGGGCGGCACGTCCGTGCTCTTCGAGGAGGACCCGGTTCCGGTGTTCGGGGCGATGGCCGACGCCGTCGCCGCCACCAACGCGGACGTGTCGGTGGTCTTCGTGCCCCCGGCCTACGCGAAGGCCGCGGTGCTCGACGCCGTGGGCTCGGGTGTCGGCCTGATCGTCGTCATCACGGAGGGCATCCCGGTGCGCGACTCGGTCGAGTTCGAGGCGGCGGCCCGTGAGGCGGGCGTGCGGATCATCGGCCCCAACTGCCCGGGCCTCATCTCTCCCGGCAAGTCGAACGTGGGCATCATCCCCGCGCACATCTCCGGCCCCGGCCGGATCGGGCTGGTGTCGAAGTCCGGCACGCTGACCTACCAGATGATGTACGAGCTGCGCGACCACGGTTTCTCGACCGCCGTCGGCATCGGCGGCGACCCCGTCGTCGGCACCATGCACATCGACGTCCTGCAGGCGTTCGAGGACGACCCGGACACGGACCTGATCGTGATGATCGGCGAGATCGGCGGCGACGCCGAGGAGCGGGCCGCCGAGTACATCAAGGCCAACATCGACAAGCCCGTGATCGGCTACGTCGCGGGCTTCACCGCGCCGCCCGGCAAGACCATGGGCCACGCCGGCGCCATCATCACCGGCTCCAAGGGCACGGCGGCCGCGAAGAAGGAGGCCCTCGAGGCCGCCGGCGTCGTGGTCGGGGAGACGCCGTCGCTCACGGCGCAACTCGCGCGCGACGCCATCGCGCACCTGCGGGTCGCTTCGACACGGTAGCGGGGGTCAGCCCTGGGCGGCGCGGATCGCCGTCCGGGCCGCGAGGGCCTCGAGTTGGGCGTTGCTGAAGCGGTAGTTGTCGTCGACGGTGATCAGCGAGTAGATGACGGTGGTGCCCACCCGGCCGACGATCAGCTGGTAGGTCACCGACGCCTCGGCCGTGATGGGCCGGTTGATGACGAAGAGCCGCGAGGTGACCTTGCCCGCCGGGGTCGTGGTCGTGACCTTGTCCAGCTCCTGGACCTTCGAGCCGGTGGACCGCTTCTTGCACGACTTGAGCGCGTCGCCGAGCTTCTTGGCGAACGTGCCCGCCGCCTTCTCCTTGCTGAACGCGAAGCGCATCTCGTCGAGGCCGAAGGTGTCGGGCGCCTCGTCGTCCTGGGTCATCAGGAAGGTGGCCTGCTCCCGGGTCTTCGGGCCGGCCACGCTGACCAGCGTCATGTTCTCGCAGCCCATGCCGGGGCTGGAAAGCGTCGTGGGCGGCGTCATGTTCCAGCGGCCGAGCCCGGCGCGGATGCGCGGCAGGTCCGAGGGGACGACCCAGCCCACCGGATCGGCGGGTGGCAGGAAGGTGGCCTTCACCTCCACGTCCGACGGCGCCGGCTCGCCCTGGCGTTCCGACAACTGAGTCTGGGACCGGGTCAGCGCGGCGGCGAGGGACTCGGGGGCGACAGGGCTGCCGACCTGGGTGACGTCGAGCACCTGCACCACGGCCCCGGAGAGGGTGAGCAGCACCGTGTGGTAGCGGTTCTTGTTCTCCTGGAAGACGATCGTCAGCTGCGACGCCTCCGGCGCGAGACCGGTGACCTCCTGCGCGCTGTCCAGCAGCGCGGGAACCTCCGAGCAGTTGGCGAGAACGGCGAGCCGCGCCTCGTAGACGGCCTTGGCGACGGGCGCGCTCGCGAAGGCATCGGCGCGGTGCAGCGCGGCCGCGGGCTCGTCGTCGGAGGTGGCCAGCGTGCGCTGCGCGCTGAACGTCGCGTTGGCGTCGTCCTCGTGCGTCTGGAAGCAGGCGACGCGGCCGTCGTGGTCGGCGACGGCGTGGGTGGTGCCCGTGACGGACCAGGCCCCCTTCGAGATGCCGACGAGGTCCTCCGGGGTGAGGAGGTCGGACGGGATGACCGGGTCGGGCGGCGTCGAGGGGCTCGTGCTGGCGGAGGGGCTCGAGGACGGGGGCGTGGTCGTGGGCCGGTTGCCGCGCACGATGCTCGAGACGACGACGGCGACCACGAGCGCGAGCACCAGGCCGCTGGCGGCCCAGACGAGGAGCGTGCGGCGGTGCTCCTGGAACCAGGGCATCGCCGGGGCGGCGGGCTCGGCCTCGACCGGCGTCGTCGACGACAGCGCGGATCGGCGCGGCGCGGGGCTGGGCGAGTCCGCGAACTCGCCCGAGGAGTGAGAGAAGACAGGGGCGGGAATGGGCGTGTCCGACAGCGGCAGCACCGGCTGGGGAGGCGTCTCCCGGGAGGCGTCCGAACCGGGCCGGGCATAGGGGTTGCCGGGCTGCGGGGGAGCCTCGCCGGAGGGTGCGCCCGATTCGGCGGCATCCTCGGAGAGAGCGCCGCGTCGCGCAGGGTCCGACGGCGGCTCTGGGGTATCGTCCGATGCGGTCGGGTCGTCGGGACCCTCGTCGGGCTGCCAGCCCCGACGAGGACGAAGTGGTTCGCCAGCAGACATGTCAGCACCCCCAAATAGCGCGGATATTCCGTGTGTCCGGGGCAACACTACCCGGGAGACGGAAGAGCATGGGTCAGACCGCATCGACAAAGGGTCCCGCGTGATGGCCGCGCGGAAGCCTCGGACGGTCGCCGTCGACGTCGATGCCGCGCCCGCGTCGACCGGCCGCAGGATGCTGCTGCCCTGGTACGCGATGGCCGTCATCGGGCCCCTCGCGACGCTGGCGGCCGTGTGGGTGATCCTCGCCGCGCTCGCGACGGTCGGCTGGCTCACGTCCCCGGCTGCCGATCTCCCCGCCGCGCTCCGGCTCGCCACCCAGCTGCTGCTGCTCGCGCACGGCGGCGCCGCGACGATCGCCGGCCAGTCCGTCACCCTGGCGCCGCTCGGGATCACCGCCCTCCTCGTCTTTCTCGCCCTGCCCATGGCCTCGCTCGCCGCCCGCCAGGCCGCCGCGGACCGCCACGGCCCCGACGACACAGGCCGCGTCTGGGCGGATCCCGAGGCGCTGACGCTGCGCGTCGCCGCCGTGTTCGGCGGCACGTACGCCCTCGCCGTGGTCATCCTGGCCGCCGCCGTCGGCCTGATGACCGCGGGTCTCCTCCTAGGAGCCGTCGTCGTCGCCGCCGTCGCCGCCCTCTGGGGCGCCAGCCGAGGCGTCGGCTACGACCCGACGCGCTCCTGGCCCGGGTGGCTCCGCGCCGTGCCGCGGGCGCTCGGCGCGGCGCTTCTCGTGGTGGTCGCCGGCGCCGCGGCCGTGCTGGCGGTCGCGCTGTGGCAGGGGAGGGCGCGGGTGACCGAGATGGTCGCGGCGCTCGACGGCGGGTGGCCCGCCGCGGTCCTGCTCGTGGCGCTGCACCTGATCTACCTGCCCAACCTCGTCCTCGCCTGCGCGTCCTGGGCGCTCGGCGCGGGCATCACGCTGGGCGATGGCTCGCTCGTCACCCTGAGCTCCACCGACCTCGGCCTGCTCCCGGCCCTGCCCGTGCTCGGCGCCCTTCCGCAGCCCGGCCCCGTGCCGTGGCAGGCGGCGTTGTGGCTGCTGGTCGGCGTGGCGGCGGGGGCGGTCGCGGGCGTGGTCGTCGCGCTGGCCGGGCCGCGCGCCCGGTTCGACGAGACCGCCGTGGTCGGCGGGGTCGCGGGCGTCGTCGCCGGAGTCCTCGTGGCCGTCGCCTGTGCGCTCGGGGCGGGCGGCCTCGGGACCGACCGGCTCGCCACGATCGGCGCGCGCAGCCCGGAGATCTTCCTGTTCGCGCCCAGCATCCTGGGCCTCGCGGGCCTGGCGGCGGGCCTGGTCGTCGGCCTCATCCGGCGCCCGCCCGCGGAGCACGTGGCGCGGGAGGCGGACGCGACGGCATAGGCTTGCCCCCGTGACGACGAGGGTTTGTGTCCTGCTTTCCGGCTCCGGCACCCTGTGCCAGGCGCTGCTCGACGCCATCGCCGAGGGCGGGGTGGACGCCGAGGTGGTCGCCGTCGTCTCGGACCAGAGCGATGCCTACGGCCTCGAGCGGGCCCGCCAGCGGGGCATCCCCGCGGTGGCGCATCCGCTTCCCCACGGCGGCGACCGCGCGCGATGGGACGAGGAGCTGACGGCGATCGTCGACGCGTTCGCGCCGGACCTCGTGGCGTCCGCCGGGTTCATGAAGCTCGTCGGCCCTGCCTTCCTCGCCCGCTTCGGCGGCCGGACCATCAACACGCACCCCGCGCTGCTGCCCAGCTTCCCCGGCATGCACGGCCCGCGCGACGCGCTCCGGGCGGGTGTGAAGGTCTCCGGCGCCACCGTCTTCGTCGTCGACGCCGGAGTCGACACCGGTAAGATCCTGCTGCAAGCCGCGGTCGACGTCCTGGACGACGACGACGTCGAGTCGCTGCACGAGCGCATCAAGGTGGTCGAGCGCCGCCTCCTCATCCAGGCCGTCTCCGAATGGAAGAAGGAACACCCGTGACCGATCTGATCCCGCTGCGCCGAGCGCTCCTCTCCGTCTACGACAAGACGGGCCTGATCGAGCTGGGCCGCGACCTCGCCGACGCGGGCGTCGAGATCGTCTCGACGGGGTCCACCGCCGCCAAGCTGGCGGAGGCGGGCATCCCCGTCGTCCCCGTCGAGTCCGTCACCGGCTTCCCCGAGTGCCTCGACGGCCGCGTCAAGACGCTGCATCCCATGGTGCACGCGGGCATCCTGGCCGACCGCCGCCTGGAGTCGCACCGCGCGCAGCTCGACGAACTGGGCGTGGCCGCGTTCGACCTCGTCATCACCAACCTGTACCCGTTCGAGGCCACGGTCGCCTCCGGGGCGACCCAGGACGAGTGCGTCGAGCAGATCGACATCGGCGGGCCGACGATGGTGCGCGCGGCCGCGAAGAACCACCCGTCGGTCGCGGTGATCACCTCGGCGGAGCAGTACCCCGCCCTCCGCGCGGCGCTCGCCGCCGGCGGGTTCACGCTCGCCGAGCGCCAGACGCTCGCCGCCGCCGCGTTCGTCCACACCGCCACCTACGACGTCGCCGTCGCGAGTTGGATGGGCAACGTGCTCACCGACTCCTCCGAGGGCACCGGCTTCCCCGGGTGGGTGGGCGGCACCTGGCGCAAGGTCGCTGATCTCCGTTACGGCGAGAACTCCCACCAGAAGGCTGCGGTCTACCGCAACGGCGACGGCCGCTCCGGCCTCGCCGACGCGACCCAGCTGCACGGCAAGGAGATGAGCTACAACAACTACGTCGACGCCGACGCCGCGCGCCGCGCCGCCTACGACTTCGACGCCCCCGCCGTCGCCATCATCAAGCACGCCAATCCGTGCGGCATCGCCGTCGGCGCCGACGTCGCCGAGGCGCACCGCAAGGCACATGCCTGCGACCCGGTCTCCGCGTTCGGCGGCGTCATCGCCGCGAACCGCCCCGTGACCGTCGCGATGGCCGAGCAGGTCGCGGAGATCTTCACCGAGGTCATCGTCGCGCCCGGCTACGAGGAGGGCGCGGTCGAGGTGCTCTCCCGGAAGAAGAACCTCCGCATCCTGATCGCCGACGGCGCGGTCAACTCGGGCGTCGGGCTGCGCCAGATCGACGGCGGCCTCCTGCTGCAGCAGTCGGACGCGATCGACGCCGACGGCGACGACCCCGACAACTGGCAGCTCGTCGCGGGCGAGGCCGCCGACGAGGCGACGCTCGCCGACCTCGCCTTCGCCTGGCGCGCCGTGCGTGCGGTGAAGTCCAACGCGATCCTGCTCGCCTCCGACGGCGCGTCCGTCGGGGTGGGTATGGGCCAGGTGAACCGCGTCGACTCGTGCCACCTCGCCGTCGATCGCGCCGGCGACCGCGCCCAGGGATCGGTCGCGTCGTCGGACGCGTTCTTCCCCTTCGCCGACGGCCCGCAGGTGCTGCTCGACGCGGGCGTGCGCGCCATCGTCCAGCCGGGCGGTTCGGTGCGCGACCAGGAGGTCATCGACGCCGTCGCCGCCGCGGGCGTGACCATGTACTTCACCGGCACCCGCCACTTCTTCCACTGATCGGAGAACCGTGACCGCGCAGAAACTCGACGGCCTCGCGACCGCGAAGGCCATCAAGGCGGAACTGACCGAGCGGGTCGCCGCGCTGCGCGAGCGCGGCGTCGTTCCCGGGCTGGCGACGGTGCTCGTCGGCTCGGACCCGGCCAGCCAGAACTACGTCCGGATGAAGCACCGCGACTGCGAGCAGGTAGGCATCGCCTCGATCCAGGTGGAGCTCCCCGGCGACACCACGGCCGCCGAGCTGGAGGACGCCATCCGCGGCCTGAACGAGGACCCCGCCTGCACCGGCTACATCGTGCAGTTGCCGATTCCGCGCCATCTCGACGAGAACTGGGCGTTGAGCCTGATCGACCCGGACAAGGATGCCGACGGCCTGCACCCGATCAACCTCGGCCGCCTCGTGCTGAACGAGCCGGCGACGCTGCCCTGCACGCCGCGCGGTATCGTCGAGTTGCTGCGCCGCCACGGCGTGGAGCTGAACGGCGCCGAGGTGGTCGTCGTCGGCCGCGGCATCACCGTCGGCCGCCCGCTGGGCCTGATCCTGACGCGCCGCTCCGAGAACGCGACGGTGACGCTGTGCCACACCGGCACGCGCGACCTCGCCGCGCACACGCGTCGTGCCGACGTCGTCGTGGCCGCCGCCGGCGTGCCCGGCATGATCACCGCCGACCTGATCCGCGAGGGCGCCGTCCTCGTCGACGTCGGCGTCAGCCGCGTGGACGGCAAGACCGTCGGCGATCTCGCCCCCGACGTCTGGGACAAGGCGTCCTTCGTCACCCCCAACCCCGGCGGGGTGGGCCCGATGACGCGCGCGATGCTGCTCAGCAACGTCGTCGACCGCGCGGAAGCGCTGCATGGCCGCTAAGCCGGACAAGCCGGTCGACTGGTACCCGGACAGCCCCTGGGCGCTGTCCGCGTCGCTGGCGTTCGTCGCCGTCGGCACCGTCTTCGCGGTGCTGGGCCACTGGCGTCGGGCCGCGGTGATGATCGCGGCCGGCCTGCTCGTCGCGGGCGTGCTGAGGCTGGTGCTCTCGCGCGAGGCCGCGGGTCTGCTGGCGGTGCGCGGCCGCTGGGTCGACGTCACGGTCCTGCTCGGCCTCGGCGTCGCCGTCGCGGTGATGGCCTTCCTGGTCCCGCCCGCGCGTTGAGGTCTGCCCTTAAGAGGGAGGGTTGATACCAAGCTTGGTACCAACCCTCCCTCCCAAGGGGTGCCACCTACCTGCGGGACCTCTGAGCTCCCGCTGGCTAGTCCAGGTGGGAGGCGACGGCGAAGGTGCCCTCCGCGCGGCGCACGCCGTGGACGGCGTGGTGGGGGATGAGATCGGCGAGGAAGCCGTAATCGCGCGCGATGTAGGCGGCCCGGAGGTCGCCCGCCTGGGAGCGGCCCGAGACGTCGCGCCACCAGTCGGCGATGTCTCCCCAGCCGGGCGCGGCCAGCGAGCCGCCGAACTGCCGCACGGCCAGCGAGGAGCTGAGCGACGCGAACCGCAGCCGCACCTCCAGCGGCCATTCGGCGAGCGTCCCCAGGATCATCGACGCCGCGAACACGTCGCCGGCGCCCGTCGGGTCGATCGCCTCGACGGCGACCGACGGGCAGTAGACCTCCTCGCCCGTGGTGTTGTCGATGGCGAACGAGCCGCCCACCCCGTCGGTCACGACGGCGAGCGGCACCATGTCGGCGAACTTCCGCACGGCGTCGGTGGGGCGCTCGGTGCGCGTGTAGCCCATCGCCTCGACCGCGTTCGGCGTGAACGCGTGGCAGTACTGCAGCGGCGTGAGGTCAGCGGGATCCCACTTGCCCGTCTCGTCGAAGCCCACGTCGGCGAACAGCAGCGTCCCGCGGTCGTGCAGCGTGCGCCACCACGGGCCGACGTGCTTCAGGTCCAGCGTCGCCGCCCGCGAGGCCGGCGCCGTCATGAGCGCGTCGTCCATCGACTCCGGCAGGTCGTGGGCGTGGGTGACCATGCCGCGATCGCCGCTGAATGCCATGGAGACCGTGATCGCGGAGTGGAAGTTCTCGAACCGTCGCGACGCGCTGAGGTCGATGTTCTCGTCCTCCGAGAGCACCGACCACATCCAGTCGGCGTACGCGTCGTCGCCGAAGCCCGCCGCGAGTCCGGTGCGCAGGCCGAGCCGGGCGGCCGCCGTCGCCATGTTGGCGATGCCGCCGGGGCAGGAGCCCATGCCGTCGCTGTACAGCTCCTCTCCGGGGAAGGGTAACCGCGGCAGCCCGGTGAAGATGAGGTCGAAGAACAGCTGGCCCGTGGTCAGGACGTCCAGCGGGGGATCGTCGGCGGTGCGGGTCGCGGCGAGCGGGTCCCACATCCAGCAGGTGGGGCAGCGCCCTTCGTCGTGGTGTTCGTGTCCGGTCATTCCTTGGCAGCCCCCTCGAGCATTCCGTTGATGAAGTAGCGCTGTAGCAGAAGGAATACCACGATGATCGGGGCCGCGATGATGACGCCGGCGGCCGCGAGCAAGGCGTGGTCGGCCGTGTACTGGCCCTTGAAGATCGCCAGGCCGAGCGGGGCGGTGCGCCACTGGCCGCCCGGGCTCATCACCAGCGGGATGAGGAACTCGTTCCAGGTCCACATGAACATCAGGACCATGACGGTGGCGATCGAGGGCAGCGACGGCGGCACCATGATCCGCCACAGCGTTGCCATGCCACTGGTGCCGTCGATGGCCGCGGCCTCGATCAGGTTCGGCGGCATCGCCCGGAACTGG
This sequence comes from uncultured Arachnia sp., assembly GCA_934636715.1. The sequence continues at coordinate 142,139 of CAKUBE010000002.1, forward strand.
CTGCGCATCCAGAACGTGCCGAACGCCACCGACTGGGCGATCTGCGGCAGCGCGAGCGCCCAGATCGTGTCGGTGAGGCCGACGGTGCGCAGGTCGAAGAACAGCGGGATGACGATGGCCTCGGCGGGCACCATCATGCCGAGCAGGAACAAGTAGAAGAGCACGGTCGATCCGCGGAAGCGCATCGTGCCGAACGCATAGCCGGCCAGGATCGACAAGACGATGGCGGCGCTGACCACGAGAAGGGCGACGAGGATCGAGTTCAGCAGCGCCGTGCCGAAGTTGCCGATCCGCCACGCGTCGGCGAAGTTCTCGACGTGCAGCGCGCCGCCCTGCACGCCCGACTGAGGGCGCAGCGCGGTGAGGAAGATGGTGAGGATCGGCGCCAGGGCGTACAGCGCGAACAGCGTCAGGATGACGTAGTTGACGCTGCGTTCGAACGGGGAGACCTTCATCGCCGGGTCTCCTGTCCTTGCTCGCCGATGCGGGAGACGACCACGTTGATCACGAACACCAGCACCGTCAACACGATGGCGACGGCCGACGCGGAGCCGACCTCCTTCAGGTTGAACGCGCGGTTGTACACCTCGTACGACGGCACCGTCGTCGCCGTGCCCGGTCCGCCGCCAGTGGTGACATAGACCAGGTCGAACGTCTTCAGCGCCGCGATGATGGTGAGCACGAGCGCCGTCGTGATCTCGGCTTTGACGCTGGGCAGCGTGATCGCGAAGAACTCGCGCACGGCGCCCGCGCCGTCGAGCCGCGCGGCCTCGTAGAGATCGTTGGGAATGCGGCCCATGCCGGCCAGGAGCAGCAGCATCACGAGGCCGGTCTGCAGCCAGAACCCGATCATGCCGACGGCGGGCAGCGCGAACGTGGGATCTCCCAACCAGCCGCGGGCCAGCTCGCCGAGGCCGATGCTCTCCAGCACCTGGTTCAGCATCCCGTTGGGGGAATAGATCTGATGCCACGCGACGGCGACGACGACCAGCGCGATCACCTGCGGCATGAAGATCAGCACGCGGTAGATCCCCAGCCCGCGGACCTGCCCGCGCCGCAGGATGGCGGCCAAGACGAGCCCGACCCCCAAGGGGAGCAGCGAATAGAAGAGGATCAGGGTCAGGGCGTGGGAGACCGCGGCGTGGAAGCGGCGGTCTCCCAGGAGATCGACGTAGTTGCCGAAGCCCACGAACGTCGAGGGGCCGAAGCCCGGCCAGTCATACAGCGAGAACTGGCCGGCCCGGATCAGCGGGAACAACAGGAACCCGCCGTAGACGAGGAACGCGGGGAGCAGATAGAGATATGGGGTGGCCCGGTTTCGGACCACCGCCGACGGGATCGTCCGCCGCCGGGCCACCGTCGTCACTGTCCCGTGAACTCCGCGTAGTCGGCCTCGAAGTCCTGCAGCACCTGCTCCGGCGTCCGCTGGCCACCGAGCACCTCCTGCAGCCCCTGGCCCGCCGTGTCGGAGAACGTCGGCGTCGCGTAGTCGAGGTACGGCAGCAGCGTGCCCTCCTGCGACACCTTGTCGAACGCCTCGAAGATCTCCTTGTTGACGCCGGACGCCGGGGCGAGCTGCGCCGTGTTGAGCACGGGGAAGCCGCCGTTGTCGGCGATCAGCTTCATGGCGTCCTCGGTCGTGATGAAGTCGATGTAGGCCGCGGCGGCCTCCTGGTTCTTCGCCTTCGCCGGGATGGAGAAGGGGATGCCGGTGCCGCCGGTGGTGGCGAGCTTCCCGTCGGCCGCGGGCGGCGGGGCGATGAAGCCCAGGTCGTCGCCCATGGCCGCCTCCATGTCGGTGCCGAGCCAGGAGCCGCCGGGCAGGAACACGCCCGTGCCCTTGGTGAAGTCGTTCCAGGCGGCGTCGTAGTCGGTGCCGTTGGGCGACTTGCCGAAGTAGCCGTCCTTGCCCCAGTCGGCGAAGCGCTGCATGGCGGCCTTGTTGCCGTCGCTCAGCCAGGAGGCGCCCGCGTTGCCCATGCCGAGCGCCACAACCTCCTTCGGGTCGACGGTGTGGGCCTGGAGCGGGCCGAACACGTGCAGGGCGGGCCACTTGTCGATGTTGCCCAGGATCATCGGCTGCTCGCCGGCCTCCTTGGCCTTGGCGAGCAGGGCGAAGTACTCGTCCCAGGTCGTCGGCAGGGCGCCGAGCGGCTCGAGCTTCTTCTTCGAGTAGAAGATGCCGACGATCTCGCCGGTCTGCGGCAGGCCGTAGAGGTTGCCATCGCCGAACGTGGTGCCGTCGGCGCTGTAGCGCACCTTCGACAGCACCGACGCGGGGAAGCGGGTCTCCCAGCCGTAGGTCTGCGCGTAGGGGGTGAGGTCGACGAGCTGGCCGGCCTTGACGAACTGCCCCATGTCGCCGCGGGCGTTGTTGACCTGCACGACGTCGGGGACGTCGTTGCCGCTGAGGGCAAGGCTCACCTGGGCCTTGAGATCGTCGAACGCCTGGCTCGTCCGCTTGATCGTGATGTTGGGGTACTTGTCCTGGAACGCCTTGTTCAGCGCGACGAGGGCGTCGTTCTGCGAACCGCGGACCTCCTGATCCCAGACGACGAGCGTGACGTCGCCCAGCTGGCCGGGGTCCTTGGCGCCCCCGGTGGTGGCGGGCGGGGTGTTGGGCGTGGTGGGAGCGGCCTCACCGGGGGCGCAGGCGGCGAGCGCGCCGGTGCCTGCCACGGCCAGGCCACCCAGGACGAAGGAGCGGCGGGTGAATGGTCGAAGCGTCATTGAGTCCTCCTTGACGATGTGCGATGCCTCCATCCTGCCACGAATTGCTCGAAGTTGCTCGAAACTGCGCAATTTGCAGGGAAATCGCGTTAGGGTCTCCTCATGCTGACCGACGTACGCCAGAGGCGGGTGGCGGAACTCGTGCATCAACGAGGCTCCGCGTCCGTGCCGGAGCTGGCAAAGCAACTGGGAGTCTCGGAGGCCACGGTGCGCCGCGACCTCGGGCACCTCGCCGACCACGGGCTCGTCGAACGCGTCCGCGGCGGGGCGTGTCGCCCGCGGAGCATCCGCCCGGAGGCCGACGCCTCGGCGTTCGACATCGTCGCCAGCCAGGAGCCCGCCGAGAAGAGGGCGATCGCGCGCGCCGCCGCGGGCCTCATCCGGGACGGCGACGTCGTGGCGCTCGACATCGGCACGACGGTCTTCGCGATGTGCTCGTTCCTCCGGGAGCGCGACATCACGGTGGTGACCGCGTCGCTGGCTGTCGTGCAGGCGCTCGCCGACGCACCCGGGGTGGACCTCGTCGTCATGGGCGGCGTGCTCCGCCCGAACTACCAGTCGATGGTCGGCGTGCTCACGGAGTCCTGCCTGCGCCAGGTCCGCGTCGACATCGCGTTCCTGGGGGCCGCGGGCGTGCGGCCGGACGGCGCCGTCGTCGACTCCACGCCCAGCGAGGTGCCGATCAAGCGCGCCATGATCGACGTCGCCACCCGCTCCTGGCTGCTCGTCGACCACAACAAGTTCCCCGGGACCGGGTTCCTGGAGATCGCGCCCGTGACGCGCTTCACGGGCATGGTCACCGACCGCGCCCCGGCCTCGGAGCGGCTCACGCTCCCGCTCGATTCGACCTTGGAGGTCCTGGTCCCATGAAGCTCGTGATTCTCGGCGGCGGCGGTTTCCGCGTGCCGCTCGTCTACGAGGCGGTCGCCTCGAACGCCCTCGCGGCCGAGGGGAGGTCGGCCGTCCGGCTCGACGACGTCGTGCTGCACGACTCCTCGACGGAGCGGCTGGACGCGATGCGCCGCATCCTCGACGAGGACGCGCACGCCTTCCAGGACCCGCCGCGGGTGACGTACACCACCGACCTCCGCGAGGCGCTGGCCGGCGCCGATTTCGTCTTCTCCGCCATCAGGGTCGGCGGCGCCGAGGGGCGGATCAAGGACGAGCAGGTGGCTCTCGACCTCGGGTTGCTCGGCCAGGAGACCATCGGCCCAGGCGGGCTCGCCTACGCGCTGCGCACGATCCCGGTGATGCGCGAGGTCGCCCGCACGATCGCGGAGGTCGCACCGGCCGCCTGGACCATTAACTTCACCAACCCCGCGGGCATCGTCACCCAGGCCATGCGCGAGTTCCTCGGCGACCGCGTCGTCGGCATCTGCGATACCCCCATCGGCCTGGTGCGGCGGGTGTCGCGGGTGCTCGGCGTCTCGTTGGAGGCCGACGGCGTCGCCTACGACTACGTCGGCCTCAACCACCTCGGCTGGCTGCGCTCGGTCACGGTCGACGGCGTGGACCGGCTGCCGGAGCTGCTCGCCTCCGACGAGATGCTGGATCAGATCGAGGAGGCGCGCGTCGTCGGGGAGGACTTCGTGCGCGTCCTCGGCGTGCTGCCCAACGAGTACCTCTACTACTACTGGCGCACCGAGGAGGCGATCGCGCGGATCCGAGAGGCCGACGAGACCCGCGGGCAGTACCTGGCCCGCCAGCAGGACTCGTTCTACGCCGAGATCGCGGGCGCGGAGTCCCCGCTGGCCGCGTGGCGCGAGGCCCTGCACGAGCGCGAGTCCACGTACATGGCGGAGGCGCGCGACGAGGACCGCCGCGAGGAGGATGTCGCCGGCGGCGGCTACCAGGAGGTGGCGCTGCGGCTGATGAACGCGCTGGCCACCGGGCACAGCGAGCGGATGATCCTCGACGTCGGGAATGCGACGCCGTCGGGCCGGATCGTGCCCGAGCTGCCGGACGACCTGGTCCTCGAGGTCGGCTGCGTCGTCGACGGCGACGGGGTCCACCCGCTGCCGATCGCACCGTTGACCCTGGCCCAGCTCGGCATGATGGCGCGCCTGCGCGCCTCGGAGAAGGCGATCGCGGACGCGGCGGCGACCGGGAGCAGGGACAAGGCGTGGGAGGGATTCGCGACGCACCCGCTGGTCGACTCGCCCCGCCTGGGCCGGCTGCTGCTCGACGGCTACATCGCCGCGCACCCCGGCATCGCCGAGCTGTTCGCGCCGGCCCCGTGAGGTCGCCGGTCCTCGGCGGGATCCGCGATCAGGCGAAGGCCGCCGCGAACGCGTCGAGGGCGGCGTCCGAGTCGGACTGGGCCCAGGCCTCCATGCCGATCACGCCGCCGTACCCGATCTCCTTGAGGGCTCGCGCGACGGCGGGGTAGTGGATCTCGCCGGTGCCCGGCTCGCAGCGGCCGGGAACGTCCGCCACCTGCACCTCGCCGATCCACGGCAGGCACCGTGTGACCAGCTCGACGAGGTTCCCCTCGCCGATCTGGGCGTGGTAGAGGTCGAGGTTCATCCGCAGATGCGGAGAGTCGACCGCCTCCACGAGCGCCCGGGTGTCTGACGCGAGCGCGAACGGCGTACCGGGATGATCGACGGGGAGGTTCAGGTTCTCCAGCGTGAAGACGCGGCCGTGCTTCTCGCCGAGCGCCGCCAGCCTGCGGAGGGTATCGGCCGCACGCAGCCACATCTCGGGTGTCACGACCTCGACCGGCGTCACCGGCAGCCCGCGGCCGTCGAGGCCGGTGCCGTGCACGTTCAGGCTGGGGCAGTTCAGTCTCTCCGCGACGGCGAGCGACTCCTCCGCCGTGGCGAGGAACTCGGTGATGGCGTCGGCGTCGGTCAGGTTGCCGCGCAGGTAGCCGGTCATCGACACGATCTCGGCGTCGCTGGCGGCGAGTTCGTCGATGTCCTTCGTGGACCAGTCCCAGATCTCGACCTTGAAGCCGCGATCGTGGATCCGGTTGACCCTCTCGATGAACGGCAGGTCCTGGTACAGCATCTCCGCGCTGGCGGCCAGGGTGTAGCTCATCGGTCGACCTCCTCGATCAGGACGCCGCGGCCTTCCTCGACGCTCTTGATGCAGGCCAGGGCGATGGACAGCGCCGTGCGCGCGGCAGACGCGGGCACGGGGGAGGGGCCGCCGGAGCGGACGGCCTCGGCGAAGGCCTCGAACTCGCCGAGGTACGCCAGATACAGCAGGGAGGTGTCAGCGCGGGAGGTCTCGACCTCGATCCCGGCGGCCGTGTAGGCCTCCATGTCGCTGGTGCGGGCCGAGCCCGCGGTCACCATGCCCGCCGATCCGAAGGCCTCGCCGCGCACGTCGTAGCCGTAGAGGGCACTGAAGCTCGCCTCGGCCACGCCGATGGCGCGGTTGTCGAACTCGACAGTGACGACGGCGGTGTCCAGGTGGCCGCCCTCCTTCGCGTCGGGCCGCACCAGGGCGTCGGCGAGAGCCGTCACCCGGACCGGCTTCGCGCCCGGGTTGAGGAAGCAGAGCGCGTCGAAGTCGTGGATCAGCGTCTCGAAGAAGATGGTCCACTGCGGGATGCGCGCCGGGTCGGCGGTGAACGGGCCCGGGTCGCGGGTCAGCGAGCGCAGCAGCTGCGGCGTGCCGATCGTCCCGGCGTCGATCCGGCGCCGAGCCGCGGCCCAGCCGGATGCGAAGCGCCGGTTGAAGCCCACCTGCAGGACGATCCCCGCCTCCTCGGCGGCCGCGATCGCGCGATCGGCATCTTCCAGGGTGACGGCCATCGGCTTCTCGACGAACACGTGCTTGCCTGCCGCGGCCGCGGCCACGACGAGGTCGGTGTGCGACCGGGCGGGCGCCGCGATCACGACGGCGTCGATGTCGGCGTCCTGCCACACGTCGTCGAGCGACTGCGTCGCGGCGGGGACGTGCAAGCGTTCCGCCAGGCGGGCCGCGGCGCCGTCGACCGGGTCGAAGATCACGGCCAGTTCGACCCCCGGCACGCGATTGGCCAGGATCTCGCCGTGGTTGGTGCCGATGCGGCCGGCCCCGAGGAGCGCGACCCTCAGGGGCCAGGTGGGGAGGGGAGTGACTTCCGTGTCGTCCATGTGTGTTCCTTGCTAGCACGAGCTATTAGCTCGTGCTAGTTTGCGGTATGGGCGTCCGTGCCGTCAAGCCGCCTGCACCGCGCGGCACTAGGGTGTTTCGTGGCGGGATCGCGCAAGGAGGGACGACATGCCGGAGATTTCGGGGCCAGAGGCCGGGAACCGTCGTCCGACGATGGGCGACGTCGCGCGCGCGGCGGGGGTCTCGCGGCAGTTGGTGTCGATCATCATGCGTGACGCGACCGGCGCCAGCGAGTCCACGCGCGCGCGGGTGCTGGCCCTCGCCGCCGAGATGGGCTACGTCCCCGACGACCGCGCGCGGAAGCTGCGGCAGACGGAGGCCAAGCTCATCGGCATCACCTACGAGTTGCAGCAGCCGTTCCACGGCGACGTCGTCGAGCAGATCTACCTCGCCGCCGCCACCACGGGGTACGACGTGGCGCTCAGCGCCGTCGCGCCGACCCGGAGCGAGGCGGTGGCCGTGGAGTCGTTGATCCGCGCGCGGTGCGACGCCGTCGTCATGCTCGGCCCGCAGAGCTCGGTGACGGACCTGAAGAAATGGGCCGACCGGATCCCCGTCGTGGCCGTCGCGCGGCGGATCAGGGTCCCCGGGGTCGGCGTCGTGCGCGGCGACGACGCGGCGGGCATGCGCACCGCCGTCGAGTTCCTCGCGAAGCTGGGCCACCTGCGGATCGCGCATATCGACGGCGCGGAGGTGCCCGGCAGCGCGGATCGCCGCGCCAGCTATCGCCGCACGATGCGCAGGCTCGGCCTCGGCGAGCTCGTCGACGTCGTCGAGGGCGGCATGGAGGAGAAGGACGGCGTCCGCGGCGTGCAGGCGCTGCTCGCGCGGCCGAAGCCGCCGACGGCGGTGATCGCCTTCAACGACCGCTGCGCCAGCGGCGTGCTGCAGTACGCCAACAGGACGGGAGTCCGGATCCCCGGCGACCTGTCCGTGATGGGGTACGACGACTCGCGCCTCGCGGACTTCCCGCACGTGCAGCTGTCGACGGTCTCGCAGGACGCGGCCGAGATCGCGCGCGCCGCCGTCGACATGGCGCTCGCGCAGATCGCCGGCAGCCCTGACCAGGAGCTCGTCGTCCGGCCGCGGCTCGTCGTGCGCGACACCGCCGACGTGCCCCGGCCGTCGTTACCGGCGGAGATGGCCAGGACGTACCATGACACCCATGCCGCTCCCCGAAGCTGACGTCGTCGACACCGTCGAGCCCCGTCCGACGCCGCCGCCGCGTGCCAGGTACTTCCTGTTCGGGGAGATGCTGCTGTTCGCGACGCTCAGCCTTGTCGCCTCGTTCGTGCTCTCCTACGACGCGATCGTGCTGGCGGCGAACCCCGACGCGGAGCTCGGCTGCCAGCTCAATTCGGTGCTCGACTGCGCGAAGGTCGCCCTCGCCCCGCAGGCGAGCGTCTTCGGCTTCCCCAACGCCTTCCTGGGGCTGATCTCCGAGCCCGTCGTCATGACGATCGCGGTCGCCTCGCTCTGCGGCACCCGCTTCCCGAAGTGGTTCATGTTCACGGCCAACGCCATCTATCTGCTCGGCGTGATCTTCGCCTACTGGCTGCTGTTCCAGTCGACGTTCGTGATCGGCGCGCTCTGCCCGTGGTGCATCCTCGTCACCGTGTCCACCACCTTCGTGTTCTGGTCCATGACGCAGTGGAACATCCTCGAAGGGAACCTCTACCTCCCGCCGAAGTGGCAGGAGCGCGTCGTCGCCTTCCAGCGCGGCGGCTGGATGACCATCACGCTGATGGCGTGGCTGGCGCTCGTCGTGCTCATCGAGGTGCTGAAGTGGAACCTCGGGGTGCTCTGACACCCCGCGACGCGCGCCGGGGTCGAGAACGGTAGAGTCGGGGCAACCGGACAACCACCTCCCGAGAGGACACCCAAGTGAGCACTGAGGCTCCCGTCAAGATTGCCGTCACCGGCGCCGCCGGACAGATCTGCTACAGCCTGCTGTTCCGCATCGCGAGCGGCTCGCTCCTGGGCGATCGCCCCATCGAACTGCGCCTGCTCGAGATCACGCCGGCGCTGAAGGCGCTCGAGGGCGTCGTCATGGAGCTCGACGACTGCGCGTTCGGCAACGTCGTGAACATCGAGATCGGCGACGACCCCCGCACGGTGTTCGACGGCGTGAACCTCGCCATGCTGGTCGGCGCGATGCCGCGCAAGGCGGGCATGGAGCGCGGCGACCTGCTGTCGGCCAACGGCGCCATCTTCACCGCCCAGGGCAAGGCCCTGAACGACGTGGCGGCCGACGATGTCAAGGTGCTCGTCACGGGCAACCCGGCCAACACCAACGCGCTCATCGCGCAGAGCAACGCCCCCGACATCCCGGCCGAGCGGTTCAACGCCCTGACCCGCCTCGACCACAACCGCGCGCTGTCGCAGCTGGCGGCCAAGCTCGGTGTCTCGGTCACCGACATCTCGCACATGACCATCTGGGGCAACCACTCCGCGACGCAGTACCCGGACCTGTTCAACGCGCGCGTCGGCGGCCAGAGCGCCGCCGAGGCCGTGAACGACCAGGCCTGGATCGCCGACACCTTCATCCCCACCGTCGCCAAGCGCGGCGCGGCCATCATCGAGGCCCGCGGGCTGTCGTCGGCGGCCTCTGCGGCCAACGCGACCGTCGAGCACATGCGCGACTGGGTGCTGGGCACCCCGGACGGCGACTGGGTCTCGATGGCGGTGCCCTCCGACGGCTCCTACGGCGTGCCCGAGGGCATCATCTCGTCGTTCCCGTGCACCGTCGTCGACGGGAAGTACGAGATCGTCCAGGGCCTGGAGATCAACGAGTTCTCGCGCGCCAAGATCGACGCCTCGGTCGCGGAGTTGGTCGACGAGCGCAACGCGGTCACCGAGCTCGGCCTGATCTAGGGAAGCACGACAGGACGCAACCACGACAGGACGCCCCCGGGGGAACCCGGGGGGCGTTCGTTGTCCGGACCGTTACCATTGCCCCCATGCATCAGCTCGTCGTCACCCTCGACTGCCCGGACCGGCCCGGCATCGTCCACGCCATCACCGCGGGCATCGTCGCTGCCGGAGGCAACATCACCGAGTTGCAGCAGTTCTCCTCGCCGGACTCCGGCCACTTCTTCACGCGCATCGAGGTCGACGGCGCGGAGGCCGGCGTGCTGACCCGCGCCATCGAGGAGACGACCGCCGGGTTCGACGCCCGCCTGCGCGTCGACGACGCCCAGCGCCCCACCCGAACGCTGATCCTCGCGTCGAAGGCCGGGCACGCCTTGAACGACCTGCTGTTCCGCTGGCAGGGCGGCGACCTGCCCATCGACGTCGTCGGCATCATGGCCAACCACGACGTGCTGTCGCCGATGGCCGAGTTCTATCGCGTCCCCTTCACGAGCCGCGCCGTGACCGCGGAGACGAAGGCCGCGTTCGAGGACGAGGTGCGCCGCGTCGTCGAGGAGCGCGAGGTGGAGCTCGTCGTGCTGGCGCGCTACATGCAGATCCTCACGCCCGAGTTGTGCGAGTTCCTCGCCGGCCGCGCCATCAACATCCACCACTCGTTCCTGCCGGGCTTCAAGGGCGCGAACCCGTACCGCCAGGCGCACACGCGCGGCGTGAAGCTGATCGGCGCGACGGCGCACTTCGTCACGGGCGACCTGGACGAGGGGCCGATCATCGAGCAGAACGTCGTGCGCGTCGACCACACCATGGACGTGGCGAAGCTGGTCCGCAAGGGGCAGGCCCAGGAGTCGCAGACCCTCGCGGAGGCGGTCCGCCTGTTCGCCGAGCACCGCGTGCTCGCCGACGGCGACCGCACCGTCATCTTCCGCTGAGGCCGGCCGACGATGGGAGCGGACATCGCGCTGGTCTTCCTGTTCATCCTCGTGGGCGGCGTGTTCGCCGCCGCGGAGATGGCGATGGTCACGCTGCGCGAGTCGCAGATCAGGCAGCTCGCCACCAAGGGCACGCGCGGCCGCGCGATCGAGTCGCTGACCTCGAACCCCAACCTCTTCCTCTCGTCGGTGCAGATCGGCGTGACGGTCTCCGGGTTCCTGTCGGCCGCGTTCGGCGGCGCGACGATCGCCGAGGCGCTCTCGCCGGTGTTCGTGCGCTGGGGGCTGCCGGTCTCGGTGGCCCACCCGGTGGCGCTGGTGCTGGTCACCGTCGTCATCTCCTATTTCTCCATCGTGATCGGCGAGCTGACTGCCAAGCGGCTCGCCATGCAGCGCGCCGAGGTGTTCGCGCTCGCCCTCGCCCCGCTGGTCGCGGGCATCGCGCGGTTCACCCGCCCCGTGATCTGGTTCCTCGACCGCTCCACCAACTTCCTCGTCCGGCTGCTCGGCGGCGATCCGCACCTGGCGAAGGACCAGGTCAGCGACGAGGAGCTGCGGGCGATGGTGTCGTCGTCGGCGACGCTGGGCGCGGAGGAGCAGCGGATCGTCGACGAGGTGTTCGCCGCCGGTGAGCGCACCCTGCGGGAGGTGATGGTGCCGCGCACGGAGGTCGACTTCCTGCCCGCCGACATGCCCATCGCGCAGGCCTACCGCGAGGTGCGCGGCGCGGCCCACTCCCGCTACCCGGTCACCGACGGCGGCGCGGACCGGATCGTCGGATTCCTGCACATCCGCGACCTCATGGAGGTCGAGGGCCGCGACCGCGACCGGACGGTGCGCAGCCTCGCGCGCGAGGTGCTCTCGCTGCCCGAGACGGTCAGGATCCTGCGCGCGCTGTCGTCGATGCGCGCGGCGCGCTCCCACCTGGCCATCGTCCGCGACGAGTACGGCGGCACCGCGGGGATCGTCACCATCGAGGATCTCGTGGAGGAGCTGATCGGCGAGATCACCGACGAATACGACGAGGACCCCGGCAGGGAGGAGGCTCGGGAGATCGACGAGATCGACGGGCTCACCACGATCGAGGAGTTCGCCGACCTCGTCGGCCACGTGCTCCCGGACGGCCCCTACGACACCGTCGCCGGATACGTCATGGCCCGCCTGGGAGCGCTGCCGCAGCTGGGCGACGAGGTCACGGTCGTGCTGCTTCCCGACGGCGACCCCGAGGGCGAGGGCGCCCTCTTCACGTTCACGGTGGCGCAGCTCGACGGCCGCCGCGCGGCCCGGATCGGGCTCAGCCGGGGCCCGCTTCCCGAGGCGGTGACGGATGGCTGACGACGGGCTCGCGCTGCTCACGGGGCCGGAGGTGGGCCCGCTGCTGCGCGCCGCCGTCGCGCACCAGGGCGGCAACCTGGTCAGCTGGGCGCTGGAGCACGTCGACTCGGCGCCGTCGGCGTCCACCACCGCCACCTACCTGGCCACCGTGGCGTGGCCGCACGGCGAGCGCACCGAGCTGCTGGGGGTCAGCGCCCGCACCGGGGAGCTTTCGCCGTCCGACGAGCGCGCGCACGTCTTCGAGGACGGCACGCGCAGGGTGGCAGTGTGGCTCTACCCGAACGACCCCGACCTGCCGGGGCTGCCCCGCGCCGCCTACGCGGAGCGGATGGCGGAGGCGCTCGCGCCCGCGCTCGGCGGTCAGCCGCCGGCGGATCGGCTCGCCCTCACGATGATCGGCTACCGGCCGCGGCGTCGGGCCGTGGTGCGCGTCGACATCGCCGAGCCCGCAGAGACGCTGTACGTCAAGGTGCTCCGGCCGCGGGTCTTCGCCGATATCGTCCGCCGCCACACGCTGCTCCGCGAGGGCGGAATCCCCGCCCCCGAGGTGCTGCTGGCGACCGACGACCAACTGCTCGTCACGCGCGAGCTCCCCGGCGTGCCGCTGGCTCACGCCCTGTTCGAGAACGGGGCGCCCTGCCGGCCCGAGGAGATCGTCGAGCTGCTGGATGCGATGCCGCCCGCCGTCTCCCGGCTGGAACGGCGCCCGCCGTGGGCCGACGCCGTCGGCCACTACGCGCGGATGGTGGCGGCGACGCTGCCCGAGCTCGCCGACGAGCTGTCCCGTCTCGTGGAGCAGATCGTGACCGGCCTCGCGGCCTACCCGCCGGGCGACGAACCCACGCACGGCGACCTGCACGAGGGGCAGCTGAGCGTGGAGGGCGGCAGGATCGTCGGGATGCTCGACATCGACACCATCGGCCCCGGACGACGGGCCGACGACCTGGCCTGCCTCATCGGCCATCTCTCGACCATCCAGCGGATGAACGCCCGCCAGGAGGGGCAGGTCCGCGACCTCCTCGGGCGCTGGGTGCCTGTCTTCGACAAGCGCGTCGACCCGGTGGAGCTGCGGCTCCGGGCCGCCGCCGTGGTGATCTCGCTCGCCACCGGCCCGTACCGCAGCCAGGAAACGGACTGGCGCCAGCAGACGGTCTCGATGGTGCGCGCGGCGGGTGCGTTGGTGCGCCAGGTCGTCGCCTGATCGGCCAAAAGTACCGTTTCGGTAACGACCGGGCTCTGGGTATAACACGGCAACCCGGTCGGCGCTAGAGTCGTAGTGCCAATTCAATACCAAGGAGGATCTTCGTGAAGAAGTCCATGCTGAGCTTCCTCGCGCTGGCCAGCGCTTCGGCTCTCGCCCTCGCCGGCTGCGCGGAGCCGCCCGGCCAGACCACCAACTCCCCGGCGCCGGGTGCCACCAACAGCGGTTCCCAGAGCGCCCCACCCGCCACCTCGGACTTCAAGGCCTGCATGGTCTCCGACGCCGGCGGCTTCGACGACAAGTCGTTCAACGAGACCGCCTACAACGGCATGATGAAGGCCAAGGACGAGCTGGGCATCGCCGTCGGCGAGATCCAGTCCACCGCCGAGGACCAGTACGCGGGCAACGTGCAGGCGATGATCGACGCCAACTGCAACCTCGTGATCACCGTGGGCTTCGCGCTCTCCGCCGCCACCGAGGCCGCGGCGAAGCAGAACCCCGACGTCAAGTTCGCGATCGTCGACTTCGGCAGCTTCGAGGGCGTCGACAACGCCAAGGGCCTGCTGTTCAACACCGCCGAGTCCGCCTTCATGGCCGGCTATGCCGCGGCCGCGATGACCAAGACCGGCACCGTCGGCACCTTCGGCGGCACCGGGTACCCGACCGTCACCATCTTCATGGACGGCTTCGCCGAGGGCGTCGCCTACCACAATGAGAAGAAGAACACGACTGTCAAGCTCGTCGGCTGGGACGCCGAGAAGCAGGACGGCCAGTTCATCGGCGGCAACGCGCCGTTCGACGACGTGCCCGGCGGCAAGAACACCGCGGCCACGCTGATCTCCCAGGGCGCCGACATCATCATGCCGGTCGCCGGCCCGTCCGGCTCCGGCGCGCTCCAGGCCGCGCAGGAGAGCAACGGCAAGGTCAGCGCCATCTGGGTCGACACCGACGGCTTCGTCTCGCAGCCCGACTTCGCTCCGGTCATCATGACCTCGGTCGAGAAGGCGATGGACGTCGCGGTCTTCGACGTGATCAAGGCGGCCAAGGAGGGCACCTTCTCCTCTGATCCCTACGTGGGAACCTTGGAGAATGGCGGCGTCTCGCTCGCCCCGTTCCACGACTTCGAGGCCAAGATGCCCGAAGGTCTGCAGGCCGAACTGGACCAGGTGAAGGCCGACATCATCAGCGGGACGATCACGATCACCTCGCCGAGCCAGCCCAAGTAAGGCTGACACAAGCAGGGGAGGGACGCAGCGCGGCGTCCCTCCCCACGTTTCTGCCGGTATGTCCGAGCCGGCCGTTAGGCTGATGGCACGCCAACGCTGGCGAAGGGGAAGGAGTGGGGTGACCGTGGCAGGTAGTAAGTCCCCGGTGCTGTCGCTGGACGGCATCACGAAGCGATTCGGCATGCTGACGGCCAACGACGCGATCAGCATCGACGTCGTCCCGGGGCGGATCCATTGCCTGCTCGGGGAGAACGGCGCGGGCAAGTCCACGCTGATGAACATCCTCTTCGGCCTGCTCGCTCCCGATGAGGGGGAGATCAGGTTAGGCGAGCAGGTGCTCACGCTCGGCAATCCCAAGCAGGCCATGGCCGCGGGCATCGGCATGGTGCACCAGCACTTCATGCTGATCCCCGTGTTCACCGTCGCCGAGAACATGGTGCTCGGGCGCGAACCCGGCACGGCGGGCCTGCTCGACCTGAACGCGGCCCGCGTCCGGGTCCGCGAGTTGAGCGATCGCTACAACCTCGACGTCGACCCGGACGCGCTGGTCGAGGACCTGCCGGTCGGCATCCAGCAGCGCGTCGAGATCCTGAAGGCGCTCGCCAACGACGCCACCTACCTCATCTTCGACGAGCCCACCGCGGTGCTGACGCCGCAGGAGATCGACGAGCTCATGCAGGTCATGCGCTCCCTCCGCGACGAGGGCCGCGCGATCGTCTTCATCACCCACAAGCTCCGCGAGGTCCGGGCGGTGGCAGACGACATCACCGTCATCCGCCGCGGCAAGGTCGTCGGCGCCGCCGAACCGAGCGCGCCCGAGGGCGAGCTGGCGGCCATGATGGTCGGTCGGTCCGTCTCGCTCCAGGTGGACAAAGAACCGTCGGCCCCGGGCGACGAGCGGCTCGTGATCGCCGACCTGACCGTGGCCAGCCCCTCCGGCGCGGTCGCCGTCGACGGGCTGAACCTGAGCGTGCGCGGCGGAGAGATCGTCTGCATCGCGGGCGTACAGGGCAACGGGCAGACCGAACTGGCGGAGGCGCTGCTCGGCACCATGACCCCGCTGAGCGGCACGGCGACCCTCGACGGCGTCGACATCACGCACGCCAGTCCCGCGAAGACCATCAAGGCGGGCCTCGGCTTCGTGCCGGAGGACAGGCACCGCGACGGCTTCGTCGGCGAGTTCAGCATCGCCGAGAACCTCGTGCTCAACAATCTCGATGCGTACTCCCGCAACGGCTCGCTGCAGCTGAAGGCCATCGCCGACAACGCGGAGGCCCGCATCCGGGAGTTCGACATCCGGTCCGAGTCGTACGCGCAACCCGTGAACGCGCTGTCCGGTGGCAATCAGCAGAAGGTGGTGCTGGCGCGCGAGCTGTCCCGACCGCTGTCACTGCTGCTGGCCAGCCAGCCCACCCGCGGCGTCGACGTCGGTGCCATCGAGTTCCTGCACAAACGCATCGTCGAGGAGCGCGACGTGGGCACCGCGGTGCTGATCGTGTCGACGGAGCTGGAGGAGGTCGAGTCGCTGGCCGATCGGATCGCCGTGATGTACCGCGGCACGATCGTCGGCATCGTCGGCCCCGACACCCCGCGCGACGTGCTCGGCCTCATGATGGCCGGGGTCAGCTACGAGGACGCCGTCGCCACGGTGGAGGAGAGCCATGAGTGACAACGTGCGGGCCCGTCCCGCCTGGGTGCAGACGACCATCATCACGGTGGCGTCGATGCTGCTGGCGTTCGTCGTCGCCGCGATCATCATGGTGATCTCGGATGCGGAGGTCGCCGCGAAGTGGGCCTACTTCTTCAGCCGGCCGGGCGACGCGCTCGGTGCCAGCTGGGACAAGATCGCCTCCACCTTCTACGCCATGTGGTACGGCTCGATGGGCAACTGGGTCAACATCACGAACACGACGGCGGAGGCCACGCCGCTGATCGCCGCGGGCCTCGCCGTCGCGATCGCGTTCCGCGCCGGGTTGTTCAACATCGGCGCGCAGGGACAGGCGATGGTCGCGGCCCTCGCCGCCGCCTACGCCGGCTTCGCCATCAAGGGGCTGCCGATCTTCGTGCATCTGCCGCTGGTGATCCTCGTCGGCCTCATCGTCGGCGCGATCTGGGGCGGCATCGTCGGCGTGCTGAAGGCCCGCACCGGTGCGCATGAGGTCATCCTCACGATCATGCTGAACTACATCGCCGCCAACCTGCTCGCGTACCTGATGCTGCAGAAGGCCTTCCAGGCGCCGGGCCGCAACGACCCCATCTCGCCTGTGCTCGAGTGGACCGCGACCATGCCGCGGCTGGCGGGCACGCGCCTGCACCTCGGGTTCTTCATCGCGCTGCTGGCGGCGTTCATCGTCTGGTGGCTGCTGGAGCGCACGAAGTTCGGCGTGCAGCTGAAGGCGGTGGGGCTGAACCCGAACGCCGCCGCCGTGTCCGGAGCGAGCGTGCAGGGCGTCACGATCATCACCATGCTGCTGGCGGGCGCCCTCGCGGGCCTCGGCGGCGTCATGATGGTCACCGCGCCGCAGCTGCTCACCGGCACCCCCACGCAGATGACGGGAACGATCATCGGGACGCTCGGCTTCGACGCCATCACGGTCGCGCTGCTCGGCCGCTCCCGCCCGCTCGGGGTGGTCCTCGCGGGTCTGCTGTTCGGCGCGCTGAAGGCGTCGCGGCGCACCATGATCACGATGGCCGGGACGCCGGACAAGCTGACGGACCTGATCCAGGCGCTGATCGTCTTGTTCGTCGCCGCGCCCGCCTTCGTCGTCGCCATCCTTCCGTTCCTGCGGGAGCGGAAACAGAAGTCCGCGGTCCCGGCGGGGAAGGCGGCCCAGGCATGAGCGCGGAGACCCTTGTCGTGCAGGCCCGGCAGGTCGAATCGCCCGAGGCGCGGGCACAGCGCCTCTCCACCGGAATCCTCGTCGTGGTGATCGGCGCGCTCCTCGCGCTGATGGCGTTCACGGTGCAGCACGCCGGCGTCATCGCGCTGTCGGACGCGTTCGACGAGGTGCAACTGCCGAAGGTCACCCTGCCCGGCACGCCGACGGTGCTCGTCAGCGCGTTGCTCGTCCTGGGCGCGGGGATCGGTCTGCTCAGCGGGCGGCTCGACCGCCGCCTCCGCGTGATCGCCGCCGTCGTCGCCGGGCTCGGCGTCCTCGTGGGCTTCGTCGTGTGGGCGGCCGCCAGCTCGGACCTGCCGTTCACGCTCACGAGCCAGCTCAACCTCACCCTCGAGTACGCGACGCCCCTGTTCTTCGGCGTCCTCGGCGGGGTGCTCGCCGAGCGGGCGGGTGTGGTCAACATCGCGATCGAGGGCCAGTTCCTCACCGCGGCCTTCACGGCGTCGCTGACCTACTCGCTGACCAAGTCGTTCGTCGCGGCGCTCTTCGCCGCGGCCCTGGCCAGCGTGTTGATGTCGGGCGTGCTGACGCTGTTCGCGCTGCGGTACTTCGTGGACCACGTCATCATCGGCGTCGTGATCAACGTGCTGGCGGCCGGGCTCACCGGGTTCATCTACCAGCAGCTCGTGGAGAAGGATCCGGGCACGTACTCGGCGGTGCGGCCGATGCTCCCGATCGGGGTGCCGGGCCTGGACAAGATCCCGTTCCTCGGCCCCATCCTGTTCACGCAGCGCCCACTCACGTACATGGCATTCCTCTCCGTCGCGATCGTGTGGTTCCTGCTCTTCCGCACGAAGTGGGGCCTGCGCGTCCGCTCCGTCGGCGAGCATCCTCACGCGGCCGACACCGTCGGCATCCCCGTGGTGCGCACCAAGACGACGGCAGTGCTGCTCGGCGGCCTGTTCGCCGGGCTCGGCGGTGCGTACTTCACGATCGGCTCGGTGGGCGCGTTCCAGGAAGGATTGACGGCGGGCAACGGCTTCATCGCGCTCGCCGCCGTGATCATGGGCCGCTGGCACCCCGTCTACGGGGCCTTGACCGCGCTGTTCTTCGGCTTCGCCCGTGCGCTTGCGCAGACGACGAAGCCCCTCCAGCTGCCGATCCCCAGCCACTTCATCGAGATGCTGCCCTACCTGGCGACGATCATCGCGGTGGCGGGCCTGGTCGGCCGGGTCCGCCCACCGGCGGCGGACGGCGCGCACTTCGTGAAGAGCCACTGATGAGCGTGGACTGGGAGTTCCTGCGCGCGGCGGCGGTCGACGCGTCGACGAGGGCGTATGCGCCGTACTCGAACTACCGGGTCGGCGCGGCGGCGATCGTCGACGACGGCCGCGTCGTCACGGGATGCAACGTCGAGAACGCGTCCTACGGCGTGGGCCTGTGCGCGGAGTGCGGCCTGGTGTCGTCCCTGGCGGCGACCGGGGGAGGGCGTTTGGTCGCGTTCACCTGCGTCAATGGCGTCGGCGCGGTGATCACGCCCTGCGGCCGGTGCCGCCAGCTGCTGAACGAGTTCGGCGGCCCGAGGCTGCTGCTCGAGACCCCCGCAGGCATCCTCACGCTGGACCAGATGCTTCCCCAGGCCTTCGGCCCGGACGACGTGAACCGCTTGTGAGCACAACCTTCCACGACCCGGGCTGCATGCGACGCCCGGTCCGCCCGCCCCGACTCACCCCGACCCGCTCCGCCCGGACCGGCCCCACCCCCCGACCCGCCTCACCCCGACCCGACCCGTGCACAAATCTCTGTATGCGTGGACGAAGGCCGATATCCGCGTACGTCCACGCATACAGAGATTTGTGCACGCGGTTGGTATGGCGAAGGCCCGCTAACGTGTTACTCCCGACCCGATCACGGTACGAAGGATCGCAGTGCTGACCATCGAAGAACTCCGCTCGCTGCCAAAGGTGGCGCTCCACGACCACCTCGACGGCGGGCTTCGGCCCGAAACGGTGATCGCGCATTGCGCGGAGGTCGGGCACGCGCTCCCGACCACGGACCCGGAGGAGTTGCGCGCCTGGTTCTTCGAGGCCGCCGATTCCGGCTCGTTGGTGCGGTACCTCGAGACGTTCGACCACACCGTCGCGGCGATGCAGACGCGCGAGCATCTCGTCCGCGTGGCGCGGGAGTTCGCCGTCGACCAGGCGCTCGACGGCGTGGTGTACGCCGAGGCGCGGTGGGCGCCTGAGCAGCACGAGTCGCGCGGCCTGACGCGCCGGGAGGCGGTCGAGGCCGTGCGCGACGGCCTCGCCGAGGGCATGGCGGAGGCCGAGGCGCTCGGGCACCCGATCGTCGCGCGGCAGATCGTGACCTCGATGCGCCACGTCGCGCCCACCCTCGACACGGCGCAGCTGGCCGTCGACTTCCGCGACGACTCCGTCTGCGGCTTCGACATCGCCGGCGCCGAGGACGGCTTCCCGGCCGCCCGCTGGTTGCCCGCGTTCGAGTTGCTGAAGCGCGCGAACATGTTCATCACCATCCACGCGGGCGAGGCGTACGGCCCAGGCTCGATCTGGGAGGCCGTGCAGCTGTGCGGGGCCAACCGCGTCGGCCACGGCGTGCGGATCGTCGAGGACATCGAGTTTGCGGGAACCGAGGCGAGGTTGGGCCGTCTCGCGGCCTATGTGCGCGACGCGCAGGTGCCGTTGGAGGTGTCCCCGTCGTCGAACCTGCAGACGGGCATCGCGGCCACCATGGCCGAGCACCCGGTCGGCCTGCTGAAGACCTTGGGCTTCAACGTCACGGTCAACTGCGACAACCGCCTGATGAGCCGCACGACGATGTCGCGCGAGTTCGCGCTCCTGTCGGAGGCCTTCGGCTGGACCCTCGCCGACGTCGAGCGCTGCACCCTCGCCGCGATGCACGCCGCGTTCCTCCCCCTCCCCGAGCGCGAGGCGATCATCAACGACGTCATCCTCCCCGCCTACGCCGCCACCCGCTGAGCCCCGCCGCCGGTGTGAACCCGGCCGTTTGTTGAGTTGGCCGCCGACCGCTGGTTGAGCCGGACTCCGCGCGGAGCGGCGGGTCTCCTCCGCTGGTTGAGCCGGGCCGCGAGGAACGAGCGCCCGTGTCGAAACCAATGAGCCGGCACCCGATTCATGGACCCGGACCATAGGCTGACACCGTGACTGTGATCCCTGCCCCGACGCTCGACGCGACCCGGGTGAGCATCCGCCGTCGGCGACCGTCCGGGGCCTTGTCCGACGTCGTCGGGCACCTCGTCGCGGCGAACGACGAGTGGATGGTCGTGCTACCGGAGGACAGGGGAGCGGAGTGGGTGCCGCGCGCAGAGGTCGAGGCCGTCCGCAAAGTGCCCGAGCGCACAGTGCTCCACGCGTCGCCGCCCGACGCGCTGCAGCGCATCCTCGACCTCGCCTGGCCCGGGCTGCGTCGCGCCCGGCTGGGTGGGTGGACGATCCGTGTCGGTCGAGGAAAGACGCAGCGGGCGAACTCGGTGCTCGGCGTCGGCGACCCGGGCATGCCCTTGGCCGAGGCGAGCGCGGCGGCCAACGAATGGGCGGAGGCCAGTGGCGCGGCCGACGAGTGGGCTGCCGCGGCACTGCCGCTGCAGGCGGTTCTCGGCGGCAGAACGGCCGACGAGGCGCGGGCGCTCGGCTGGACGGCCGTCTCCCCAACCGTCGTCATGGTCGCCGAGGCATCCACGCTTGCCTTCCCCAGCCGTCGCGACGGAACTGTGCGCGCCGATGATCCCGCAGGATCGGGGCCCGATTCCGGGTACGGGCGGGTGGAACGCCTTGTCTCGGACGAACCCGACGCGGCGTGGCGCGCGGTCTATCGCGGCGGCGACGTCGACGAGGATCGCTGCGCGGAGCTGACGGCCGCCACAGCGCGCTACCTGCGCTTGGGTGAGCACGCCGTCGGGAGGGTTGCGCTCGCGCGCGGCTGGGCGGTGCTGTCGTGCATCGAGGTGGCGCCCGAGGCGCGTGGTCGGGGGCTCGGCCGCGCCGTCACGCGGGCCCTGGTCGCGGAGTCGGCCCGGCTCGGCGCGCGCTACGTCGCGCTCCAGGTCGAGGAGGACAACGCCGTCGCGAGGAGCCTGTACGACGCGGAGGGATTCGCCCCGCACCATACCTACGCGTATCTCCGGCCACCGAGCGATGCCCGGCCGGTGCGTTAGCGGAGCGACTGCGCTCAGTGCTTCGCGATGCAGAACTGGTTGCCCTGCGGGTCGGCGAGGGTGACCCAGCGGAAGGACTCGTCGCCGCGCTCGGCGACCAGGGTCGCGCCGACGGCGAGCAGTTCGTCGCGGGTGGTGTCGAGGTCGTCGGTCACGAGGTCGAGGTGGATGCGGTTCTTGCCCGATGTGGGATCGTCGACATGCTGGACGGCGAGCGCCGGCGTCGAGCCGATCATGAAGAACCAGCCCTCGTTCTCCGCGAGGATGGGGGCGCCGAGCCGCTCCGACCACCAGGTGGCGAGCGGGCGCGGATCCGAGGAATCGATGGTGACCATGCCGATGTTGAGGCTCATATGGCCACAGTACGGGCTCAGCGCAGCGTCAGGAAGAGGTCGGACCGCAAGGCTCTCGGGTCGCCGTCCGGGGTCGGTTCGGTGACGTAGATCTCGCCGTAGCGCGCCCCGGGAGTCAAGCCCTCGGAGGCGACCCAGGCCATGAGGCGCCTCCACGCGGCGCCGAGTTCGTCGTACGGGCCGACGTGGCTGAGCACGGCCACGCGCCCGGCGGGGATGTCCGACGGGACGACGCTCACGCCGTCGACGTCCGCGGCCGCGGGCAGCGGTCGGTCGACCGGGAATCCGATCTCGACGGTGAACTCGGCCATCGGGTCGCCCTCGTAGACGGCGAGCGCCGCGCCGACCGGGTGTAGACCCGCCGCCTGGAGAGCGGCCATGACCGGGCCGTACGAGGAGTCGAACGCGGCCGGCAGCCCCTCGATGCGCGTGCCCTCGTGCCGCACGACGGCCAGCGCGATGGCGTCGGTGTCGACGACCGTGGGTTCTGTCCAGGGACCGGAGGTCATCACGTCGGTGGTCATGGGCTGCTCCCTTTCGCTTCGCCGCGTGGCGCGGCAGGTCGAGTCTATCGAGCGAGACTCAGGCGAGGTAGGCGGCGAGGTGCTGGCCGGTGAGGGTGTCCGAGGCCGCGAGGTCGGCGGGTGTGCCCTCGAAGACGACGCGCCCGCCGTCGTTGCCGGCGCCGGGGCCGAGGTCGATCACCCAGTCGGCGTGCGCCATCACCGGCAGCGAGTGCTCGATCACGATCACGGAGTTGCCCTCGTCGACCAGGCGGTCGAGCATCTGGAGCATCGCCTCGATGTCCGCCATGTGCAGGCCGGTGGTGGGCTCGTCGAGCACGTAGATTCCCGCGCCCTCGCCCATCCGGATGGCCAGCTTCATGCGCTGGCGCTCGCCGCCCGACAGCGTCGACAGCGGCTGGCCGAGGCGGAGGTAACCCAGCCCGACGGCGACGAGCCGCTGGAGGATCTTGGCCGGGATGCCCGTGGTGAACACCTTCGCGGCCTCCGCGATGGGCAGGGCGAGCACCTCGGCGATGTTCAGGCCGTGCAGCGTGTACTGGAGCACCTCGTCGGTGAACCGACGGCCCTCGCACACCTCGCAGGTGTTGGCGATGCCCGCCATCATGCCGAGGTCCGTGTAGACGACGCCGAGGCCCTTGCAGTTCGGGCAGGCGCCCTCCGAGTTGGCGCTGAACAGCGCGGGCTTGACCTTGTTCGCCTTCGCGAAGGCCGCCCGGATGGGCTCCAACAGGCCGGTGTAGGTGGCCGGATTGGATCTGATCGAGCCGCGGATGGCCGTCTGGTCGACGACGCGCACCTCGCCCGCCTTCGCCATCGAGCCGTCGGCGATCGACCCGTGGATGAGGCTCGACTTCCCGGACCCCGCCACTCCGGTGACGACGGTGAGAATGCCCAGCGGGATGTCGACGTCCACGTCCTGCAGGTTGTGCGTCGACGCGCCGCGGACCTCCAGGGCGCCCGACGGCGTGCGCAGCGTCGTCCGCGGCGTGGGCCGGGTGTCGAGGTGGTCGCCGGTGAGCGTGCCCGAGGAGCGGAGGCCCTCGAGGCCGCCGGTGTACATGATCTCGCCGCCGTGCGTGCCGGCGCCGGGGCCGATGTCGACGATGTGGTCCGCTCGCGCGATCACCTGCGGCTTGTGCTCGACCACCAGCACGGTGTTGCCCTTGTCGCGGAGGCGGGCCAGCAGGTCCGTCATCCGGGTGATGTCGTGCGGGTGCAGGCCGACGGTGGGCTCGTCGAACACGTAGGTGATGTCGGTGAGCGCCGACCCGAGGTGGCGCACCATCTTGACGCGCTGCGCCTCCCCGCCGGAGAGGGTGCCGGACTCGCGGTCCAGCGACAGGTACCCGAGCCCGACCTCGACCAGCGAGCCGAGGAGGTCGGCGAGCGACGTCAGCACGGGACGGGCCCGATCGCCGGCCTTGTCGTCCCGCAGGCGCTCGACCCAGGGGAGCAGGTCGGAGATCTGCCAGCCCAGCGCCGTCGGCAGCGTGACGCCCTCGACCTCGGCGGTCCGCGCCGCCTCGTTCAGCCGCATGCCGTTGCACTCCGGGCACGGCCGGAACGTGCCGATCCGCTCCGCGAACTCCTTCGCGTGCTTCTGCCCGGGCGCCTTCTCCGGGTTCAGGAACATCCGCTTGACGCGCGGGATGACCCCCTCGTAGGTCATGTTCATGCCCAGCGCCTTCACCTTGGTGGGCTCCTGGTACATCAGGTAGGCCCACTCCTCGGCGCTGAAGTCCTTGAGCGGGATGGTGGCGTCGAGCTGCGGGTTCTCCGCGTAGCCCTTCCAGTACCAGGTGCCGACACCCATGCCGGGGACGAGGATGGCGCCGTCGTTCAGCGACAGGTCGCGGTTGACGATCAACGTCTCGTCGACCGCGGAGACCCGGCCGTTGCCCTCGCACCCCGGGCACATGCCCTGCGGGGTGTTGAACGAGAAGAAGAAGCTGGGACCGACCTCGGGCACGCCGAGGCGCGACCACACGAGCCGCATCAGGTTGTTGACGTCGGTGGCCGTGCCGACGGTGGAGCGCGAGTTCGCGCCCATCCTCTCCTGATCGACGACGATGGCTGCCGACAGGTTCTCCAGCTGGTCGACGTCTGGCCGCGCGGGGCTGGCCATGAACGACTGCACGAACGCCGGGTAGGTCTCGTTGATCAGCCGCTGGCTCTCCGCCGCGATGGTGCCGAACACGAGCGAGCTCTTCCCGGAGCCGGAGACGCCTGTGAACACGGTCATCTGGTGCTTGGGGATGTCGACGTCGACGTCGCGCAGGTTGTTGACGCGCGCGCCGCGCACGAGGATCTTGTCGTGACCGTTGGGCATGAGCGGAAGTATGGCACTCGCCGCCGACAGTTCCAACGGACGCGCCTCACCCCCTGGCGCGCACCGCGTCGTCGAGGGCCGATCTCCGCGCGAGCCAGGCCTCGGAAGGCACCCAGCCGGCCGTGTAGTCGAGGTCGCCGTCGGGGTCGACGATCGCCAGTACGCGGTCGCGACCCAGGAGCACCTCAGCCTGCTGCGCCGCGGCGAGGTCCTGCATGGCGTCCGCGATAAGGCGGTGGCGCTGAGATTCCAACGGCTCGAGGTCGGGACCGGGGTAGACGACGAATGCGTCGCCGCTGAGGAAGCCGCCGCCGGCGCTGGTGTCGCGGAACGGGTCGACGGGGAAGCGGGAGAGGACTGAGTTGTAGAAGTTGAAGCCCCAGTGCAGGAAACCGACTGCGCCGGCCTTGTACAGCTGCCAGCCGAGCCCGCGCGTGCGCACGCCGTCCTGGGCGATGAAGCGATTCGAGGCCTCCCAGCTCTGCGAGATGCAGTAGTACACCCAGCCCGGCTCGGTGCCGACATCGCGGAAAGCGGGGACGGCGGTCGTCGCGACGATCGGCGTCGGCACGTGCGCCGAATACTCGGGCTCGGAGAGCGCATCGATCACCCGGCATCCGTCGAGCAGCGCCGCCACCGACTGCTGCGCGGAGACGTAGCCCGCCAGATGCTCCTCGCTCGGCTCGTCGGACACGTGGAAGAACGTGTTCTCCTGCCCGACGCGGGCGCCGAAGTAGTCCTTCAGGAACGGCAGGACCTGGGAGAGGAAGTCGACGTAGGCGGGATCGTCGGCCGGGGTGTGCCACCCGAACAGCTTCACGGGCGCGCCGTCGACCTCGACCCACACCTGCGGCGCGTACTTCGCTCCCCATTGCGTGAACAGGTGCGGCACCTCGACCTGGGCGAGCCCGGCCTCTGCGAGCAGCGTCATCCAGCGGTCGAGCCGGTCGTGGCCGAAGTGGTAGACCCCGTCGACGAGGCGGATGTCGAGCAGCTGCGTGGTGCGGCGGTCGATGCCCTCGTCGGTGTCGAGCGGCGGCGTCCACACGGGGGTGAGCGCCATCGTCGCGCCCAGCCGCCGCAGCGACCGGAGCTGCCCCGCGATCGCCGCCCAGTGGTCCTCGCTCCACGTCTCGACGCCGTAGTAGGTGGCGAGGCTGTCGGCGTGGAACCACTGCGCGACGGTCAGTTCCGGTGCCGCCGCCGACCGCTCGACGGTGCGCACCTCGACGGTGTGGTCGAGGACGACGACGTCGCCGTCGCGCACCGTGACCCGCAGGTCGTCGTTGGGGAGGACGACGTCCACCCAGACGCTGTGCCAGCCGGTGTGCCGCGCCATGGTGTGGGCGCCGTCGGGCCGGGGACGGAGCAGGTCCGGCAGCAGGCCGGGGCGGTCCGCGATGTACCCGGTGGAGTGCTCCGGCCAGCACGGCGCCTGCACGGGGACGAGCTCGACGTCGAACAGGCTGAGCCGCTCCGCCCCGTCGACCTCGACCGCCACGCGGTTCTGCGGACCGTGGTACCGCGTCGACGGCGGCAGCCAGGCGACCTGGAAGGACACGCGCTCGCCGGACCAGCCGGTGAGCGCGGTCAGCGGGGCGGTGGGCGTCCAGTCGGGCGTGACCTTCGCCATCGAGTGCGTGACGACGGCCGTGATGGTGCTCTGCATACGGCCATCCTTCCGTGTGCCGCGCCCCGGAGGCACGGCGCGCTCATTCCGGCCGCGCGCCCCTCAGCCGCGCCGGGTGAGCAGCTCCTCGCCCTCGGTGACCTCGGCGTCGACCGCCGCGATCAGGTCGATGGTCTCGGCCTTGGAGTCGACCACGATCACGGGGATGATCGGGTTGCGCTCGAGGCGCTCGACGGTGGGGACGTCGTAGGTGATGACCTTCTGGCCCGCGACGACCTGGTCGCCCGCGGCGGCGTGGGTCGTGAAGCCCTCGCCCTGGAGCTGCACGGTGTCGATGCCCAGGTGGACGAGGACGCCCACCTCGTCGGCGGTCGCGACGATGAAAGCGTGAGGCCACAGCTGGATGATCGTGCCGCTGACCGGGGCCACCGCCTCGACGACCTCGCGCGGGGGATCGATCGCGATGCCCGAGCCCATGAGCTCCGCCGCGAAGGTCGGGTCGGGGACGTCGGTGAGGGCGACGGTGCGGCCGCGCACCGGCGCGAGGATCGTCGTCGGGGCCTTGACGGGAGCTACGGCGGCCGGGACAGGCGCGACGGCGGCAGGCTCGGGAGCCGCCACGGGGGCGACGGGCGCGGGGCCGGCCATGGCGTCGAGGATCTCGTGCTTCAACCGCTCGGCCTGCGGGCCGAAGATCGCCTGCACGTTGTTGCCGACCTCGATGACGCCCGCGGCGCCGAGCGCCTTCAGCTGACCATGGTTGACGGCCGCCTTGTCGGCGACCTCCATCCGGAGCCGCGTGATGCACGCGTCCACGTTGACGAGGTTGCCGCGGCCGCCGAAGGCCGCGATGAGCTGCTCGGCCTTCGCCGACCCGGCCCCGCCCTGGGCGGCGCCCGCGCCGTCGGTCAGGTTGGCGGCCTGCTCGGCCTCGAAGTCGGCGTCGCTCAGTCGGCCCGGTGTGCGCATGTTCCACTTCACGATGACGAAGCGGAACATGAAGTAGTAGAGCGCGGCGAACGCGAGACCCTGCAGGACCAGCAGCCAGATGTTGCTCGCGGCGGGTGCGGTGCCGTAGAGCAGGAGGTCGATGAGGCCGGCGGAGAACGAGAAGCCCAGATGGATGTCCAGCACGTAGGCGATGGCGAGGGAGAGCCCCGTGAGGACGGCGTGCACGATGTACAGCGGGAGCGCGACGAACATGAACGCGTACTCGAGCGGCTCGGTGATGCCGGTGAGGAAGGCGGTCAGGCCCGCGGCGGAGAGGATGCCGATGGCGGCCTTCTTCTGCGCCGGCTTGGCGACGTGGATCATGGCGAGCGCGGCGGCGGGCAGGCCGAACATGAGGACCGGGTAGAAGCCCGCGGTCAGGGCGCCGGCGGTCGGGTCGCCGGCGGCGAAGCGAGTGAGCTCGCCGGTGATGATGCCGGCGTCGGTCGGGTACTCGCCGTAGAGGAACCAGATGAAGGCGTTCAGGATGTGATGCAGGCCGATCGGGATCAGCAGGCGGTTGGCCACGCCGTAGATGAACGCGCCGATCGCGCCGGAGCCGCCGATGAGACCGCCGACCCCGGTGAGCCCGGAGTTGAAGATGGGGTAGAAGTACGCCATGCCGAAGCCGATGAGCAGCGTCGCCAGCGAGACGACGATGGGCACGAACCGGCGGCCGCCGAAGAAGCCGAGGTAGGTCGGCAGCTGGATGTTGTGGTACTTGTCGAACAGGTACGCGGTGACGAGGCCGACGATGATGCCCGCGAAGACGCTGTAGTTGATCATCGCCTGGTTGCCCTGCGCGTCGGTGACGCCGGCCAGCACGATGGGCGACATGGTCTTGAACACGGCGTCGATCACGAGGTAGCCGGCGACGGCGGACAACGCGGTGGAGCCGTCGGCCTTCTTCGCGAAGCCGATGGCGACCCCGACGGCGAACAGGATGGGCAGGCTCGCGAAGACCGAGCCGCCGCCCGCGCTCATGGCGTCGAAGAAGGGGCCGATGACGGGCCAGTCGAACTGGCCGAGCAGGTCGTCCTGGCCGAGGCGCAGCAGGATGCCGGCGGCGGGCAGCAGGGCGATGGGCAGCATGAGGCTCTTGCCAAGGCGCTGCAGCTGCGCGAAGCCGGGGAAGCCGGAACGCTTCGGCGTGTCCTTCACGGGTGCGGTCATGTTTCTCCTCGTTGTGAGTGTCGGTCGATTGGTATAGACCAGTGCCTGTACGTTCGCACGTCTCAGGAAAACTCGTCAAAGATCGCTCACTTTGATTGGTCTAGTCCAATCAAATAGGCTCGGAGGCGTCGGCGTCGTCGCGCGGGAGGGTCGCATGAAGGTCCCCAAGTATTACCGGGTCAAGCAGAAGATCCTGCGCCTGATCGCGGATGCCGAGCCGGGGACGCCCGTCCCGCCCGAGCGCGAGCTCGCGCAGCAGTTCAACACGTCGCGCACGACGGTGCGGCAGGCGATCGCCGAACTGGTGGTCGACGGCCGGCTCGCGCGACGGCAGGGGAGCGGGACCTTCGTCGCCCGCCCGAAGCTGATGGCGGTGCGGCCGCTCACGTCGTTCTCCCAAGACCTCGGGTCCGACGGCTGGCGTCCGGGCGGCGTCGTGATCGACATCCGGGAGGAGCCGGCCGAGGGTGAGGTGTGCGCGCACCTGGGCGTGCCCCCCGGCACGGTGATCCACCGGGTCGAGCGGCTGCGCACCGTGGCCGACGAGACGATCGCGCACGAGGTGGCGTACCTGCCCGGCCCGTTGCCCGCGCTGGCGGAGCGCCTCGGCGACAGCGGGTCGCTGTACCGCGTGCTGCGGGAGGACTACGGCATCCGTCTCGCCGGCGCGGAGGACACCGTCGAGACCGGGCTCGCGGACCCCGAGCAGGCCGAGCTGTTGGGGATCGAGACCGGCCTTCCGATGCTGATCATCCACCGCACGGGGTGGGACGAGTCCGGCCGGCGTGTGGAATGGACCAGCTCGGCCTTCCGCGGGGACCGGTTTAGGTTCATCTCGCAGCAACGCCTGGCGTAGGCGGCCGCGGGCTATTGTCGTGCCCGTGATCATTGCGGCTGCCGACGGCTCCTCCCTCTCGAATCCCGGGCCCGCGGGGTGGGCCTGGTACGTGTCCGACGACATCTGGGCCGCGGGCGGCTGGCCGCACGGCACCAACAACATGGGCGAGCTGATGGCCGTCCTCGACCTCCTGCGCTCGACGGCGCACCTCGACGAGCCGCTGACCATCCTCTGCGACTCCCAGTACGTCATCAACTCGCTGACCAAGTGGCTGCCGGGATGGAAGCGCAAGGGGTGGAAGAAGGGCGATGGGAAGCCGGTGCTCAACGTCGAGCTGATGAAGGACCTCGACAAGGAACTGCGCGGCCGCGATGTCACCTTCGAGTGGGTCAAGGGTCACGCCGGGCACCGGATGAACGAGGCCGCCGACGAACGTGCCCGCGCCGCCGCCACCGCCTATCAGCAGGGCCGCGAGCCGGACGCGGGACCCGGGTTCCCGGAGACGGTGCGCCCCGCGGGTCGGACGGACTTCGCCGTCGGCGCCGTCGAGGAGCAGCCCGACCTGTTCTCGGAGGGCCCGGACGACGACGCCCCTCGCCCCGTCCCCGGGTCGGCCGCCCCGCGCCAGAAGGCGGCCGTGGTGCGGGCCGCGCGCGCCTTGTTCGACGTCCCGTCCGCGCCGCCGCTGCACCCCGACTTCGTCTGTCACCGTGACGGTCTAGAGGCCACCGAGCTGCCCTGGACTGGCCCCGTCGGGGCAGAGCTCATCACCGTCGACGCCCTGGGCCCCGACGCGGCCCTCGTCCGCGCCCGGATCGACGGCGCCCTGGTCGCCCTGGTCTGGACCCAGCTCCCCGCGGGCTGGCGCCTGCGCTTCGCGTCGCTGGTCTAGGAGTGCGATGTTGGTTCAGATCTGAACCAACATCCGACTCTTACCGGCGATCATGGCCGCTACTCGCCCAGCGGGGAGCTGCAGAACAGGATGCCCCCGTAGGCGCAGCCGAGGTCCTCCTCGAAGTAGTTGTCGTTCCGGGTGAGGACGAGGTAGGTCCGCTCGGGGTCGAACCCTGTCACGCCCGCCTCGCGGATGAGCCGCCGGTCCGCGAAGGCGTCGCTCACCGCGTACGCCACGACGTCGCTGATCAGGACGGTGTCGTCGATGGCCTCGTGCGGGTCTGAGGGGAGGTCCCGAGCGAGGAAGAGTTCGTCGCCGTCGTCGACCGCCTTGCCCACGGGCTCGGGATAGTCGCCGGTGAAGAGGTGCTCGTACCGGTCACCGCTGTCGATCCGCGGGCGAATGCTGTCGTGTTCGGTCAGCTCGAAGAAGGTCACGGAGGCGATCTGGCAGTGGTAGACGTAGGTGACGGCCACCCAGCCTTGATCCTGGTGGTCGGCGTAGCAGATGTCGTAGGACGCGGAGTAGGCCGGCTCGCGCCTGAGTGCGGCCCCGAGTTTCGCGGTTGCCTGGTCCTGGTCTGCCTCGATGCGCGCCGACGCCTGCGCGTAGGCCTCCCGGGAGGCCGCCGCCAGCTGCCCGGGCAAGAGCGCCCGTTGCACAGCGGGTGCGACAAGGAAATAGAGCACGGCCGCAACGGTGAGCACGGCAATGATGATGAACCCGATCCGGCCGCGGGACCGCTTCCGGGAGGCATCAGGCAGGGGAGTCGACATGGCCGCGTCTCTCACTCGTGGGTGCCGTCGACGTACAGCCAACGACCGTTGACAAGCGCGAAGCGGCTGCGCTCGCGCAGGACTCCCGAGTCGCCGTCGGCATCGCGCCAGGACGCGGCGAACGCGACGATGCCCGTGGCGTCCCAGGCTTTGCCTGCCTCGGTCGCCTCGACGACGAGTCCGGTCCAGGTCGTACCGCCGTCGAGGGCGAGACTCGTGGGCCGGGTCGTGGGGTGCCAGGTGGCGAGCAGGTAGTCGGCGAGGCCCAACGCGAAGGCGGCGTAGCGCGACCGCATCAGGGCGACCGCCGTCGGCGCGGGTCGGCCCGCGTGGAAGCGTCCACAACAGGCCGGGTATGGCTTTCCGGTGTCGCACGGGCAGGGCTCGGTCACACGGACACCCTATGTGCTTCCTTGCCTCGTGCCCCGGGTCCGTCTAGTCTGGGCGCATGGTTAGTTACTCTACTAACACACCAATAGGGCAGGGCGAAGAAGATGCTCCCCTCTTCCTGCAGGTGGCGCGCCGGATCGCCGACGACATCGTCGACGGCACGCTCGCCGAGGGAGACCAGGTCCCTTCGATAAACGAGTTCGCCTCGTTCTGGAGGATCAATCCGGCAACGGCTCTCAAGGGGATGGCGCAGCTGGTGTCCGAGGGGATCCTCTACAAGCAGCGGGGGATCGGCACCTTCGTCGCCGTCGGCGCGCGCTCCCGCTTGGTCGAGCAGAGGCGCGCCACCTTCCGTCAGCGGTTCGTCCGGCCGCTGCTGGCCGAAGCCGCCCGGCTGGGGCTCACCCCCGCCCAGGTGGAGGAACTCATCTCGCAGGAGGAAGCATGAGCCGCGATGTCGTCGTCGACGATCTATCCGTGACCTACTCGTCGTGGCGGGGAGCGACCGACGCCCTGGCCGGGGTCAGCCTCGTTCTTGGCGAGCCGGCCATCGTCGGGCTGGTCGGCAGGAACAGGGCAGGCAAGTCCACCCTGCTGCGCGTACTCGCGGGGCGGGAGCCGAGGTACCGGGGAGAGGCGTCGGTGTTCGGGCGGCCGGCGCCGAGGGCGATGGGCCAGGCGATCGTCGCGGGCGACCGCTGGCCGTTCGCCGCCGGGCAGACGTTCAAAACCCTCGCGCGACACCTCGGGCGCGTCCATCCGGGGTTCGACTACACACGTTTCCAGGCGATGATGAAGCGCTTCGGCGTCGACCCGCATTCATCCGTGCAGAGCCGCGGCTCGGTGAGCTCCGGCTTGGCGTGCCTCGCCCTCGCCGCCCGCGCGCCGCTCACCATGCTCGACGAGCCGATGCTCGGCATGGACGCGCCGTCGCGCAAGACCATCGCCGAGATCGTCGTCGAGGAGCAGGCGGAGGCGCCGCGAATCATCGTGATGTCGACGCACTTGATCGACGAGGTCGCCGACCTGTTCGAGCGGGTGCTCGTCCTGGAGGGCGGCCGACTGCGCGCCGACGCGGACCCGTCGGTGCTCGTGTCGCAGTACCGGCGGGTCGAGGGCGCCCATGACGACGTCGCCAGGCTCCGCATCGTCGGCGATGTCGCGCGGCTCGGCAACCGTGCGGAGGCTATCGCCGAGGCCGACGCGCTGCCCGACACGGTCCGGGCATACCCCGTCGGCCTGCAGGACCTGGTCACGGCGCTCACCGGCCCGCAGCTCGGATAGGAGACATCGTGCGAACCATCCTCTCGATCCTGTCCGCGATGGGCGGCCGCGCCGGCTGGCGTTGGTGGTCGCCGGTGGCTGTCTTCCTGGGGCTCACGCTGCTCACGTATCTCTGGGCGCAGGCGTTCGCGGCACCCGGCGAGGCGCGCTA
Source organism: uncultured Arachnia sp. (assembly GCA_934636715.1). The sequence goes on from CAKUBE010000002.1 coordinate 174,909, forward strand.
CTTCGGCACATCGTGGGCGTTCCTGATCCTCGTCTTCTTCCACTCCGGCGTGCAATGGCAGGCGACGCCGTTCGCGCTGTCGCTCGGTCACCGTCGGGGCGACGTCTACCTGGTGGCCGCCGCATCGACGATTCTGTTCACGATGGGCGCCGGATGGGCCGGCTTCCTCGCGGCGAAGGCGGAGTTCGCGGTCGTAGGTCCCGACGCCCCGCGTCTGTTCGCGGGCTTGGAGGTGTTCGGTGGAACGCAGTTGCCGCTTGGCCCCCTTCCCTCGCCGTGCTCATGGGCGCGATCGCGATCGGAGGCATGCGCTGGGGGCGCAGCGGCGCCCTCGTCTCGCTCGTCGCGGCGTTCCTCCTGTACTCGGCGCTGGCCGACGGGCTCTCCGGCGCCGCGGCGGTCACTCGCATCGGAGGCCTCGGTGTGATCATCGGCGTCATGGCATTGGTTCTGGTCCCGGTGGGCGCCGGATGGCTGATCTACCGGAAGGTCCCGGTATGAAGGGCGTGCGGTCTGTGGCCGGTATCGTCTCGGCACTCGGCTGGCGGTGGGGTGTGCTCTGGTGGGCGCCGTTCGCGGTATTCCTGCTCCTCGCTGCTCGGGCGCGTCTCGTCGTCGGCGATTGGGAAGTCAATCCCGGCTACTTCTCGCATCACGACGTGGCTGCCACCTGGTACCTGTATCTCACGCTGGCACAGGTCCCCGTGCTGTGGCTGCGAACGCGCTTCGCGATCGGCCTCGGGTATGACCGCCGCGCTGTCTTCTTCGTCGTTGCGCTGGCCACGGCCGCGCTCGTCGCTGTGGAGGTGTTGCTCAACGCTTCTGCCACCCATCTTGAGGTGCTCGCCCAGGGGGATCAGGGTGTGCTCGTCACATCCACCGGTATCGGCAAGTTCCCTGAGCCGGGGCCGCCCCCGCTCATCTCCTTCGGCGCTGTCCTCGCGCTGACTTTCGGGCCGCCGATCGCCGCTGCCTTGGGGCTCACCACCTCGTGGGCTCTGCGCTGGGGCGCGGTGGGTGTCGTCGTCGGTGTGCTCGCGTCGCTCGCCTTCTTCAGCATTGCCTTCCTCGTCGTCGCGGCGATGCCCATGGTGGGCACTGTGCCCGTGGCCCCGACGATCGTGTCGGCGGCGCTGATGGCCGCGACATGGCCGGCCGTCCGGAGCCAGCCGGTCTGACACCAGCCGGGGAGGCCGTCGCCTGTGGGTGGTCTGTTGCGACGATAGGATGACGCGCATGAGTCGTGTTCTTGCCGCTGTCGCTTGGCCTTATGCCAACGGGCCCCGTCATATCGGTCACGTGTCGGGCTTCGGTGTCCCCTCCGATGTGTTCTCGCGGTACATGCGCATGGCCGGGCACGACGTGCTCATGGTCTCTGGGTCCGACGAGCACGGAACGGCGATCCAGGTGAAGGCCGACGCGGAGGGGCTCACCGCCCGCGAGACCGCAGACAAGTACCACGCGCAGATCGTCGCCGACCTGCAGGGCCTCGGCCTGTCCTACGACCTCTACACGCGCACGACGACGCCCAACCACTACGCCGTCGTCCAGGAGATGTTCACCGCGCTGTACAACAACGGCTACATCGTCGCGAAGGTCCAGATGGGCGCCATCTCGCCGTCGACCGGCCGCACGCTTCCGGACCGCTTCATCGAGGGCACCTGTCCGCTCTGCGGATACGACAACGCGCGCGGTGACCAGTGCGACAACTGCGGCAACCAGCTCGACCCGGCGGACCTGATCAACCCGAAGTCGAAGATCAACGGCGAGACTCCCGAGTTCATCGAGACGGAGCATTTCTTCCTCGACCTGCCGAAGGTCGCGCCGCAGCTGAGCGAATGGCTCGACAGCCGCGAGGACTGGCGCCCGAACGTGCTCAAGTTCTCGCACAACCTCCTGAAGGAGATCCGCGAGCGCGCCATCACCCGCGACCTCGACTGGGGTGTCCCCATCCCGCTCGACGGCTGGCGCGACGCCCCGATGAAGCGCATCTACGTGTGGTTCGACGCCGTGATCGGCTACCTGTCGGCCTCCGTCGAGTGGGCGAAGCGCTCGGGACACCCGGAGGCGTGGCGCGCGTTCTGGAACGACGCCGAGGCGCTCAGCTACTACTTCATGGGCAAGGACAACATCGTCTTCCACTCCGTCATCTGGCCCGGCATCCTGCTCGGCGCCAACGGCCAGGGAGAGTTGGGCGGCGAGATCCGTCCGGCGCTGGGCGAGCTGCAGCTGCCCACGGAGGTCGTGAGCTCGGAGTTCATGACGATGAAGGGCTCGAAGGTGTCGTCGTCGCGTGGCGCGTCCATCTTCGTCGGCGACTTCCTCGCCGAGTTCGGCCCCGACGCCCTGCGCTACTACATCGCCGTCGCGGGCCCGGAGAACCAGGACACCGACTTCACCTGGGAGGAGTTCGTCCGCCGCACGAACTTCGAGCTGGCCAACGAGTGGGGCAACCTCGTCAACCGCTCGATCTCCATGGCGCACAAGAACAACGGCGGCATTCCCGCCGCCGCAGAGCTGACTGACGACGACCAGGCACTCCTCGACGCGGCCGCGGCTGCGTTCGACGTGGTCGGCGAGCACATCGCCGCGCGCCGCTTCAAGGCGGGCATCACCGAGGCGATGCGCATCGTCGGCCTGGCCAACAAGTACGTCTCCGACATGGAGCCGTGGAAGCTGAAGGACGATCCGCGCCGTCGTGACACCGTTCTGCACGTCACGCTGCAGGTGGTCTCCGACTGCAACACGCTGCTGACGCCGTACCTTCCGCACTCGGCGCAGAAGGTGTTCGAGGCGCTCGGGGGAAGCGGCGTCTGGGCCGCTCAGCCGCAGATCGTCGAGGTCGTCGACGGTGAACTCACCTACCCGACGCTGCAGGGCGATTACGCCGCCCAGCAGGCGAGGTGGGCCTCGCAGCCGGTCGTGCCCGGAACGCCGCTCGGCAAGCCGTCGCCGCTGTTCGCGAAGCTCGACGAGAAGCTGGGCGAGACCGGCCCGAGCTGGGCTCCCGTCGGCTGACCTCGGTCTCCGCGAGCTGCGTCCGCTACGCGATGGGCGCGTTCCGCCGGGCGTAGGATGCGGCGGCCTGGCTCGAGAGCGCAAGCAGGATCAGGATGTCGATGGCCAACGAGTAGATGGTCCCGGCGAAGGTGATGTCCTGCTCGCTCGTAGACCATGCGATGAACGTCGTGGAGATGTCGACGACGGCTGCGAACATGACGAGCACGCGCACCCAGTTGTAGCCGAAGAAGATGAGGATGCCGACCACGGCCTGGGCGAGCAGCAGCGTGGCACCGAGCGAGAACACGACCATGCGCAGCAGCGGTGCGCCTTCGCGGGCGAAGCCCAGCACCTCGACCGCCGAGTCGACGGCGAGCAGCAGGCCGTCCCAACCGCTCATCAATCCTGCCAATACGACGGCGCCGACGAGGGCGCGGAGGATCACGAGGCTTGCGCCGACGACGGTCGCCGCCGGCCGCGCCATGTTGGGGTCGCGCTGCTCGCGCTGCAGCAACCTCGCCCCGGCCTCGAACGCGGGCAGCTTCTCGGGCACGTGGGTCATGCGATGCCCCTGACGTCGATGACGGGTAGGTTCCCGTCGGTGTGGATGGTGTCGCCGCCGCCGTTGCGGGCGTGGTAGCCGGTCGAGAAGTTCTCGAGGACGCGGATCCGCACGGTGCTGTTGGCCTCGGTGACGGTGTCGACGATGTAGTCGCGCTCGATGTCGGTGTTCGCGTCGATGCGGTGGGTGATCTGGAGGGTGAAGAACGACAGGCCGACCGACGTGTCGAAGGTGCCTGCAGCGAGCCACTCCACGCGCTCCCCACCCGGGAGGAGCCAGCCGTCGGGGCAGGGCCAGAAGCGGACGTGGTGCCGCTGCTTGGGGTTGCCGTCCACCTCCTGCTGGTACGCGAACGCCTGTTGCTTGCCGAAGAGGAACAGTGGACTGACGGGAGCCGCCGGGTAGCTCTGCTGGCGCAGGGTCGAGCGCACCATTCCCCAGGCCGACTGCGCAGTGATGGGGTGGGCCTTGATCCACCCTGCCTGTTCCATCGCTTTCTGGATCTGTTCGCTCGTGCCCATGAGGGCGAGGTTCACCGGGTCACCGAGGAGCCCGTCGCTGGTTCGAGTTCGGCCGATGAAGTAGTCGGGAACGTAGATCGTCGTCAGGATGCGGTGCAGGCGAGGCAGCACGAGATAGGCGAGCAGCCCCCAGAAAAGCACGACGAGGACGACTGGGGTGTGACACTTCTTGTGGACAGTCGTTACCAGGAAGGAACGACGAGACGAGATGTCATCGAAACGCAGGAAGT
>CAKUBE010000003.1 GCA_934636715.1 uncultured Arachnia sp.
ACGGCTCTCCCAGATGCTGGGGCCTCGGGTACTGTGCCTGGGGCTGCTGGAACCCCGGCTGCTGGGGCTGCTGCCACTGAGGCGGCTGCCACTGAGGTTGTTCGTCGGGGTTCATGCGACTGTCCTCTCCTGGGTCTTAATGCAGACGGGCCGATGCCGTTGCGGACCGACTCGGGGTCTGTGAGTTCGCGTCCGCAGATGAGGCACCAGCGCAGGACCGGCGAATGCCAACGGGCACGACAACAACACGACGATGAGCTTGCGCATGGATCCCCACCCAGTGAGACGGCATCAACTTGCGTCGAAGTATGCCATGTCTTGAATGCAGGGTGCCCGCAAAGTGGCGCTTCTTGGTCGCCTCTATTGGTTTCGACGCGGGCGCGCGCTTCGCTTGCGGCCCGGCTCAACCAGCGAGGGCGTCACCCCGCGACGCGGTAGACGTCGTAGACGCCGGGGACGCGGCGGACCTGGTTCAGCACGTGCTGCAGGTGCGTCGGGTCCTGAGACTCGAAGGTGAACTTTCCCGAGAACTGGCGATGCTTGTTCGTCGTGATGTTCACGCTCAGGATGTCGACATGCTGCTCCGAGAGGGTGGACGAGACGTCGGACAGCAGGCGGGCCCGGTCGATGCCCTCGATCTGGATGGTCACCAGGAAGGCGGCGTTCTGGTCGATCCCCGCCCACTTCACGCCGACGATCCGCTCCGGCTCCTTCTTCAACGCCGGGGCATTCGGGCAGTCGGCGCGGTGCACGGAGACGCCGTCGCCGCGGGTCACGAAGCCGATGATGTCCTCGCCGGGCAGCGGGTAGCAGCACTTGGCCAGCTTGACGCTCATCGAGTCGTCGCCATCGACCAGGATGTGGCCGCCATCCCGGACGGGCCGACGGCGCTGCCGCACCACCACGTCCTCGGTGGCCGTGTCGACGGTCTCCTCTTCGCCGCCGTGCAGCTGCACCAGCTTCTCGACGGCGGACTGCGAACCGAGATGCCCCTCGCCGATCGCCGCGTAGAGAGCGGGAACGTCCTTGTGGCCCAGCTCGTTGGCGACGGCGGTGAGGTTCTCCAGCGTGAGGAGCCGCTGCATCGGCACGCCCGTGCGGCGCAGGTCCTTCGCGAGGGCCTCCTTGCCCAGCTCGATCGCCTCGTCGCGGCGCTCGCGCGAGAAGTACTGGCGGATCTTCTGCCGGGCCCTGCTGCTGACCACGAAACTGAGCCAGTCGCGGCTGGGGCCCGCGTCCTGGGCCTTCGTGGTGAGGATCTCGACCTTGTCGCCCTGCTGCAGCCGGGTGCTGAGGGCGACGAGGCGGCCGTTGACCCGCGAGCCGATCGTCCGGTAGCCGACCTCGGTGTGGACGGCGAACGCGAAGTCGACGGGGGTGGCGCCCACGGGCAGCGCCATCACCTCGCCCTTCGGGGTGAAGACGTAGATCTCGTCGGCGTTGATCTCGAACAGCACCGAGTCGAGGAACTCGCTGGGGTCCTCGGTCTCCTTGCTCATCACGCCCAGCTGGTGCATGGCCCGCAGGCCCGCCTCCTCCGGCGTCACGCCGTCGCGCAGATCGGCCTTGTACTTCCAGTGGGCCGCGACGCCGTACTCGGCGCGACGGTGCATCTCGTGCGTGCGGATCTGGAACTCGACCGGCTCGTTGTTCGCGCCCAGCACCGTCGTGTGGAGCGACTGGTACATGTTGAACTTCGGGACGGCGATGTAGTCCTTGAACCGGCCGGGGATCGGCTTCCAGCCGGCGTGCACCACGCCGAGGACCGCGTAGCAGTCCTTCATGTCCCCCACGAGGACCCGCAGCCCGATCAGGTCGTAGATGTCGCGGAAGTCGCGGCCGCGCACCATCATCTTCTGGTAGATCGAGTAGTAGTGCTTCGGCCGGCCATACACGGTGGCCTGGATCTTGTTCTCGGCGAGCATGCCCTGGAACTGGCCGATCAGGTCGCGCAGGTACCGCTCACGGCCGGGCGCCTGCTGCGCCACCATCTCGACGATCTCCTGGTAGACCTTCGGCTCGATCGTCGCGAACGACAGATCCTCCAGCTCCCACTTGATGGTGTTCATGCCCAGCCGGTGGGCCAGCGGCGCGAAGATGTTCAGCGTCTCGGTGGCGATCCGCACCTGCTTGTCCGGCCGGAGATACGCGAGCGTGCGCATGTTGTGCAGGCGATCGGCCAGCTTGATGACGAGGACCCGGACCTCCTCCGAGGTCGCCATGATCATCTTGCGGATGGTCTCGGCCTTCGCCGTCTCGCCGTAGGTCAGCTTGTCCAGCTTCGTGACGCCGTCGACCATGCGGGCCACCTCGTCCGAGAACTCCGCGCGCAGCTGGTCGAGCGAGTAGTCGGTGTCCTCGACGGTGTCGTGCAGCAGCGCGGCGACGATGACGGGCTCGGTCATGCCGAGCTCGGCGAGGATGGTGGCGACGGCGAGCGGGTGCGTGATGTACGGGTCGCCCGACTTGCGGGTCTGCCCCTCGTGATACTTCTCAGCCACCCGGTAGGCGCGCTCCAGCAGCGCCATATCGGCCTTGGGGTGGTTGGAGCGGACGATCCGGAACAGCGGGTCGAGCACGGCGGACTTCGAGCGGACCGCGCCGAGGCGCGCGAGCCGGTGGCGCATGCGCAGGCGCGGCTGCTCCGGCCCGGTCACCAACCGGGACGGGCCTGTCACAGTCTCCTCCGCCATGGCGTGAGTCTAGTGCGGTTTTACCGAACGGCTGTCGCTATTCGTCCTCGTCGTCGCGGAGCAGCGCCCGAGACGCCGCCGGATGCGCCCGGCGCACGACGATCAGCTCGTCGCCGACCTCGATCCTGGTCGCGGTCTTGTCGTAGAACCGGCGCAGCGTCCCGTTGCGGATGATGCCGATCACGCGCTCGCCCTGCACGGCCGACGGCGGCTGGCCGACCTCGCCGGCCTCCGCGAGCCGCTGATGCACCTCGAGGCCCTCGCCTCCGGTCAGCATGTCCTGGATGATGGTGCCCATCTCGGGCCCGATGGCCGAGAGGCCGAGGAGGCGGCCGACGGTCTCCGAGCTCGTGACCACCGACGACGCGCCGGACTGCCGCACGAGCGGAACGTTCGCCTGCTCCCGCACCGCCACGATCACGCCCGCCGTGGGGTTCAGCTGCCGCACGGTCAGGGTCGCGAGGACGGCCGCGTCGTCGCGGTCGAGCGAGATGATGATCTGGCGCGCCTTGCTGACCTCGGCGCGGCGCAGCACGTCGCGGCGCGTGGCGTCGCCCTGGAAGGCGGCGAGGCCGTCGGCGTTGGCCTCCTCTACCGCGACGGCGCTCCCGTCGAGCACGACGATCCGGTCCGCCCGCTCGCCCTGGCGGCGCAGGGTGTTGACCGCGCTGCGGCCCTTCGTGCCGTAGCCGATGATCACGACATGGTTGCGCATCTTCTTCCTCCAAATCGCGTCGCGGATGCTGCGGCTGCCCTGGTTGGCGAGCACCTCGATGGTGGTGCCGACCAGGACCACCAGGAACCCGATCCGCAACGGCGTGATCAGCAGCGCGTTCAGCAGCCGGGCGTGCGGCAGCACCGGCGTGATGTCGCCGTAGCCGGTGGTGGTGACGGTGACCGTCGCGTAGTACAGCGCGTCGATGAACGACACGCCGTCGCCCGCGGTGTTGTCGACGTAGGCGCCGCGGTCCAGCCACACCAGCATGGTGGTGGTGAACAGGAGCAGCAGCGCGAGCAGCGCGCGCCGTCCCAGCTCCTTGAACGGGGAGCTCGCGATCCGGGGCAGGCTGACGAGGGAGAGCACTCCCCCGCGACCGCCTTGCTGGAGCTTGGCCATGGCCTCAGACTGTCACCAGGGCCGAGCACTTGTCGATGCCCGCCGCGGCCAGCCGGTGGCGGCCGCCGAGGAAGGCCAGCTCCATGACGACGCTGACGTGCACGAGCTCCGCGCCCATCTGCTTCAGGAGCTCCGCCGTCGCGCCGACGGTGCCGCCGGTGGCGAGCACGTCATCGACCACGAGCACGCGGGCGCCGGGACGGATCGCGTCGCGATGCATGGTGAGGGTCTCGTTGCCGTACTCCAGCTCGAAGCTGTGGCTGATGATCTCGCCGGGGAGCTTGCCGGGCTTGCGGACCGGGACGAAGCCGGCGCCGAGCGCGAGCGCGACGGGGGCGGCGAAGATGAATCCCCGCGCCTCCATGCCCACGACGACGTCGATCCGCTCCGGGGCGCCCGTGACCAGCTCGGTGATCGCGGCCTGAAAGCCCTTCGGCGACGCGAGCAGCGGCGTGATGTCCTTGAACACGACGCCCGGCTGGGGGAAGTCGACGACGTCGCGGATCAGCGAGCCGACGAGGGCACGGCGCGCCGCGCCCTCTCGGTTCACTTCTTCCCCTTGCGCTCGGCGCGCGTCGACGCGGTGCGCCGCTGCGTCCGAGGCCCGGGGGCGGGAGCCTGCGCGGCCTCCCCGGCGGTGACGCCCGCCTCAGCCAACTCCGCCGCGTGCGCGCGCTTGTGCTCGGAGCGGGCCGCGCGCCGCGCGATGCGCTCGCGGTGCTCGACCATCTCCGGCTCGCGCTCGCGCAGCCACGCCAGCAGCGGGGCCGCGACGAACAGCGAGGAGTACGCGCCGGCGATCATGCCGACGAGGAGCGCGAGGCCGAGGTCGGCGAGAGGGCCGGACTGCAGCCAGGTGCCCGCGACGAACAGCGCGAGCACCGGCAGCACGCCGATGACGGTGGTGTTCACCGAGCGGATGACCACCTGGTTGACGGCCAGGTTCGCCTGGTACGAATACGTCTTGTTGGTCTCGGTGAGGCCGCGGATGTTCTCGCGGATCTTGTCGAACACGACCACCGTGTCGTACAGCGAGTAGCCGAGGATGGTCAGCACGCCGATGATCGTCGACGGCGTGACCGTGAAGCCCAGCAGCGCGAAGGCGCCGATGGTCAGCACGAGGTCGTGCACCACCGCGACGATGGCCGCGATCGACATCTTCCAGTCCCGGAAGTACGCCGCGATCAGCAGCATCACGAGACCCATGAAGACGAAGAGGGCGACGAGGCCGCGCTGCGAGATCGTCTTGCCCCACGACGCGCCGATCGCGTTGTAGGCGACCTCGTCGGCCTCCACACTCGCGATGTCCGCGATCGCCGCGCGGACGACCGACGTCTCGTCCGGCGTCAGCGAGCGGGTCTGCACGCGGATGTTGGTGTCGCCCAGCGAGAACACCTGCGCCTCGAGGTCCGGGACGTCGATGTCGGCCACCTGGTCGCGCACCTGGTCGACGGTGTCCGCCTGAATGGTCATCGGCGCCTGGAAGTCCGTGCCGCCCGTGAACTCGATGCCGAGGCTGAGGCCCCGGATCAGCACCGAGAGCACCGCGACGGCGACGATGATGCCGGAGACGATGAACCACCGCCTGCGGTTCTTCATGAAGTCGTAGCTCAGCTGGCCCGTGTAGAGCCGCCCGGCGATGCCGAGCTTCTTGCCTGTCATCAGGCCTCCTGCGGGGTCTGGGTGGCGGGAACGGAGTCGGTCCTGCGGCGCAGCCGCCGGCCGAGCAGCGAGTCCTCCGTGACGCCCATGTGGGCCGCGTCAAGGCCGGACCACTTGTGGCCCTGGCCGAAGAACTTCGTGCGCCCGAGCAGCTCGACCAGCGGCTTGGTGAAGAAGAACACGACGGCCAGGTCGATCAGCGTGGTGAGGCCCAGGGTGAAGGCGAAGCCGCGCACCGAGCCGATCGCGAGGAAGAACAGCACGATGGCCGACAGCAGCGACACCGCGTCCGAGATGACGATGGTGCCGCGGGCCTTCACCCAGCCGGAGCTGAGCGCCGACTTCAGGCTGCGGCCCTCGCGGATCTCGTCGCGGATGCGTTCGAAGTAGATGATGAACGAGTCCGCCGTCACCGCGATGCCGACGATCGCGCCCGCGATGCCGGGCAGGTTCAGCGTGAAGCCCACCGCCGCGCCGAGCAGGACCATCACCGCGTAGGTCGCGGCGGCCGCGACCGCCAGCGACGCGACGACGACGATGCCCATGGCGCGGTAGTAGAGGAACGAGTACAGCGTGACGGCGAGCAGGCCGATCGCGCCGGCGATCATGCCGACCCTGAGCTGCTCGCCACCCAGGGTGGCCGACACCGTCTCCACCTGGCTGGGTTCGAAGTTGAGCGGCAGCGAGCCGTACTTCAGCACGTTGGCGAGGCTGGCGGCGCTCTCAGCGGTGAAGCTGCCGGAGATCGACGCCTGCCCGTTGGCGATCTGCACCTGCGGCTCGACCGCGGACTGCACGACGCCGTCGAGGACGATGCCGAACAGGTTCTGCGGGCTCGTGCGCGTCAGCAGGGCGCCGGTGAGCTCCTTGAACTGGGCGGCACCCGCGGGCTTGAGCGTCAGCTGGACGGTGTAAGACAGCTCGCCCTGCGGAATGCCGAACGAGGCGGTCTCCAGCTCCGTGCCCATGACCGCGGTGGGACCGAGCAGGTACTTCTGGACGCCGGCGGGGTCGCACGCGACGAGCGCGCGCGTCGGGTCGTCGTGCGTGGGGTCGCCGCAGGTGAAGTCGGCGAATGCCGCCAGGTCCTCTTGGGTGGCCTCGTAGGCGAGCACCTCCTCGATGCTCAGCTGCGCCGGCTCCTCGCCATCCTCACCGGGGGCGGGAGTCGGGGTCGAGGTCGGCGTCGGCTCGGGGGTCGGGGGCGCCGTCGGCAGGCCCGGGAGCGTCGGCTCGGTGGGCTCCTCCGTGGGCTCGGCGCCGGGGCCCGTTCCCGCTCCCGCCTCCAGGACCGGCCGCATGCTCAGCTGCGCGGTGGCGCCGACCAGGTCGACGAGGTCGTCGCGCGACACGTTGGGCGCGGAGACGACGATGTGGCGGTCGCCCTGGACGGCGACGGTGGCCTCGCCGACGCCCAGGCCGTCGATGCGCTGCTGGATGATGTCGCGGGCGAGCTCCATCGACTCCATGGGGACCGTCTTGTTGGTCGCCTCGAGCGTGATGGTCTGGCCGCCCTGCAGGTCGAGGCCGAGGTTCGGCTTCCACGTGTTGGTGAGAGCCATGATCGCGTACAGCAGCACGATCACGAGCAGGAAGACAGTGAGGACGACCCCCGGTCGCCCTCGCTTGGCGGTGGTGGCCACTTAGTTCTTGTCCTCCGGGGCGGCGCCGGGCTCCTCGCCCTTCTCGGCCTCGGGCGTCGGGTCGAAGGTCAGGTTCTCCTCGACGAGCGACGACGCGTCGTCGGGCACGTCATAGCCGGGCTCGCCGTAGGCGGCGGGCTCCTCGTAGGCGGCGGGCGCCTCGTCGGTGTCGTCGTCCGTGAACTCGAACTCCTCGTCCTCCGGGAGGACCTTGCGCGCGACACTGCCCTTCAGGACGGTGATCTGCACGTCAGGGGCGAGCTCGACGATGAACTGCCGCTCGCCGGCGTGAGTGATGGTCGCGAAGAGGCCTGAGGTGAGAAGCACGCGGTCGCCGGCGGCGAGCTGCGAGCGCATCTCCTGATCCTTGCGCGCGCGCTTCTGCTGCGGGCGGATCATCAGGAAGTACATGATCGCGAACAACGCGACCATCATGATAATGAAGTCCATGGAATTTACTCCGGTCGTGGTCGGGGCCACCGCTCAGGATAGCGGAGACTGGAAAGAACCCTGAGCGGGCGCTCGGCGCGCCTCACTCCTCGTCGTCGAACAGCGCGGGCATCGTGGCGGGGGGCCGGATGCCGAGGTGCCGGTAGGCGGCCCTGGTGGCCACCCTCCCGCGGGGGGTGCGGAACATGAGGCCCTCGCGGATCAGGAACGGCTCGGCCACCTCCGAGACCGTCTCGATCTCCTCGCCGACGCTGAGCGCGAGGGTCGAGAGGCCGACGGGACCGCCGTCGAACAGGCGGCAGAGGGCATCCAGCACGGCCCGGTCGAGACGGTCGAGGCCGCGCTCGTCGACCTCGTACAGCTCGAGCGCGGCGCGCGCCACGCCGCGGTCCGCCGTCGGATGCCGCTTCACCTGGGCGAAGTCTCGCACGCGGCGCAGCAGCCGGTTGGCGATGCGGGGCGTGCCCCGCGAGCGGCGCGCGATCTCGCCCGTGGCGTCGACGTCGATCGCGACGCCGAGCTTGCCCGCGGAGCCGGCGACGATCCCCGCGAGGTCCGCGGCGTCGTAGAAGTCGAGCTGCGCGGTGAAGCCGAAGCGGTCGCGCAGCGGGCCGGGCAGCATGCCGGCGCGCGTGGTGGCGCCGACGAGCGTGAACGGGGGCAGGTCGATCGGGATGGCCGTGGCGCCGGGGCCCTTGCCGACGATGACGTCGACGCGGAAGTCCTCCATGGCCAGGTAGAGCATCTCCTCGGCGGGCCGGGACAGCCGATGGATCTCGTCGAGGAAGAGGACGTCGCCCTCGTCGAGCCCGGAGAGGATGGCCGCGAGGTCTCCGGCGTGCTGGATGGCGGGGCCGGAGGAGATCCGCAGCCCCACGCCCATCTCCGCGGCGATGATCATGGCGAGCGTCGTCTTGCCGAGCCCCGGGGGGCCGGAGAGCAGAACATGGTCCGGCGTCGAGCCGCGGTGCCGCGCGGCGTCGAGCACAAGGCCCAGCTGCTCGCGGACGCGGGGCTGCCCCTCGAACTCCGCGAGCGACTTCGGCCGGAGCGCGGCCTCGTAGTCGCGCTCCTCCGGCACCGGCGTCGGGTCCACTTCCGAGTGCTCCATCAGCGCCTCGCCAACGCGGTCAGCGCCGCCCGCATGAGCTGCGCGATCCCGACCGACGGATCCGCCTCAACCAGCGGAGCCACCTTGTCGCAGGCAGCCTCGGCGTCGCGGGCGGACCAGCCGAGGCCCTGCAGGCCGTCGACGACCTGGCCGCGCCACGCGTCGTCGGCGACGGCGGCAGCGGGCTGGGACTCGTCGTCGCCCTCCGAGACGGCGAGCAGCGCCACCTTGTCCTTCAGTTCGATCACGATCTTCTGGGCTCCCTTGAGCCCGATGCCCGGGACGGCCGTGAGCCGCCTGACGTCCTCCGCCTGCACGGCGCGCCGGAAGTCACCCGACCCGAGGACGGAGACGATGGCGAGCGCGAGCTTCGGCCCGACGCCCGAGGCCGTCTGCGCCAGCTCGAACGCCGCCTTCTCGCCCGCGGACCCGAACCCGAAGAGCGTCAACGAATCCTCGCGCACCACCAGCGAGGTGTGCAGGGTGGCCTGTTCGCCCGGGCGCAGGCCCGCGGCGGTGCCGGGCGTCACGTGGACGAGGAGGCCGATGCCCCCCACCTCGACGACGCAGGACGTGGCCCCGGCCTGCAGGGTGGTGCCGGTCAGTTGCGCGATCATCGCTTCCCCTTGGCTGCCGCGACCGCCGCGGCGTAACGGTTGGTTGCTCCGCCGCGCCATACCTGGCACACGGCGACGGCGAGGGCGTCGGCCGCGTCCGCGGGCTTCGGCGCGGCCTCGAGCCGGAGGATCCGGGTGACCATCAGACCCACCTGGGCCTTGTCCGCCGTGCCGGATCCCGTGACGGCCGCCTTCACCTCGCTGGGCGTGTGGAAACTCACCTCGAGCCCGCGGCGGGCCGCGGCGAGCGCCGCCACCCCCGACGCCTGCGCGGTGTCCATCACCGAGTGCAGGTTGTGCTGCGCGAACACCCGCTCGATGCCGACCGCCTCCGGCTGGTAGCGGTCGAACCACTCGCCGAGCCCCTCCTCCAGCGCGAGCAGCCGGCGGGCGACGTCGAGGCCCGCGGGCGTGCGGACGACGCCGACGGCGACGAGCCGCGGCGGACGGCCGACGGTGCCGTCAACGATCCCCACCCCGCAGCGCGTCAGCCCGGGATCGATCCCGATCACCCGCATGGTGCCGCTGCTCAGTCCTCGGAGTCGAGGGCGGCGGCGACCTCGGGCGTCAGGTCCACGTTGGTGAACACGTTCTGCACGTCGTCGGAGTCCTCGAGCGCGTCGATGATGCGGAACACCTTCTGAGCCACCTCGACCGAGTCGACTTCCTGGTCGAACGAGGCAACGAACTGCACCTCGGAGGAGTCGTAGTCGAGGCCCGCGGCCTCGATCGCCTTGCGCACCTCGACGGTGTCGTTCGGGTCCGCCAGCGCCTCCCAGACGTCGCCCTCGTCGCTGACCTCCTCGAGGCCGGCCTCGAGCGCGGCCTCCAGCAGGTCGTCCTCGCTCAGCTCGCCGTCGCCCTGCCTCTTCGGCACCGTGACGACGCCCTTGCGGGAGAACAGGCGCTGCACGGAGCCGACGTCTGCCATCGTGCCGCCGTTGCGGGTGACGGCCACGCGGACGTCCGACGCCGACCGGTTGCGGTTGTCGGTGAGGCACTCGATCAGGATGGCGACGCCCGCGGGCCCGTAGGCCTCGTACATGATGGTCTCGTAGTCCGCCGCGCCCGACTCGGCGCCGGAGCCACGCTTGACCGCGCGGTCGATGTTGTCGTTGGGGACCGAGGACTTCTTCGCCTTCTGGATGGCGTCGTAGAGAGTGGGGTTGCCTGCGGGGTCACCGCCGCCCAGCCGCGCGGCGACCTCGACGTTCTTGATGAGCTTGGCGAACAGCTTGCCGCGCTTGGCGTCGATGACGGCCTTCTTGTGCTTGGTCGTCGCCCACTTGGAATGCCCGGACATCCGGTCCCCGCTTTCTCGTCTTCTCTCACTCAGTCGAGGCGAAGCTTACACACTGCCTCAGACAACGATTTTCGTGAGGAGGCCGACGGCGTCGCGTGTCGCGTAGCCGAGGTCCGCCACCAGACGGGACATCGCGAGCCCATCCGGGGTGTCGACGCCGATGCCCGCCTCCGCGCACCCCGCGTCGTGCATGGCGCGCAGGCTGTGCGAGAGCAGCGCGAGCGCGACGCCGCGCCGCCTGTGCTCCGGATGCACGCCGAAGCGCTCGGTCCAGCCGGCCGGGCCGCCGTCGTCGGCGACATCCTCCGCGTTCATGGCGTAGCCCGCGACCGCACCGTCGACGAGGGCCACGAAGGACCAGTCGGCGCGGAACTCCGCGCTGCCGGTGCGGCGCGCCCACTCCTCGGCCGCGACCTCGCCGCCGCCGATGGGCTTGAAGCAGAGGTTGTGCAGTTGCCGCACCTCTTCGGAGTGCTCGGCGGTGAACGGCACGACCGTCACGCCCGGGACGTCACGCACGAGCGGCGCGCGGTCGAGGCGCCGGACGAGGTCGTAGTAATAGCGCTCGGCCGCGAACCCGTGCAGCTCGGCGGCGCGCAGCAGACCCTTCCTCCCGAGTTCGGCGTGGCAGCTGAGCCGCAACGGCACGCCCGGGTGGTGACGGTCGCGCCAGGCCGAGCCCACGGCCAGCTGCCAGCGCAGCACGCTGGTGCCGATCCCCTTGTGCCGGTGCGCGGGGAGCACTCCTCCGAAGAGATAGAGGCGCAGCGGATCCGTCGACCCGAGGTGCAGCGCGCCGTAGGCGGTCAACGTGTCGTAGTCGTCCCAGCCACCGATCGCGAGGCCGTCCTCCCGCAGCGAGGCGCCCGTCTCGGCGTCGGCGGAGAGTCCCGAGAGCACGGAGGTGTCGAGCAGCGCCAGCTGATCGCGCAACTGCTCGAGCTCTTCCTCGTCGTCCGCCGTCAGCAGCCGCCACCTCAGATGAGGCAGCGGGGTGTAGAAGGCGCCCGGCCCGAGCGAGGTCACGGGATCAGCCCCAGATCCGCCCACGAACCGGGGCGTCGGGGGCTGCCTGGTCCCACAGCCTCCGCCAGCGCGGAGCGGGGCGTCCCGCGACCGGGGTCTGGCCGGCCTGGCGGCGTCGCTCGACGGTCCACCAGGTCAGGTCGCCCTCGAGCACGAGCTGTTCGACGTTCTCCTGCGTGCGAGCGGTGGCCTCCGCGAGGTGCCTGCCGCGGACGTAGATGGGGGCGCCGAACCGGATGGAGACCTTCGGCCGCCGGGTCAGGGGCAGCTTCAGGATGTCCTTCAGCTTGAACGTGCCGACGAGGCCGACGGGCACGATCGCCACGTTGTGCTGGTTGGCGAGACCCGCCGCGACGTCCGAGAACTCGCCGACGATGCGGCCCGCCTGGGGCTCGTCGGTGAAGACGACGACGTTGCGGCCGCGCGCCAGCGCGCGCGACGGCGCGATCATCGTGGGCCGGAGGCGACCGGGGAGGGCCAGGCGCAGGAGCTGGTAGTCGAGGACCCCCTGCTCGTTGGCGGCGAACACCAGCGGCTGGCGGACGCCGTCGAGATTGCCGGCGCCGACGATCTCGATATCGAACCGGAGGCTCATCAGGCGCAGGCTCAGGTGCCTGCCCGTCAGCTTGGTGCGCAGTCCCAGCTCCCGTGAGGCGCGCTCGCGGGGCGGGGCGGACGCGGGGCGCTGCCGCCGGACGAGGCCGTTGACCGCCTGGGCGATGTCGCCCGGCAGGGTGAGCCGCGGGCCGGGTCTCCCCCGCCGCGACTGCGCCCAGGAGGGCAGCGTCCTGGTCATCGCACGTCGCCCAGGGCGAGTCCCGCGCCGCGCAGCACCGTGATCGACGGGGTGCCGCCGACGGCGTCCGAGGCGATCTCGAGCGCGTCCGCGTACGTGCTGGCCGCGCGGTGGCCGAGCACCGCGGCGCTCCGGCGGTCGCCGCCCACCCAGATCACGTTCGAGTACCGCGCCGTGGCCCGGGCGATGCTCGCCCACTCCTGGAACACGCGCAGCGGGTGGTCCGAGAACTGCTTGCGGTAGAGATCGAGGTACCACTCGTCCTGCAGCGCGGGCGCGAACCGCTCGGCGATCTCCGCCGGGTCCGTCGTGAGCGGCAGCACCTTCGCGAACAGGTCGGCGGCCGCGGACTGGCGACGGTTGGAGAACCTGTTGCGGAGCGGGTGCAGCGCGATCAGCACGCCGCCGGGCCGCGTGTAGGGGGTGCCGAGATGCGACCCCGCCTGCGTGACGAGCGCGTGCCGGGCGGCGCTCAGCGGCGAGCCGACCGGGTCCGACGGGTCGATCGCGGCGCCCCACACCGAGGTGACGAGCACGTCGGCCTGGCCCTTCACCTCGACGGCGTTGGCGGCCTGCCAGACGAGCCGCGACTCGCTCTGCGCGGCCGCGTACTCGCCGCCGACGACGTCGATGACGGCGTAGTCGGCCTTCGGCCCGCCGTGCAGCAGCTGCGCGCCCTGGCGCGGCAGGGCGGCCGCGAGCTGGCGGGTGCCGACATAGGAGAACCGGTCGGCCGCGTTCCACTCCCATTCCCGCTTCGAGACGTAGCGCAGCGGGCGGCCCAGCAGCGGCTGGCCGAGCACGGCGACGAGCGCGAACGTCGGCGTCGTGTCCTGCACCAGCGCGCGGACGCCCGTGACGAACGCGTCGCCCTCGCCCGCGGCGCCGAGGCGCTGCACGGTGGCGGCGTCCGTCACGCCGCAGACCAGCGGGCAGCCGTCGACGAACGAGCTCCGGACGCCGATGAGCACCACGAGATCGGACTCGGCGACCCGGCGGTTCACGCGGACGGTGTGGCCGTCGACGGCGCCCACCTCCACGAGGTCCTCGGCCGTCACGTCGTGGCTCGCGACGAGCCCGTCGGGCAGGAAGCTGGTGGCCACGCGGTCGCCGAGCACCTCGGTCACCCGGGCGTGGGACCAGCGCTGAGCCGCGCCGTTGGCGATCACGATCTCGACGTCGTCGACGCCCGCGCGCGCCGCGGCCTCAAGGACCCGCTCGGCGAGGGTGCGTCGCGGGTCGAACCAGGGCGCCGGCAGGACGCCCGCCTCCGTGATCAGCAGCGTGAGCTTCGTGCTCGGGCTGAGCTGCGCCGCGAGCGGGGCGGTTCCCGTGGGAGCCGAGAGGGCGGCGTCGATCAGCGGCACGGGATCGCTCGACCGCTCCGCATCGGGCGGGTAGATCACCCGCGTGCCCACCCCGAACGGGTTGAGCCGCAGGTCCGATCCGGACATGGTCATGAGCGGCGGGGTCTTGTCGTCGACCTCCAGCACGAATCCTGGGCGAGCCATCAGCGGTCCTTTCCGTTCACGACATCTTCCACCGCGGCAGCGGTGACATTTCCGGCCATTCGACGATCGACCAGCCGCTCGTCTTCGCGGCCCGCATCAGGCCGACGTCGGGGCTGACCGCGACGGGGTTGCCGACGGTGCTGAGCATGGGGAGGTCGACGTGGCTGTCCGCATAGGCGTACGACTTTGCGAGGTCGATGCCGTGCAGCTTCGCGTAGTGCGTCAGCCAGGCCGACCGCGACTCGCCCACCATGGGCGGCCCGCTCAGGAAGCCGGTGCAGCGCCCGTCCGCGTCGGTGGAGAGCTCGGCGGCGACGATGGTGTCGAACAGCCCCTCGAAGGGCCTCGTCAGCGGCCGGATCACGCCGGTGATCAGGATGGTGGTGTGCCCGGCCTGGCGGTGCTCCCTGATCCTGCGGATGGCGTCCGGCGACATCCGGTCGAGGATCAGCGGCGCGAGCTTGTCGTCGACGTAGCGCTCGAGGGAGGCGAGGTCGGCCCCCTTGTAGCGGCGGTAGATCGAGCGCAGGAACACGCCGCGGTCGCGCCGCTCCGCGTTGAGGTACATCGGCAGCCGGGCGGCGAGGCTCGCCACCTCGGCCACGCGCTTGATCGGCGGCAGCTCCGGCAGGCGCGCCCACAGGTAGGTCTCGACGACGTTGGTGGCCATGACCGTGCCGTCGAGGTCGAAGGCCGCGAGCACGGTACCGGGCTCGGCGGGCTTCAGCTCCTTGAACGTGGTCTCCCTGGCCGCGCGCCGCTTGCGCGCCGCCTCCAGCCGCCGCACCGGGTTGGTGATGGCAGGGATGTGGATGCCCTCCAGGTATTCGGTCCAGTCGTAGCTGGCCGAGTCGAAGCCGAAGGCGGCGGCGTCGTCGGCGTGGAGGGAGTTGTGCAGCGCGAGCGTGCAGTCGTCGACGAAGTGCAGCTCGGACTGCAGGTACTCCCCGTAGAGGGTCAGGTACTTGCCGAGGAACTCAAGCTGCTTACGCGACTCGTCGAGCTGGGTCGCGATCTTGCGCGTGCGCTTACCGCGCGGCGCGTAGCTCAGCAGCTTGTTGCCGATGTCGACGCCCTTGTCCGCCGCCCACATGAGCTTCTCGATGGGCTCAAAGCCCGGGAAGTTCCACGTGGCGAGCGGCGTCGACCCCTGCCCCTCGGTGTAGGGGTGCTCGGTGAAGTAGTTGCGGACGTGCTCGTAGACGCCGCGGAACGTGAGCGGGTTCCGCGCGCCGGAGTTCAGGTGGTAGAACTCGGGCTCGCCGACGGCGGGCTGCGTGGCGCACACCGCGACGATCGCGTTGACCACGAAGTCGCACGGGATGATGTCGATCACGGCGTCCGGGGAGGCCGGGACGTCGGGCAGCTGGCCGCGGCCGTAGGCGAGGATGATCGGGTCGGCCATCTTGAAGCCCTCGATCCAGCCCGCGTACGGGTGGATCAGCGACGACTCGACGATGGCGGGGCGGACGACCGAGATCTGGAAGTCGCGGCCCAGGTCGGCTACGACCCGCTCCGCGAGCGCCTTGGCGAAGGTGTAGACGTCGGTCCAGCCCAGCGAGCGGGCCCGCTCGGTGCCCGCCTTGACCAGCTCCTGCTTCACCCATTCCTGGCGGCGGCGCTCCGTGTCGCGCGAGGTCGTGAGGTAGCCGGCCTGGCGGTGCAGCGCCTCGGCCTGCTTGCGCAGGACGGTCAGCTGCTCCGACGACCGCGAGCGCGCCTCGACGTGCTCCTTCATGGCCAGCGCCGCCCTGGTCTCGCGCTCGTAGTCGATGTCGTGGACGTGCGCGGCCTCGGGGATGGCGCCGCGGCGGCGGCCCGCGGTGTACGCCGTCGAGATGTGCACGTAGTGCGGCACCTTGACGAGGTTCCCGTCCTCGTCGGAGCACGCCTCGCGGAGCCTCGTGAGCAGGGCCTTCGCCCCGACCACGTTCGTCATGAACGCCTGATCGATGGGCGGGTCGAACGACACGTCGCCCGCGCAGTGCACCAGGACGTCGATGTCGCGGGGCAGTTCGGGCACGTCCGGCAGGTCGCCCTCGATCACCTCGACGCGCGCCGCCATGAGGGGCTCGACGCCGCCCGCGGCGGCCACGACGTCGGCGAAGATCTTCTTCTTCAGCAGCGACGCGACCCGCTCATGCGCCGTGATCGAGCCCTTGCGGCGCACGATCACGCCAGTGGTGGTGCCGGGGCACTCGGTGAGCACCTTCCACAGCATCTGCTCGCCGATGAAGCCGGTGACGCCGGTCATGACGATCTTCTTGCCGTCGAGCAAGTCCTTGATCCGCCCGTCGAGCAGCGGTGGCGTGTGCACCGACTCGGGGACGGCAACGCCGAAGGTGCTGGCGGGCGGCCTGGCCATCAGTTGCCGCCTTCGGCCACGGCGAGTGCCTCCTCGATGGTGAACCGGCCGACGTAGAGGGCCGTTCCGATGATCGCGCCCTCGACGCCGTCGTCGACGAGGCCGCGGAGGTCGCGGAGATTGTCGAGCGTGGCGATGCCGCCGGAGGCGATGACCTTCTTGCCCGAGCGGCGGGCGACGTCGAGGAGGAGGTCGACGTTGGGGCCGGTCAGCATGCCGTCCGCGTTCACATCGGTGACCACGAACCGCTCGCAGCCGGCGGCGACGAGCCGATCCAGCGTCTCGGTCCACGGGCCGCCCTCGGTGGTCCAGCCGCGCGCCGCCAGGTTCTCGCCCCGGACGTCGAGGCCGATGGCGACGCGGTCGCCGTAAGTGCCGACGACGTGGTCGCACCACTCGGGGTTCTCGAGGGCCGCGGTGCCGATGTTGACGCGGCGCGCGCCGGTGGCGAGCGCGCGGTCGAGGGACTCCTGGTCACGGATGCCGCCGGAGATCTCGACGTTCATGTCCAGCTGCCCGACGATGCCGCTCAACAGCTCCGCGTTCGAGCCGCGCCCGAACGCCGCGTCGAGGTCGACGAGGTGCAGCCATTCGGCGCCGCCGTCCTGCCAGCGCAGCGCCGCCTGCAGCGGGTCGCCGAACTCCTTCTGCGTGCCCGCGATGCCTTGGACGAGCTGGACGGCCTGGCCGCCCTGCACGTCGACGGCGGGCAACAACTGCAACTTCTCCACGACGCTAGACCCTATCCGAAATAGTGGACAACCAATTGGCTATCAGCCGCGCGCCTGCCGCCCCGGATTTCTCGGGATGGAACTGCGTGGACGCCACCGCGCCGCGCTCGACGGCCGCGACGAACGTCGCGTCCTCGTGCCGCGCCGTCGCCGCCAGCGCGTCGGCGGGCGCCGTGAGGGCCGCGTAGCTGTGCACGAAGTAGAACCGCTCCCCCGCCAGCCCCGCGAACAACCGCGATCCCTCCGGGGCGTCGACGGTGTTCCAGCCCATGTGCGGCAGGCGCCGCGCGGCGAGCGGCGCGACGGTTCCCGCGAACAGGCCCACGCCGTCGGCGCGCTCGCCGTGCTCGGTGCCGCCGTCGAACAGGACCTGGTGGCCGACGCAGATGCCGAAGAGCGGCCGGCCCAGCTCCGCCCATTCCCGGATCAGCTCGACGCCGCCCGCCGCGCGCAGCCCCCGCATGCAGGCCGCGAACGCGCCGACGCCCGGGACGACGAGCGCGTCCCTGCCGCGCAGCTCCGCGAGGTCGGCGGTCACCACGACGTCCGCCCCGGCGTCGGCGAAGGCCCGGGCGGCCGAGTGCAGGTTGCCCGAGCCGTAGTCGAGCAGGCCGACCCGGGCGCTCAGAGCGCGCCCTTCGTGCTCGGGATCCCCACCTGGCGGGGGTCCGGCTCGACAGCCTCGCGCAGCGCGCGGGCGAGCGCCTTGAACTGGGCCTCGACGATGTGGTGCGGGTCGCGGCCCGCCAGCAGGGTCACGTGCAGGCACAGGCCGGAGTTCAGGGCCAGCGCCTCGAACACGTGGTACGTCATCGACCCGGCGTAGGGCACGCCGCTGCCGCCGATCAGCGCGTAGACCTGGCCGTCGGGCTCGCCCTTGCACACCACGTAGGGGCGGCCCGCGACGTCGACGACGCAGTCCGCGACCGCCTCGTCGAGCGGGACGACGGCGTGGCCGTAGCGGCGGATGCCGGACTTGTCGCCCAGCGCCTCCTTCAGCGCCTGGCCGAGGCAGATGGCCGTGTCCTCGACGGTGTGGTGGCCGTCGATGTGCAGGTCGCCGGTGGCCTCGACGTCGATGTCGATCATCGAGTGCTTGGCGAGCGCCGTCAGCATGTGGTCGTAGAACCCGACGCCCGTGGAGATGTTCGACGCCCCGGTGCCGTCGAGGTCGACGGTGACCGTGATCGTCGACTCCGAGGTGGCGCGGGAGATGGTCGCGGTGCGGCTCATGGGGTGGTCCCTTCCTTTTCGGGGGCGATGTCGTCGAGCGCCGCCTTCAGCAGCGTCATCTCGTCCGGGGTGCCGGCCGAGACGCGCAGGAAGCCCGCCGGCCCGGTCTCGCGGATGAGGATGCCGCGATCGAGCAGCGCCTGCCAGACCGCGTGGCGGTCCGGGAAGCGGCCGAAGAGGGAGAAGTTCGACTCAGACTCGATGACGTCGTAGCCGCGCCCGCGGGCCCACGCCTCGAAGCCCCGGGCCTCGACCGTCAGCGCGCGCACCTGGGCGAGGAGCTCGTCCGCGTGCGCGAGCGCGACCCGGGCGACGGCCTGGGTCTGGGCGCTCAGGTGGTACGGCAGGCGCACGATGCGGCAGGCGTCGACGATGGCCGGGTGCGCCGCGAGGTAGCCGACGCGGCCGCCCGCGAGCGCGAACGCCTTCGACATGGTGCGCGACACCACGAGCCGCGGGTGCTGCTCCAGCAGCTCGAGCGCACTCGGCCGGGCGGAGAACTCCTGGTAGGCCTCGTCCGCGACGACGATCGCATCGGTGTGCGCGCAGACCTCGTCGAACACCTCGACGGGGGTCGCGGTGCCGGTCGGGTTGTTCGGCGTGGTGATGATGACCACCGTCGGGCGGTGCTCCTCGATGGCGCGCAGCACGAGTTCGGCGTCGAGCGTGTAGTCGTCCTTGCGCGGCACGGTGACGTACTCGGTGCACGTGTTGCGCGCGTACTCCGGATACATCGAGTAGGTCGGCGTGAACGTGAGCGCGCGCCGGCCGGGGCCGCCGAACGCCGTCAGGAGGTGGCTCATGATCTCGTTCGAGCCGTTCGCCGCCCAGATGTTCCGGGCGGTCAGGCCGTGGCCGAGGTACGCGGCGAGGTCCGAGCGCAGCCCGAGCGCCTCGCGGTCCGGGTAGCGGTTCAGGCTGCCCGCCGCGTTCACGATCGCGGCCGCCATCTCCTGCCGGATCAGCGGCGACGGCGGGTACGGGTTCTCGTTGACGTTGAGGACGACGGGCACGTCCAGCTGGGGAGCGCCGTAGGGCTCCTCGCCGATGAGGTCCGCGCGGAGCGGGAGATCGTCGAGCGTGATCACGCCGGCCTCCGCACCGTGACCGCGGCCGCGTGGCCGGGAAGGTCCTCGGCGAGCGCGAACCGCTCCACGCCGTCGGCGATGGCCAGCAGCGCGTCGGCCGAGTAGTCGATGACGTGCACCGTGCGCACGAACGACCGCACAGTGAGGCCGGACGAGTGGCACGCGCAGCCCGCCGTGGGCAGGACGTGGGTCGAGCCCGCGGAATAGTCGCCGAGCGAGACCGGCGAGTAGTCGCCGACGAAGATCGCGCCCGCGTTGCGGATGCGCGCGGCGACGGCGCGGGCGTCGGCGGTCTGGATCTCGAGGTGCTCCGCGGCGTAGGCGTCGGCGACCGCGACGGCCTGATCGAGGTCGCGCACGAGCACCACCGCCGACTGCGGCCCGGTCAGCGCCGCGCGAATCCGCTCCCGGTGCTTCTGGGTGGCGGCCTGACGCTCGACCTCCACGACGACGGCCTCGGCCAGCGCGGCCGACGGCGTGATCAGGACGGAGCCGGCGAGCGGGTCGTGCTCGGCCTGCGAGATCAGGTCCGCGGCGACGAACGACGCCGTGGCCGTGTCGTCGGCGACGATCGCGATCTCCGTGGGACCCGCCTCCGCATCGATGCCGACGAGGCCCTTGACGAGGCGCTTCGCCGCGACGACGTAGATGTTGCCGGGGCCAGTGATCAGCGACACCGGCGCGCAGAGCCCCTCGACGCCGTGCGCGAACATGGCGATGGCCTGCGCGCCGCCGACGGCGTAGACCTCGTCGACGCCCAGCAGGCGGCAGAGCGCGAGGATGTTCGGGTGCGGCAGCCCGCCGAACTCCTTCTGCGGCGGGGAGGCCACCGCGATCGACGGCACCCCCGCGACCTGCGCGGGCACGACGTTCATGATCACGCTGGAGGCGAGCGGCGCGAGGCCGCCGGGAACGTAGAGCCCGACCCGCTCGACGGGCACGTTGCGCAGCCCGACGCGCGCGCCGTCGGCCAGCGCGGCGGGAGCGGGGTCGGCGTCGCGCTCGAGTGTCTGCGCCACCTCGCGGCGGCGGCGGATCGCCTCGAGGAAGGCCTTCTCCAACTCGGGGTCGAGCTGCGCGGCCGCGTCGTCGAGGGCCTCGGCGGGAACGCGCAGCGACGGCGGAACCACGCCGTCGAAGCGATGCGAGTACTCGTTCAGGGCCTTCGCGCCGCGGGCGGCGACGTCGTCGACGATGGGACGGACGATGGCGACGGCGGCCTCCACGTCGAACTGGCCACGGGGCAGTTGTGAGCGGTAGGGGCCGTCGACTCCGGAGAGGTCAAGGGTTCTGAGCACAGCGTGAAGTCTAGTCGGCCGGGGGTTCCGACGGCTCCTTCTGCCCACCGCGCGGCTCGGGCCAGAAGGCCGAGAGAAGCATGATCGGCGTGATCGCCGCGAACGGCCCGACCAGCAGCGCCGACAGCGAGCGCAGCTGCAGGTCCATCTGCACGACGTCCCCGACGGCGGCCTCCGCCATCCGGGCCGCGAAGCTGTTGCTGCCCACGAGCGTCCCCACCCACCAGGCGACGGCCGAGGCGCCGAGGGCCGCGACAACCGGGATGCCGACGACCCACCAGCCGCGGCGGAACAGCATCACCCACCCGACGATGCCGATGACCAGCCCGACGACTCCCGTGATCAGCGTGAACGTGGCGTCGGCGGCGACGATGGTCGCCTGGCTGCGCTCGGAGATGAAGGCCGCGAGGCCCTCGGCGACGGTGTAGCTGGCGAGCGGCGTCACGCGCGCCCACAGCAGTCCGCCGAGCGCGCCGAGCACGACCACGGTGAGCAGGTAGACGAGGACGCGCCGTCTCATGAGGCCCCGAGACCGACGCAGGAGGGGCCGAGCACGGCCTTGAGGTCGGCGAACAGCGCGGAGGTGAGCTCGACGCGGAACCCGTCGCCCAGCCGGAACGTCTTGACCTGCTCCCCCGTGCGGAGATTCAGGTGCACCTCGGCGGCGCCCGGGTACTGGGCGAGGATCTCCTTCAGCCGGTTGACGACGCCGGGCGTGCAGCGGACGGCGGGCAGCGTGAGCGCCAGCGGCCCGACGTTGCCTTCGGCGCTCATGTGCGGGGCCACGATGTTCTGCGCCCGCACCCGCCCGCGGTCCTCGCCCGACTCGACGACGCCCTCGACGGCCACGATCGTGTCGGGCGCGAGGTGCGCGGCCACCTGGTCG
The DNA here is from genome assembly GCA_934636715.1 of uncultured Arachnia sp. Next base: position 21,531 of record CAKUBE010000003.1, read on the forward strand.
TAGACGCGCGGGAACACCGTCACCTCGATCGATCCGGTGAGGTCCTCCAGCACCACCTGGGCCCAGATGTTGCCCGCCTTGTTGACGCGCCGGTTGACCGACGTGACGAGGCCGCAGAGCTTCGTCGGGCCGCGGAACCCGTCCTCGGCGACCGCGGAGACGACGGAACGCTCGCTGTTGGTCTGGAGGACGTGCTCCAGGCCGTTCAGCGGGTGGTCGGACACGTACAGGCCGAGCATCTCGCGCTCGAAGGCCAGCCGGGTGCGCCGGTCCCAGTCCTCCATGGCGGGCACGTGCGCGTGCAGCGCCGCGCCCTGGGCGTCGTCGCCGCCGTCGTCGAAGCCGAAGTCGAAGCCGTCCTGGCCGTTCTCCGCGTTGCGCTTGACGTCGATGATGGAGTCGACGGCGGTCTCGAAGACGCTCATGAGCGCGCGGCGGGCGTGGCCCAGCTCGTCGAACGCGCCCGCCTTGATCAGCGACTCGATGACGCGCTTGTTGCACATCAGCAGCGGAGCCTTGTCGAGGAAGTCGCCGAAGTCGGCGGCAGGCCCGAGCCGCGTGCGCTCCTCGATCCAGGCGTTGACCACCTTGTCGCCGACGTTGCGGACGGCGCCGAGGCCGAAGCGGATGTGGTCGCCGACGGGCGTGAACGCCACCTCGGAGGAGTTGACGTCGGGCGGCAGCACCTCGATGCCCATGTGCCGGCACTCGGCGAGGTAGAGCGCGGACTTGTCCTTGTCGTCGCGCACCGACTGCAGCAGCGCGGCCATGTACTCGACCGGATAGTTCGCCTTCAGCCAGGCCGTCCAGTAGGAGACCAGGCCGTAGGCCGCCGAGTGCGCCTTGTTGAAGGCGTAGTCGGAGAAGGGAAGCAAAATGTCCCAGAGCGTCTGGATCGCGCCCTTCGAGTAGCCGCGCTCCAACATGCCGCCGGAGAAGATCTCGTACTGGGCGTCCAGCTCGGACTTCTTCTTCTTGCCCATGGCGCGGCGCAGCATGTCGGCGCCGCCCAGCGTGTAGCCGGCCAGCTGCTGCGCGATGGCCATGACCTGCTCCTGATAGACGATCAGGCCGTAGGTCTCGCCGAGCACCGGCTCGAGCGCCTCCGCGAGCTCGGGGTGGATGGGCTCGACGGGCTCGCGGCCGGTCTTGCGGCGCGCGTACTTGTTGTGCGAGTCCGCGCCCATCGGGCCCGGCCGGTAGAGGGCGCCGACGGCGGAGATGTCCTCGAAGCAGTCGGGCTGCATGGAGCGCAGCAGCGCGCGCATGGGTCCGCCGTCGAGCTGGAAGACGCCGAGGGTGTCGCCGCGCTGCAGCAGCTCGAAGGTCTTGGGGTCGTCGAGGGTCAGGGTCTCGAGGTCGACGTCGACGCCCTGGTTCAGCTTGATGTTGCCCACCGCGTCGTCGATCACCGTGAGGTTGCGCAGGCCGAGGAAGTCCATCTTGATCAGGCCGAGGGACTCGCAGCCCGGGTAGTCGAACTGGGTGATGATGGCGCCGTCGGCTTCGCGCTTCATGAGCGGCACGATGTCGATCAGCGGCGCGCGGCTCATGATCACGCCGGCGGCGTGCACGCCCCACTGGCGCTTCAGGCCCTCGATGCCCTTCGCGGTGTCGACGACGGTGCGCACGTCCACGTTCGACTGGTACAGCTCGCGGAACTCGTTGCCCTCGGCGTAGCGCTTGTGCTCCTCGTTGAAGAGCTCGCTCAGCGGGACGCCCTTGCCCATGACGTCCGGCGGCATCGCCTTCGTGATCTGCTCGCCGATCGCGAACGGCATGTCGAGGACGCGGGCGGAGTCCTTCACGGCGGCCTTCGCCTTGATGGAGCCGTAGGTGATGATCTGCGCGACGTAGTCCTTGCCGTACTTCTCCGTGACGTAGGTGATCACCTCGCCGCGGCGGCGATCGTCGAAGTCGATGTCGAAGTCGGGCATCGAGACGCGCTCGGGGTTCAGGAACCTCTCGAAGAGGAGGCCGTGCTCGATGGGGTCGAGGTCGGTGATGCGCGTGGCGTAGGCGCACATCGAGCCCGCGCCGGAGCCGCGGCCGGGGCCGACGCGCACGCCGTTGCGCTTGGCCCAGTTGATGAAGTCGGCGACGACGAGGAAGTAGCCGGAGAAGCCCATCTGGGTGATGATCTTCAGCTCGAACTCGGCACGGTCGCGGACCTCGTCGGAGATCCCGTTCGGGTAGCGCTGGTGGAGCCCCTCCTCCACCTCCTTGCGGAACCAGGAGTCCTCGGTCTCGCCGTCGGGCACGTCGAACTGCGGCATGTAGGTGCCGATGCCCTCGTCGAAGACCGTCTCGATGCGCTCGGCGATGGCGAGGGTGTTGTCGCACGCGTCGGGGAGTTCGCGGAACAGCGCGCGCATCTCCTCGGGCGACTTCAGGTAGTAGCCGTTGCCGTCGAACTTGAACCGCTCGGTCTGCGCCTTGCGCGAGCCCGAGGAGACGCACAGCAGCGTGTCGTGGGCGTCGGCGTCGTCGGCATGGACGTAGTGCAGGTCGTTGGTGGCCACCAGCGGCAGCCCCAGGTCTTTCGCCAGCTTCAGCAGGTCGTGGCGGACCCGGGTCTCGATGTCGAGGCCGTGGTCCATCAGCTCGACGTAGAAGTTGCCCTCGCCGAAGATGTCGCGGAACTCGGCGGCGGCCGCGACGGCGTTGTCGTACTGGCCGAGCCGCAGGAACGTCTGCACCTCACCGGACGGGCAGCCCGTCGTCGCGATGAGGCCCTTGCCGTAGAGGTTGAGCAGCTCCCGGTCCGCGCGCGGCTTGTAGAAGAAGCCCTCCAGCGAGCTGCGGGTGCTCAGCCGGAACAGGTTGTGCATGCCCTCCGGATTCGCGGCCCACATCGTCATGTGCGTGTAGGCGCCCTTGGAGGCGACGTCGTCGCCGGTGCCGTCGCCGAACTGGACGCGCTTGCGCTCGCCGCGCATCGTCCGCGGGGTGAGGTAGGCCTCGAGCCCGATGATCGGCTTGACGCCGAAGGCCTTCGAGGCCTTGTAGAACTCGTACGCTCCGTACAGGTTGCCGTGGTCGGTGATGGCCAGCGCGGGCATCCCCATCCGCTCCGCGCCGGTGAACAGGTCCTTGATGCGCGCCGCACCGTCGAGCATCGAGAACTCGGTGTGGCAGTGCAGGTGCACGAACGAATCTGACAACTGTTCCTCCAAGCCCGACGACGACGCCCCACCTTACCCCCGCAGGGAGCGCCGCCCACGCCCGACAGGCCGCGCAAGGCGCCAGCCCGCGGCCCGTCGGCCACAGGTAGCCGAGCGGCTCATGCCGCGCCCGGCCACGGCCCGCCCGCCGCATCAACCAACGGGCGATCCAGTTTCCCGCATCTACGATTGGCCGACGGCCCCGGGGGCGAGCACGACCAGTCCCGCGTCGCGCGCGGCATCGATCAGCCGAAGGTCATAAGCGGCCAAAGCGTCGACGCCCGCGCTGATCGCGGTAGCCAGGTGGAGCGCGTCGAGCGAGCGAAGGTTCTCCCCCGGCAGCAGACCCGCCTGCGTGTGCATCGCGGGCGTCAACTCGTACAACCCGATCCTGTCGAGTAGGTTCGTCACCTGCCGCTGGCTGAGCGTCCCGACCCGATTGGCCGCCCGACGAAGCTCGGTCTCCAAGAGGTAGCTGGACACCAGCGTCGGCCGCGCCGCGGAGATGGCCGCAACCAAGTCTGGCGACTCGTTCTCCCGAAGCAGCAGCTTGAACGCCGCGGAGGTGTCGAGATACCAGACGGCCATCTAGCGCTCCGATCGCAAATGGTCGAGCAGGTCGGCCGACGCCACCTCCGCGTCGACCAACTCATCAACGCCGAACACCGCATCGCGCCGAGGCGCTCTATACCCGCGTGCGGCCCCGCCAAGCGGCACGATCTGCGCCACCGGCGCACCACGCCGAGTCACGGTGAACGTCTCCCCGGCCTCGACCTCCCGCAGCACAAGCCCACTGTCGTTGCGCATCTCCCGCTGACTAATCGTCCTCATGCACCAAGTGTAGCCATTGCGTAGCATCTCAGGTAGCCTCGGGTTCGTGGGCGGAACCTGCCGGTAGAAAACCCCGACCAAATCCCAGCCTGGGATGGCCGTGGCATTTTCCGTTCGACCCAGCGGGCTTGACGGATCATCCTGGCTGTTTCCGTCAGCATGCTGACGTTAGGCGCCACGGTAATCTCCCGTGAAAGTCACCAAGACTAGTATTTGATGCTAGAATTGCATGCATGGCGACGATCACACTCACGGAGCTGAACCAGAACCCTTCTCGGGCGACGCGTCTCGCCGACCACGGCGAGGTCATCGTGCTGCGCCGAGGGCACGCCGCCTACCGCATCACCAAGATCGAAGACTCAGAAGACCCGCTCGACGAACTGATCGCCAGCGGACTCGCCCGGCCTCCCCGCAGTGCCACACCTAGGTCGGAGCGGCGATTCCGGACGCTCGAGACCGACGTCGACCTCGGCGCTCTGCTCGATGCCGAACGAGCACGGTTCGATGGCCTTGCCTGACCGCACCTGGTTCGTCGACTCCTCTGTGCTGCTCCGAGCGATCGCGGACAGGTCCGCCGCGGCGCGCGACTGGTTCGAGTCGGCCTACGCGGCCGGTGACCGGTTCGTCGGCTCCCGCGTGCTGGAACTGGAGGTGCTGCGGGTGCTCAAGAACGCCGGCCTGGGCACCGACGTCGCCAACGAGTACCTCGCCGAGTTCACACTGATCGCCGTCGAGGACGGCCTGCTCGACGAAGCGATCGCGCTCGACGTCGTCCTCGGTGGTACCGATTCCCTGCACATCGCGGCCGCCCTGCGGCTCGGTGTGAACAGCGCGACCGTCGTCACTCACGACGTCCAGATGGCGCGCGCCGCCGCCAGTCTCGGATTCACGGTATTCGACCCGGTCACCGACGATCCCAACCGAGGCGCCGCCTGAAAGCAGGCAGCCACGCCAGATAGTGCGGCTGCTATTGGGGGGCCGGGGCGACCGAGCCGCGCTCGATGAGGGTGAAGGGGACGCTCACCACCTCCGGCGGGATCGGGTCGCCCGACTCGATCGCGTCCAGCAGCCGGTCGGCGGCCCGCCTGCCGAGTTCGTAGTGCGGCAGAGCGAGCGTCGTGAGGCCGGGCCGGAGCTCCTCGGCAACGTTCTCGCGGTTGTCGACGCTGATCACGGACAGATCGTCGGGGATCCTGACCCCCAGGCGCTGCGCGGCGCGGTACACGCCCACCGCGTCCAGGTCGTTGAAGGTGAAGATCGCCGTGGGACGATCCGCCGAGTCGAGGAGCGGGAGCACGATGCCCTCGGCGCTCTCCGAAGCGGAGGCCGGGTGCTCGGGCCCGGGGTCGAGCACCTCGGCGGCGGGAAGCCCCGCCTCCCGGAGCGTCGTCTGGAGCCCCTCGACCCTCTGGTTCCTCGCCAAGCCGTCGGTCGGGTACTCGGTGATGTGGGCGATCCTGCGGTGCCCGTGCTCCAGCAGGGTCTGCGTCGCGAGCCGACCCGCCTGCACGTCATCGGGCACGAAGGAGCCGATGCCGTCGAGCAGCGCGTTGAAACCGACCGTCCGCACCGTGGCGGGAAGATGACCGGGGTCGAGCATGCGGTGGTACATCGCGCCCACCAGCATGCCGTCGACCTGGCGCGCCACGAGCTCGGCGATCGCCTTGGTCTGCTGCGCCGGATCGCCCTCGGTGCCCACGAACAGGAGCAGAAAGTCGCGGTCCCACGCGGCGTCCTGAATCCCCTGCACCATGCCGTAGCCGGTCGGCGAGGTCAGGATGTTGTCGGTCAGCACCCCGAGCGTGCGGGTGCTGTTGGTCCGGAGGCTGCGCGCCGCCACGTTGGGCGTGTAGCCGAGAGCCTCGGCCGCATCGCGCACGCGCTGCACGGTGGCGGGAGGGAACCGGTCCGAGGCCTCGTTCAGCACCAGCGAGATGGTCGCCGTGGACAGGCCGGTCGCCGCCGCGACGTCTTTCAACCGGGCCCTGACTCGCTTCTCCACCGGCGCCTCCTCCTCGTGTCCAGTGGCAAGACCCTACCGGCCTTTCGACGCGCGCCTGCGTCGCTTCGCTCCTTGGGGCACGGCTCAAGGAGCGCGAACTCCTATCAGTCGAAGTCGAGGTCTACTGGATCGAGGATCTCGCCGACGAAGCGCCCGTCGACGTCGTTGCTGAACCCGACGGCTCGGGGCACGCCGTCGACGTCGGTCACCACGCGCGCGGCGTACAGCGAGTCGTGGGCGATGCGCCGTGCCTTGTCGCTGTCCCACGGCCCGAGCACTCCCCCGTCGCTGCGCAGCACCCAGACGCCGCCGGGGGTCCCGGGGACGATCCGGGCGGGGTCGTACTGGCCCTCGCCGCAGCAGAACACGAGGTGCGGCGCGCCGTCGATCATGACGAGCTGCGGCACCTCCATCTGGCCGAACCGGCCGGGCGCCGACAGCGGCGGGCGCACCTCCCAGCGGTCGAGGTCGGCACTCCAGGCGTGCCCGAGCACACCGAGCGAGAACAGCTCTCCGCCGTCCTTGGCGCGGGCGGTGACGAACATGTGCCAGCCGTCGCCGTCCGGGTCCGCGAACACCCACGGGTCGCGGAAGGCCTCGTCGTGCCAGCTCCCGTCGTAGCGCTCGTACCAGCGGGGGTCCGCCTCCAGCAGCGGCCCGTCGCCGAACCGCTCCCAGTGGACCAGGTCGTCGGAGTCCGCGCGCCCGATCCGCTGCACCAGCCCGTCCTCGGCGTGCGAGGCACCCGTGTAGAACAGGTGGTAGCGGCCGCTCGGGCCCTGGACGACGGAACCCGTCCACGTCGCGAAGTCGTCCCAGGCGGGACGCTCCGACGGGGCGAGCGCGTCGGGCAGCACCGTCCAGGAGCGGAAGTCCGCGCTGACGGCGTGCCCGATCGACGGGTTGCGGTGCCGCAGCTCGGGATCCCCGAGCGAGCGGTCGGCTTGAAGGTAGAAGAGGTGGTGGGACTCCTGGCCGTCGGTGAACGGCCAGGAGTCCCACACCCACTTGTCTTCGAGACGAAGGGTCATCCCTTGACGCCCGAGGAGGCGATCGACGAGATGAACGCGCGCTGGAACATGAGGAACACGATGATCACCGGGATGGTGATCAGGCTCGTGTACGCCATGATCTGTCCCCACGGCGTGCCCTCGGCGGTGCCCGACGCGAAGAAGTAGCGAAGGCCGACCTGGACCGGCCGCAGCTCCTCCTTCTGGATCACCAGCAGCGGCCACAGATAGGAGTTCCACTGCGGCAGGAAGGTGAGGATCGCCGACGTCGCGAACGCCGGTCCCGCGAGCGGCGAGACCACCGACCGGTAGATCCGGAACCACCCCGCCCCGTCGACGCGGGCCGCCTCGTCGAGTTCCTTGGGGATCGCGCTGTAGTACTGAGTGAACAGGAAGATCGAGAACGCGTTGGCGATGAACGGGATGATCAGCACCTCATAGCTGTTGTTCCAGCCCCAGTCGAGCGCGACGCCGTCGGGATAGAACCCGATCCGGGGAAGCTTCGAGATCATGTACACCATCGGGATGGCGAACGTCTCGAACGGCACGATCAGCGTCGCGACGATGGCGCTCAGCAGAACCTTCTTGCCCTTGAAGTTCAGCCGCGCGATCGCGAAGCCGGCCAACGAGTTGACGAAGAGCCCGATCACGACGATCACCGTCGTGACGAAGATCGAGTTCAGGAAGAACCGGGCCACCGGAACGCGGTTGAACACGCCCACGAAGTTGTCGAGCGACAGGTCGCCGACGGGTGCGAACGCCCGCCAGCTGGTGAGGTCGGCGAGGATCTGGTCCTTCGGCTTCAGGCTGGAGAACAGCATGAAAAGCAGCGGCAGGATGAACGTCAGCGCCAGCAGCACCAGCGGGATGTAGCTGAGCCAGCCCTTCTTGCCGGACTTCTCTTCAGTCGATGCGGACATGGGTCAGTCCTCCTTCGTGAGCGCGCGCTGGATCAGTGCGAACGTCAGGACGATGATGAAGAAGATCAGCGACAAGGCCGACGCGTAACCGACGTCGCCGCGCGCGGAACCCATCTGGATGATGTGGTACACGAGCGTCGTCGTCGCGTTGGACGGGCCGCCCTGCGTCATGACGTCGATCTGGACGAACAGCGAGAACGCCGCGATCGTGATGGTGATCAGCACGAACACGAAGGTCGGCTTGAGGCCCGGCAGCGTGACGTTCAGGAACTGCTGCCACTTGCCCGCCCCGTCGAGCGCGGACGCCTCGTACAGGTCGTGGTTGATGGTCTGCAGCCCGGACAGCCAGATGATCATGTGGAAGCCGACGCCCTGCCAGATCGACATGATGACCACTGCGGGGAGGGCGGTGGACGTCTCGTTCAGCCAGTCGACGTTGAATCCGAACAGCGCGTTGATCAGGCCGTCCTTCTGGTACATGAACTTCCAGAGCATGGAGACGACGACCATCGACGTGACCACGGGCATGAAGAACATGACGCGGAACGCCGTGATGCCGCGCAGCTTCTGGTTGACGAGCAGTGCGAGCACGAGGCCGAGGCCGCCCTGGACCGGCACCACGATGAACACGAAGATCATGATGTTGCGCAGCGCGGCCCAGAAGGTCGGGTCGGCGGTGAGGGCGCGGACGAACTGGTCGAAGGCGACGAACTCCGCGGGACGCCCGCCGCCGAGGCGGGCGTTGGTGAAGCCGAGGCCGAACGACATGAGCACGGGAACGGCGATGAAGGCGATCAGCAGGACGGCCGCGGGGAGCACGAAGGCGTAAGCGGCGCGCCGCTCCTGCTTCAGGCTCTGCGACGTCGTGCGGACATGCGTGGGTGATGAGGACAACGTTGATCCTTCCTATCCGAACACGGGGGCGAGCCCGAGGCCCGCCCCCGCTCCGTCGGCGGCTACTTGTTGTAGCCGGCCGACTTGATGTCGGTATCGATCTCGGAGACCGCCTGGTCGAGCGTCCCCTGCGGGTCGGAGCCGTTGACGATGTCGCGCAGCGCCTTGTCGAAGATGCGGCTGATCACCGGGTACGCGGGCGTGGGCGGGCGGACCATGCCGTTGGCCGCGGCGATGTCCGCGGCGACCTGGGCCGGGCCCTCCGGGCCGTAGAAGCCCTTGGTCGTCTGCTCCCATGCGGTGGTGGTCGCGGGGATCAGGGACGTGATGTCGGAGAACTGGGCGACGTACTTGTCGTCCATGGAGAACTTCAGGTAGTCCAGCGCGCCCGTCTTCTGCGCGTCGCTGCAGTTCTTCGTGACGCCGTACTGCCACGAGCCGACACCGGACTTCGCGCCCTTGCCGAAGTCGGGCGAGGGCAGCATCAGGAGGTCGTCGTAGGCCTCGGTGTTCTCGGAGAAGCCCCAGACGCCGCTGTACTGCATGGCGACCTTGCCGGTCTTGAACTCGGTGCGGTCCTGGTCGTTCGACTTCGGGGCGTAGCCGTCGGCGAACTGTGCCTGGAACCAGTCGGCGAACGCGACGCCCTCGGCGCCGTTGAGCACGCCGTCGGCGCTCTCGAACGCGGTGCGGTCGACGAGGTCGCCGCCGAAGCTCTGCAGGAGCGGCGCGTAGGCGTACGGCCACCACTCGTCGGACCAGCCCGGGCCCCAGTCGATGACGTAGTCGTAGTCGCCGGTGTCCTTGATCTTCTTCTGGACGTCGGCGAACTCCTCGGCGGTCCACGGCTGCTCGACGGTGGGAACCCGCGCGCCGACCTTGTCGAGGATCGACTGGCGGGTGAAGATCACGGTGGTGGCGTCCCAATAGCCGATGCTGTAGATCTCGTCCTGGTAGCTGCCGACGGTCGACGGCAGGAAGTCCTTGACGTCGTCGTCGGTGAGGCCGGACGGCACGAGCCATCCGTTCCACGCCCAGTTCGGCATGATCGGGCCGTCGACATCGAGGATGCACGGCAGGTCACCGGAGGCCGCCGCGCCCTGGACCGAGTCGTTGTAGGCGGCCTGCGGGAAGTCCTGACGAACGATCTCGTACTTGTCCTGCGAGGCGTTGTAGTCCGAGATGATCCCCGAGATGACGTTCATCTCGCCTTCGTTGCCGGCGGAGTGGGTCCACAGCGACACCGTGGTCTTGCCTCCCTCTCCGGTTCCGCCCTCGTTCTTGGCCTGCTGGCTGCACGCGCTCGCCAGCACCAAGGGGCCGACCACGGCCAGCGCCGCCAGCGTCCTAAACTTCTTCGACTTCACTGTCGTTCCTCTCGATGAACGGTCTGTCGGAGATCACTGCGATCTCCGCGGCTGAAGCTACGCCGGTTAATCCATTTAGTAAATGGATTAACCGCGATCGTTACCAAACCGAGACAATCCGTCGTGCAGCGGAGGCGGCTCTTCACGCACGACCGCGGCTGCGTCCGTCCCTATGTGGACAGACGCAACCGCGGTCGGGTCATTGCTGCGGAGAACCAGTCACACGCAGCCGTGTTGAGAGATCAGGAGACCCAGGGGATCTCCGGCGAGCGATGGAAGTCGACGCCCTGGGCCTCCCACAGCGGGGCCAAACCGCCGAGGCGGGCCGCGAACGACTCCCACGTGCGCGTCGAAGCGGTGCCCCGGGCCGGGGACCAGGCGATCTCGGCCGCCGAGGCGACTCGCGGGAACACGAGGTGGTCGAGATCCGCGAGGGTGACGACGGTCTCGGTCCACAGCGGCGCCTCCACGCCCAGGATGTCGGGCTCGCTCACGCCGTCGATCAACTCCGCCGGCTCCCAGTCGTAGGACCGCTCGACGCTGGTCGGGCCGTCGGCCCAGGTGAGGCCGAGCCGGGTGTCGGCGTCGTACTTCATGTCGAGGTAGATGGCGTCCGCGGGCGACAGGATGAGCGCCCCTCCCCCGGCGGGGAACGCACGGGACTTCTCCGCGACGTCGGCGTCGTGGCTCCGCAGCCCCCAGAACTGACCGACGGTGCCCGCCGCCATCCCCGCGGCGGCGCCGGCTTCGTGCCAGACGACGGGGGTCTTCCCGAGGTCGGCGACCATGGCGGTCACGCGCGACACGAACGCGGCGAAGTCCTCCTTGCTCGTGGCGTGGCACTCGTCGCCGCCGACATGGAGCCACGGCCCGGGCGTCGCGGCGGCGACCTCGGTGAGGACGTCGGCCAGGAACTCGTAGGTGGGCTCGTGGCGGATCCGCACGGAGGAGTGGCCGACCGCCACGCCGTGGTACTGCTCCCCCTTGACCGGGAGGCCACCGCCGAACTGCTCGGCGACTGCCCGCACGGAGTCGAGGAGGACGGGCTCCTCGACGAGGTCCGGGTAGGCGAGACCGACGGCGTGCGTGTGCCCGGGCAGGTCGATCTCGGGAACGACCACCATGTCGTTGTCGGCGGCGTGGGCGACGATGTCGGCGTAGTCGGCCTTCGAGTAGAAGCCTCCCGGGGCGCCGAACGCCGCGCCCGTCGACGCCCGCTCCGCAAGCTCCGGCCGCGAGGTCACCTCGAACCTCCAGCCCTGGTCGTCGCTGAGGTGCAGGTGCAGCGCGTTCAGCTTGAGCCGCGCGGCGCGGTCGATGACCTTCTTCACCGTGGCGACGTCGAAGAAGTGTCGGGCGACATCCAGCATCAGCCCGCGGTACCGGAACCGCGGCGCGTCCTCGATGACGACGGCGGGCAGCTCCCACGAGTCACCCGCGCGCCGCGCGAGCTGGACGAGGGTGAAGATGCCGTAACGCAGCCCCGCGCGGTCGGCGCCGACGAGCCGGACGCCCGACGGCGCGACCTCGAGCCGGTACGACTCGGGCGCGCCCTCCCCATCGATGCCCAGAACGATCGCTGGTCGAGCCGAGCCGAGGTCATCCGCTGGTTGAGCAGAGCCGAGGTCGTCCGCTGGTTGAGCAGAGCCGAGGTCGTCCGCTGGTTGAGCAGAGCCGAGGTCGTCCGCTGGTTGAGCCGCCGCGTGAGCGCCAGCGAACCGGCGTGTCGAAACCAATGAACCGATGACAGCCGCCAACTCGGAGGCGAGCAGCTCGGCGAGGAGGCCCTCGACCTCGGCGCCAGCGAGGGGAAACACGCCCTCCCGGACCTCGACGCGGGCAGGGACAGGGACCAGATGCAAATCGGACATGACCTCAGCGTTGCACAACGCGCGAGGACCACAGGCGGCCCGCTCAGTCGAAACGATCATCACTCGGGTCAGGTCCATGAACCAGGCGCCGGTTCATTGGTTTCGACACGGACGCTCGTTCCTCGCGGTCCGGCTCAACCAGCGGTACGCGGCCCGCTCAGTCGAAACGATCACTCATGCGCGGACCGAGGTGGAGTCGGGATTGCGGTTCGTCGATGCGCGCGCCCGCGATGCCGACCGAGTTGGAGTCGGGGATGCGGTTCGTCGATACGCGCGCCCGCGATGCCGACCGAGGTGGAGTCGGGGATGCGGTTCGTCGGAGCGTAAAGAGGTTCCATGCACCGAGATCAGGTCTGGCTAGATAGCAGGAACTCGGCGGCAGCGAGACGGACCGCATCCCCTACTCCGCCGTCCCAAGTCGACCCAACTCAGCGAACTGACGTAGCGCCCGGGTCGACCTGGTCCTCGATCACCACGCCGCACTCGCTGGCGTTGATCTGGTTCACGCGCCGCTGGTGGCGGCCACCCTCGAACTCCGTCGCGAGCCACATGCGGGTGATCATCTTCGCGAGCTCGTCGCCGACGACGCGGGCGCCGAACGCCAGCACGTTGGAGTCGTTGTGCTTGCGCGACATGACCGCGGAGTAGGGCTCGGAGCAGACGACGCAGCGGACGCCGCGCACCTTGTTCGCGGCGATCGAGATGCCGATGCCGGAGCCGCAGATCGCGATGCCGCGGTCCGCCTCGCCCGACGCCACCGCGACCCCCACGTTGTGGCCATACACGGGGTAGTCCGCGCGGCTCGGGTCGTGGGTGCCGAGGTCGATCACCTCGTGGCCTTCCTCCCGCACCACCTCGGCGATCGCCTGCCGCAGCTCCATGGCCGTGTGATCACTCGCGATGACGACGCGCATGATGTCCTCCTTCGACCGGCCCAGTTTAGCGATCTCGCTCGGCAGCCTTTCGACACGGGCCCGGCGCTTCGCGCTGGGACCCGGCTCAAGGAGCGTGATCACACCAGCAGCTGGCGGACCTCCGGGCCGATGGGGCGCGGGAGCTTAGAGGAGCCGCTGAGGTACTCGTCGACGCCGCGGGCGCAGCTGCGGCCCTCGGCGATGGCCCACACGATCAGCGACTGGCCGCGGCCCGCGTCGCCGCACGCGAAGACGCGGTCGACGCTCGTGGCGAACGACTCGTCGCGGACGATGTTGCCGCGGCCGTCGAGCTCCAGGCCCAGCTCCTCGACCAGGCCCGCCTGCTGCGGGCCGGTGAAGCCCATCGCCAGCAGCACGAGCTGCGCGGGGATGTGCCGCTCGGTGCCCTCGACCGGGACGAAGCGCCCGGCGTCGAAGCGCACCTCGACGATGTCCAGGCCGGCGAGGTTGCCCTCGTCGTCGCCCACGTAGCGCGAGGTCGACACCGCGTAGACGCGGTCGCCGCCCTCCTCGTGCGCAGACGTGATCTTGAACGTCATCGGGTACGTCGGCCACGGCTGGCCCGCGGGGCGGGTCTCCGGCGGCATCGGCATGATCTCGAGCTGCGTGATGGAGCGCGCACCCTGTCGGATGGCGGTGCCCAGGCAGTCCGCACCGGTGTCGCCGCCGCCGATGATGACGACGTCCTTCCCGGTGGCCAGGATCTGGTTCTCGACCGTCTCCCCCACCGCGACCCGGTTGGCCTGCGGCAGGTACTCCATCGCCTGGTGGATGCCCTTGAACTCGCGGCCCGGGGCGGGCAGGTCGCGCGGCAGCGTCGCGCCGACGGCCAGCACCACGGCCTCGTACTGCTCCAGCAGCTCGGAGCCCGTGATGTCGACGCCCACGTTCACGCCCGTCTTGAACTGCGTCCCCTCGAGCACCATCTGCTTCAGGCGCCGGTTCAGGACGGCCTTCTCCATCTTGAACTCGGGGATGCCGTAACGCATCAGCCCGCCGATGGCGTCGGCCCGCTCGTACACGACGACGGTGTGGCCGGCGCGCGTCAGCTGCTGGGCCGCGGCGAGGCCCGCGGGGCCCGAGCCGACCACGGCGACCGTCTTCGACGTGTGCCACGCCGGCTGCTGCGGGGTGACGCGCAGGTCGTCCCACGCCTTGTCGATGATGGCGACCTCGACGTTCTTGATGGTCACGGCGTCGCGGTTGATGCCGACGACGCAGGCCGTCTCGCAGGGCGCCGGGCACAGCCGCCCGGTGAACTCCGGGAAGTTGTTCGTCGCGTGCAAGCGCTCCAGCGCCGGCTGCCACTCACCGCGCCACACCAGATCGTTCCACTCGGGGATCAGGTTCCCCAGGGGGCAGCCGTTGTGGCAGAACGGGATGCCGCAGTCCATGCAGCGGCCGGCCTGCTGCGTGATGATCGGCAGCAGCGCGCGGCCGGGCGTTCCCGGGTAGACCTCTTTCCAGTCGTGGACGCGCTCCTCGACCGGACGGCGGCCCGCGACCTCGCGCGGGGTGGTCATGAATCCCTTCGGGTCAGCCATGTGCGGCCTCCATCATCAGCGTGGTGGTTTCGGTCTCGGAGAGGCCGTCGGCGATCGACATCGCCTGCACGGCCATGACGCGGGCATAGTCGCGCGGCTCGACCTTGGTGAACCGCAGCGCCAGCTCCTCGTCGGACAGCTGGAGCAGGCCGTCGGCGACCAGCGAACCGGTCTCGTCGCGATGCTCCTCCATCAACTCCCGGATGCGGGCGATGTCGCCGGCCTCCGGGGTGACGGGGTCTGCCAGCTCCGTGTTGATGCGCAGCGGGTTGAGGTCGAGCACCCACGCGACGCCACCGGACATGCCCGCCGCGAAGTTGCGGCCGGTGGGGCCGAGGACGAGCACCTCGCCACCGGTCATGTACTCGCAGCCATGGTCGCCCACGCCCTCGACGACCGCCGTCGCGCCCGAGTTGCGGACGCAGAACCGCTCGCCGACGACGCCGCGCAAGAACAGCTGCCCCGAGGTCGCGCCGTAGCCGATGACGTTGCCCGCCACGATCTGCTCCGCCGGGTCGAACGCGACATCCGGCGGCGGGGCGACGACGAGCCGGCCGCCGGAGAGGCCCTTGCCGAAGTAGTCGTTCGAGTCGCCGATCAGGCGCAGGGTGACGCCGCGGGGCAGGAACGCGCCGAAGCTCTGGCCGCCGGTGCCGGTGAGCGTGAACTCGATGGTGCCGGGCTCGAAGCCCGCGCCGTCGGTGGCCTTGGTCACCTCGTGGCCGAGGATGGTGCCGACGGTGCGGTCGACGTTGCGCACGGCGAGGCTGTGCCGCACTCGCTCGCCGGAGCGCAGCGCGGGCTCGGCCAGGCGGATCAGCTCGACGTCCAGCTTGGTGTCCAGGCCGTGGTCCTGCGTGGTCGTGCGGTGCAGCTCAGTGCCGGGCGGCGGGGCGATCTGCGTGAGGATCGGGGCGAGGTCGAGGCCCTGAGTCTTCCAGTGGCCGACGGCGTCGCTCACGTCGAGCATGTCGACGCGGCCGACCGCCTCCTCGAGCGTGCGGAAGCCCAGCTGGGCCAGCAGCTCGCGCACCTCCTCGGCGATGAACATGAAGAAGTTGACGACGTGATCCGGGTCGCCGTGGAACTTGCCGCGCAGCTCGGGGTTCTGCGTCGCCACGCCCACCGGGCAGGTGTCCTTGTGGCAGACGCGCATCATGATGCAGCCGGAGACGACCAACGGCGCCGTCGCGAAGCCGAACTCCTCGGCGCCCAGCAACGCGGCGATCAGCACGTCGCGGCCGGTCTTGAGCTGGCCGTCGCACTGCACGACGATGCGGTCGCGCAGGCCGTTCAGCAGCAGCGTCTGCTGGGTCTCGGCGAGGCCCAGTTCCCACGGCGCGCCCGCGTGCTTGAGCGAGGTCAGCGGCGCCGCGCCGGTGCCGCCGTCATGGCCGGAGATCAGCACGACGTCGGCCTTCGCCTTGCTCACGCCCGCCGCGACGGTGCCGACGCCGACCTCGGAGACGAGCTTGACGTGCACGCGCGCCGAGGTGTTGGCGCACTTCAGGTCGTGGATCAGCTGCTTCAGGTCCTCGATCGAGTAGATGTCGTGGTGCGGCGGCGGGGAGATCAGGCCGACGCCGGGCGTCGAGTGCCGCGTCCTCGCCACCCACGGGTAGACCTTCGGGCCGGGCAGCTGGCCGCCCTCGCCGGGCTTCGCGCCCTGGGCCATCTTGATCTGCAGGTCGGTGGCGTAGGTGAGGTACTCCGACGTCACGCCGAACCGGCCGGAGGCGACCTGCTTGATCGCCGAGCGGCGCTGCGGGTCGTGCAGGCGCTCCGGGTCCTCGCCGCCCTCACCGGTGTTCGACTTGCCGCCGATCCGGTTCATGGCGACCGCCAGCGTCTGGTGGGCCTCCATCGAGATCGAGCCGTAGCTCATCGCGCCCGTGGAGAACCGCTTGACGATCTCGCTGGCCGGCTCCACCTCGTCGATGCCGATGGGTTCGCGCTCCTCGAACCGCATCAGGGAGCGCAGCGTCATGATCCGCGACGAGTTGTCGTTGACCAGCGCCGTGTACTTCTTGAACGCGGCGTAGTCGCCGGTCTGCGTCGAGTGCTGGAGGCGGAACACCGTCTCCGGATCGAACAGGTGCGGCTCGCCCTCACGGCGCCACTGGTACTCGCCGCCGACCAGCAGGTCGCGGTGCGCGAGCGGGATGCCGCTTGCCGGGTAGGCCTGCAGGTGACGGGACGTGATCTCGTCGGCCAACTGGTCGAGCGTCAGGCCGCCGAGCCGGCTGGAGGTGCCGGTGAAGTAGCGGTCGACGACGTCCTGGCTGAGGCCGATGCACTCGAAGATCTGCGCGCCGCTGTACGACGCGACGGTCGAGACGCCCATCTTGCTCATCACCTTCAGCACGCCCTTGCTGAGCGCCTTGGCGACGTTGTAGATGGCCTGCTCCGGCGTGACCTCGACGTACATCTCGCGCCGGGCCAGGTCCTCCGCGGTCTCGAACACCAGGTACGGGTTGACGGCGGCCGCGCCGTAGCCGAGCAGCAGCGCGACGTGGTGCACCTCGCGGACGTCGCCGGCCTCGACGACGATCCCCACCTGGGTACGGGTCTTCTCGCGGACCAGGTGGTGGTGCACCGCGGCGGTCAGCAGCAGCGACGGGATGGGCGCCAGCTCGGCGGTCGCATGGCGGTCGGAGAGCACGATGGCGCGCGCTCCCCCGCGGATCGCCGCCGAGACCTCCTGGCACAGCTCGTCGAGCTTCGCGGCGAGCGCGCGGCCGCCGCCGGCCACCTTGTAGAGGCCCTTGACGACGTGCGTCGCGTACCCGGGCAGCGAGCCGTCGCGGTTGAGCCGCACGATCTTGGCGAGCTGCTCCGAGTCGAGGATGGGCCTGCTCATCGTGATGACGCGGGCCGCCTCCGGCGCGGGCTCGAGCAGGTTGCGCTCCGGGCCGATCTGCGTGGTGAGGCTCGTCACGAGCTCCTCGCGGATGGCGTCCAGCGGCGGGTTCGTGACCTGCGCGAACAGCTGCTTGAAGTAGTCGAAGATCAGCCGGGGCCGCTTCGACAGCACCGCGATGGGCGAGTCGGTTCCCATGGAGCCGATCGCCTCGGTGCCGGTGTTGGCCATCGGCGCGACGATCTGGCGCAGCTCCTCGTGCGTGAACCCGAAGGTCTGCTGCCGGCGCGTGACCGACGCGTGGGAGTGGACGACGTGCGCCCGGCCCGGCAGGCTGTCGAGCTCGATCTTGTTGTCGGACACCCAGCGCTCGTACGGGTGCTCGGCGGCGAGCGCGCCCTTCACGTCGTCGTCGGAGAGGATGCGGTGCTGTTCGAGGTCGAGCAGCAGCATCCGGCCGGGCTGCAGCCGGCCCTTGCGGACGACGTCGGCGGGATCGATCGGAAGGACGCCCGCCTCGGAGGCGAACACGACGAGGCCGTCGGCGGTCTCCCAGTAGCGGCCGGGGCGCAGCCCGTTGCGGTCGAGGCAGGCGCCGATGATCGCGCCGTCGGTGAACGTCATGCAGGCGGGGCCGTCCCAGGGCTCCATGATCGTCGCGTGGAACTCGTAGAACGCGCGGCGCGCCGGATCCATCTCGGCGTGGCTCTCCCACGCCTCCGGGATCATCATGAGGACCGCGTGCGGCAGCGACCGGCCGCCGAGGTGCAGCAGTTCGAGCACCTCGTCGAAGGACGCCGAGTCGGAGCCGTCGGGCGAGCAGATCGGGAACAGCTTCTCCATCGATCCGGGGAACTTGTCGGAGGTCAGCAGCGCCTCGCGCGCCCGCATCCAGTTGCGGTTGCCGCGGACGGTGTTGATCTCGCCGTTGTGCGCGATCATCCGGTACGGGTGCGCCAGCTCCCACGCGGGGAAGGTGTTGGTGGAGAACCGCGAGTGGACGAGCGCCAGCGCGGAGGCGATCCGCTCGTCGTGCAGCTCGGGGAAGACCTCCTCGAGCTGCGCGGTGGTGAGCATGCCCTTGTAGACGATGGTCCGCGCGGACAGCGAGGCGAAGTACACCCCCGCCTCATGCTGGGCGCGACGACGCAGCACGAACGTGTAGCGGTCGAGGTCGATGCCGGCCTGGCCCTCACGTCCGGCGACGATCAGCTGCTCGAAGTGCGGCATCGCGCCGATGGAGATCGGCGAGAGCGTGCTCGTCTCGACGGGAACCTCGCGCCACGCGAGCACGTCCAGGTCGACCTCGTCCGCGATCCGCGCGAGCTGCTCCTTCACCCGGGCGCGATCCGCCTCGTCGGTGGGAAGGAACGCGAGGCCCGCGGCGTACTCTCCCGCGTCGGGGAGCCGGACGTCGACGACATCGCGCAGGAACGCGTCGGGGATCTGGAACAGGATGCCCGCGCCGTCGCCGGCGGCCTCGTCCGCGCCGGTCGCGCCGCGGTGGTCGAGGTTGCGCAGGGCCTCGAGGCCCTGCTCGACGATCGAATGCCGGGCCACGCCGTCGAGCTGGGCCACGAAGGCCACGCCGCACGCGTCATGCTCGTACAACGGGTCGTACAAACCGATCTTCTCGCGATGCGGGAAAACGCTCGTCGCCATGCTGCATGACCTCCTCGACTCCATACCTGTTGCGCCGACCGCAGAGCGGCGGCGGAGAAACAGTAGTTCGGTCGAACCACCCCTCCCGACCAGATCCGGGTTCGTACGAAAATCCTTCGCGAGATTGTTACGCAGCCGAAACATGAGCCGGAGGGCTCCCCCGCCGGGTCCCGCCTACGCCTCTGGGAAGGAAGGATGCCCTAACTTGTAGGCGCGGCCTACACGGAGAGGCGTTCGACGGCGCGGCGGACCTCCGCGGGGTCGCGGCGTTCGACGTCGAGCGCGCGGTGAATGCTCAGTCCCTCGATGAGCGCGTCGAGGAGGCGCGCCGTCTCGGGGTCGAAGTGGCGCCCCAGCGCCGCCCTGCTGCGCGCCATCCAGCCCGCGGTGATGTCGCGGTAGGCGGCCTCGCGGGCCGCGAGCGTGTACAGCTCGTGCGTGAGGACGAGGTCGCGCCGGTCGCCGAAGATGTCCTCCACGATGGCCGCGACGACGGCGTCGCGCGCTGACTGGATATCGGTGGCCTCTGCCAGTCGGCGCTCGAAGGTGTCGGCCACCCCGTCGGCGAACCGGGTGAAGGCCTCGCGGAGCAGCTCGTCCATGCCCGCGAAGTGGTAGCTCATGGAGCCGAGCGGCACGTCCGCGCGCGCGGCGATCCGACGGTGCGAGGCGCCCGCGACCCCGACGTCGGCGATCACGTCGAGGCAGGCGTCGACGATCCGGTCGCGGCGTCCTGGGTCGGTGCGCCGCGTGCGACGGGTCGCGTCAGCGGTCGTCGTCATCGTCGATCTCCCGGATCACTCGGGCCGGGTTGCCCACCGCGACGACGTTGGCAGGGATGTCCTTGGTCACCACCGAGCCCGCGCCGATCACGCTGTTGTCGCCGATGGTCACGCCGGGGCACACGATCACGCCGCCGCCGAGCCACACATTGCGCCCGAGCGTGATCGGCAGCGCGGCCTCGAGCTTGTCGCGGCGGGGCTCGATGGCGATCGGGTGCGTCGGCGTGAGGAGCTGCACGTTGGGGCCGAGGAGGCAGTCGTCGCCGATGGTGATCGCCGCCACGTCGAGGGCCATCAGGTTGTAGTTGACGAAGACCCGGTCGCCGAGGGAGATGTTCTCGCCGTAGTCGACGAACAGCGGCGGCTTGACGTAGGCGCCCTCCCCGAGGCGCCCGACGAGCTGAGCGAGCAGGTCGCGGGCGGCGGGGTCGCCGTCGGTCTCCGCTCGGTGGTAGGCGTCGGCCAGCCGGACGGCGCGCTGCGCGATCCGGCCGCTCTCCGGGTCGTCGGCGATGTAGAGGTCGCCGGCGAGCATGCGCTCGCGGTTGGTGCGCGGGTCGCCCGCGAAGTAGTCCTTCATGGGGCCACCATAGCCGCTATATGGACGTACGTACATACAGCGTGTAGCGTTTCCACTCGTGTACTCCCTCCTTCTCGCGATCATCTACCTCGCGTTCATCAGCCTCGGGCTCCCCGACTCGCTCGTCGGTTCCGGCTGGCCCGTGATGCACGCCGACCTCGGCGTGCCGCTGTCCTTCGCCGGCATCCTGACCATGATCATCGCGGCCGGCACGATCGTGTCCAGCCTGCAGTCGGACCGGCTGACGAGGCGGTTCGGTGCCGGGCTGGTGACCGCCGTCAGCGTCGGCATGACCGCGCTGGCGCTGCTCGGGTTCTCGTTCTCGGGCTCGTTCTGGCTGCTGCTGGTCTGGGCCGTCCCCTACGGCCTGGGCGCCGGCGCCGTCGACGCCGCTCTGAACAACTACGTGGCGCTGCACTACTCGTCGAAGCACATGAGTTGGCTGCATTGCTTCTGGGGCGTCGGCGCGTCGATCAGCCCGTTCATCATGAGCCATGCGCTCACCGACGGCCTGGGCTGGGCCGGCGGCTACCGCATCGTCGGCGTGATCCAGGTGGTCCTCGTCGCGCTGCTGTTCCTGACCTTGCCGCTGTGGGGCAAGGTCAACCGGGCGCACCCGGAGCACGCGCCGGAGAGCGCCGACGGTGAACCGGCCAAGCCCCTCGGCCTCGTGGGGACGCTGCGCCTGCCCGGCGCGCCGATGCTGCTGATCGCCTTCTTCGGCTACTGCGCGCTCGAGGGCACCTTCATCCTGTGGTCGGCCACGTTCCTGGTCCAGGAGCGCGCGGTCGCGCCCGCGACGGCGGCGGCGTTCGCCTCGCTGTACCTGCTCGGCATCACCGCCGGCCGCTTCCTCGGCGGCTTCGTCGCGGACCGCCTGGGCGACCGCCAGCTGATCCGGATCGGCATCGCGAGGGTCGCTTTCGGCGTCGTGCTCATCGCGCTGCCGCTGGAGAACGACGTCCCCGCGCTCGCCGGCCTCGTCATCGCCGGCCTCGGCAGCGCCCCGGTCTACCCGGCCATCATCCACTCGACGCCCACCAACTTCGGCCGGGAGAACTCCCAGGCCGTGATCGGCATCCAGATGGCCAGCGCCTACCTGGGCATGACCTTGATGCCCCCGCTGTTCGGCGCCCTCTCCGGCTGGCTCGGCCTGTGGCTGTTCCCGCTCTACACCGCGGCGCTGGTCGCGCTGATGCTGGTCATGTCCGAGTGGCTCAACCGCATCGTCGCCCGCAGGCACCTCGTCTCGGTCTAGTCGAGCAGGTGGAGTCCCGCCGCACGTTACCGTGGCAGCTTCCGTTCGATCCCGCCTGCTGAGCCGGTTACCTTGGCGGTTTCCGTCAGTATGCTGACGGAAACCGCCGTGCAAACCCCGATTCCGACGTCGACTGCACGAAACCCGCCACGTTGACCGATGAACCCCGCGGCGTCGCACGTACCTCAGCAGTACTACAGGCTCGATGCGTGGTCCCTGACGGAGGGCGTCGAGGACGCTCTCCGACGCACCCGCGATGCCGGCTTCCGAAACATCATTCTCAGTAACCACGCGCCCGAACTGCCCAGATTGGTGCGCTCCCTCGGACTCACCGAATGGGTGGAACGAACGATCGCCAGCGCCGGCGTCGGTGCCGAGAAGCCGAACCCCGCGATCTTCAGACACTCGATCGAGGCCGCAGACGCGGACGTCCGCACCTCGTGGATGGTCGGCGACAACCCGATAGCGGACATCCAGGGCGCCCGCACCGCCGGGCTCCGGGCCATCCTCATCGGCGGCTCCGCCCCGGACACCGGCGGACTGACAGTCACCGCGGCCGTCAATCGAATCCTTCGGCTCAGTCGCGCCAGCCAGGTCTGAACCGCCGCCCATTGACGGAGTGCTTAAGCAGACACTCGATCCCGCCAGTAGCCCGGGGCGCGCTTGTCATGGGCAAGTGCGACGACCACGAGTTCCTCTGGCAACGCCAGATACACCAGCCGGTACGGAAAGCTCGAGACGCGAAGCGACCTGACGACCGGAATGCTGGCCCATCCTGGCCAGACCGCGCCCGTCACCGGGACCTCGCGGCTCTATCTGCCGCGAGTTGGGCCCGAACGTCGTCCCTCGAAACCGTCTGCACGCGGCCGCTCAGGATGTCCTCCACTCGCGAGTCGATCTCTGCGGTCCAAGCCAGATGAACCCTGCCCGCTGTCATGGCCGCAGTCTACGCTCCCACCAGATTCGACGCGGTGGTCCTCGATGCCGACGCAAGCCCGCCCACCCGCCTACACATCAGCCACGTGTGTCCGCAACGAGGAGGGTGCGAGCGGCAACGCCATCGCCCGATCGGATGGCCTACTGGGGGCACCCGGAGTTTCGACGCACAACAGCCCCGATCCTGCCCTGTAGGGCACAGGGGTCCCACCTGTGCGCCAAAAATCCGGTGAGCTCGGGTACACGCACCTCCGATCGGTGGCCCAGCTGGTCTTTCAGCCAACCAACGCTTCGACACGCGCCGCGTCGCTGCGCTCCTTCGGCGCGGCTCAACGGGCGGGTGTCGGCCCAACGAGCAGCGAGCCTGGCCGCTCAACCGGCGCGTGGCGGCTCGACGGGCGCCTGGCGGCTCGACGGGCGCGTGGCGGCTCAGCGAGCGATGAGGCGGGTGAAGTCTTCCTTCAGGTCGTTGATCGAAGCCTGGTTCCACAGCACCGTCAGCTTTCGGTCCTCGCCGAAGCCGAGGACGTAGCTGCCGTGGTTGACCTCGTAGCCGCCGCTCGGCAACTGCTTACCCTCGGAGATGTCGATGCCCAGGCTGAGCGCCGCCGGCTTGATCTCCTCCAGGTCGCCGGTCAGGCCGACGAAGGACTCGTCGACCCTCGCCAGGTACTCCTTCAGCGCCTCCGGGGTGTCGCGGGCCGGATCGGTGGTGACCAGGATCAGGGTCACGTCGTCGACGATGTCCGCGGGCAGGCGGCGCTTCGCCGTCGCCATGTCGGCCATGATGCCCGGGCAGACATCCGGGCAGTTGGTGTAGCCGAAGAACAGCGCGACCGCCTTCGTCGTGGGGTCCGTCGCCAGGTTGTACGGGTTGCCGTGCTGGTCGGTGAGCGTGACGTCAGGCAGCGGTGCGCCGCCGTCCTCCAGGTGGGTGCCGTGCCAGTCGCTGGTGGGGATGACGGCCACCAGGCCGTCGTTGTCCGGGCCGCACGCGGCCACGAGGCCGAGCGCGCCCAGCCCCAGCAGCGTGCGGCGACGGATCACCGGCGCGACCTCGCCACGCCGTCGGCAAGCTCGGCTGACAGGGCGCGGAGGCGGGCCAGATCGCCGGGCATGTCGGCGCCGTCGGAGTCGAGGCACTTGAGCAGCGCCGAGCCGACGATGACCAGGTCGGCGTAGGCGCCGATCTCCGCGGCCTGCTCCCCGTTGCTGACCCCCAAGCCGATGCCGATGGGCAGCGTCGGGTCGATCACCCGCGCCCGGTCGACGATGACGGGGGCGGCGTCCGAGGTCGACGCGCGAGCGCCCGTGACGCCCATCACGCTCGACGCGTAGACCCAGCCGCGGCAGGACGACATGGTCAACGCGATCCGCTCGTCGACGGACGACGGCGCGATCAGGAACACGCGGTCGAGGCCGTGGGCGTCGGTGGCGGCGAACCACTCCGGGCAGTCGTCCGGCGGGAGGTCCGGCGTGATGGTGCCTGCTCCCCCGGCGGCGGCGAGGTCGCGCGCGAACGCCTCGGCGCCGTAGGCCTCGATCAGGTTCCAGTACGTCATCACCATCGGCGTCGCGCCCGCGTTGGCGACGGCCTCGACGGCGGCGAACGCGTCGCGCGTCCGAACCCCGCGGGCGCGGGCCTTCGACGTCGCGTGCTGGATGACGAGGCCGTCCATCAGCGGGTCGGAGTACGGGATGCCGATCTCGACGATGTCGGCGCCGCGGCCATCCACGCCCTCGACAACGGCTCGCACCGCATCGAGAGAGTCCGAGACGCTCGGGTAGCCGACGGGCAGGTACCCGACGAGCGCGGGGCGGCCCTCGTCGAGGCACCGGGCGACGGTGGCGCCGCTCTTGCCGAGCCGGGCCGGGTCGGTGAACGTCATTCGAGGCCTCCAACCGTCTTGTCGGGCGTGCCGGGCAGCCCGAAGTAGTCGAACGCGGTGGCCACGTCCTTGTCGCCGCGGCCCGAGAGGCACACGAGGATGGTGGGGGTCGCCGTCGGGTCCTCCTCCGCGAGGCGACGCCCGAGGCGCATCGCCCCGGCGACGGCGTGCGCAGACTCGATCGCGGGGATGATGCCCTCGGTGCGGGTCAGGAGGCGGAACGCCTCCATCGCCTCGTCGTCGGTGATGGGCTCGTAGACGGCTCGGCCGGTCTCGGCGAGCCAGGCGTGCTCCGGGCCGACGCCTGGATAGTCGAGGCCCGCAGAGATCGAGTGCGACTCGATGGTCTGGCCGTCCTCGTCCTGCAGGACGAAGGTGCGCGCGCCGTGCAGGACGCCGGGGCTGCCCGCGGTGATGGTCGCGGCGTGGCGCCCCGTCGAGATGCCGTCACCCTCGGCCTCGAAGCCGTAGAGCTTCACGGACTCGTCGGGGATGAAGTCGTAGAACATGCCGATGGCGTTCGAGCCGCCGCCGACGCAGGCCGCGACGTAGTCGGGCAGCGCGCCGTAGGCGTCCAGCATCTGCTGGCGCGCCTCGGTCGAGATGACGCGCTGCAGCTCGCGCACCAGGTACGGGAACGGATGCGGGCCGCCGACGGTGCCGATCAGGTAGTGCGTGTCGTCGACGGTGGTCACCCAGTCGCGCATGGCCTCGTTCATCGCGTCCTTCAGCGTCCGCGAGCCCGCGGCGACGGCGTACACCTCGGCGCCGAGCAGCTGCATGCGGGCGACGTTCAACGCCTGGCGCTGCGTGTCCACCTCGCCCATGTACACGCGGCACTCGAGGCCGAGCAGGGCCGCCGCGGTCGCCGTCGCGACGCCGTGCTGGCCGGCGCCGGTCTCGGCGATCACGCGCGTCTTGCCCATGCGCTTGGTGAGCAGCGCCTGGCCGAGCACGTTGTTGACCTTGTGCGCGCCCGTGTGGTTGAGGTCCTCGCGTTTCAGCAGAACGCGGGCATTCCCACACTCGCGGGAGAAGTTGCGGGCCTCGGTGATGGGCGTGGGGCGTCCGGCGTAGTCGCGCTGCAGCCGCTCCAGCTCCGCGTGGAACGACGGGTCGGCCTGGGCCTCCTCGAAGGCCGCGGTCAGCTCGGTGAGGGCGGCCTGGAGCGCCTCGGGGACGAAGCGGCCCCCGAACTTCCCGAAGTGGCCGTCCTGGGTCGGCAGGCTCATGCCGTGCCCCTTCCTGCCGCCATGAGGTCGGCGATGGCGCGGGTGGGGTCGCCGTGCTTGACGAGCGCCTCCCCCACCAGGATGACGTCGGCGCCGGCGACGCGCGCGACGTCGTCCGGGCCGAGAATGCCCGACTCGGCGACCTTGACCGCGTCGCCGCCGATCCGGTCGGCGAGGGTCGCGTAGGTGTCGAGGTCGACGTCGAGCGTCTTCAGATTGCGGTTGTTCACGCCGATCAGCTCCGCCCCGGCGGCGAGCGCGCGGTCGACCTCCTCGGGCGTGTGGGTCTCGACGAGCGCCGTCATGCCCAGGTCCGCGGCGAGGCCGAGGAACCGGGTGAGATCCGCGTCGTCGAGCGCGGCGACGATGAGCAGCACGAGGTCGGCGCCGTGGGCCCGCGCCTCGAAGAACTGGTACTCGTCGACCATGAAGTCCTTGCGCAGCACCGGCACGTCGACCCGCGCGCGGACGGCGTCGAGGTCTGCCAGCGTGCCGTTGAAGCGCCGGGCCTCGGTCAGCACCGAGATCGCGGCCGCACCGCCCACCGCGTAGGAGGCGGCGAGTTCCGCCGGGTCGGCGATCTCCGCCAGGTGTCCCTTCGAGGGCGACTTCCGCTTGACCTCGGCGATGACCGCCAGCTCGGACGCGCGGAAGCGGGGCATCGGATCGAGGGGCGCGGGGGCGAGTTCCGCCGCGCGGATCACGTCGGCGAGGGCCACCTCACC
This sequence comes from uncultured Arachnia sp., assembly GCA_934636715.1. Next base: position 47,993 of record CAKUBE010000003.1, read on the forward strand.
TTTGCGCTGTTCGAGGTCTGTGCGTACTCCGGCGATGATGTCGTCGAGTACGGTCACGGCTGCCCGTAGCCCATGGCCTTCATCACCATGGTCAGGATGCCGCCCAGCAGGATCAGCACGCCGCCCGCGATGGCGATCGGCCAGTTCGGGCCGATGACCGCGCCGACGGCGGCGATGGTGAAGCCGAGCGACGCCGTGACGGAGCCGGTCCAGGCCGCGGGGCTGCGTCCGTGATGGTAGTACTTCGGGGTACGCGCCATGAGCCGACCTTTCGTGAGCGGGATACGTGCGGCCGAGCCTACCCGTTGCCGCCGTGCGCGCGCATGTCCTGTTCATCGGTCGGCGCGTCGGTAGGGTCCTCGCCTTTGTCCATGGCGGCCCATGGGTCGAGCGCGCGCGCCTCCCCGGTCGAGCGGCCTGAGCGCCAGCGTGGACCCCACATCACGAACCCGAGCGTGCCGATGGCGGCGACGACGAAGCCTGCGAACGCGACCCACTGCCCGGCCTGCACCGACCATGCCGCGCCGGCGGTCGCGAGCGCCGCGAGCAGCACGCCGACCACCCGCAGCCCCACCCCGCGCAGCATCAGCGAGAACCCCACCCCCGCGGCCGCCGCCCAGGCCACCGAGCCGACCGGCGACGACGCGGCCTGCGCCGCGATGCCCGCCGTCACGGCCCCCGCCGCGACGACGAGCGTGACCGGCGCGCGTCCGATCACGGCCGGCTCATCGCCTCGGCGCGCCCGATCGCCGAGATCACGGCGCGCGCCTTGTGCGAGCATTCGGCGTCCTCGAGCTCGGGCACGGAGTCGGCCACGATCCCGGCCCCCGCCTGGACGTGAGCCACGCCGTCGGCCATGACCGCGGTGCGGATGGCGATGGCGACGTCGGCGTTGCCCGCGAAGTCGAAGTATCCGACGACGCCGCCGTAGAGGCCGCGGCGGCTGAGCTCCAACTCGTCGATGATCTCCATCGCCCGCACCTTCGGGGCGCCCGAGAGGGTGCCTGCCGGGAAGCACGCGAGCACGGCCTCGAGCGCCGAGCGCCCCGGCGCGACGCGCCCGGAGACGGCGGCCTCGAGGTGCATGATGTGCGAGTAGCGGCGCACCTTCATGAACTCGTGCACGGTGACGCTGCCCGGCTCGGAGATACGGCCGAGGTCGTTGCGGCCGAGGTCGACCAGCATGAGGTGCTCGGCCTTCTCCTTCGGGTCCGCGACCAGCTCGTCGGCCAGCCGGCGATCCTCGTCGGGGTTCGCGCCGCGGGGCCGGGAGCCGGCGATCGGCCGGGTGGTGGCCACGCCGTCGGTCACGGTCACGAGCGCCTCCGGGCTGGAGCCGACGACGGCGAACCCGGGCAGCCGCAGGAGATACAGGTACGGGCTGGGGTTGGTGACGCGGAGCGCGCGGTAGACCTGGAGCGGGTCGGCGGTGGTGGGCACGTCGAAGCGCTGCGACACCACGATCTGGAACGCCTCGCCGGCGCGGATCTCCTCCTTCGCCGCCTCGACGAGCGCCTGGTACTCCTCGGAGGTGCGCTGGCGCCGGATCTCGGGGAGCCGCGCCTCGCCCTCCTCGACGACGAGCGGCTGCCGGGGCTGTCGCAGCACCTCCGCCATGCGCTCGACGGCGGCCACGGCGTCGACATAGGCCCGCTCCACACCCTCGTCGCTGGCGTTGTAGTTGATGGCGTTGGCGATCAGCCAGACCTCGCCGCGATGGTGGTCCAGGACGGCCACCTCGCTGGCGAGCATCATGGTCAGCTCGGGCAGGTCGAGGTCGTCGACGGTGGTCTCCGGCAGGCGCTCGAGGCGCCGGACGACGTCGTAGCCCAGGTAGCCGACCATGCCGGCGTGGAAGGGCGGCAGCCCGGGCGTCGACGGCGTGGCGAGCTCGGAGAGGACCTCCTGCAGCACCGCGAGCGGGTCGCCGCCCTCGGGGATGCCGACGAGCTCGCGCCCCAGCCAGGCGGCGCGGCCGTCGCGCTCCGTGAGGGTCGCCGCGGTGTTGACGCCCACGAACGAGTAGCGCGACCACACGCCGGACTCCGCGGACTCGAAGAGGAACGTGCCCTCGCGGTCGCCGCAGAGCTGGCGGTACAGCGCGATGGGGGTGAGGTCGTCGGCCAGCAGCTTGGCGTAGACGGAGATGACGCGGCGATCGGCGGCGAGCTCGAGGAACTCGGCCTGCGAGGGCTGGATGATCACTGCGCGTCCTCCGCGGTCAGCTCGGTGAAGAAGCAGGTGCGGTTGCCGGTATGGCACGCGGCGCCGGTCTGCCGGACGGTGACGAGCAGCGTGTCGCCGTCGCAGTCGGAGGCGACGCTCACCACCGCCTGATGGTGCCCGGAGGTCTCCCCTTTGACCCAGTACTCCTGCCGCGACCGCGACCAGTAAGTGGCCTTGCCGGTGGCCAGCGTGCGCCGCAGCGCCTCCTCGTTCATCCAGGCCATCATCAGGACCTCGCGGGTGTCGGCGTCCTGCGCGATCGCGGGGATGAGCCCGTCAGAGTTGTACGTCAGCTGAGGCATGGGGACCATTGTGCCGGAACCGGCGGTTAGGCTGGGACGCATGAGCTTCGCCAGACGCCAACGCACCGCCCTCGCCGACCTCTTCGCCGAACTCGGTCCCTTCGCCCCGACGATGTGCGAGGGCTGGAAGACGCAGGACCTGGCTGCGCACCTGTACATCCGGGAGCACCGGCCGGCGGCGCTTCTCGGCATCGGGTTCCCCCGGTTCGCGGAGAAGACGGCGCGGATTCAGATGGAGGCGCTGCACGAGCTGGGTTTCCCGGCGATCGTCGAGGCCATCCGCACTCCCCCGGCCCTGATGAAGCCGCTCGACCAACTGGCGGGAGCCTCGGAGTTCTTCATCCACCACGAGGACGTGCTGCGGGCCAACGGGCGATCCCAGACGCTGACGCCGCACCAGCAGGACGGCCTGTGGCGCGTCACGCAGGTGCTCGCCCGCCGGGTTCAGATGAAGACGAAGGGCCACGTCCGGCTGGTCCGCGGCGACACCGGCGCCGTCGCCCAGCTCGGGCGAGGCCCGCAGCCGCTGACGGTGACCGGCCTGCCCTCCGAACTGCTGCTCCACATGAGCGGCCGCGAGGCCGACGTCACGCTCGCGGGTGAGCCCGCCGTCGTCGACGCCTGGCGCGCCGCGATCAACCCTCTCTAGCGGCGACAAGGCCCGCGTCGTAGGCGGCGATCACGAGCTGGGCGCGATCGCGGGCGTGGAGCTTCGCCAACAAGCTGCCGATGTGGGTCTTCACCGTCTTGACGGAGATGACGAGCTGCGCGGCGATCTCGTGGTTGGAGAGCCCGCGTCCGACCAGCGCGAGCACCTCGACCTCGCGCGGGGTCAGTCGCGCGGGCGGGCGTGCGGAGCCCTGCGTCGTGCGTCCGACGTAGTGGGCCACCAACCGGGTCAGGACCGACGGCGCGAACAGCGACTCGCCGTCGTGTGTGCGCCGGATGGCCTCCAGCAGCCGATCCGGCTCGCAGTCCTTGAGGAGGAAGCCGCTCGCGCCGGCCCTCAGGGCGCCGTAGACGTATTCGTCGAGCTCGAACATGCTGAGCACCAGGACGCGGCACCCTGCCAGGGCGGGGTCGTCGAGGATGCCGCGGGTGGCCTCGATCCCGTCGCCGCCGGGCATCCGGATGTCCATCAGGACGACGTCCGGGCGCAGCTCCCGCGCGAGCCTCACGGCCTCCGCGCCCGAAGCGGCGTCGCCGACGACCGCGAGCCCCGGCGCCGACTCGATCAGCGCCCGCAGGCTGTACCGGATGAGGGGCTGGTCGTCGGCGACGAGCACGCGGACTCGCGACCCGGTCACGGCTCCTCCGGGATGGCGGCGACGACTCGCCACCCATCGCCGTGGCGGCCCGCGGACAGCGATCCGCCCAGCGCGTCGAGGCGTTCGCGGAGCCCGTCGAGGCCGCGTCCGGCGCCCACATGCGGCCGCCAGCCGTCAGCGGGCCCGCCGTCGGTCACCTCCACCATCAGCGAGCCACCGGACCGCGACATCCGGACAACCGCCGACGTCGGGCCGGCGTGCGTTGCGGCGTTGTGGAGCGCCTCCCGGACGACGGCGCCGATCGTCAACTGGGCGCCTGCCGAGACGTCGCCGAGGTCCTCGCACGCCAGGTCGACCGAAAGGCCGGTCATGCCCGCCCGCCGCACGATCTCCGGGACGTCCTCGAGGGTCTCGGCCGGCCGGAGCGGCGCCGGGTCTGACGTCCGCAACAGCTTCAGCATGCGGCGCAGCTCGGTGGTCGCCTGGCGGCTCACCCGTTCGATGTCCGCGAGGGCGCGTTCGCGCTCGGCGTCGCCGCTCTCGCCGTCGGCCCGTCGGGCCACCGCGGCCCGGACCGTGATCGCGCCGAGGCCGTGGGAGACGATGTCGTGCAGGTCGCGGGCGATGCGCAGCCGCTCGGCCTCGGCCGCGCGCTCGGCCGACCATGCCGTCAACTCGTCCTCGTAGCGTCGCCGCTCCGCGCGGGTGCGCAGCACCGCCCAGACGACCATCGCCGCCATCACCGCCGCCGTCATCCCGAGCACGACCCCCGCGGCCACCGGGTTGTCCAGGCCGACGACGCCGATGACCAGACCGAGCCCGAGGATCACCGCGAGGGCGGACGGCCACGCCCGCGACCGCCAGATCGGCTGCTCCACCTGCATCCCCCGACCCTATCCGCGCCGGCGCCCCGGAACATCGGACCCAGGGCGGAGGCCTCGGGGCCGAGACCCTCGCGCGAAGCCCCGTCTCCGGGCCGGTGACGCGACGCCGCCGCGCCGCTGGGATGGGGGAATGATCACCATCGAACGGCTCAGCAAGCGCCACGGACCGCGCACCGTCCTCTCCGACGTCACCTTCGAGGCCCTGCCCGGGAGGGTGACCGCGTTCCTCGGCCCCAACGGCGCGGGCAAGTCCTCCACGCTGCGGATCCTGCTCGGGCTGGACCGCGCGACGTCGGGCTCTGCCCTCGTCGACGGCGTCCCGTACCGCGCCCTGCGGCACCCAGCCCGGGCCGTCGGCGCCATGCTCGACGGGTCGGGGGCGCACCGCTCCCGCACGGCGCGCAACCACCTGGCGTGGATCGCGACGGCGGGCGGCATCCCGAGGCGACGCGTCGACGAGGTGCTCGCCGAAGTGGGGCTGTGGGAGGCACGGCGCGCCCGCGTCTCGACGTTCTCCCTGGGCATGGGACAGCGGCTCGGGCTCGCGGCGGCACTCCTGGGCGAGCCCGCCGCCCTCGTGCTCGACGAGCCGGTCAACGGCCTGGACCCCGAGGGCATCCGCTGGATCCGCCACCTCCTGCGCGGCTACGCGGACGACGGCGGCACCGTGCTCCTGTCGAGCCACCTCATGGGCGAGGTGGCCGAGATCGCCGACGACCTCGTCGTCATCGCGGGCGGCAGGGTCGTGCGGCATGGGTCGCTCGCGGAGGTCTCGTCGGGCTACGACACCCTCGAGGACGCCTTCTTCGGGCTGACCGGCGGGGCGGTGCGATGACGTTCGCGCGCGTCCTCCACGCGGAGCTGCGGAAAGCCCTCACCCTGCCCGCGACGCTCGTGGCCGCCGGGATCTCCGTCGCGGCCTCCGTGGCGCTGGCCGCGTACAACGCCAGCGGGGTCCGCGAGGCGATCGACAGCGGCCGCCTCGACACCGTCGGCTACACCTCACCCGTCGAGGCGGCGCTCTCGGCGACGCCGCTCGGCACGGTCGGCGCCGTCATCCTCGGGGTCGTCGCCATCAGCAGCGAGTACGCGGTCAACAGCACCGACGCCGGCGGCGGGCGCCAGGTCGCGGCGACGCTCGCCGCGGCCCCCGGACGCGTGGCGGTGCTGGGCGCGAAGGCGATCACGGTCGTTGTCCTCGTCGCCGCGATGGCCGCCGTCGCTCTGCCCGCCAGCCTGACCGCGGCACGGTACATCATCGGGGTGGCAGCGCCGTCGGAGTCATTCGACACGGTCGCGCTCCGGGCCGCGGGCGTCGCCCTGTACTGGACCCTGACCGCGCTCCTCGCGCTGGGCATCGCGACGCTCGCCCGCAGCGGAACGATTCCTCTCGTGGTGCTGATCGCCAACAGCTCCCTGGTGTCGTTCTCGTTCCTGCTCTCGAATCTCACTCCGCTCGCCTACTACCTGCCGGACCTCGCGGGCATGCGGCTGTTCGCCCAGGAGTCGTGGGCGATGGTCGACGACGCGCTCGATCCCGTGACCGGCGGGCTGGTCATGGGTGCATGGGCGCTCGGGCTGCTCGTCGTCGCGGGGATCGCCTTCGTGCGGAGGGACGCGTGAGGCGCGTCGTCGCCGCCGAGGTGGTCAAGCTGCACGGGCTGCCCGCCATCTGGGCGACCGCCGGGGTCACCGTCGCGGCGGGCGCCGTCCTCGGGGCGGCGGCGGCCTCGCACCCGGGCGCCGCGGAGGTCGCGGACGTGCTGGCCGCGACGGTCCCTTTCCTGCAGGTCGGCACCATCCTCCTCGGCGTGCTCGCCGTGGCCACCGAGTACAGCGGCAGGCAGATCGCCGTCACCCTCGTCGCGATGCCCCGGCGGCTTCCCCTGCTGTGCGGGAAGGCTGCTGCCGGGCTGCTCGTCGCCGTCGCGACGGCGGCCCTCACCGTGACGGCTGCCGGCGCCGCCGCGTGGATGGTCTTCGCCCGCCGCGGGCTCACGCCGGAGGCCGACTGGTGGCGGCTCGGCGGCATGGTCGCGTACCTCGCGCTGATCGTGCTGCTCGCTCAGGCCGTGACGGTGCTGCTGCGCTCGCTGGTCGCGTCTCTCGTCGTCATGGAGGCCCTGGTGCTGATCGTCTCCCCGCTGCTGGCCACCGCGACGGAGCACGCCCGCTGGCTGCCCGACCGCGCGGGCGCCCGCCTCTATCTCCCGGCCATGGCTGACGCGTGGACCTGGCAGGTGGGCGGCGCGGTGCTCGTCGGCTGGATCGCGGCCGCGACGGCGGTGGGAGCGGCGGCGTTCCTCGCGCGCGACGCCTGACGATGGCCCGGGAGCCCGCTCAGCCGCTCTCCTCCGAGGCCGTCTTCGGGGTCGCGATCGCCCAGCCCGCGACCCGCGTCGCGAAGCGTCCGAACGGAAGGCCGACGAGGCGGTCGAACCAGCGCGATGTCGGCAACCCCAGCGGCTCCCGGGCCCATCCCGGCAGGGTCGCGATGGCTCCCGCGGCCAGCATCCAGTAGCCCAGCTTCCCCGGCCACGGCACCGGCGGCGTCCTCAGCAGGAACTCGACCGTGTCCACAGCGGCAGGTGAGGCGCGCAACTCCGGCCGGTACGCGTCGATCATGGCGACCAGGTCCGCCTCCGTGCGCGGCAGGTCGACAGCGCCGAGCATCTCCCCGACCGGGGCGGCGGAGGCGACGTACTGATCGGCCTCCGCCGCCGTGAGCCGGGTGGCGCCGAAGTGCTGGTAGGCCGCCAGGAAGCTCTGCGTCTCGGCGGCATGCACCCAGGCGAGCAGGTGCGGGTCGGACGCGCGGTACGGCGTGCCGTCGTCGGTCTTTCCGCGCACCCGCTCGTGCACGGCGCGGATCCTCGCGATCAACTCCTCGGCCGCCGGGATCGGCCCGTAGGTCGTCATGGCGATGAACTCGCCCGTGCGCTGCAGCCGTCCCCAGGGATCGGAGCGGTAGCCCGAGTGTCCCGCGACGCCGGCCATGGCGGCGGGGTGCAACGCCTGCAACAGCAGCGCGCGGATACCTCCCGCGTACATGGCGGCGTCCCGATTGACCTTCCAGATCGCGTCCGACGGCGCATGCCACCGCTCGCCGTCGGCCCCCCAGATCCGCTGCTCCCGCGCCGTCGCATCAGGGCCGGCGACCTTCGACCGGATCGCCGATCCGATCAGGTCTCGCAGCCACTCGACGGGGTTAGCCATTGCACAAGCCTATGCCGATCCGCTCACTCCAGGCCGAAGTAGCCGGGGTCGGCGAGGAAGCGGCGGTACAGCGCCACGCTCATCAGCGACCTCCATTCGCAGGGCTGGAAGCCGTCCTCGTCGAGCTCGATGATCTGCGCGCCCGGGATGGCCGCCAGGATCGGCGAGTGGGTGGCCATCAGCACCTGGACGCCGTCCTCCTTGAGGCCGTTCAGCTGGTTCGCGAGCTTGACCTGCGACTGGAACGACAGCCCGGCCTCCGGCTCGTCGAGCACGAGCAACCCGCCGCCGCGGGTGAGGAAGACGAGCTTGGTGTCGAGGAGCTCGTTGAAGGCCTGGCCGTGCGAGCGCTCGTGGTAGATCCGATCCGACCCGCCCGGATGCTGCTCGAGGTAGGTCAGCAGCCCGTTCATGGTCTCCGCGCGCAGGAAGTAGCCCCACTTGGACCGCCCGATCCCCCGGATGAGGGCCAGATGCTCGTACAGGCGAGACTCCGTGGGCCGCTCGGACGGCCGCCAGTTGGTGCTGCCGCCCTCCGCGCTGAGGCCGTAGGCCATCGCGATCGCCTCAATGAGTGTCGACTTCCCGACCCCGTTCTCGCCCACCAGGACCGTCAGTTCCGACAGCTGCATCCCGTCGCGGAGTACCTGCGCGACCGGCCCCATCGTGAACGGCCACTCGCCGTCATGCGGGACGGACGCCGCGACCACCTTACGCACCGGAAGCGAGCTGATTACCGTCATGCGGGACAGCGTAGAGAACCGCTCCGACATTTCGACCTACCCAGCCGGCGCCGTTACATGTAACATAGTTGTATGACTGTGGCAGAACGGGTAAGTGAGCATCGGCAGCGAATGCGCGAACGCGGGTTCCGTCCTGTTCAGATCTGGGTCCCTGACACCCGTAACGACGAGTTCCGCCGCGAGGCGGCGCACGAGGCCGCCTTGGTCGCCGCGGCCGATCACACCGATGACACGCAGGACTTCCTGGACGCCGTGGCTGCCCCCTGGGGCGACGAGTGAGAGGTGAACTCTGGTCCGTGGCCGGCGGCGTCTACGCCAGCAAGCCTCGGCCCGCGCTGGTGATTCAGGACGACGCGTTCGAAGCAACCGATTCGGTGACCGTGCTCCCGCTCACCAGCACACGCCTAGACGCGCCCCTCCTTCGCGTCCCCATCACGCCGTCGGACACCAACGGGCTGAGCCAGCCGTCATGGGTCATGGTCGACAAACTCACCACCGTGCGCAGGTCCGCCCTCGGCGCACGCATCGGCCGCCTGAGCGCGCGCGAACTCACCGAGATCGAGCGCCTCGTCGTGGTGTTCCTCGGACTGGCCTGATCGGACTGAAGTCGGCGAGCCCGGGAGCGATCTGCTCCACGAAAAGCGGCGCGAGGCTGGCATCGCCCAAGTCGTCGGGAGTGACCCAGCGGGTCTCCTCGATCTCGGCGGTGGGGTGAACCTCCGCGGGGATCGCCGTCGGCCAGTCGAAGACGTCCGCGACGACGGTGAAGCCCTTCTCGTTCGCCGCCGGCGCCGCGAACTCCCCGAGCCGCACCAAGCACTCGACGTCGAGGGAAAGGCCGAGCTCCTCGGCCACCTCACGCACCGCGCATTCGGTGGCCGACTCCCCCGGTTCCGGCTTCCCGCCGGGGTTCATCCACATCGACGTCCCCCGCTTGCGTACCATCAGGATCCGCCCGCGCCGGTCGCGCAACACAACGGCGGACACGCGGATGATCATGCGGACCACTAGATATCGAGGATCGACAGGAAGTCGCCGACGCCCTCGACGAGGCCGCCTACCGACTCCGCAATGTCGCCCACCCCGTCGGCCAGTTCGATGACCCCGCCGACCAACTCGCCCGCCTCGAAGGCCAGGGCGAGGCCGTCGAGGGCGTGGGCTCCCAAGTCGATCCACGCCAGGGCGTCGACGCCGGCCTCGAACAGCGCGTTGTCGCGGGCCACGACGTCGCCGAAGACCTTCGCCCAGTGGTCGGCCACGCCGAAGACGAGGGCGTACGGCAGGTAGCGTTCGAAGACGCCGAGCTGCTCCTCCGTCCGGATCTGGTCGGCCTCGGCCGTGGCCAGGTACTTCTTGAAGCCCAGCGCCTGGATCTGGACCGCCGTGCCCGCGGCGGTGCGCGGGACCCGACTCGTCAGCTTGCGGGAGACGAAAACCGCCCCGGCCATGACCAACGCGGTCGACACCAGCGTCACCCAGCCGAACGACGCGATCAGCATCAGCCCGCTCCAGACGACACCGGCGCCGACGACGAGGGCCGGCAGCGGGCCTCTGCCCTGGGTGCTAGGGTCGCGCGGGTACCACCCGTTCTCCACCGTCTGACGGTAGAACTCCTTGCGGAGAGCGAGAACGTCGCCGGGATCGTTCCCGATCCAGGCGCTCATCCTGGCCGTCTTCGGCGCCAGCAGCTGCGCCCCGAACATCGACTGCAGCAGCGAGACCTCGAAGAACTCCAGCTTGTCGGCGGGCTTCGGGGCGACGAGCGTCAACTCCCAGTCGCGGCCCGTCCTGGCGGGCTTTCCGCGGCGGGCGGGCAGCGCGGCGTCGTCGATGGCCTTGATCCGCAGATGGCCGCGGATGGCGAGGTCCACGAACGTGGCCATGACATCGCGCATCTCGGCCTCGCCGTCGATGATCGTGCCGATCAGCCCGGGATGCAAGCCGCGCGGCGGCGCGAACGCGACGGCGACCTCCCCCGAGTATTCGCGGCCCGGGCCGACCTTGGCGACGGCGACCTCCTGGCCCGGCGCGGGCAGCAGCCCGGGCGTCACGCCGCGGAAGATCTCGTCGCGGTGGAAGCGCCCGCTCAACGCACCCAGTACGAAGAAGGCCGCGCAGAACAGGACGGAGAGGACAAGGAAGCCGATGTCGATGGGCGTCACGTCAGGACAGCCTCGCCAGGATCAGCTCGCGGACCTTCGCGGCGTCGGCCTGGCCGCGCATCGCCTTCATCACCTGGCCGATGAGTGCACCCGCGGCCTGGACCTTGCCGTCGCGGATCTTGTCGGCGACGTCCGGGTTGGCCGCGATGACCTCGTCGACGGCGGCGCCGAGCGCGCCCTCGTCGGAGACGACGACCAGCGCGCGCGATTCCACGACCTCGGCGGGCTCGCCCTCCCCGGCCAGCACGCCGTCGATCACCTGGCGGGCCAGCTTGTCGTTGACCGTGCCGGCGTCGACGAGCGCCTGGACGGCGGCTACCTGCGCGGGCGAGATGGAGAGCTCCTCCAGCTCGCACCCGGCCTCGTTCGCGCGCCGGGCCAGCTCGGTGACCCACCACTTGCGGGCCGCGCCGGGGGCCGCCCCGGCCGACACCGTCTCCTCGACCAGGGCGAGCGCCCCGGCGTTTACGACGGCGGCGAAGTCGATGTCGCCGAAGCCCCACGCCTCCTGGAGCCGACGACGGTGCTCGGCCGGCGGCTCGGGCAGGGTCGCGCGCAGCTCCTCGACCCACTCGCGGCTAGGGGCGATGGGCATCAGGTCGGGCTCGGCGAAGTAGCGGTAGTCGTCCGCGTCCGACTTCGGCCGTCCCGCCGAGGTGCTGCCGTCGGCCTCGTGGAAGTGCCGGGTCTCCTGCGTCACGCGCCCGCCGCCGTCGAGGACCTCGGCCTGGCGGCACATCTCGAAGCGGACGGCGCGCTCGATGGAGCGCAGCGAGTTGACGTTCTTGGTCTCGGTGCGAGTGCCCAGCACGGACGACCCGATGGGCGCGAGCGACACGTTCGCGTCGCAGCGGAGCGACCCCTGCTCCATGCGCACGTCAGAGACGCCGAGCGCCTTCATCAGCTCGCGCAGATGCGCGACGTACGCGCGCGCCACCTGCGGAGCCTTCTCCCCCGCGCCGAGCACGGGGCGGGTGACGATCTCGATGAGGGGAACGCCCGCGCGGTTGTAGTCGATCAGCGAGTAGTCGGCGCCCTGGATGCGGCCGGACGTCCCGACGTGCGTCGCCTTGCCCGCGTCCTCCTCCATGTGCGCGCGCTCGATCTCGACCCGGTAGGTCTCGCCGTCGACCTCGACGTCGACCCAGCCGTCGAACGCGATCGGCTCGTCGTACTGCGAGGTCTGGAAGTTCTTGGTCATGTCCGGGTAGAAGTAGTTCTTCCTGGCCATGCGGCACCACTCGGCGATCCGGCAGTTCAGCGCCAGGCCGATCCGGATGGCCGACTCGACAGCCTTCCCGTTGATCACCGGCAGCGAGCCGGGCAGGCCGAGGCACACCGGGCAGACGTGCGTGTTGGGCTCGCCGCCGAACTCGTTGGCACAGCCGCAGAACATCTTCGACGCGGTGTTCAGCTCGACGTGCACCTCGAGGCCCAGCGCGGGCTCGTACCTGGTCAGCAGGTCGTCGTAGTCGACGCTCATGCGAGAACTCCTTCCGGCGCCTGCGGGCCGCCCCAGTTGGCTTGCAGCGCGCGTTCCAGGACACCGCCCACGCGGTAGAGCCGCGCGTCCTCCATCGGCGGGGCCATCACCTGGAGCCCGACGGGGAGCCCCTCGCTCAGGCCCGCGGGGAACGACGCCGACGCGTTGCCTGCCATGTTGCTGGGGATGGTGCAGAGGTCGGCGAGGTACATGCTCATCGGGTCTGCCATGCGCTCGCCGATCTTGAAGGCGACAGTGGGGGTGGTCGGCGAGACCAGCACGTCGACAGAGGCGAAGGCCTTGTCGAAGTCCCCTTGGATGAGCGAGCGCACCTTCTGCGCCGAGCCGTAATAGGCGTCGTAGTACCCGGCCGACAACGCGTAGGTGCCGATGATGATCCGGCGCTTCGCCTCGCGGCCGAAGCCGTCCTCGCGCGTGAGGTTCATCACCTCCTCGGCGGAGCGGGTGCCGTCGTCGCCCGTGCGCAGGCCGTAGCGCATGCCGTCGAACCGGGCGAGGTTGGAGCTCAGCTCGGCGGGCTGGATGAGGTAGTAGGCGGGCAGCGCATAGGTGAAGGCGGGGCAGGACACCTCGACGATCTCGGCGCCTGCCGCGCGCAGTACGTCGACCGCCTCGCGGAACCGGTCGAGCACGCCGGGCTCGTAGCCGTCCCCCTGGAACTCGGCGACGACGCCCACGCGCAGGCCTGCGAGGTCGGCGGCGCGGGCGGCGCCGACGAGGTCGGGCACGGGCCGGTCGATCGAGGCGGAGTCGCGGGCGTCGTAGCCGCCGATGACCTGCTGCAGGAGGGCCGCGTCCTCGGCGGTGCGGGCGCAGGGCCCGGGCTGGTCGAGGCTGGAGGCCATCGCGACCAGGCCGTAGCGCGAGACGCCGCCGTAGGTCGGCTTCACGCCGACGGTGCCGGTCACGGCGCCGGGCTGGCGAATGGAGCCGCCGGTGTCGGAGCCGACGGCGAGCGGCACCATGTGCGACGCCACCGCGACGGCGGAGCCGCCCCCGGAGCCGCCGGGGATGCGCTCGTCGTCCCAGGGGTTGCGGGTGGGCCCGAAGAAGGAGGTCTCGGTGGAGGAGCCCATCGCGAACTCGTCCATGTTGGTCTTGCCGACGATGACGAGGCCCGCCGCGCGCAGCTTGGCCACGACGGTGGCGTCGTAGGGCGGCACCCATCCGTCGAGCATCTTCGACCCGCAGGTGGTCGGAAAGTCGGTGGTGCAGAAGTTGTCCTTGACGCCGATGGGGACGCCGGCCAGGGGGCCGAACTCCTCCCCAGCGGCGCGGCGGGCGTCGACGGCGCGGGCCTGCGCGAGCGCGGCGTCGGCGTCGACGGCGAGGAACGCGTTCAGCCGCGGGTTCAGGGCCTCGATCTGGGCGAGGCAGGCCCGGGTGAGCTCCTCGGAGGTCAGCTCGCCGGCCGCCATCAGGCGGCCGAGCTCGGCGGCGGAGCGGGTCAGAAGGCGGGCGCTCATCAGTCCTCGCTCAGGATCTGGGGGACGCGGAACCGGCCGTCGTCCTGAGTCGGCGCGCCGGAGAGCGCCTGCTCCTGGGTGAGGGACCGAGTCACGACGTCGGCCCGGAACACGTTGGTCATCGGCATCGCGTGCGTAGCCAGCGGCACATCGGGTCGCGCCACCTCGGACACTTTCGCCACGGACTCCAAGATGACGTCCAGCTCGGGGGCAAGCTCGGCGCACTCCTGCTCGGAAAGCTGAATGCGGGCCAGAGCGCCCAACCGAGCCACGTCGTCGGCGGTGAGACCCACTTCGCTGCTCCTAGGTTGGCTTCTCGCCGCTGTGGCGGCGCCCCCATCCTAAGGGGTTGCCGGGTGGGGTCACCTCTCTTGGTTTCGACACGGACCCGGCGCTTCGCGCGCGGGTCCGGCTCAACCAGCGGTATCAGCGGACCGCTCAACCAGCGGCGGTCAGGTCAGGATGAGGTAGAACATGCGGCCGAGGAAGAACAGCGCGACGGCGATGGCGACGACGACGAACGGCGTCACGACGCGCTGGATCTTCTTGGCCCGCGTGGTGGGCACGCCCTTCGGCCCCCAGACGCCTCGTCCGGCGTGGGCGCGGACCGGGGCCTGGTCGTCCAGGTTGAGGTTCGAGAACACGCGCATGGTCGAGATGCTACTACCGCGGTCCGAGCCGGCCGGCTCGCAGAGCGCGAGAATCCCGATACACGCAGGGCCCGGAGCTTTGGCGCATAACCCGGGCTCCTGTGCCCTCCAGCGCACAAACAGGCGAGTTACGCGTGAAAACTCCGTGTGGACACCCGGTCGGCTTCAGACTGGGGCGGTTCAGCGGTCGGTCGACTCCTCGAACAGCGCCGCGGCGCGGCGGAGAGCCGACAGCTGCGGAGAGACGTCCGCGCGGTTCCAGCCCGCGAGGCCGCAGGCGGTACCCAGGAGGACGCCGTCGTAGAGCGCCATCTGCAGCGGACGCCAGGTTGTCAGCGCGCGGCGGACGAGGGCGTCGACGCCCTGCGGCGCGCGCGAAGCGGAGTCGACGACGCCGAGGATCACGCCGCGCTGCTCGTCGCACCACGCGGCCAGCTCCTCGCGGTCGACGATCGCGGCGTCCACGGACACGGACGCGAATCCCGCGCTCCGGGCGACGTCGAGCCAGTCACCGGGGGCGCAACAGTGCAGGACGGACCCGCCGTCGGGCGCGAACACTACGCCGAAGGGTGCCAAGGCCTCGACGAGTTCCGGCGTGTCGACCGAGCGGTGCTTCGAGAAGCCGCTGGAGGTGGGGATGGCACCCGACCGGACGGCGACCAGCGACGGCTCGTCGACCTGAAGCCACAGGGTGGCCGCGGGGACGCGGCGCATCAACTCCCCGCGGAGGTCCTCCACGCCGGCGACAAGCGCCTGGGCCAGCTCGCGGCGGGCGCCGTGGTCGGCCAGCAGGCGATCCCCGGCGAAGCGCTCCACGCAGGCGGCCAGCGTCCACGGGCCCGCGACGCCCACCTTGAGCACGCCGTCGAAGCCCTGCAATAACTCCTCGGCGTCATCCAGGTCGTGGCGCCACTGGGCCCGGGCGCGGCGGTGGTCGGCGCCGGCGTGCGGCGTCAACCGCCAGCCCGCGGGCTGCAGGTCGAAGCCGAGGTCGCCGATCAGCCCGAGCGCGCGGCCGACCATGTCCGAGCCGACCCCGCGGTCCGGCAGCTCCGGCAGCGGCAGCACCTCGGGCAGCAGCTCGGCCATCGCCGACAGCGCGCCGCGAAAGTCCGTGCCGGGCAACGACCCCGCCGCGGTGACGCGCATCAGCGGGCCTCGGCGATCACGGCCGAGCCGACGACGCGGTCCCCCTCGTAGACGACGACGGTCTGCCCGGGCGCGACCCCGGACGCGGGCTCGTCCAGCGCGACGATCAACCCGCCGTCGACCGCCTCGATGGTCGCGTCCTGCGGGATCCCGTGCGCCCGGTACTGCGCCTGGCCGCGCCACGGGCCGACGACCGGCTCGCCCGTCCAGGTGGCCCGAATCCCGCGCAGCCGGGTCACGGCGAGCTCGTCGCGCGCGCCGACGACGACGGTGCGGGTCACCGGCTCGATGCTCAACACATAACGCGGCTCCCCGGAAGGGGCAGGTACGCGCAGGTCGAGTCCCTTGCGCTGCCCGACGGTGTACCGGTGCGTTCCACGGTGGGTCCCCAGCACGGCCCCGGATGCGTCGACGATGTCGCCCGGCGCGTCATCGAGGTGGCGCGCCAGGAAGCCTTGGGTGTCGCCGTCGGCGATGAAGCAGATGTCGTGCGAGTCGGGCTTCTTGGCGACGCCGAACCCCAGCGCGCGGGCCTCCTCGCGCACCAGCGGCTTCTCGACGTCGAACAGCGGGAACAGGCAGCGCGCGAGCTGGCGCTGGTTCAGCATGCCGAGCACGTACGACTGATCCTTGGCCTGGTCGGCGGCGCGGTGCAGCGTGACCGCCCCGTCTCCCCCACGGCGGAGATCCGCGTAGTGGCCGGTGGCGACGGCGTCGAAGCCCAGCGCGATCCCCCGGTCGAGCACGGCGGCGAACTTGATCTTCTCGTTGCAGCGCAGGCAGGGATTAGGGGTCCGCCCCGCGCGGTACTCGGCGACGAAGTCCTCGACGACCGCCTCGTGGAACTCCTCGGCGAGGTCCCAGACGTAGAAGGGGATGTCGAGCTTGTCGGCGACGCGACGGGCGTCGTGCGAGTCCTCGAGCGAGCAGCAGCCGCGCGCGCCGGAGCGGTAAGAGGCGGGATTCTTCGACAACGCGAGGTGTACGCCCGTCACGTCGTGCCCGGCCGCGACGAGGCGCGCGGCGGCGACGGCGGAGTCGACTCCGCCCGACATGGCTACCAAGACCCGCATGGCCCTCCCTCGAACAGCCGCCAAGTCTACGACGACGCGGCCGCCACCCTGGCCCGCGCGAGCGCCTCCGGCAGCGCCGCGGCGAGGAGCTCGACGTCCGCATCGGTGCTCGTCCTCCCGAGCGAGAACCGGACCGACTGCGTGGCCTCGTCCGCGGTCCTCCCCATCGCCAGCAGCACCTCGCTGGGCTGGTGCACGCCGGCACGACACGCGGATCCGACCGACGCGTGGACGCCGCGCTGGTCGAGCAGGAAGAGGAGGTCGTCGGCGCGGACGCCGTCGAAGGTCACGTTGACGATGTGCGGCGCGCCATCCGGCCCGCTGTTCAGCCGGCCCCCGACGCCCGTCGCGATCGCGGCGATCCGGTCCCGCAGCGCCGCCAACCGCGACGCCTCCGTCGACAACTCCCCGACGGCGAGCGCGGCCGCCCGCGCGAAGGACGCCGCCAGCGCCACCGGAACCGTGCCGGAGCGCGCCTCGCGCTCCTGTCCCCCGCCCAGGCCGACGGCGCGGGGCGTCACCTCGCGCCGGGCGAGCAGCGCGCCGACGCCCACGGGTCCGCCGATCTTGTGCGCCGACAAGCTCATCAGGTCCAGCCCGCTTGCCCCGAAGTCGACGGGCAGATGACCCAGCGCCTGGACCGCGTCGCTGTGAACCCAGGCGCCGGCCGGCCGCGCGAGCCGCACGACCTCGTCCACGGGCTGCACGACACCCGTCTCGTTGTTCACGGCCATCGCACTGACCAGCCCGACGGCGTCGTCGAGCAGCCGCTCGGCGGCCGCAACGTCCAATACCCCGTCGGAGCCGACAGGAACAGACTCCGCGCCCAGCGCCACAGCCCCCAGCACTGCCGGATGCTCGACGGCGCTCACCAGGCACCGCGGGCGATCGCCGCGGCGGGCCTCCCAGCCGCCGAGCACCGCGATCGTGTCGGCCTCCGAGCCGCCGGAGGTGAAGATCACCTCGCTCGGATGAGCGCCGACGGCGTCCGCCAACTCCTCGCGGGCCTCCTCGAGCACGGCCCGCGCGCGCTGCCCCGGGCGATGCAGCGAGGACGGGTTCCCCACGACACCCGCCGCAGCCGTCCACGCCGCCAGCGCCTCCGGGCGCAGCGGCGAGGTCGCCGCGTGATCGAGATAGGCCGACATGCGCCTCACTGTACTTCGCGCGACACCCCGTCTCAGCCCGCGCCGGTTCGCACTTTCAACGTTCAAAGTGGCACACTACCGACACTTGACCTACCCGCCGCCGAAAGCCACCGAATGCACTCGCACACCACGCCAGACACGTCCGTCCTCGGTGCCCGGGTCATCCCCGGCGGCGTCCGGTTCGGCTTGTGGGCGCCGCGAGCCGAAGGCGTGGACCTCGTCCTGATCAACGCGCGCAGCAAGCAGAACCTGCCCATGGTCCGCGGCGGTCACGGCATCTGGATGGTCGAGGCGCCCGGCGCGGGGCCGGACCAGCAGTACGGCTACCGCGTTCACGGGCCGTGGGACCCGTCGGCGGGCAGCCGGTTCAACCCGAACCGGCTCCTGCTCGACCCGTACGCGCGGGCGATCGTGGGCGGCGTCGACTTCCGCGGCCCCATCCTCGACCACGTGCCGGGCGACCCGTTCCGGATGTCGACGGAGGACTCCTTCGGCGCCGTGCCGCTGGCCGTGGTGGTAGAGGACACGCCCCCGCCGACGCCGATCGCGCGCCGCCGGCCGATGTCCGAGACGATCATCTACGAGACGCACCTGCGCGGCTTCACCCGGCTGCATCCCGACGTGCCAGAGCATCTGCGCGGCTCCTACCTCGCCATGGCCGACCCGGCTGTCGTCGGCTACCTCGTCGAACTCGGCGTCACCGCCGTCCAGTTCCTCCCCCTGCATCACTTCGTCTCCGAGCCGTTCATCGCGCACAAGGGGCTCAGCAACTACTGGGGCTACAACACGCTGGGCTTCTTCGCCCCGCACGCCTTCTACGCCACGCGCGGCACGGTCGGCAACCAGGTCGCCGACTTCAAGACCATGGTGTCCGCGCTGCACGAGGCGGGGATCGAGGTGCTCCTCGACGTCGTCTACAACCACACCGGCGAAGGCGGCCACGAGGGCCCGACGCTGTCGATGCGCGGCATCGACCACCACGCCTACTACCGCCTGACCAACGATCACCGCGACGACTACGACGTCACGGGCTGCGGGAACTCCGTCGACACGTCGCACCCGATGGTGCGCCAGCTCGTGCTCGACTCGCTGCGCTACTGGGTCACCGAGATGGGCGTCGACGGTTTCCGGTTCGACCTCGCCACAACGCTCATCCGCGACGGCAACCATCACGTCGACCAGGACCACCCCTTCAAGCAGGCGCTGGCCGCGGATCCAACGTTCGACGACATCAAGATCATCGCCGAGCCCTGGGACATCGGGCCGTTCGGGTATCAGGTCGGCAACTGGGGACCCGGCTGGCACGAGTGGAACGACCGCTTCCGCGACCACGTCCGCGACTACTGGCGCGGTGCCGTCCACGGCGTCCAGGAGCTCGCCACCCGTCTCGCCGGCTCGCCGGACCTGTTCGACAAGCCTGGCCGCAGCCCGCAGGCCGGCGTCAACTTCATCACGGCCCACGACGGCTTCACGATGCGCGACCTCGTCAGCTACGACGTGAAGCACAACCTGGCCAACGGCGAGGCCAACCGCGACGGCACGGACAACAACCGGTCCTGGAACCACGGCTGGGAGGGCGACACCACCGACGAGGCGATCAACCGGGTGCGCCGTCGCCAGGTGATGAACCTGATGGCCACCCAGCTGCTCGCCGTCGGCACGCCCATGCTCACCGCGGGCGACGAGGCGGGCCGCACCCAGAAGGGCAATAACAACGCCTACTGTCAGGACTCCCCGCTGTCCTGGGTGGACTGGGCGCCCACGCCCGAGTGGGTCGCGGTGCGCGACCGCATCCGCGCGCTGATCCGGATCCGGCAGGCGCATTGCGCGTTCCGCCCGACGGACTTCGCGTACCACACCGAGGTCCTGAACGAGTACGCGGAGAACCTCCAGCGCGTCGACCTGACCTGGATGAACGGCACGACCGGCCAGATGGACCAGCACGACTGGCACGACGGCGCCCGCCGCCTGCTCGGCATGTACGTGTCGAACGACCACGAGGCCTTCCTCACCTGGTTCCACAGCGGCGCCGACGACGTCGACGTCACCCTCCCGGGGCTGCCCTGGGCCTCCTCCTACGAGGTGGTCTGGCACAGCGCCGACGAGGGCGAGGTCCCCACAGGCGCGCTGGCGACGGGATCGCGCCTGACGCTGCCCGGCCGCTCCGTCGTGCTGCTCAAGGCCGCTGTGCCGCTCAGCTCGATCGAGCTGCTGCGCCTGCAGGAGGAGCAGGCGGCGCTCGCGGCGGACCCCGTCAGCGAGGGCGCCGCGGCCGTCGAGGCCGGCTGAGCCCGACCCGCCGGGTCAAGGAGCGCGAAACCTCCCGCCAATGGGAATCCGCCGTTAGGCTGGCCCCCGTGACTGTCGATTACCCAACCCGTGCCAGCAAGCGAATCGTTCGCACGGAAGGCGGCCTGGGCCGCATACCCGTCACGGGGGTCTCTCCCGTCCTCGAAGGCGGCGCCTACCCGGTCAAGGCCGTGGTGCATGAGCGCCTCCTCATCCAGGCCAACGTGTTTCGCGAGGGACACGACTCCGTCAACGCGTCGGTCATCCTGACCTCGCCGTCGGGAACGCAGCGCCGCATCGACATGACCCAGGTCGAGCCGAAGGGCCTCGACATCTGGCAGGCATTCGTGCGCATGGCCGAGGAGGGCGACTGGACGTACCGCGTCGAGGGCTGGTCGGATCCGTGGGGCACCTGGCTGCATCACGCGGAGGCGAAGCTCCCCGTCGGCGTCGACATCGAGCTGGTCTGCATGGAGGGCAAGGCCCTGCTGGAGCGGGCCGCGGGCCTCGCCGAGGCGCAGCAGACGCCCGGCGCGGTCGGCCTGCTGCGCGGCGCCGCGGAACTGATGACCCCGGAGACCGACACCGAGGAGCTGCTGGAGTTCGTCACGTCGGCGCCGATACTCCGCGCGATGGCCCGGTTCGGCCCGCGCGAGCTGGTCTCGCCCACGCACGACTACCCCATCCGCGTCGAGCGCAGGCGCGCGCTGTATTCGTCGTGGTACGAGTTCTTCCCCCGCTCTCAGGGCGCCTGGGTGGACCACGACGGCACCTGGCATTCCGGCACGTTCGCGTCGTCGCACGAGCGCCTCGAGGCCGCGGCCGCGATGGGCTTCCACATCGTCTACCTGCCGCCGATCCACCCGATCGGGCTCTCCTTCCGCAAGGGCAGGAACAACACGCTGACGCCCGGCCCGCAGGACCCGGGGTCCCCGTGGGCGATCGGCTCTCCCGCCGGCGGCCACGACGCCGTCCACCCCGACCTCGGCACCATCGAGGACTTCGACGCCTTCGTCGAGAAGGCCAGGTCGCTGAACCTCGAGGTCGCGCTCGACCTCGCGCTCCAGGCCTCGCCGGACCACCCCTGGGTGACCGAGCACCCCGAGTGGTTCACCACGCGCATGGACGGCACCATCGCCTACGCGGAGAACCCGCCGAAGAAGTACCAGGACATCTACCCGATCAACTTCGACCTCGACCCGACCGGGATCTACCACGAGGTGCTGCGGATCGTGCAGTACTGGATGGCGCACGGCGTGACGGTGTTCCGCGTGGACAACCCGCACACCAAGCCCGTCGAGTTCTGGGACTGGCTGCTGGAGCGGGTCTGGGAGACCAACCCGGAGGTGATCTTCCTCGCGGAGGCGTTCACGAAGCCGCAGATGATGGCGGCGCTCGGCAAGGTCGGCTTCCAACAGAGCTACACCTATTTCACCTGGCGCACCGCCAAGTGGGAGCTCACCGAGTACCTCACCGAACTCAGCCAGGACATGGCGTCCTACTACCGGCCGAACTTCTTCGTCACGACGCCCGACATCAACCCGTTCTTCCTGCAGTCGGGCAATCACGCTGCCTTCGCGATCCGCGCCATCCTGGCCGCGACGATGTCGCCGACGTGGGGCGTCTACTCCGGCTTCGAGCTGTTCGAGCACCTGCCCCTGGCCCCCGGCAAGGAGGAGTACCTGGACTCGGAGAAGTTCGAGTACCGGCCCCGCGACTTCAACCGTCAGCCCAACCTCAACCTGCTGATCGGCAAGCTGAACGAGATCCGCGAGCAGCACCCGGCGCTGCAGCAGCTCCGCGACGTGCACTTCCACCACGCGCCGCACGATTCGGTGATGGTGTTCTCGAAGTCCGAGGGCGACGACGTCGTGCTCGTCGTCGTGTCGCTCGACCCCGACAACACGGTGGAGTCGGCGCTGAACCTCGACTTCGCCGCCCTCGGCAGGCCGAAGGCGGCGCAGGTCGTCGTCCGCGACGAGCTGACGGGCGAGCGCTACGTCTGGGGCGAGGAGGCCTTCGTCCGGCTGTACCCCGGCAAGCCTGCACACATCCTGCACGTGACCGCCGCGTGACCGCCGACCTGACCCGGCGACTGTGGGAGCTCGCGCTCCCCCAGCGCTGGTTCTCGGGGCGCGACGGCACGCCGCTCGGCGTCGACCTCGGCGACCCGCTCGCCGACGGCGCGCTGCAGCCCGCGCTGCTGTCGGTCGGCTTCCCGGACGGCCGCGTCGAGCGGTACCTCATCCCGCTGATGGACGGCAAGGACGCCTGCGACGACGCCGACATCCTGCTCGACCTGCTGCGTTCCGGCGCGCCGGGCTTCCACGCCTTCCGCGACATCCCCGATGCCCGGCCCGCACGGCGGTTCGCCGGCGAGCAGTCCAACACCAACGTGTTCTTCGGCGACAAGATCCTGATGAAGCTGTTCCGCCGCATCGAGCCGGGCGAGAACGTCGACGTCGAGTTGCATCGCGCGCTGGCGGGAACGGGAGTCGTCGCGGAGCTGTACGGCACGTGGAGCGTCGCCGGCGCCACCTACGCGGTGTTCCTGGAGATGCTGCGCGACCCCGTCGACGGATACGACCTGGCGACGGACTTCGCCACGCGCGGCGAGGACTTCGCGGCGCACGCCCGGTCGCTCGGCGCGGCGCTGGCGGTCGTCCACGCCACGCTCGCCGATCGGCTGCCGACCGCCACGATCTCGGGCGCGGAACTGGCCGACGGCTGCCGCAGGAGGTTCGCCGACGTCGCGGCCGCCTTCCCCGTCGCGGCGCCGTTCGCCGAGGCCGTCGCCGCGGCCGTCGACGAAATACCCGCGGGGGCGCTCCCGGCGCAGCGCGTCCACGGCGACTGTCACCTGGGCCAGGTCTTGCTGACCGACGGCCGGTGGGTCTACGTCGACTTCGAGGGCGAGCCGCTGAAGCCGTTGGAGGAGCGCAGGCTCCCGGACTCGCCGCTGCGCGACGTCGCGGGCATGCTCCGCTCGTTCGGCTACGCGGCCGCGGCGGGGGCCGCGCCGTCGGGCTGGTTGGACGCCGGCCGCCGCGCCTTCCTCGAGGGATACGGGCTCGACCCCGACGCCCCCAACCCCGTGCTCGACGCGTACGAGCTCGACAAGGCCGGATACGAGGTGGCTTACGAGTCGCGATATCGCCCGCATCTGGTCCAGGTACCGATAGATTTTCTGGCAACACTTTCACGAAGGAGTCAATAATGGCTGTGGATCAGTTCGGCG
Organism: uncultured Arachnia sp.; assembly: GCA_934636715.1. The sequence goes on from CAKUBE010000003.1 coordinate 71,311, forward strand.
GGCTGACCGGATGGGACCTCGAGGGGTTCCACGGCGGCGGGGACACCGAGTTGTGGCGCCGGCTCGGCTCCCACGTCGTCACCCAGCACGACGAGGAGCGCGGCGAGGTCACCGGCGTCCGCTTCGCCGTGTGGGCGCCCAACGCGCGCTCCGTCCAGGTGATCGGCGACTTCAACTGGTGGACGGGCGACCAGATGCAGCTCGTCCCCGGCTCGGGCGTGTGGGCGGTCTTCATCGAGGGCCTCGGCGAGGACACCCTCTACAAGTTCCGCATCGAGACCGCCGACGGCCAGTGGACCGAGAAGATCGACCCCATGGCCCGCTTCAGCGAGCAGGCCCCCGCGAACGCGTCGATCGTCTACGAGTCGAAGTACCTCTGGTCCGACGACGACTGGATGCAGCGCCGCCGCGAGGCGCAGGCGCACGCGGAGCCGATGAGCGTCTACGAGGTCCACCTCGGCGGCTGGCGCAAGCACAAGAGCTACCTCGATCTCGCCGAGGAACTGGTCAACTACGTCAAGTGGCAGGGCTACACCCACGTCGAGTTCATGCCGCTGGCCGAGCACCCGTTCGAGCCCAGCTGGGGCTATCAGGTCTCCGGCTACTTCTCCCCGACGTCGCGGTTCGGCAAGCCCGACGACCTGCGCTATCTGATCGACCGCCTCCACCAGGCGGGCATCGGCGTCATCATGGACTGGGTGCCCGGCCACTTCCCGAAGGACGACTGGGCGCTCGGCCGCTTCGACGGCACCGCGCTGTACGAGCACGCCGACCCGCGCCAGGGCGAGCACATGGACTGGGGCACCTACATCTTCAACTACGGCCGCAACGAGGTGAAGAGCTTCCTGGTCAGCAACGCGCTGTACTGGATCAAGGAGTTCCACATCGACGGCCTGCGCGTCGACGCCGTCGCCTCCATGCTCTACCTCGACTACTCCCGCGAGGAGGGTCAGTGGGTGCCCAACCAGTACGGCGGCCGCGAGAACCTCGAGGCGATCGACTTCCTGCGCTACGTCAACCGCCACCTGTACGAGCGCGAGCCCGGCGTCGTGATGATCGCGGAGGAGTCGACGAGCTTCCCCGGCGTGACGAAGCCGGTGCACGAGGGCGGCCTCGGGTTCGGGTTCAAGTGGAACATGGGCTGGATGAACGACTCGCTCCGCTACCTGGAGCAGGATCCCATCTACCGCCAGTACGAGCACAACCTGCTGACGTTCGCGATGGTCTACGCCTACTCGGAGAACTTCGTGCTGCCGATCAGCCACGACGAGGTCGTGCACGGCAAGGGCTCGATGATCAACAAGGTGCCGCAGGACGACTGGCGCAAGTTCGCGACGCTGCGCGCGTTCTACTCCTACATGTGGAGCTTCCCCGGCAAGCAGCTCATCTTCATGGGCTGCGAGTTCGGCCAGCGCCCCGAGTTCAACGAGGCCACCAGCCTGGAGTGGTGGGTCAGCGAGCTGTGGGGCCACGGCGGCCTGCAGCGCCTCTTCCGCGACCTGAACCACACCTACCGCTCAAATCCGCCGCTGTACAAGCTGGACAACGGCCCCGCGGGATTCAGCTGGATCAACGCCGACGACAACTCCCGCAACGCGCTCGCCTGGGTGCGCCACGACGGCGCGGGCAACCACGTCGCCTGCGTGACGAACTTCTCCCCCGATCCGCTGGTCGACTACGAGATCGGCCTGCCGGAGTCGGGCGCCTGGGAGGAGATCCTGAACACCGACGCGCCGATCTACGACGGCTCCGGCGAGTTCGGCAACCTCGGCGAGGTGAACGCGCTCGACGAGCCGTGGGGCCACTTCCCGGCCCGCGCCCGGGTGACGGTGCCCCCGCTCGGCTCGATCTGGCTCAGCCGCGCCGTCGGACAGTGAGCGACTTCAAGGTCGAGGTGGAGGTCGCGGGCGGCGTCGGCAAGCTGCGGTGGGCCGAGCAGACCGTCGACCTGGAGACGCTGGAGCGGGCGGTCTCGCTGGCCGCCGACGACGCGATCCTCGCGCACGACCTCCGGCGGCTCCAGGTCGAGCTGCCCGAGTGGGACACGGCGGCGCGGACCGCGCTGCACCGCGCGGGGTTCCGGCTGGAGGGCCGGCTGCGGTCGGCCATCGAGCCCGAGGAGGGCACGTACCGCGACATCCTGGTGTATGCGCGGCTCGCGGTGGATCCGGTGTACGGCCCGCACGGCTTCTCCGGGGTGCTCGACTCGCTGTTACCCAAGAAGCGTCTCATCGCGCACGCGCTGTTCCGCGACGAGGCCGGGCGGGTGCTGCTCCTGGAGACCACCTACAAGGAGGACTGGGAGCTGCCCGGCGGCGTCGTCGAGCCCGGAGAATCGCCCCGCGCGGGCGCCGAGCGCGAGATCCTGGAGGAGGTCGGGCTGACCATCGAGCTCGGCCAGCCGCTGCTCACCGACTGGATGCCGCCCTACCTCGGCTGGTCGGACGCGGTGGAGTTCATCTTCGACGGCGGCATCCTCGACCTCGCGACGGCGGCCGCCCTGACCGCGCACGACCGGGAGATCCACGACGTGCACTGGGTCGAGCCCGGCGACGTCCCCACGCACGTGAGCGAACTGTCCGCGCGCCGGATCGCCCTGATGCTGACGGGTTACCGCGGCCACACCGAGGCGGGATACCCCGTTGCCTGAACTCCTCATCGGTACCTACCCAGCCGCAGGATTCGGGACCCCCGCGGGCGTCGGCGAGGGCATCTGGCGTGTGACGCTCAACCCCGCCACGGGCGAGCTGTCCGACCCGCGGCAGGCCGCCGTGACGCCCGCGCCGTCGTTCCTCTGCCGAGGGCCGCGCGACGACGTCGTCTACTCGGTGAGCGAGACCGCCGAGGGAGGCGTGTCGGCGTGGAGGCTGTCCGACAGCGCCGCCGTGCCGCTGGGGACGTGTTCGACGGCGGGCGCCGACCCTTGTCATGTGCACTACCTGTCCGCGATCGACTCGCTAGTGGTCACCAACTACACCGGCGGCTCCCTCGCGGTCGTCCCGGTCGCCGACGACGGGAGCCTTCCCTCCGCGGAGCCGACGCAGGTCTTCGCGCTGACCGGCTCCGGCCCTGACCCGGACCGGCAGGAGGCACCGCACGCGCACCAGTCGCTGCTCTCCCCCGACGCGAGGTGGCTGCTGGTCAACGACCTCGGCAGCGACACCATCTGGCGGTTCGCCGTCGACCCGGCCTCGCGGAGCCTGATCCCGGACGACGCCGCCGCGACGCTCCCGCCCGGCACCGGCCCGCGCCACGCGGCGTTCTCCGCCGACGGCACCGTCCTCGCCGTGTTGGGCGAGCTGGACGGGCGCCTGCACGCGCTGCGCTGGGACGCGGCCGAGGGAACCGCGTCGCCCGGTCAGGTCGTCGAGGCCTGCCCCGGAGCGACGGCGGCGCTCGCCCACATCGAGCGCGCGGATGACCGGCTGTTCGTCGGCTGCCGCGGCGCCGACGTCGTCACCCGGTTCCTGCTCGACGACGGGACCCCGCACCACGAGGCGACGCTCCCGCTGCCGGGCGGCAACCCGCGGCACCATCGCGTCGTCGGCGACTGGCTCGTCGTCGCGCTGCAAGGCTCTCACGAGGTCGTCGCCCTCGGCTCCGACGGCGCCCGCCGTGGGGGCGCGTCGATCCCCTCGCCGGCGTGCATCCTGCCTGTTGTAGATTGATGGCCATGCCAACAATCCGCCGAGCGTTGACCGCTGCCCTCGTCCTTCTCGTCGCGCTCACGCTCGGCCTGATCGGTTTCCCGCCTGCCCGCGCCAACAACGTCGCCCGCACGACGCCGATCCCCGGCTACCCCACGGACTTCCACCCGGGCCTGCTCATCTCCGACGACGCGTTCCACGACACGGAGGCCCTGACCCGCGGGGAGATCGAGGAGTTCGTCAAGGAGAAGGGCAAGGGCTGCACGACGAAGAACGGCGCGACCTGCCTCAAGGACCTCGTGCCCGCGAAGACGGTCACGCTGAAGAGCAACGACGACGACGCCGGGTGCGAGGACGTGACCTTCACCAAGGGCAACCGGGCGTGGACCGTGATCGAGAAGGTCGCGAAGGCCTGCGGCATCAGCCCGAAGGTCCTCCTGGTCACCATCCAGAAGGAGCAGTCGGGCCTGACCCTTGCCCGGCCCGCCAAGGTGTGGAACAAGATGATGGGCATGGGGTGCCCGGACGGCGGATCGTGCGTCGCGAAGTACTCCGGCTACGAGAAGCAGCTCTACTACGGTGCGGACCGGCTTCGCGCCTTCCGCACCTGGAGCACCTATCCGGCCATCAAGGCCTTCAACAGGGGGTCCACGTACACCTCACTCGACGGCCATGCGTTCGTGATCCACAACGTCGCGACGGCGTCGCTCCTCCAGTACACGCCGTGGGTCCGCTCGAACTACAGCTTCTTCAGCCTGATGCGGAACTACTTCCCGGGCACGGCGAACACCCTGGCTCCGGAGCTGGCGATGACGACGGAGCCGGGCGACCTGCCGAAGCTGACGGTGACCAAACCGGCGTCGACGCCCATCCGGCAGTCGATCAGCGTCAAGGGCACCGCGAAGAACTTCCCGGGCGGCGCGACGATCGAGACCCAGATCAAGGTCGACGGCAAGTGGAAGACGTCCAAGACGAAGAAGAAGGTCAAGGGCGCCTACTCGATCCCCTTGACCACGAACGCCTCGAAGGCGGGAACCCAGAGCTGGCGTGTCGTCGCGAGGAGCGCGGACGGCCGCAGCAGCGTCGTGCCGAAGACGTTCACGCTGAAGCGCCTGAAGCCGTCGCTGACCGCCACGGCCCCGAAGAGCGCGAAGGTGAAGGCCAAGGTCAGCGTCAAGGGCAGCGCGAAGAACTTCCCCGACGGCGCCACCGTCAAGACCCAGATCAAGGTCGACGGGAAATGGAAGACGTCCAAGACCGTCACGAAGGTGACGGGCTCCTACTCGATCCCGTTGACCGCCCGCGCCTCCGTCAAGGGCACGCAGTCGTGGCGGGTGGTCGCGACGAGCAAGGACGGCACGTCAAAGCTGACGAAGACCTTCACCCTCCGCCGGACCTAGGCCGACCGCTAGTTGAGCCGGGCCGCGAGGAACGAGCGCCCGAGTCGAAACCAATGAACCGGCCCTACGTCCCGGGATAGGACAGCGGAACGGGCACTTCGGGCGTCCGAGTCGCGGCACCCGACTCCAGGTCGACGACCGCCTCGAACTCGTGGTCCGCCGAACCGGAGCCGAAGCGAAGAGACGAGTCGCCGTCGAAGCGCATCTTCTTGCCCGCGCGTGCCACGTTCTCCAACCAGGTCCAGCCGACCACCGCGTCGGAGCGACGGAGTCCGCCGCCCGTCGCCGCGTCGTCGATCTCCAGCCACATCCGCAGGTAGCCGTCGTCGGCGATCTCGCCGCAGAGCCGCACCTGGCGCTTCCGGTTGCGGGAAGGCTTCCAGGGGCTCTCGGCGTAGGCGCGGAACCCGTCGTCGGCGACGGCGCGGAGGGCCTCGTCGACCGCCTCGACGTCCCAGCCGTGCAGCACGGCGCGCCTGTGGGCGGTCTCGATCACGGCCTCGCCGAGCATCCGGGCTCGCTCAGCTGGGGCGAGCAGCCGGAACCCCACGGGGATGCGGACGCGCCCGGTCATCCGGTCCGAGGGGTCGAGGAAACGCTCCAGGAACTCCAACTCGACCCCGCCGCCGTCGCCCACTCTGAGCTCGAGCATGAGCTGGCCCCGCGGCGCCTCGACGCCGAGGGCCTTGAGCGCCTGGCTCACCGACTCGGTCACGCGCCGCGCCGACCGGGCGGCGGCATCCAGGTCGAGTAGAGCGTCGTCCCATGGCTCCTCGCTGTCCCGCGGCCGCTGGCCCGGCCAGGGCCGGTCCCACCAGCCGACGTAGGGGTAGGCGTAGATCTCGCGAAGACGGGGCATCCGTGCATTCTCGCATGAAGCACTGGCGCACCCGCTCGTTGGCTCGAGCCCACGGCCGCTGGATCGCTACACGGCCATTGATTTGCGACTACCATCAACTCGTGGCTCACCTCACCGCTCAGACCAGCGCAGACCAGCAGTTCGCCCGCGAGTGGGCCGAGGCCCGGGTCGGCGCCTTCGACGACTCGTTCGCGGCCCGCTTCGACGAGCATTTCCCGGAGCTTCACCGCCTGTTCCTGCTCGTCTACGGCGAGCGCGCCGACGGCCTGGAGGCGCTCGCCGAGCTCGTCACGCTCGCACTGCGCTCCTGGAACGAGCGCCCGGCAGACCTCAAGGCGATCGACGAGGAACGCGCCGCGGACCCGAGCTGGTTCCGGTCCGAGAAGATGCTGGGCGGCGTCTGCTACGTCGACCGGTACGCGGGCTCGATCGCGAAGATCGCGGATCACATCGGCTATTTCCGGGAGCTCGGGCTCACCTACCTGCACCTGATGCCGTTGTTCCGGTCCCCCGAGGGCAACAACGACGGCGGGTATGCGGTCAGCAGCTACCGTGAGACCGACCCCGCGCTCGGGACCATGGCGGACCTCGCCGCTCTGGCCACGAAGCTGCGCGAGGCGGGCATCTCGCCGGTCGTCGACTTCATCTTCAACCACACCGCCTCCGAGCACGAGTGGGCGCGGAAGTGCGTCGCGGGCGAGCCGGGCTACGAGGACTTCTACCTGGTCTTCCCGGACCGCACCATGCCGGACCAGTACGACCGGACGACGCGCGAGATCTTCCCGGACGACCACTCCGGCTCGTTCATCCAACTGCCGGACGGCCGGTGGATCTGGTCGACGTTCTACCACTTCCAGTGGGACCTCAACTACGCCAATCCCGCCGTCTTCCGGGCCATGGCCGGCGAGATGCTGTTCCTCGCGAACCAGGGCATCGAGGTGCTGCGGATGGACGCCGTCGCCTTCATCTGGAAGCGGCTCGGCACGCCGTGCGAGTCCCTCCCCGAGGCCCACTACCTGCTGCAGGCCTTCAACCGCGTCCTGCGCCTGGCCGCGCCCGCGCTGATCTTCAAGTCGGAGGCCATCGTGCACCCCGACGAGGTGATCCAGTACATCTCACTCGGCGAGTGCCAGATCTCGTACAACCCGCTCCAGATGGCGCTGACCTGGGAGGCGCTGGCCACCCGCGACGCGCGCCTGCTGAGCCAGGCGATCGAGCGTCGGCACGCGCTCCCGGAGGGCACCGCCTGGGTGAACTACGTCCGCGGCCACGACGACATCGGCTGGACGTTCGCCGACGAGGACGCCGCCGAGTTCGGCATCAACGGCTTCGAACACCGTCGGTTCCTCAACCAGTTCTACGTGGGCCGCCATCCCGGCAGCTTCGCCCGCGGCGCGGCGTTCCAGGAGAACCCGAAGACGGGCGACGCCCGCGTGGCCGGGACGACGGCGTCGCTGGCGGGCATCGAGGCGGGCGACGACGGCGGCGAGGATCGCATCCTGCTGGCGCACGCCGTCGCGATGAGCACCGGCGGCATGCCGTTGCTCTATCTCGGCGACGAGGTGGCGCAACTGAACGACTACACCTATCTCGACCGCCCCGCAGAGGCTGGCGACAGCCGCTGGGTCAACCGCCCGTTCCGCCCTGAGGCCGCCTACGCGGCGCGCCACGACGAGTCGACGACGGCGGGCCGGGTCTTCACGCGCCTCTCCCGCCTGCTCGCGGTCCGCCGCGAGACCCCCGAGCTGGGCGGCAACGACCTGATCCCGTTCCACACCCCGCACCCCTCGGTGCTGGCCTTCCAGCGCCCCGGCGCGGACGGCGTCGTGCTGGTGCTCGCCAACTTCGGCGACCATCCGGTCCATATCGACGCGCTGACCCTCTCCGGCTTCGCCCCGGACGCGGTGGACCTCGTCGCCGACGAGGCCCTGAGCCTCGCCGACGGCCTCACCCTCCCGCCCCACGCCTTCCTCTGGCTCCGCGTCCAGCCCACCGCCGTTTGAGCTGGTTGATTTCGACACGGGCGTGGCGCTTCGCGCACTGGCCCGGCTCAATCCGGCGGAGCCGACGCGTGAGCGCTAGCGAACCGTCGTGTCGAGGCCAATGAAGGTGGGTAGTCTGCCCTCATGAGCAGCACCCCCGCGGCCACGCCGGAGTCCACCGGTTGGCGGGTGTCCCCCGCCGACCTGGTCGACGTCTTCGTCTACGTCGTGGTGCTGAACCTCGCCGCGGAGTACTTCCCGAAGGTGGTCACCGAGACCTTCACGCTCTCCCTGCTGACCGCGGTGCTGTTGAAGGTGGTGCTCGAGGTCGTCGTCTGGGCGAAGGACCGGGTCAAGGCGAGGCTCAAGGCCGCGACGACACTCCCGGCGAAGATCGTGGCAGCCCTGCTGCTCTGGGGGATCCTCGTGGGCAGCAAGTTCGTCGTGCTGGAGCTCGTCGCGCTCGCCTTCGCCGACCAGGTGCAGTTGGGCGGTTTCTTCGCCGTCACCGGCCTGATCCTCGTGCTGCTGCTCTCCCGCGCCGGCGTCCGCCGGCTCCTCGATCAGACCCCGCCGTCGTGATGTCGCCGCCTGACATGTCGCCGTACGTAGACACGAACACAGTGTCGGGGTATGTTGACATCCATGCCGAACGAACGGGTCTATAACGCGCGTTCCCTCACTCGCATGGGGACCGCGCTCACGGGGTTGCGCCGTGCCCGCGGGCTGACCCAGGCGGAGGCCGCCAAACAGGCGGGCGTGTCGCGCCAGTGGCTGGTCGCGGCTGAGGGCGGCAAGACCGAGGGCCTCGAACTCGGCCGCCTGATGGCCGTGCTCGACTCCCTGGGCGCCACCCTGCTCGTCCGCGACGACCTGGACACTGACCATGGCTGAGGTCGAGCGGCTGGAGATCCTGTTGGGCGGCGAGCATGTGGCCTCCGTCGAGCGCACCCGGCGCGGCTCGCTGCGTCTCTCCTATCTGAGCGAGGCCACGCATCCAGGCTCGACCCCGCTCTCCCTCTCGCTGCGCCCCGAGGAGGGCACCATCACCGGCGCCCGCGTCGACGACTACCTGTGGGGGCTGCTCCCGGAGAGTGACGAGGCCCGCCGGGCGGTTCAGGCCCACCTTGGCGCGAATCCCCGAGACTCGCTCAGTCTGCTGGGTGCGATCGGATGGGATTGCGCGGGGGCGGTTCAGTTCTGCCGCCCCGAGGACTTAGAGGCGCTGCGCGCCCGCGAGGGCCGCCTCGATCCCGCAGACGACGTCGAGTCCCGATTGTCTGGGATGCAGTTCGACGGCTCGTGGCTGCTCCCCGGCGAGCACTGGTCGCTGGGGGGCATGCAGCAGAAGTTCACGCTCGCCCGCACCGCGGATGGATGGGCCTACCCGCGCGGGGCGGTCGCGAGCACCCATATCGTGAAGCCCGGCGTGAGGTCGCTCCACCATCAGGCGTTGGTCGAGCACCTCAGCATGCGGGCGGCCCGAGCGCTCGGCGTCGAGGTCGCAGCCACCGAATACCTGGACTTCGGCGCCGAGCGCGCGATCGTGATCGAGCGTTTCGATCGTGTCTTCGATCCACAGGATCCCACGAGCACGAAGCGTCTTCATCAGGAGGATCTCTGCCAGGCCACGGGAAACCCACAGAAGTACGAGGAGTTCGGCGGCCCGGGCGTGAAGGACATCGTCGGGCTGCTCAGACAGGCGTCCGAGTCCGCTGCCGCGGCTGACCGGAACGTGGACTCTTTCCTGGACATGATCGTGTTCAACACAGTCGTCATGGCCCCTGACGCACACGCCCGCAACTACGCCGTCCTTCTGGACGGCGACAGCGTGCGATTGGCGCCCGGGTACGACATCGCCACCGGACTCCCCTATGGCATGCCAGCCGGCGGTCGGCGCCTCAGCTCGATGAGTATCGGCGGCACCTTCGACCTCTCGGAGATCGGCGCGGATCATTGGCGACGGCTCGGCGACGAGATCGATGTCGACGGCGAGAGGCTGGCGAGCCGAGCGACAGAGTTCACGGCAGGAGCACCCGAGGCGTTCAGCAACGCCGCCGCGGAGGTCGAAGACTGGTACCGCTCGGTCCGCGCAGTGATGGACCGTCTCCTTCCCGCGTTTCAGAAAGGACAGCGCGGTTGACATCGCTGGCTGATATTGCGGTTGTCGCCGTCCCTATACGGACGAACGCAACCGCGTTGACTTACGATCCGCATCCCGGCAGACGGACGCAACCGCAGTAGCCGAACCCGTCAATCTCAGAACAGGACGGTCGCCAGGCGGCGGCGGGCCTTCAGGACGATGGGGTCGGTGCGGCCGATGATCTCGAACAGCTCCAGGAGCCGTAGCCGGATGCGGTCGCGGTCCTCCGGGGTCGAGTCCGCGGCAAGGCCGAGCAGGCGGTCGAGGGCCTCGGCGTTGCGGCCGTTGATGATCTCCAGGTCGGCGGCATCGAGCTGCGCCTCGACGTCATTCGCGTCCGCCGCGGCGCGCTCCAGGATCGACTCCGGCTCGAAGCTCATGCTGCGCGCGAGCAGCGCCGCCTGGGCGCGGCCCGCGAGGACCTCGACGTCGTTCGGCGTCTCGGCGAGCAGCACGTCGAACTCCTCGACGGCGCGGGCGAAGTCGCCCGCCTCCAGGGCCGCGTCGGCCTTCTCGAAACGCGGGTTCGCGGGAGCGGCGCCCTCGGCGACGGGCGCGCCGGCTACGGGCTGGGCGCGGCCGGTCATGCCGTTGGCCACCGCCATCTGGGCGATCTGGTCGAGCACGGCGGCGATCTCCTCGCGCGACTTCGTGCCCTGGAACAGCGGGGCCATCTGGCCCCCGATCAGGGCGACGACGGTCGGCACCGCCTGCACGCCCAGCGCCTGAGCGAGCCGCGGCTCGGCGTCGACGTCCACCCGTCCCAGCAGGAACCGGCCGGCGCCCGCGTTGACGATCTCCGCCAGTGCGTCCGACACCGCTTGGCCCGCCGGATCGCGCGGCGAGTAGAACTCGACGACCACCGGGTGCTGCACCGACCGCTGCGCGACCTCCTGGAAATCCGCCTCGGTCAGCGGCATCACGTAGCCGCCGCCGGCGGCCGGCGCCGCCTGGGCGAGGGAGGACAGGTCGACCGCACCAGGGCGGCTGAAGTTCGCGTCAGTCATGAGGTCTATCTTGGCGGGCGGGTCCAAGCGCTTCAACTGACGGACTATTGGCTTCGACACGCCGACTCGGCTGACGCCTCGTGCGGCGGCTCAACCAGCGGGCGGGCTCAACCAGCGGAAATGCTGACAGCACCCCCGGCGGGCGAAATGCCGTCCTAGGATGTCGCCCATGGCACACGAGCGCGCCGGGCTCCCGGCTCAAGAATCCGATCTGATCAACGTCGACGAGGTCATCGCCGCCTACTACGACCTGGTCCCCGACGCGGACAACCCGGACCAGCGGGTCGTCTTCGGCACCTCCGGGCACCGCGGCTCCTCGCTCGACACCGCCTTCAACGAGGCCCACATCGCCGCGACGACGCAGGCGATCGTCGAGTACCGCGCCTCCCAGGGCACTACCGGGCCGCTGTTCATCGGCAAGGACACCCACGCGCTGTCGCTGCCCGCGTGGAAGACCGCCATCGAGGTGCTGCACGCCAACGGCGTCGAGGTGCTGGCCGAGCGCGAGGACGAGTACACGCCGACGCCGGCCGTGTCCCGCGCCATCATCCGGCACAACCTGGGCGACGGCCCGCGCGCCGACGGCATCGTCGTCACGCCGTCGCACAACCCGCCGCGCGACGGCGGCTTCAAGTACAACCCGCCGAACGGCGGCCCCGCGGACACGGATGCGACGTCGGTCATCGCGGCCCGCGCCAACGAACTCCTGCCCAACTATCGCAACATCACGCGGTCCCCCTACGAGTCCATCGCCGGCGACGTCACGCGCTACGACTACCGCACCCCGTACTGCAACGAGCTGTCGCTGGTGCTGAATCTCGACGCCATCCGCGGCGCGGGCCTCACCCACGGCGCCGATCCGATGGGCGGCGCGGCGGTCCAGTACTGGCAGTTCCTCGCCGAGCAGGGCCTGCCGATCGAGGTCGTCAACCCCGCCGTCGACCCCACCTGGCGGTTCATGACGCTGGACACCGACGGCAAGATCCGCATGGACTGCTCCTCTCCCAACGCCATGGCCTCGCTCGTTCAGCAGCGCGAGCGCTTCTCGGTGGCCACGGGCAACGACGCCGACTCCGACCGCCATGGCATCGTCACCCCCGACGCGGGCCTGATGAACCCCAACGCCTACCTCGCGGTGGCCATCAACTACCTGTTCGCCAACCGCCCCGGTTGGGCGGCCGAGGCGGGTGTAGGCAAGACGCTGGTGTCGTCGTCGATCATCGACAAGGTCGCGGGCAAGCTCGGCCGCCGCCTCGTCGAGGTGCCGGTGGGCTTCAAGTGGTTCGTGCCGGGCCTGACCGACGGGTCGATCGGCTTCGGCGGCGAGGAGTCGGCGGGCGCGTCGTTCCTGACCCTCGACGGCAAGACCTGGACCACCGACAAGGACGGCATCCTGCTCGCCCTGCTGGCCTCGGAGATCATCGCCGTCACCGGCAAGACGCCCAGCCAGCACTACGCGGAGCTGGAAGCCGAGTTCGGCAAGTCGTACTACGCGCGCGTCGACGCCGATGCGAACCGCGAGCAGAAGGCGCGTCTCTCCAAGCTCAGCTCCGACGACGTGACGGTCACCGAGCTGGCCGGCGAGCCCATCACCGCGGTCCTATCGCACGCTCCGGGCAACGGCGCGGCCATCGGCGGCATCAAGGTGACCACGGACAACGCCTGGTTCGCCGCGCGCCCGTCGGGCACCGAGGACAAGTACAAGATCTACGCCGAGTCCCTCAAGGGCGCCGAGCACCTGGCCGAGGTCCAGTCGGCGGCGAAGTCCCTGGTGGACGCTGCCCTGGCCTAGCAACTGTCGCCCGGCTGTACACAGACCTGCGTGGGTTCCTTTGGCTGTGCATATGCACGGCCGAGCGAACCCACGCAGGTCTGTGTTCGGCCCGGTCCGTCCCGCTCGGTCCGGCCCCAAGATTGCAGTTGACACGACTTATCGATTGTCGTTAACATAACGACAATCGATAACCCAAGGGAGGGGCCATGACCGCCGGTGGACTCACGAGCGTCGTGATCGTCATCATCCTGCTGCTTGCGGCAGCTGTCGTTATGGTGCTGCTAGCGCGGCTCGGCCGAGCCAACATCGACCTCGCTCGACTGGCCTCGTTCGTCGCGATTCTGACCCTCGTCGGCTCGGGCATCTTCGCCGTCGCCTCCTGTTGGTCACTGCTCTTCTCGCCAGAGGTCAGCGTCTTCGTGCCGATCGACAATCCCCCGGCCCGGTTCCCGAAGGGAATCATCGATCCCACGACGGTGGCCACCGTCGTGGCGGGCGGCGCGGACCGCGCGTTCCTCACGATCTCCGGCCTGACCCTCCCCACAAGGCTTCTTCTGCTCTCCAGCACGCTCGCCAGCTCGGTGACGATCGGCGCGGTCGCGCTCGTGGGTCTGCGCGCGGCACGCGCCTTGCGCGACGGCGACATCTTCGCGTTCGCCCCGCGGGCCATCATGACCACCGCAGCGATCGTCATCGTGGGGGGCTTCTCCTGGACCGTCCTGGGCGATATCGGCGCCTGGCGAGCAGGCCTCGAGGCCCTCCGGGTGACAAGCTTCGGCGCGGAGGGCGCCCTGGCGGAGGCCATGAACGGGAACTACGATCCGGCCCACTTCCTCGCCGAGCGCGGCTGGCTGGCACCGTCGCACCTGACCGTCACCTTCCCGCTCTGGCCGTTGAGCATCGGGCTCGGCCTCGCGCTCGTCGGCACCGCGTTCCGCGCCGGCCAAGGGCTGCGCAAGGACGTCACCGAGCTTAAGGCCGACGTCGACGGGCTCATCTGATGCCCCCAGAGGACGACGGCCGGATCCGTTGCCGCCTCACCGAACTCCTGATCGACCGGGACATGACGCTGACCGAACTGGCGGCGCGGGTGGACATCAGCCTCGTGAACCTGTCGGTGCTGAAGAACGACAGAGCGCGGGCCATCCGGTTCTCCACCCTGACCGCGATCTGCGACGCCCTCGACTGCCAGGTCGGCGAGCTGCTCGTCGTCGATCCGGTGTAGGAGAACACTAGGAGTCGGATGTTGGTTCAGATCTGAACCAACATCCGACTCTTAGCGGGCAAACTGACTCCTCAGGCCGAGGCGAGTAGCGCGGTCCTCACCCGGTCGACGATCATCTCGCGGGCGCGCTCTACCTCCAGGTCGGCCACAATCTCGGTCATCGAGGCAGCCGACGGCTCGACAGACAGGGCGGCCTCGGCGCCCACCAGCACAGACACCCGAGACCACGCGAACAGCTCCGGCCGGGCGACCATGAGGACCGTCAGCGGGTCGTGCACGAAGATCCACTCGTCGCCGTGATAGTCCATCCACCACGCCGCGTCCGCGAGCAGACGCTCCGCCAGCGGCACGCCTACCGCCCAGGCCTCGAGTTCCGCGCGCGGGATCGGCACCCTCAGCGTCTGCTCGATGCCGATGGCCCGCACCGGCAGGCCGGATTCGAGCACGCGACGCGTGGCCACGTCGTCGGAGCGGAAGTTGTGCTCGGTCTCCGCAGGCGAGCCGAAGTTGCCGCCCATGATCGCCAGCCCTCCCACCAGCTCCGGCAACCGCGGCTCCGCCTCGAGCGCGGCCGCGATGTTGGTGAGGGGGCCGACGGCGACGAGTTCCAGCCCCGGGCGGGCGCGCGCCGTCTCGACGATCAGCTCGACGGCATCGTCCCAGCCGCCCCGCGGCGCCGCCGGTGCGTGGTGCCTCTCGTTGCCCGCGTACCAGACCTCCGCGCCCGACAGCGTCGAGGTGAGGCCGGCGCCGATGGGAACGGCCCGCCCGAGGGCGGCCATCACGTCGGCCGCGAGCTCGGCGCGGTTCGCGGTGTCCCCGTAACACGTCGTCAGGCCCACGAGGTCCACCTCCGGGCTGGCGGCCGCGGTGAGGAGCGCGACCAGGTCGTCGGGGTCGGTTCCCAGGTCGGTATCGATGAGGATCGGTGTGGTCATCTCATCCCTTCACGGCAGATCCCACCGCCGACGTCACCAGGTGGCGCTGGAAGAATAGCAACAGCACCGCGGGCACGAGGCTGAGGACGGCGGCGCCCGCGAAGATGAGGCCGTAGTCGGCGTTGTAGGACTGGCCGAAGAACTGCGCGAGCGCGATGGGCCCGACGCGATGCTGCTGATCCGTCGTCACGAGCAGCGGCCAGAGGTAGGCCTGCCACTGGAAGAGGAAGATCATGAGGCCGGCCGAGATGAGGGCGGGGCGCGAGAGCGGCAGATACATCCGCCAGAAGACGCCTGCCCAGCCGACGCCGTCGAGCGAGGCCGCCTCGGCCAGGTCCTTCGGGATGCCGAGGAAGAACTGCCGCAGCAGGAACACCGCCATGCCGTTCCCGATTCCGGGAAGGATGAGGGCGAAGTAGGTGTTGGTCAGGTCCAGGCTCCGGAACGTGACCGCGAGCGGGATGGCCAACACCTCGAACGGGATCATGAAGCTGAACACCACCACCGCGAACAGGACGTTGCGGCCCCGGAAGTCGACGGTGGCGAAGACGTAGGCAGCCGCGGCGGCGAACGCGAGCCCGAGGATCACGGAGACCGCGGAGACGAGGAACGAGTTCCCCAGGGCGCCCGCGAACGGCCCGGTGACGAGGCCCACCAGGTTGTCGAGGGTCAGCGAGTCGGGGATGAACGTCCGGCGTTCGAACGGGGCGGTGTACCTCAGCGCCTCCTCCGACGGCCGAAGCGCCGTGATGACGATCCAGAGGATCGGCCAGGCGAAGAGGAGCGAGATCATCGCCGCGAGGGCCACCTTGATGCCGGTGGCGAGCCTCCCCTGCCTCATTCGTCCGCCCCACCCTTCAGCAGCTGCGCCTGGACGGCGACGATCACGCCCATGATCGCGAGCAGCACCAGCGTCCCGGCCGCCGCTGTCCGCGTGTCGGCGAACGTGAACGCCTGCTGGTAGATCTCGAACATCAGCAGGTTCGTGGCGCCGTTCGGCCCGCCGTTGGTCAGCAGCTGAACCTGCACGAAGAGCAGGAAGTTCGAGACGGTGTCGGCGACGAGGACGAACATCAGCGGGCGCCGGAGTAGCGGGACGGTGATGAGCCAGAAGCGGCGCCACGCGCCCGCGCCGTCGACCTGCGCGGCCTCCAGCACCTCCTCGGGGACGTCCTGAAGCCCCGCGATGAGGAACACCATCCAGTACCCGACGCCGACCCAGCTGGCGACCATGATGATGGACGCCAGCGCGAAGTCCTCTGAGATGAGAAAGGGAACCGGCTTGAAGCCGACCGTGCTCAGCAGCCCGTTGACGAGGCCGTCGGGGCTCCGCAGGGCGATGGCCCAGATGATCGACGCCACGGCCGGCGGCACGGCCACCGGCAGGAAGACCAGGGTGCGCCACGCCGACCTGGCGGGGATCCTGCCGTTCAGCAGCACGGCGAGGCCCAGCGCGCAGACGACCTGGAGCGGGTTGATGATGAGCGAGAACCAGAGGGTGGTGGTGACCGACGACCGGAAGCTCGCCGACCCGAAGAGCCCGATCACGGTCGCCCACAACCCGTCGCCGCCGGTGGCGGCCTGCTGCAGCGTGACGCCGAGCGGCAGCAGCCGGGTCGCCACGAGGAGCAGGGCGATGGGGAGGAGGAAGAGCGTGACGAGCCACGGCGACGCGACGCGCCGCCGTGGCCGCAGGACGACGTCCGACACCGTCGGCTACTTCGCCAATTGCTCGGCCAGCGCGGTCTGCGCGGCCGCGAGCGCCTCGCCGGGAGCGGTGCCGTTGCGCACGTCCTCCATCATCTTGCCGAGGATGGTCTCGTAGGCGATGTAGCCGGTCGTCACGGGGCGCGAGACGGCGGTGTTCTCCAGCTCGTAGCGGATCAGGTCGCCGACGCCGTCGCCGAAGCTGTCGCCGGCGAGGTAGGCGTCCAGCGCCTCGGCCTGAGTCGGCAGGTTGGGATCGCCCTGGGCAACCGCCAGGCTTCCCTCCTTCGTGGTGCCGACGAACTCGAGCAGCTCCGCGGCCGCGTCCACGGCGTCGGAGCCGGGATTGATCCCCCAGGCCATCGACCCGGTCGGCGTGACGGCCTTGCCGCCCTCGAAGAAGGGATGGGCGGTGATGCCCCACTCGAAGTCGAGGTCCTGGCCTCCGAGGATGCCGATGTTCCACGGGCCGGCCAGCAGGAACGCCGCGTCGCCCTTTGCGAACGTCTCCGTCGTCACCCCGAAGCCCATCCCCCGCGGCACGACCTCGTCGGCATGGACCTGGCTCCACCACTGCATCCCCTTCTCCCATTCGGGGTCAGCAGATCGGGGGTCAGGTTGTCGTCGCCGGTGAGGCCGCTGCCTCCGCCGAGCGACTGCACGAGCGGCAGCACCTGGTACGGGGTGGCGCCCTGCTCGAACAGGAGCCCCCACACGGCGCCCGCGCCCTTGGCGGCGGTGCCCGCGGCGACGACCTGCTCCCAGGTCAGGCGGTCGTCGGGCGAGGTCGTCGGGGCGAGGTCGCCGGCCGCGGCCAGGTCCTTGTTGTAGAAGAGGAGCTGCGTGGAGGTCTGCACGGGCATGGCGTAGAGCTTCCCGTCGAAGGTGGAGGCCTCGACGGCGTCGGGCAGGACCGCCCCGTCGGGAATGGTGACCTTGCCCGTGAGGTCGACGAGCATCTCCTTCGATGCGAGGCTGGCGAGGCGGGGCTGGTCGACCATGTAGACGTCGACCTCCTTGTCCTTGCCGCCCACGCGGCTCTGGATCACCGAGTTGAGGTCGTTGAACGGCACCGTCTGGACCTCGATGGTGATGTCCGGCTTCACCTTGGCGAAGGCGTCGATGAGGGGCTGGAACTGCTCCTGGGAGGCGAAGGTCAGGACCTGGACCTTCGTCGACTCCGTGGCGCCCGGCTCCTCGCCGCCGGAGCAGGCGGCGAGCGCGAGGGCGGTGGTGGCGGCGACGGCGAGCGCGCCGAGGCGAGGGAGTGAGCGTGTGGACATGGGTTCTCCTTGGGTCGTGGGTTCAGTGGGTTCAGGGGTGAAGGTCAGGAACTCGCCCGGCGCACCAGCACCGGCGTGACGATCTCGCGGACCGGGGCGGCGCGATCGTCCTGGATGCGTTCGACGACGACCTCGACGAGGCGGGTCGCGACCGAGCGGGAGCGGACGTCCAGGGTGGTCAACGCGGGCTGGGTGACGTCGGCTTGCGGGATGTCGTCCGTGCCGACGACGGCGACATCGGCCGGGACGCTCAGGTTCGCCGCACGGGCGGCACGCAGCGCGCCGATGGCGAGCATGTCGTTGGCGGCGTAGACGGCCGTCGGCCGGTCCGCGGCGGCGAGCAGATCGGCCATGGCGCGCTCCCCCGCGTCGGCCGCGAACGACGAGCCGCCGGCCACGTGCCCGGTGAGACCCGCCTCGGCGAGCGCCTCGAGGTAGCCGTCGCGTCGGTAGCGGCCCGCGGCGACGGCGAGGTCGCCGGCGATGTGGGCGATGCGGGTGTGGCCCTGCTCGAGGAGGTGCCGGGTGGCCCGTCGCGCGCCCTCGGCCAGGTCTTCGGACACCCGATCGATCCGGTCGTCATCGATCTCCGAGTCGGTGGCCGCCACCACCACGCCGGCGGCCACGACGTCGCGGAGGTCGGCCGCGGTCAGGTGGTTGGACACCAGCACGATCCCGTCGACGCCGTGTGCGTGCAGGGTGCTGAGCGCTTTCCGCTCCCGGCTCGCCTCACCCCAGGTGTCCCAGACCATCGTGGAATAGCCGAGCTCCTCGGCCCGCTCCTGCGCGGCCCGGACGAACTTCGGGAACAGCGGGTTGGTGATGTCCGGGATGACGATGCCCAGAAGCTGCGACCGCTTGGTACGCAGGGCGCGAGCGGTCCGATTCGGCGAGTAGCCCAGTTCGTCCGCGGCGGCGCGCACGCGCTGGGCCGTCGACTCGCCGACGCGGATCGACCCGCCCTGCTTGTTGCTCAGCACGGCGGACGCGGCCGCCGGGGACACCCCGGCCCGCTCGGCTACCTGACGCAGCGTTGCTCCTTTTCCCATGAGAGAATGATTAATCGATTCATCATCGATGTCAAGAGCCTCGCCGAAATTAGTTCCTGAGAAGCTACGTACCGTCGGGATCGACGGAGTCCTCGGAGGTCCAGCGGCCGACGTCCATCGTCTGCCGCAGACCGGTCAACTGGATGACGCGCTGGATGGTCAGGTCGCGGCGCTCGGGATCGCCGACGAACCGGATGGCGCGGAGGCCCTGGTCCTGCGCGGCGGTCTCGAAGACGAAGTGCCCGTAGCCGAGGAGGTGCCCGAGCAGCGAGCGCGACATCGAGATGTCGAGGATCCGGCTCATCGGCATCGTCGCCAGGTGCGTGTTGAACACCCCGTGCACGCGGAACACGCGCATGTTCGTGATCACGAACCGGTCCATGTGCACCACGTGGACCTTCCACATCCCGACGGCGAGAGCCGCGAGCCCGAGCAGGAGCGGGATCCAGAAGTATCCGCGCGCCCAGATCATCGCCAGGAACAGCGGAATGCTGAGCCCCATCACGACGTACCAGCCGACGGAGGCGGCCCAGTGCTTGCGCACCTCGTCGATGACGACCTCGCCCTCGACGGTGAGCAGGTGCGCGTCGACGTTGGGATCGAGGAAGCGCCAGACGACGCTCATGGCTATCCCGCGAGCGAGCTGAAGAAACGGCCGATCGACTCGAACGCGCCGAAGAAGGAACGCACGGCCTCGGCGGCGGCCTCCGGCCGCGTGAAGAGGTAGAAGAGAACGAATGCGGCGACGAGCACCAGCAGGATCTTCTTGATCCAGTTGACCACGGGCGCCCTCCTCGCGTTAGTCCCGAGGTAACAGTCTGCACGAGGTCGACCCCGCTCGCTCCCGCGACTCGCCGGTGTGCCAAGCTTGGCCCATGGAGAATTCTGACCTGTTCATCTGCATCGATCACGTCGGCCTTGCCGTCCCGGACCTCGACGAGGCCATCGCGTTCCACTCAGAGGTCTTCGGCTGGCGCGAACTGCACCGTGAGGTCAACGAGGAGCAGGGTGTCGCCGAGGCGATGATCGGCACCGGCGAGCAGGGCGAAGAGAACGCCAAGATCCAGCTGCTCGCCCCGCTGAACGAGAACTCGACCATCGCGAAGTTCCTCGACCGCAACGGCCCCGGCATGCAGCAGCTGGCCTACCGCGTCGCCGACCTCGACCACGTGAGCGCCGTCCTCAAGGAGCGCGGCATGCGGCTGCTCTTCCCCGAGGCGAAGCGCGGCACCGGCGGCTCGCGCATCAACTTCGTGCACCCCAAGGACGCCCGGGGCGTGCTGCTCGAGCTGGTCGAGCTCCCCAAGGACGCGGCGGAGCACTGACCGCCACGGATCTCTCGCGCGGGGCGGGGCGGCTGGGCCGTCCCGCCCCGTCGTGTCCCCGCCACTTTGTCGGAGCCACCCACTAGTCTCGACCCCGTAGTCATCAAGGAAGGAATTCTGGTGAGCGATACACCTCGCGACCTGGAGACCGAGGAGACCGGCCTCAACCTCTTCGACGAGCGCGCGTCAGCCGCCGGCAGCTTCCCGCACGCCATGCTCGGCTACGACAAGAACACCGTCGACGGGTACGTGCGCGAGGTCGAGTCGAGGGCGAGCCAGCTGCGGGCGGACCTGCGCGAGGCGCGGCACCAGACCGAACTCATCCGGGCCCAGCTGGGCACCACGGACTTCACCCGGCTCGGCGCGCACACCACCGCCCTCCTGCGCGCCGCGGAGGCCCAGGCCGCGGACATCGTTTCGCGCGCCACGCGCGAGGGCGAGCGGATCAAGATCGAGGCCCGGCGCACCAGCGCGGAGCTCCGCGAAGCGGCGCAGCAGGAGGCTGACGACATCCGCCTGACCGGGCTCTCCGGGCTCCGGCAGCTGCGCCAGGAACAGGCCGAGGCGGGCAAGGAGGCGCTCGCGGCGGCGCGCCGGGACGCCGACCTCATCCTCAGCGAGGCCCGGCAACGGGCGAAGGCCTCAGACGACGCCGCGGCCGCCCGGGCGTTGGCGCTCGCCGAGTCGACGGCGATCGACGCGGCCCGGGTGGGCCAGGAGGCCGCCAAGCGCGCGGCCCAGATCCAGGCCGAGGCGGCTGCCACCGCCGAGGCCACGCTCGCTCGGGTCTCGGAACAGGCGAAGGACGCCGAGGAGAAGATCGCGCAGCAGTTGTCGGATGCGGCGGCGGCTGCCGACGCCGCGGCCGCCCGTGCCGCCGCGGCGCAGGACGAGGCCCAGAAGGCCAGGACGGACGCCATCGCCGAGGCGGAAGACATCCGGCTGGCAGCCAATCGCGAGTCCGAGGAGAAGCTGGCCGCCACCCGTCGCCGTGCCGCCGCGGTGGTCGAGGAACTCGAGGAGAAGCTGGCGTGGCGCAGGGAGGAGCTCGAGCGCGAGATCGCGGACCTCGAATCGAAGCGCCACCAGGCGCTCGCCACCCTCGGCAACCTGCGCGCACTGGCCGAGGAATCGGAGGCACGATTCGCCGCGGACGAGCCGACGACCATCATCCCGCAGGTGAAGCCACGCCAGTGACCCCGACCCCCGAAGACCCGGACGCGCTCCCGGAGACCCGCGGGCCACGGCCCCGTGGTTTCATGCGCCGCGCGCTGGGCAGGGCGGGGCGCGAGGCTCGCACGCTGATCACGCCGCCTCCCCTCGAGCCGGTCACCCCTGTCCCGCCGCTTCCCCCACCGCCCGACGGGGTCAGGCGACGCTCGCCGTTTGCGGTCGGCTTCCTCGGCGCATGGGGCGTGATCGTCGCGGCCGCGCTCGCCCTTGCCGTCTACAACGTCCAGAGCGTGCTGCTGCTCGTCGTCCTCGCGCTCTTCCTCGCGCTCGGCCTCAACCCTGCGGTCGAGTTCCTGACCCGCCGACGGCTGCCGCGGCCGTTGGCGGTCCTCATCGTCACGCTGCTGCTCTTCGGCGTCGTCGCGCTCGGCTTCGTGGCCTTCGTTCCCGTCGTCACGGAGCAGACGACCGCGCTGATGCGCAACCTCCCCGGGCTGCTGGACAGGATGACGCTGCATCCGCGGGTATGGGAGATCGAGGAGGAGTACCAGATCGTCGAGAAGATCGAGCAGTTCATCACCTCGGGCTCGCTCATCAACAACCTGTTCGGCGGCATCCTCGGCGCGGGCCGGCTCGTCGTCAACATGGTCTTCTCCGTGATCGTCACGCTCGTGCTCACCATCTACTTCCTGGCCTCGCTGCCCACCATCAAGGAGACGATCTACGCGCTCGCCCCGGCTAGCCGCCGCCCACGCGCGCGCTACCTCGCCGACGAGATCTTCCGCGGCGTCTCCGGCTACATCACCGGCATGTTCGTGATCGTCACGGTCGCGTCGGTCTGCTCGTTCATCTTCATGAACATCGCGGGACTGGGCTCCTATTCGCTCGCGCTCGCCTTCGTCGTCGCCATGTTCTGCTTCATCCCGCTCGTCGGGTCCTCGCTGGCCATGGTGTCGGTGGCGCTGGTGGGCTTCGCGGTCAACCCCACCATCGGCATCGCCACCATCGTGTACTTCCTGATCTACCAGCAGTTCGATGCGTACGTCATCTACCCCAACGTCATGCGCCGCACGGTCAAGGTGCCGGGGGCCCTCGTCGTGCTGTCGGCCATCATCGGCGGCATGCTCTTCGGCGTCATCGGCGCGGTGATCGCCATCCCGACCACGGCAGCGGTCCTGCTGCTGTACCGCGAGATGGTGCAGCCGGCGTTGGACGCCTCCTGACCTCGCGGGTAGGTTGAGACGGTGCGTTTGGTGATTGCTCGCTGCCAGGTGGACTACGTAGGGCGGTTGACGGCCCACCTGCCGATGGCCACCCGGCTCATCCTCGTGAAGGCCGACGGGTCCGTGTCCGTCCACGCCGACGACCGCGCATACAAGCCGCTCAACTGGATGAGCCCGCCCTGCACCCTCACCGTCGCAGGCCCCGACCCGGACGCGGCCGACGCCCTCGGGGTCACAGAGGTGTGGCAGGTCAAGGCCAAGGACGGCGACACGCTTCACATCTCTCTCGCCGAGGTCTTCCACGACTCGGCGCACGAGCTGGGCACCGACCCCGGACTCCAGAAGGACGGCGTCGAGGCGCACCTTCAGGCGCTGCTCGCCGAGCATCCCTCGACGCTCGGCGAGGGCATGCGCCTGGTCCGGCGGGAGCACTTCACCCCCATCGGCCCCGTCGATCTGTTGCTGCGCGACCCGGCCGGCTCCCACGTCGCCGTCGAGGTGAAGCGACGCGGCGAGATCGACGGCGTCGAGCAGCTGACCCGCTACCTCGAGCTCATGAACCGCGATCCCCAGCTGGCCCCGGTGCGCGGCATCTTCGCGGCCCAGCAGATCAAGCCCCAGGCCCGCACGCTCGCCGCCGACCGTGGCATCGAGTGCCGCCTCGTCGACTATGACGCGCTGCGCGGCCTCGACAACGCCGACGAGCGGCTGTTCTGATGGCGCGCCGCCCCTCGAAGCACCTCCGCGAGCCGCGGCCGCTGCTGAGCGGCGGCTCCCAGCGCAAGGTCGTCCGCGGGGGCGTCGAATACATCGCGCGGGATGTGCCCGCCCACCGCGCGGAGAAGCCCTACACGTGCCCCGGCTGCCTGCATCAGGTGGTCCCCGGCACCGCCCATGTCGTGGTCTGGCCCGTCACCGCGCCGCTCGGCGCAGGCAGCGGCCTCGAGGTGCGCCGGCACTGGCACCCGCATTGCTGGGGGCGCGCGTGAAGCTCAATGCGCTGACCGTCGGCTCCGGTCCCCGCCACGTCGTGTTCCTGCACGGCCTCTTCGGCCAGGGCAAGAACTGGGGCTCGATCGCGACGGCGCTGGCCGACGTCGCCACCTGCCACCTGGTCGACCTGCCGAACCACGGCCTCTCCCCCTGGACCGAGGAGTTCGACCTGGACGAGCAGGCCGACCTGGTCGCCGACTGGCTCCGCGAGCACGTGCCGACCCTGGTGGTCCTCATCGGTCATTCGCTGGGTGGGAAGATCGCCATGCGGCTGGCGCTGCGCCACCCGGAGCTGGTGGAGCGGCTGATGGTGGTCGACATCTCGCCCGCCCGCAACGAGGCCGCGCAGAACTTCGCGTCGTTGGTCTCCGCGCTGCGCCGCCTCGATCTCGATCACATCACCAGCCGCGGCCAGGCCGAGCAGCTGCTGACGGCGGAGATCCCGGACGTCGTCGTGCGCCGCTTCCTGCTGCAGAACCTGCGGCACAAGGGCGAGCACTGGTCCTGGGCCGCGAACCTCGACCTCCTCGGCGACTCGCTGCACGAGGTCGGCGGCTGGTATCCCATCCACGCCACCTACGACGGCCCGGTCGTCTGGGTCAACGGCGGCCGTTCCCCGTACGTCCAGCCGGAGCACGTCGAGCCGATGCGCGCTCTGTTCCCGCGCGTCCGTCAGGTCACGCTGAAGCGCGCCGGCCACTGGGTGCACGCCGAGGATCCGGCGGCCTTCGTCCAGGTCTGCCGCCTCTTCCTCAGCGACGCCGGTTGAGCCACCCCTCCGCTGGTTGAGCCGGACCGCGATGAAGTCTCATCACGCTGGTTGAGCCGAGGCGCGTCGACGATGTCTCACCACGCCGGCTGAGCCACCCCTCCGCTGGTTGAGCCGGACCGCGACGAAGTCTCATCACGCTGGTTGAGCCGAGGCGCGTCGACGGAGTCGACCGCGTCTCGTGGTCGTTACCAATGAACCGACGCCGGTCAGCCCAAGGTGACCGACTCGATGCGGGCCTCCGCGATCGGCGACATGCCATCGACGCCGTCGACGCCCTGCGCGGCGATCCCGCGGACCACGTCGAGTCCGGCCTCGTCCATCGTGCCGAAGACGGTGTATTCCGGCGGAAGCGGGGTGTCGTCCCAGACGAGGAAGAACTGCGAGCCGCCCGTGTTCGGCGCCTGGCGCTTGGCCATCGCGACGGTGCCTGCCGGGTAGGTGACTGACTCGTCCACCTCGTCGGGGACGGTATAGCCCGGGCCGCCGGTGCCCGTGGCCGTCGGGTCGCCGCACTGCAGGATGAAGATGCCGTAGTCGACGAGGCGGTGGCAGGCGGTGTCGTCGTAGTAGCCCTGCTCGGCCAGGGACGCGAACGAGTTGACGGTGCACGGCGCCTTCGCCCTGTCCAGCGTCAGGGTGACGTCGCCCGCGGTCATCGAGAGCGTGGCGGTCACCGTGCCCGTCGCGGACACGTCCGTGGTGTTCGGCGGGTCGACGGCGCGCGCCGGGTCGCCGTCGGGCGGGTAGGCGCAGGTCACGGTGCCCGCGGCGGCGTTGCCCGGGTTCGTGTTGTTGGCGTCAGCGCAGCCCGCGAGCGCGAGCGCCGATACGGCGAGGACGAGGGGGAAGCTGGTCAGCGTGCGCACGCGCTCCACTCTGGCATAGATTGGCGGGCATGGTCACACTGAGCAAGATTTACACGCGCACGGGCGACAAGGGCACGACCCGCCTGGTCGACAACTCGGAGGTCCGCAAGACGGACCTCCGCGTCGAGGCGTACGGCCACGTCGACGAGGCGAACTCGGCCATCGGCGTCGCGCTGGCCCTCGGCGGCCTCCCGGAGCGGGTCGTCGAGATGCTCGGGCTGATCCAGAACGAGCTGTTCGACCTCGGCTCGGACATCGCCAATCCGCTCGACCCCGCCCCGAAGTGGGAGCCGCTGCGGATCGAGCAGCACGGCATCGACCGCCTCGAGGGCTTCTGCGACGAACTCCAGGAGAACCTGCCGGTCCTGCGCAGCTTCATCCTCCCCGGCGGCTCGCCGTCCGGCGCGCAGCTGCACGTCGCCCGCACGATCGCCCGCCGCGCCGAGCGCGCCGCCTGGCGCTGCGCCGAGGAGCACGGCTTCGACGCGGTCGGCGGCGTGAACCCGCTGGCCATCACCTACCTGAACCGGCTCTCCGACCTGCTGTTCATCATGAGCCGCGCCGCCAACGGCACCGAACACGAAGTCTTGTGGGTCCCGGGCACCGACCGGGAGAAGCCCTCTCGCCACTGAGGCCGTTCCAAGGTCCCTGCGGAAGCTCTCAAACCCTTTCGGACACGGACTGCGGGCTCCAGGAATGATGTGGCCTCGGATTCAAAGAACTGGCGTCCCCGGAGCCGGTGAGTAGCGGTTCGCGCACCGCGCAAACCCGGACGCTGGCAGTCCTGAGAGAGTTGTCGGGCGGCGCTTCGAAGAAAGCCCGCACCGCCCGCGACCACGAACCAGAACGCCGCACCTGCACCGCAGGCGCCGCACGACAACTCTCTCAGGACTGCCCACACGAACTCGACCAAGTCCGGCGCGACAGGGGTGGTTCAGAGCGGAGAGTCCGCGCTGGTCGGGAGGTAGTGGCTTCCGGGGGGTGCCGATTCCAGCCAGCTCATCAGCGCCAGCACCTCCTCGGGGGCCATCGACAGCGCGCTGCTGCGGCCGGACACCCGGTCCCGGAGCGTCACGATCATCGAGTCCTCGAAAAGGGCGATGGCCTCCAGGCCGACCGGGGAGCGCTGGTGCACGTACGAGGTGAGGGCGCGGGGGAAGACCATCTTGGGGCGCAGGCTGAGCGAGAACGACCGGAACCACTCCAGGTTCTCCCCCCGGTAGCGGGCGACGCCGAGCATCCACCCCGCGCCGGAGGCGTCCTCGCGCAGACGATAGGCGCAATCAAAAAGGCCGCCCTGGCCAGTGAGCCAGCGGCGGCGGAGGTAGAGCAGCGCAAAGGGCAGCAGCGCGACGAAGACGCACATCAGCGTCACGATGACGATGTCCCACGGCACCGGCGTTCCCTCCCCCAGATACGCACTCAGGGCAGCCCCTAACGGGACCGCCCTGAGCGTCTTGTTACTAGCTTGCCGCCTGCTTCGCCGCGGCCTCGCCGGCACGGATCTGCGCCTTGAGGATACGGAGCCGGTGCAGTTCGTGGTCGTCGGCCTGGCCCTGTAAAGCCTTGGCGGACAGCGGTGCCAACTCCCGGTGGGCCTCCTCGAGACCCACCTCGTGACCGAGCAGGATCACCTGGCTGAGGATCGACACGTGACCATGCGCCACCGAGATGAACCCGCCGTCGACGGCGATCGCCTCACTCCGGCCATCGGCCGTGACGATCTCGACGACGCCCGGCACCAGCAGCGCGAGCAGCGGCTCGTGCCCCGGCAGGATGCCGATATCGCCCTCGACCGTGCGCGCGATGACATTGATCGCCGTGCCGGACCAGACGACGCGGTCCGCGGAAACGACCCCAACTTCGAGCGGTTGACGCTCCATGGATCAGTTTTCCTTCTGGATCTTGGCCCAGTTCGCCATGACGTCTTCCATGCCGCCGACGTTGAAGAACGCCTGCTCGGCGATGTGATCGACGTCGCCGTTGCAGATCATCTTGAACGACTCGATGGTGTCGGCCAGCGGCACCGTCGAGCCCGGGATGTTCGTGAACTTCTCGGCCATGTAGGTGTTCTGCGACAGGAACTGCTGGATGCGCCGCGCCCGGTTGACGACGATCTTGTCCTCTTCGGACAGCTCATCGATGCCCAGGATGGCGATGATGTCCTGCAGCTCCTTGTTGCGCTGGAGGATCTGCTTCACGCGCACCGCGACGTTGTAGTGGTCCTGACCGATGTACTGCGGGTCGAGGATGCGCGACGACGACGACAGCGGGTCCACGGCCGGGTAGAGGCCACGCGAGGCGATCTCACGGGAGAGCTCGGTGGTGGCGTCCAAGTGCGCGAACGTGGTGGCCGGCGCCGGGTCGGTGTAGTCGTCGGCGGGAACGTAGATCGCCTGCATCGAGGTGATCGAGTGGCCCTTCGTCGACGTGATCCGCTCCTGCAGCTGGCCCATCTCGTCGGCCAGGTTGGGCTGGTAGCCCACCGCGGACGGCATGCGGCCGAGCAGCGTCGACACCTCGGAGCCCGCCTGCGTGAAGCGGAAGATGTTGTCGATGAACAGCAGCACGTCCTGGTTCTGCACGTCGCGGAAGTACTCCGCCATGGTCAGGGCCGACAGCGCGACACGGAGACGGGTGCCCGGGGGCTCGTCCATCTGGCCGAACACAAGCGCGGTGTCCTTGAGGACGCCCGCCTCCTCCATCTCGTTGATGAGGTCGTTGCCCTCGCGGGTGCGCTCGCCCACGCCTGCGAACACCGAGGTGCCGCCGAAGTTGTGCGCGATGCGGTAGATCATCTCCTGGATGAGGACCGTCTTGCCGACGCCGGCGCCGCCGAACAGGCCGATCTTGCCGCCCTGCACGTACGGGGTCAGCAGGTCGAGGACCTTGATGCCGGTCTCCAGCATCTGGGTGCGCGACTCGAGGGCGTCGAACTTCGGCGCGGGACGGTGGATCGGCCAGCGCTCGGTGATCTCGACAGTGGCGGGATCGGCGTTGAGCACGTCGCCGGTCACGTTCCAGACGTGGCCCTTCGTGACGTCGCCGACGGGCACAGAGATCGGCGCGCCGGTGTCGCGCACCTCGGCGCCACGGCGCATGCCGTCGGTCGGCTTCAGCGCGATGGCACGCACCAGGTTGTCACCCACGTGAAGGGCAACCTCCATAGTCATGGTCCGCTTCTCGCCCATCACCTCGGTGTCGACGAGCAGGGCGTTGCCGATCTCGGGGATCTGATCGCCCGCGAACTCGACGTCCACAACCGGGCCGATGACGCGGGCGACGCGACCGATGCCACCTGCGGTGGCAGGCTTCGTCTCGCTCACAGTGGCAGTCATTTGTTTCCTCATTCGTTTCCGGCTGACTCGGCGAGCGCCGAGGCGCCACCGACGATTTCAGTGATTTCTTGGGTGATCTCGGCCTGACGCGCCTGGTTCGCTTCGCGGGTCAGCTGCTCGATCAGGGCCTGCGCGTTGTCCGTCGCCGACTTCATCGCCCGCTGGCGGCTGGCCAGCTCGGACGCCGCAGACATCTGCAGCGCGAAGAAGATGCGGTTCGCGACGAACATCGGGAACAGGGCATCCAGCACGGTGGTCGGGTCCGGCTCGAACGCGTAGATCGGGTTCGACTGCTCGACCGGGGCCGCGCTGTCATCCAGAGGCAGGTCGTTGGCGTCGACGATCGCGATCGGGAGCAACCGGCGAGGCAGCGGGACCTGCTTGACCATGGAGACGAAGCGAGTGCCGACGGTGTGGAGCTGGTCCACGCCTCCCGCCTCGGTGTCGGCCAGGAAGGTGGCCGTGAGCACCTCGGCGATCTCTCGGGCGTGGGCGTAGGTGGGCCGGTCGGAGAAACCGGTCCAGCTCTGCACGATCGGGATGTTGCGGAAGTCGCAGTAGGCGACGCCCTTCTGCCCCGTCACGTACAGGTCGATCTCCTGCCCCTCCGCGGCCAGCTTCGCCCGAAGCTGCTCCGCGGCCTTGATGGCGTTCGACGAGTACGCGCCGGCCAGCCCCCGGTCGCTGGTGACGACCAGCAGCGCGGAGCGCTTCGGATTCGGTACCGCCGTCAGGAGCGGATGCTCGATCTTGTCGTTCGCGAAAGCGAGCGCCGACATCGCGCGATCCAGTTCCAGGGTGTACGGCATGGCCGCGCGAGCGGCCTGCTGGGCCTTGACGATGCGCGACGCCGCGATCAACTCCATGGCGCGGGTGATCTTCTTCGTCGTCGTGGTGGCACGACGACGCTCTCGAAGCTCGCGCAGACTGCTAGCCATCCCGTTAACCCCGCTTCGGACGGGTGATCGTCTCCTGGCCGATCTCCTCGTCACCCAACGGCGCGTGCTCCTCGCGGCCGACGAGCAGCTTGCCCTCCGACGTGCGGAAAAGCTGCTTGAAGTCGCGCAGGGCCTTGAGCGTCGCCTCCTTGCGGTCGTCGCCGAACTGGAAGTCCGAGGCGATGCCGCTCAGCACGTCGCCGTTGTGGGCGAGGTAGTCCAGGAACTCCTGCTCGAAGCGCAGCACGTCGTCGACGGGAACGTCGTCGAAGTGCCCCTCGATGCCCGCCCAGACGCTGACGACCTGCTTCTCGACCGGGTACGGCGCGTACTGGCCCTGGCGCAGCAGCTCGGTGAGGCGGGCGCCCCGGTCGAGCTGGCGGCGGCTGGCGGCGTCGAGGTCGGACGCGAACATCGCGAAGGCCTGCATGTCGCGGTACTGCGCGAGGCTGATCTTAAGCGAGCCGGAGACCTGCTTCATGGCCTTGACCTGCGCGGCGCCGCCGACGCGGGAGACCGAGACGCCGACGTCGACCGCCGGGCGCTGGTTCGCGTTGAACAGGTCGGACTGGAGGAAGATCTGGCCGTCGGTGATGGAGATCACGTTGGTCGGGATGTAGGCCGACACGTCATTGGCCTTCGTCTCGATGATCGGGAGGCCCGTCATCGAGCCGCCGCCGAGCTCGTTGGAGAGCTTCGCGCAGCGCTCCAGCAGGCGGGAGTGGAGGTAGAACACGTCACCGGGGTATGCCTCGCGGCCCGGGGGACGACGCAGCAGGAGCGACATGGCGCGGTAGGCCTCGGCCTGCTTGGTCAGGTCGTCGAACACGATGAGGACGTGCTTGCCTGCGTACATCCAGTGCTGGCCGATCGCCGATCCGGAGTAGGGGGCGATGTACTTGAAGCCCGCCGGGTCGGACGCGGGGGCGTGCACGATGGTCGTGTACTCGAGCGCGCCGGCCTTCTCCAGGGTGCCGCGCACCTCGGCGATGGTCGAGCCCTTCTGGCCGACGGCGACGTAGATGCAGCGGACCTGCTTCGTGGGGTCGCCCGACTCCCAGTTGGACTTCTGGTTGATGATCGTGTCGATCGCGATGGCGGTCTTGCCGGTCTTGCGGTCGCCGATGATCAGCTGGCGCTGGCCGCGGCCGATCGGGATCATCGCGTCGATGGCCTTCAGGCCGGTCTGCAGCGGCTCCCGGACCTCCTGGCGGTCCATGACGCCGGCGGCCTGCAGCTCGAGCGCGCGGCGTCCCTCGATGCCGGTGATCTCGCCGAGGCCGTCGATCGGGTTGCCCATCGCGTCGACGACGCGACCGAGGTAGCCGTCGCCGACCGGGACCGAGAGGACGTCGCCCGTGCCGTGCACGATCGAGCCTTCGTCGATGCCCTCAGAGTCGCCGAGGACGACGACGCCGATCTCACGCTCGTCCAGGTTCAGGGCGATGCCTTGGGTTCCGTTCTCGAATCGCAGCAGCTCGTTCGCCATCGCCGAGGGAAGGCCCTCGACTCGGGCGATGCCGTCGCCGGAGCTGACGACGGTGCCGACCTCGGTGCGCGAGGCCCCCGCCGGCTCGTACGTCTTGACGAAGTCGTCAAGAGCGCTGCGGATCTCGTCCGGGCTGATGGTGAGTTCAGCCATTGCGTCCTACTTTCTGGTTCTCACAGGTTGATGAGTTGCCGGCGGGCGTCTTCGAGCCGGGCAGCAACGGTTGATTCGTATACGTCGTCGCCGAGGGAGATGTTCACGCCACCCAGCACGGCGGGGTCGACGGCGACCTGAAGGGTCACCGGCACACCGACCTGGGCCTCGAGAGCCGCCTTCAGCCGGGCGACCCGGCCCGGGTCCAGCTCCCGCGCGACGGTCACCTTCGCGATCCGCTGACCAGCGAACTTCGCCGCCATGTCCAGGTACCCCTGGACGGTGAGGCCGAAGGTCCGACGGCGCGCGTTGACCGCACGGTTGACCAGCTCGAGCGTCGTGCCCGAGACCTTGCCCTGCACCAGCCCCGCGACGAGGCCGCGCTTGGCCTCCACCGGGTAGGCGGGGTCCCGGAGGACCGCCCCGAGGTCGTGGTTCTCGTCCACGAGGACCGAGACCTGGTAGAGCTCGGCGGTCACGTCCTCCAGCTGCCCGGTGTCCTGGGCCTGGCGGAGGGCGAGGCGCACACCCTGCCGGTCGAGGGCCGCGACCAGGGCGTTGCCGCTCCGGTGCGAGGCCTTGACGACTGCCTGCAGCACGCCGAGCGTGGCGGGAGCCACCTTCCCGGCGAACAGGCGCTGGGCGAGTTCGGCGCGCGACTCGTCAGACGACGAAGGGTCCGACAGGGATCGACGCAGCATCGGCTGGCCGTCGAGCAGATCGACGACGGCGAACAGCTCGACGGCGGTGGCGGCATCGGTGGCGATGGCGTCCACGGCGGCGTCAAGCTCTGCGATGGCAGCGTCGCGGGCCGTCATCGGGCCTGACCTGCCGTCTCAAGCTCGGCGAGGAACCGATCGATCGTGCGCTGGGCGCGCTCGTCGTCGGTCAGCGACTCGCCGACGATCTTGCCCGCGAGGTCGGTGGCGATGCCGCCGACCTGGCCGCGCAGCTCGACGAGCAGCTGGGAACGCTCGGCGTCCAGCTGCGCACGCCCCGCGTCGAGGATGCGAGCCGACTCCTTCTGAGCCGCCTCACGTGCCTCGGCGAGGATGGTCGCCGACTGGTTCTTGGCGTCCTCGCGAATCCGTGCCGCCTCCTCACGCGCAGCGGTGAGCTGGTGCGTGTAGTCGGCGAGCGCCGCTTCGGCTCGTGCCTCGGCCGCGGCCGCACGCTGCATGCCGCCCTCGATCTTGTCGGACCGCTCCGCGTACATCTTCTCGAACGCGGGAACGATCGCCTTCCACATGATGAGGGTGATCACCAGCGCCAGCACGATGCCGACGATGATCTCGACCGGATGGTGGGGCGCAAGAGGCCCGAGATTGATCTCTTGCAGCACCCCAAGAGTGGGGATCATGACGCCGCTCAGAGGACGAACGCGAGGGCGATGCCGATGATGGCCAGCGCCTCAACAACGGCGAAGCCGATGAAGGCGGTGCTCATCATCGCGCCACGGGCCTCCGGCTGACGGGCGGTGCCGTTGATGACCGACGCGAAGATCCAGGCCACGCCGAGGGCCGGGGAGATCGTCGCGATGCCGTAACCGATCATGTTCAGGTTGCCGGTGATTTCGAGGAGGGACAGCATCTTTTTCCTTTCGGATGGCTTCTCGGCTCGGGCGAGCCGGAAGTCGGGTTGGTCAGTGCGCCTCGGCGATCGAGGTCGACACGTATTGGGCGGTCAGGACGGTGAAGATATAGGCCTGCAGGGCGCCGATGAAGAGCTCGAGCAGGAGGATGACGATGCTGAACAGGAGCGAGACGCCACCGGCCACGTTGTAGAACGTGTTGTCGGCGTAGGTCAGCAGGAATCCGCCGCCGACCACGAACACCAGCACCACGAGGTGGCCGGCGAACAGGTTGGCGAAGAGACGGAGGGCCAGGGTGACCGGCCGGGTGATGAAAGTGGCGAGGAACTCCAGCGGCATCACGAGCGGCAGGAGGTAGCCCGGCACGCCCTCGGGGATCAGCGACTTCCTGAGGAAGCCGAAGCCCCACTTCTTGAACCCCGCGCCGACGTAGACGCACCACGAGAGGATGGCGAGGCCATAGGCGTATCCCACGTTCGCGAACGTGGGATACATGAAGAGGAAGAGCTCGCCGAACCAGTTGTTCACGAGGATGAACGAGAACAGGGCGAGCAGGAAGGGAAGGAACTTCCGGAAGTCGTGGTGCAGGATGTCGCGGGCGATGCCGTTGCGCACGAACTCGTAGAAGTACTCGGCGACGAACTGGCCCTTGGAGGGCTTCACCTTGAGGCGACGCGCCGCGATCCACCAGAGGATGATGACGAGCAGGGCACCGATGATCGCCTGCAGGGCAGGCTTGTTCAGCCAATCGGGGAAGACACCGGGCCAGGCGGAGTCGAAGATGAAGTCGCCTACGCCCGGGGGCTCATAGCCGCCGCCGGTCTCCATCGGAAGTAGCGCCAGAGTCACGTACCGCTCCCGTATCGCTTGATGATCAGGTAGATGCTGGTCGCCAGGCCCAGGATGAGGCCGAGCGGCAACAGCCACGAGGTTTTCAGATAATGGTCACCAACCCAACCCAGTCCCCCGTAGAAAATCAGTCCCGCGAGGATGTAGCTCAGTACGACCATGCCGTCCTCGTTCCCCGAAGGACCAGAACGTTCTGGACCCTTGGGTGGCGAATCGGTGGTGCCCATGTCGGTAGGAGCCTAGCGTAAGAACGCGTCGGTTATCCACATCAGTCGTCATCCTGAACACGCGGCGCCTCGTACTCGTTGTCGTAGACGGGCACCCTCTGCCGCGCCGCGACGAGCACGACGCCGGTCACCCAGGCGAACACCGTTCCCGCGACGCTCGCCACCAGCCAAGGGGGCGAGACAAGGGGCGCGACCTGCGGAAGGCCCAGCAGCAGCCAGAGCCCGGCGGCGATCCCGACGACCCGGACCGCGTAGCTGACGAGCACCAGGATGAGGCCCTGCGCCGGCACCATCTCCGAGGCGACGACCTCCAGCGCCTGGCCGATCCCGTAGAAGATGACGACGGCGGCGAAGCCCAGCGCGGCGGTCAGCGCGGCCCCCGGTCCGCCCATGGCCAGCGCCAGTCCGATCACCGTGAATCCGACGACGTGGCCCATCACGACCCCGCCCATCATCATCTGGCGCGCCCTGATCGTCGCCGCCGACACCTTCCGCTCAGCCACGGCCGTCCTCCGCGGCGGTCAGGAAGGGGCGTCGAGTGAGGAAGGCGAGCAGGACGAGCGCGACGAGCACGAGGGCCGCAACCATCACCTGGTGCGTCAACGCGATGGCCACGAGGCCGAACGACGCGGCGGCCGTCCACGCGTACATCAGGAGCACGGCGCCGCGGTGCGAGTGCCCCCGCTCCAGGAGGCGATGATGCAGGTGCTGCTTGTCGGCGGAGAACGGATGCTGGCCCCGCGAGGCCCTGCGGACCCAGGCGAGGACCAGGTCCAGCAGGGGCAGCGCGAGCGCGGCCACGGGCAGCAGGATCGGCAGCATCGCCGGGATGACGTCGCTGCCCGCCGCGACGGCTCCCGAGTCGAGCTGGCCCGTGTAGGAGATGGTGCTCAGCGCCATGAGCAGGCCCAGCAGCATGGCGCCGGTGTCCCCCATGAACATCTTGGCGGGATGCCAGTTGTGCAGCAGGAACCCGAGCGCGATCCCGCACGTCGCCACGGTGACGAGGCTGGCGGTCGTCGAGCGGACGAGCTCCTGCTCGTAGGCGAGCACGTAGGTGTAGGCGAAGAAGGCGCCGGAGCCGATCGCCACCACGCCGGCGGCCAGCCCGTCGAGCCCGTCGACCATGTTGACGGCATTGACGCAGAGCGCGATCACCACGACGGTGATCATGATGCTGCTCGCCGGATCGAGCCCGACGATCCGGTCCGGCAGCGGGATCCAGTACAGCCGCACGCCGCCGGCCACCGCGACGCCCGCAGCGGTGATCTGCCCCGCGAACTTCACCCAGGGCGGCAGGTCGTACTTGTCGTCGAGCACCCCGACGACGCAGATCACCAGGCCGGCCCACAGCACGGCGTACGCGTCGTGCGCGACGACGGCATAGCGGCCGAGGAAGGGCATCTGGAGCGCGAGCAGGAACGCCACCGCGAGGCCGCCGAGCATCGCGACGCCCCCGAGGTACGGGATGGGAAAGGTGTGTACATCCCGGCTGCGCACCGGCGCGAGCATCCCGGTCCGCACGGCGACGCGGCGGCAGAGTCCTGCCAGGAGATACGTCACGCCCGCCGCCACCAGCAGCACGAGCAGGTACTCGCGCATTAGGGCGTGGGCTGCCCGTCGCTCGGCGCGATCAGCTCGGTCGGCTCTTCTGCCTCCCCGATCTCCTCGGGGTCCTCCTCCGCTTCGGCCGCGGGCTCCGGTTCCGGCAGGGGCTCGGGTTCCGCGACCGGCACTGCCTTCGGTGCGACGGTCGGCGCGTGCTCGCGGAGCTGCTCCAACGAGAGCGCGCCGTCGCGCAGGACCACGCCGTCGGGCGTGCTGGCGAAGTCGACGATGGTCGAGGCGACGCCGCCCGGCGCGGTTCCGCCGTCGAGGTAGACGGCGACGCGGTCTCCGAGCTGGGCGAGCGCGTCGGCCGCGGTGGTGGCGGGCGGCTGCCCGGAGACATTGGCGGAGCTCACGGCCAGCGGCCCGGTGCGGCGCAGCAGCGCGCGGGCGCCGTCGTGGTCCGGCACCCGGACGGCAACCGTGCCGCGCGTCTCCCCCAGCTCCATCCCGGACTTGGGCTGGGCCTTGAGGATCAGGGTGAGGGCGCCCGGCCAGAACGCGTGCGCCAGCGCCTTGGCGGCGTCCGGCACGTCGTCGCCGACGGCGCGCAGCATGGAGGGCTCGGCGATCAGCACGGGTGGCGGCATGTCGCGGCCTCGCTCCTTGGCGTCGAGCAGGCGCTGCACGGCGGCGCGGTCGAAGGCGTTGGCGCCGATCCCATAGACGGTGTCGGTGGGGAGGACGACGCACTCGCCGTTGGCGACGGCGGCCGCGGCCTCGACGAGGCCGGCCTCCGGGTCGGTATCCAGCGCGAAGACGCGGGCGGTATCAGTCACGTGCCGATCCTAGTGGCCCGTCGGTAGCGAGGCGGTCACGAAGCGCGGGCGGCCGGTCAGGTCCGGGTGCCCCTCGATGTCGGCGTAGCCCGCGGCCGCGAGCAGGCCGATCACCTTGTCCTGGTGCGAGTCGTCGTGCTCGGTGGCGAGCAGCCCGCCGGGCCGGAGCAGCCGCGCGGCGACCGCGGCCACGACGCGGATGGCGTCCAGGCCGTCGGCGCCGGAGAAGAGGGCGAGGCCGGGCTCGTGGTCGACGACGTCGCTCGGCAGGAAGGCGAGGTGCCCGGTGGGGATGTAGGGGGGGTTGACGATCACCAGGTCGACGGTTCCGTCCAGATCCCGGAAGGCCTCGGCCATGTCGCCGCGCTCAACCCGGACGCCGCGCCCGGCGAGGTTGCGCTCCAGGTAGGGGTGGGCCTCCGGCGACAGCTCGACGGCATGCAGTTCGACGCCGCCCAGCTCGGTGGACAGCGCCGCGGTGATGGCGCCGGAGCCGGCGCACAGCTCGACCACGCGGCGGCTCCCGACGGGACGCCCGGCCAGGGCCTTCAGCGCCCAGCCGACCATCTCCTCGGTCTCAGGCCTGGGGATGAACACGCCCGGACCCACGGCGAGCTCGTCGAGGCGGAAGTAGGCCACGCCGGTGAGGTGCTGCAGCGGCTCCCCGGCGGCGCGGCGCGCCGCGAGGCGATCGATCTCCGCGCGCTGCTCGGGCGTCGGCGGCGGGGCAGCGATCAGGCGCGAGACGTCGACCCCGAGCACGTGCGCGACGAGCTGTCGCGCCTCCGGCCCTGGGCTGGGCGACGACGACGCGAGGCGCAGCGCCACCTCGTGGACGGCCTCGCTCACGAGCCGACGCCGGCGAGCCGCTCGGCCAGGTCCTGTTCGGCCAGCGCGTCGAGGACGGCCGTCAGGGAACCGTCGAGCACGGCGTCGAGGTTGTGCGCCTTGAAGCCGATCCGGTGATCCGTGATCCGGTTCTCCGGGAAGTTGTAGGTGCGGATGCGCTCCGAGCGGTCGACGGTGCGGACCTGCGACTTGCGCGCGTCGGAGGCGGCCGCGGCGGCCTTCTCCTCGGCCACCTGGATCAGGCGGGCACGGAGCATGCGCATGGCGGACTCGCGGTTCTGCAGCTGCGAGCGCTCGTTCTGGCAGCTGACGACCACGCCCGAGGGCAGGTGCGTGATGCGCACGGCCGAGTCGGTGGTGTTGACGCCCTGACCTCCGGGGCCTGAGGCGCGGAAGACGTCGATGCGGAGGTCGTCGTCGTTGATCTCGACCTCGTCGGCCTCGACGTCGGGCATGACGAGCACGCCCGCCGCAGACGTGTGGATGCGCCCCTGGGACTCGGTGACGGGGACGCGCTGCACGCGGTGCACGCCGCCCTCGAACTTGAGCCGCCCGTACGGCCCGAACTCCTGGCCCCCTGTCGCCTTCACCGCGACGGTGACGGACTTGTAGCCGCCGAGGTCGGTGGACTGCTCGTCGAGCACCTCGACCTTCCAGCCCACCTGTTCGGCGTAACGCGTGTACATCTTCAGCAGGTCGCCGGCGAACAGCGCCGATTCGTCGCCGCCCTCGCCCGACTTGATCTCGACGAGCGCGTCCGCGTCGTCGTTGGGATCCCGCGGCGCGAGCAGCCGGGTGAGGCGCCCCGTCGCCGTCGCGAGGCGGGCATCGATGTCGGCGACCTCCTCGGCGAAGGACGCATCCTCGGCGGCCAGCTCGGCCGCCGCCTCCCGGTCGTCGGTGAGCCTGCGGTACTCCTCGATGCCCTCGACGATCGGCCGCAGCGCCGCGTACCGCCGCCCGACCTTGCGCGAGCGCGCCAGGTCCGCGTGCAGCGCGGGGTCGGCGAGCTGCGTCTCGAGGTCGTGGAACTCGTCGATCAGCGGTTGGGCGTTGTCGAACATTCGGTGCTCCTGGGTGCGGTCTATTGGTTTCGACACGACGGCTCGCTGGCGCTCGCGCGTCGGCTCAACCAGCTGTCAGTGGCTCAACCAGCGGTGGGTGGCTCAACCAGCGGTGGGTGGTTCAACCAGCGGTCGGATACAGAAACGAACGCCCGGCCGGGGTGGCCCGGCCAGGCGTTCGTGGAGGGAGCTACTTCTTGGCGTAGCGACGCTCGAACCGTGCGACGCGGCCGCCGGTGTCGAGGATCTTCTGCTTGCCCGTGTAGAACGGGTGGCACTCGGCGCAGACGTCCGCGCTCATCGTGCCCTTCTTCAGCGTGCTGCGGGTGGTGAACGTGTTGCCGCAGGTGCAGTGCACCTCGGTCTCCACGTAGTCAGGGTGAATGCCCTGCTTCATGATGGATCTCCTTTTGTCAGGTTGCCCGGGTCGCCTGAGGCGTGAACCGGCGCAATGGACCATTTTGCCGCGAATCGACGGCGAAACCAAGTTCGCGGCTATCCCTCTTGCGCGGGCGTCGTCTTCAGGACGCTCAGCAGGAAGTCGTGGTTGTTCGCGGTCTTCGCCATGCGCGACTTGAGCGTCTCGAGCGCGGCCTGGTCGTCGAGGCCGGAGAGCGCGCGGCGCAGCTTCCAGATGATGTTCAACTCGTCGCGGCCCAGCAGCAGGTCCTCGCGGCGCGTGCTGGATGCGTCGACGTCGATGGCCGGGAAGATGCGCTTGTCCGCCAGCTCGCGGCGCAGGCGCAGCTCCATGTTGCCGGTGCCCTTGAACTCCTCGAAGATGACCTCGTCCATCCGGGAGCCGGTCTCGATGAGCGCCGTGGCGAGGATGGTCAGCGAGCCGCCGTTCTCGATGTTGCGCGCCGCGCCGAAGAACTTCTTCGGCGGGTACAGCGCGGCGGAGTCCACGCCGCCGGACAGGATGCGACCCGACGCCGGAGCCGCAAGGTTGTAGGCGCGGCCGAGGCGCGTGATGCCGTCGAGCAGCACGACGACGTCGTGGCCCAGCTCGACGAGGCGCTTCGCCCGCTCGATGGCCAGCTCGGAGATCGTGGTGTGGTCCTCGGCGGGGCGGTCGAACGTCGAGGCGATGACCTCGCCGGAGACGGTGCGCTGGAAGTCGGTGACCTCCTCGGGGCGCTCGTCGACCAGCACGACCATGAGGTGGACCTCGGGGTGGTTGGCGGCGATCGCGTTCGAGATGGCCTGCATCACCATCGTCTTGCCCGCCTTGGGCGGCGAGACGATGAGGCCGCGCTGACCCTTGCCGATGGGCGCGACGAGGTCGATGATGCGGCCGGTGATCTGGTTCTGCACCGTCTCGATGCGCAGCCGCTCCTGCGGGTACAGCGGGGTCAGCTTCGCGAACTCGGCGCGGCCCTTCGCCTTCTCCGGGTCGTCGCCGT
The DNA here is from genome assembly GCA_934636715.1 of uncultured Arachnia sp. The sequence goes on from CAKUBE010000003.1 coordinate 110,968, forward strand.
TGACCGAGTCGAGACGCACGAGCGGGTTGAACTTCTCCTTGCGCTCCCCTTCTCGCGGCGTCCGGATGGCGCCGGTGATGACGTCGCCGCGGCGCAGGCCGTAACGGCGCACCGTCGACATCGCGACGTAGGCGTCGGCGGGGCCGGGCAGGTAGCCGGTGGTGCGGACGAAGGCGTAGTTGTCGAGGATGTCGACGATGCCGGAGATGCTCGCCAGGACGTCGTCCTCGGCGACGACAGGCTCGGCCTCCATGCGCTCGAGGCCCTGTCCGCCCCGGCCGGTGCGGCGATTGGTGTTGCTCCGGTCGCGGTTGCGACGACGGCGGCCGCGGCGGCCATCGCCGTCGTCGTAGCCCATGGGCTCCGGCTGCACGACGGGCTTCGTGGGGGGGACGACGCCTTGGGCGCCCATCGCGGCGTCGAGCAGGTCGCCGACCTCGCTGATGACCTCCTGCTGACCGCCGTTGCGGTCACGATCGCCGCGGCCCCGACGACGACGGCTGCGCGACGACGTGCCCTCGCCCTTTTCCTCCTGCGGGGCACGCTCCGCCGCCTGATCGGCGCCGGCGTCCGCCTTGGGCTCGTTCCTGCGGCTCTCAGCCTGGGGCTCGCTCCTGCGCGTCTCCTGCGGGGGCTCGGCGGGCGCCTCTGCCTTCGCGGGGCGCTCCTCCTTCACGAGCCGCTCCTGCGTGGCCTCGCCTGCCGGACGCTCCGCCCTGCGGCGCGGCCGCTCCGCGGCGGGCGCGGAGCCGGAGCCCTGGCCGCCCGCGGACTGGATCGCGGTGACGAGGTCGCCCTTGCGCATCGCCGAGGTGCCCTTGATGCCGAGGGTTCCGGCAAGGGACTTCAACTCGACGAGCTTCATGCTGCCGAGGTTCACGGATTCGCTCAACGAATGTCCTTCCATGGTGCCGACCGGCGCGGGTCAGGTATGCGGCGCAAACCGTCGGCGGGTGAAGATGAGGTGATTTCCGAGCCGCGTCCGCCCTCCGGGGCAACTGGCCTCCAGCGGCGCGTCGGTCAAAACCAAAGGTAATCCTAGCAAGGCGGACCGCCTTGGCAAATAATCAGGCCGACTCGGTGAGCACGACGCCGTGCGCAGGCCGCAGCCGACGGACCTCGAAGCCCTCCGCCGGCACCTCGAACGCGGCGGCGAGCTGCGCCGTCGGCCCGACGGCGATGACGGTCGGACCCGCCCCGGAGATGGTGGCGGGAACGCCCGCGGCCCGCAGCCGCAGCATCAACTCGTAGGACTCCGGCATCATCGGCGCGCGGTACTGCTGGTGCAGGCGATCGGCGGTGGCGTCGAAGAGCAGGTCGGGACGCAGCGTCAGCGCCAACGGCAGCACCGCCGCCGTGATGGCCTGCGCGACGGCGTCCTCGCGGGATACCCGGTCGGGCAGCAGCGCGCGAGCCTCGTCCGTGGAGCACTCGATGTCGGGCACGAACGAGACGGCCTCGAAGTCGTCGGGCAGCGGCAACTGCACCAGCGACACCCGACCCTCGCGCGACCAGGCGAGGATCGCTCCTCCCCACGCCGCCGCGCCGGCGTTGTCCGGGTGCCCCTCGACGTCGGTGGCGAGCCGCGTGACGACCGCGGGGTCGAGCGGCTCGCCCGGCTTGGCGATCCCCCAGGCGAGGGCGAGTCCCGCGACGATCGCGGCCGCCGAGGACCCGAGGCCCCGCGAGTGGGGAATGGTGTTGTGGCTCGTCAGACGCATGCCGGGCACCGGGACGCCGAACGCGTCGAGGCCGCGGAGGACAGAGGCCACGACGAGGTGCCGCTCGTCGCGGGGCACCTGGTCCGCGCCCTCGCCGGTCACCTCGACCTCGAGCCCGGGGGCGTCGAGGATCTCGAGCGTCAACTCGTCGTACCAGTCGAAGGCCATCCCGACGCAGTCGAAGCCGGAGCCGAGGTTCGCGGTGGTTGCCGGGACGCGGACCGCGAGCCGACGCCCCATCTCAGAAGCCCTCGACCCGCATGACGCGCACCGGCGAACAGACGAAGTCCGCCTCGCGCAGTTCGGCGACGACCTTGCCGAGGTTGTCCTCGGAGGTGGCGTGCGTCATGATCCCGAGCCGCGCCGGGAGTTCCTCCACGCCGTCGGCGTCCTCCTGGTAGCCCTGCTGGACGACGCGCAGCGACACGTCGTGGCTGCCGAACACCGCCGCGCAGCGGGCGAGCACGCCGGGGCGGTCGACGACCTCGAGCGTGACGTAGAACTGCGCGGTCGACTCGCCGATGGGCGCGACGGGGCGGGCGGTGTACGCCGCGCCCGAATGACCCCGGGTGCCGCGGGTCCGGTTGCGGGCGGCGGTGACGACGTCGCCCATGACGGCGCTCGCCGTCGGCGCGCCGCCGGCGCCCTGGCCGAGGAACATGAGCTCGCCGGCCTCGCGAGAGTTCACGAAGATCGCGTTGCGGGCGCCGGAGACGCTGGCGAGCGGATGCTTGTTGGAGACCATCGCGGGGTGCACCTTGACGATGACCCGCTCCTTGTCGTCGGTCAGTTTCGCGATGGCCAGCAGCTTGATGGTGCAGCCCATCTGGTCGGCCGCGGCGATGTCGTCGGCCGTCACCTGGGTGATGCCCTCGCAGCTGACCTCGTCCAGCGTCACCTCCGTGTGGAAGGCGAGCCCCGCGAGGATCGCGGCCTTCGCCGCGGCGTCGTGTCCCTCGACGTCGGCCGTGGGGTCGGCCTCCGCGTAGCCGAGGGCCTGCGCCTCGGCGAGCGCCTCCTCGAAGCCCACGCCGTCGGTGACCATCTTGTCGAGGATGAAGTTGGTGGTGCCGTTGACGATGCCCATGACTTCGGTGATCTCGTCGCCGACGAGCGACTCGCGCAGCGGGCGGATGATCGGGATCGCGCCCGCGACGGCCGCCTCGTAGTACAGGTCGACGCCCTTCGCCTCCGCCGCCTTCGACAGCACACCCAGCTCGTTGGCGAGCAGCGCCTTGTTGGCCGTCACCACGGAGGCGCCGTGCTCGATCGCGGTCGCGAGCAGCGTGCCCGCGGGCTCGATGCCGCCGATCAGCTCGACGACGACGTCGACGTCTCCGCGGCTGACGAGCGCCATGGCGTCGGTGGTGAACAGCGCGGGGTCGACGCCGGGGCGCTCGACATCCTCGCGGCGCACCCCGATGCCGACCAGCTCCAGCCGACGGCCGATGCGCGACTCGAGCGTGTCGCCCTCGGCGAGGATGATCCTCGCCACCTGCGACCCGACGACGCCCGCGCCCAGCAGGGCGACCTTCAGCGGCTTGCTCACTCTCCCACGTCCAATCTCATGAGGTCTTCCAGGGTCTCGCGCCGCAGCATCGTCGAGGTGACGCCGTCCCGCACGCTGACCACCGGAGGCTTGGGAACCTGATTGTAGTTACTCGCCATGCTGCGGGCGTACGCGCCCGAGCCGGGCACGGCGATGAGGTCGCCGATGGCGATGTCGGCGGGCAGGAACACGTCCCGGATGAGGATGTCTCCTCCCTCGCAGTGCTTGCCGACGACGCGGCTCAGCACCGCCGGCTGCGCGGAAACCCGGTTGGCGATGACGCCCGAGTACTCCGCCGCGTACAGGGCGGGCCGGATGTTGTCGCTCATGCCGCCGTCGACGCTGACGTACAGGCGGGACTTGCCGCCCTCCAGTTCCACCAGCTTGATGGTGCCGACGCGGTAGATCGCCACGCCGGCGGGGCCGCAGATCGCGCGGCCGGGCTCGATGCTGAGGTGCGGGCGAGCGAGACCGAACGCGCGGCACTCGTGGTCGATCATCTCCTCGAAGGCCGCGGCGAGGTCGGCGGCGCCCAGGGGCGAGTCGGCGCTGGTGTAGGAGATGCCGAAGCCCCCGCCGAGGTCCAGCTCCGGCAGCTCGACGCCGGTGGCCGTGCGGAACTGCGACGCGAGCTTGAGGGTGCGGCGGATGGCGACCTCGAAGCCGAAGGTCTCGAAGATCTGCGACCCGATGTGGCTGTGGATGCCGCGGAGATCCAGGTACGGCGACGCCTGGCAGCGCACCAGCGCGGTCAGCGCCTGCCCGCCCATGATGCTGAGGCCGAACTTCTGGTCCTCGTGCGCCGTCGCGATGTACTCGTGCGTGTGGGCCTCGACGCCGGTGGTGACGCGGACCAGCACCGATGCCCGGTGCCCGCCCGCGGCGCAAGCCGCCTCGAGCCGGTTGATCTCGTCGAAGGAGTCGACGATGATCCGCCCGACGCCCTGCACGAGCGCGAACGCGATCTCCTCCTCGGACTTGTTGTTGCCGTGCATGCCGAGGCGCTCCGCGGGCATGCCGCCCGCGAGCGCGATGCGCATCTCGCCCATGGTGGTGACGTCGAGGTTGAGCCCCTCCTCCGCCGCCCAGCGCGCCACGCGTCGGGTCAGCAGCGCCTTGCCCGCGTAGTAGACGGACCAGCCGGGGAACGCGTCACGGAACGCCGCGGCCCGCGCACGGAAGTCGGCCTCGTCGATCACGTAGGCGGGCGTGCCATGCTCCTCGGCGACGTCGGTGAGCCGCGCGCCGCCCACGACGACCACTCCGTCGTGGTCGCGGTGGGTGCCGCGGGGCCAGAGGCTCAGGTCGAGCTCGTTGAGGTCTTCCGGCAGCTCCAGCCAGGTCGGCCCGCCCTGCGCGGCGTCGGCATGGATGGACCCCGCGATGTGCATGTGCGTCATGAGGGAAAAGCCTGCCAGAGCGCCCACCAGCGACCCAATCGTCGTTCAGCCGACGGACACCTCGACGAGCTTGTTTCCGCGCAGGACGAGGCCCGCGGGGTCGGCGACGGGTGCGCCGTCGGCCGTGACGGTCAGCCCGCCGCAGGCGGCGCCGAGGCAGTCGTCGTCGAACCTGACGCCCCAGAGCGTGAAGAACTGGCCGAGCGTCGCGTCGTGGTTGCCCTCGCCCTCCAGCCAGACCTCTCCCCCGACGTCGTGCGTGTGCAGGGGTGCCTGGATGGCGCGCCGGCGGTCGACGCCGATGTGCGCGGGAACCTCGACGGGGGTGCCGTCGACGGTGACCTCGATACGCAGGATCCAGGGGTCGGCGTCGTCGCCGAGGCTGAGCTCGGGCGCGCCGGCGGCCGCGATGTAGCTGATCGCGTCGCGCGGCGCCGCCCACGGCGGGGCGGTCTCGCGCATCACCGCGGGCTCCGGCTCCGGGCGCGACACGCAGCCGCCGAGCAGCAGGGCGGCCGCGAGGACGGGAGCTAACCAACGCACGCGACGAGCCTAGTGGCCCGTCGCGTGTCGACGATCCCGCCGGGCGCACCTCCCGGCCCGTTAGTGCTAACCTTTCCCAGGTCGCTTTCGTCGGCGACGACTGGCCCCCGTAGCTCAGGGGATAGAGCACCGCCCTCCGGAGGCGGGAGCCGAGGTTCGAATCCTCGCGGGGGCGCCAGCCGAATCCAGATCGGGGAAGGCGGGAAGTGACCATCGAATCCCCGCCGCGGCCGTCCATCGAGGATCACCTCTTCCGGATCACCGCACTCCTGGCGACCTTCGTCTTCACCCGCATCCTCATCGCGATGTCGCTGCGGCTCGAGCAGGTCGCGTTCGTGGCCAACGACGTCTCCTATTACACCGCCTACCTGTACCAGTTCGAGCAGGGCGACCTCTCCGCGATGCGGGAGTACCCCATGCCCGCGGTCTGGATCCTCCAGGCGATCTACACGATCGGCGGCGGGTGGGAGACCTGGACGCCGTGGTACCGCGGCAGCATGCTCGCGCTCGACCTCGTCGTCGCCGCCACGCTCTACCGCCGCACCACCTTCACCGCCACGCTGTTCTGGATCCTGTTCACCGGCGCGCAGGGCGCGATCGTGTGGTTCCGGTTCGACCTCATCCCGGCGGCGCTCGTGACCTGGGCCTGCGTCCTGCTCCTCCGGCGACCCGCGGTCTCCGGTGCCCTGATCGGGCTCGGGGCGGCGATCAAGCTCTGGCCCGCGCTGCTGATCGGGCCGCTCCTCGCCCCGGACCCGCTCCGTGCCGGGCCGGCCCGACGGCGACTCCTCGGCTTCGGCATCACCGGAGTCGGCCTGGCGCTCGCGTCGCTCGCCGCCGTCGGGTGGGAGCGGACGGTCTCCCCCGTCGCTTGGCAGGGAGGGCGCGGGCTGCAGATCGAGTCCGTCCCCGCGACGCCCCTGATGTGGCTGCGCACCTTCACGGACAACCCGTCGTGGGACATCAAGCTCTCCGACTACAACGCGCTCGAGATCGTGGCCGGCTCCCCCGGCGTCGACGCCATGCTCGTGGTCGCGACGGTCCTGACGGCCGCGACCGTCGCGCTGACGGCGTGGCTGTCCGTCCGGCTGATCAGGAACCTCGGCAGCGACGACGCGCGCCTGCAGCCCGCCGTTCTCTTCGCCATGCTCGCCGTCGTCCTCGCGATCGTCGTGTCGAACAAGACCCTCTCGCCGCAGTACATCCTGTGGTTGGGCGGTCCGGTAGCCGCCCTCCTGCTGGCCCCGATGCCCCCTCGCCTGCGCCGGCACGTCCGCGTCCAGGCGGTCGCGCTGGTGCTCGTCGGCGCCCTCACCCAGCTCAGCTATCCCTGGGGCGCATACGGCGTCATGGCCATCCCGCTCGGCTCCGGCCCGGAGACCGCGGTGCTCATCCTGCGCAACCTCGCGCTGGTGATCCTGACGGCCCATGCCGTGTGGCTCGCGGTCGTATCCAGCCGCCGTGCGTCGTCAACCGAATCTTCCCTTTAACGGGTAAGCTAGCCGGGCAGCCGCAGCCGCCTGCGGGAACTCACACACAGAGGGGATTGTGGCACCGGCCACTAATGCACATGTCTGCACCTGAGTCCAATGACGCGTTCGGGGCCAACTCCTGGCTGATCGACGAGATGCGAGAGGCGTACCAGGCTGATCCTCAGTCCGTCGACGCCGCCTGGCGGGAATTCTTCGCCGCGGAGAGCGGACCGACGGCGCCCACACCCGTCGCTCCCGCCGCGAGCCAGCCGGCCCCCGCCCCGAAGCCCGCGCCGGCCCCGGCCCCGGCCCCGGCCCCGGCCCCGCAGGCTCCTGCCGCGGCACCCGCCCCTGCGCCCACCGCCGCTCAGCCCACCCCGGCCCCCGCACCCGCCACGCCGGCCAGGCCTGAGCCGCGCTCCCGGGTCGCGACCACTCGTCGCGGCGAGGGTCTGCCCACGAACCCGGGCGGTGGTGGAGGCCTCTCCGCGAACGCGCCCAACCCGACGCTGCGCCCCGCACCCTCGACGGCAGAGCCGCGCTACACCGTCATGCGCGGCGCACCCATGCGCACGGCCAAGAACATGGACATCTCGCTGACGGTGCCGACGGCGACGTCGGTGCGTTCGGTTCCGATGAAGCTGGTCATCGACCAGCGAACGGTCATCAACAACTTCCTGCGCACCTCCAAGGGCGGCAAGGTCTCCTTCACCCACCTCATCGGCTACGCCATGGTGCAGGCGCTCAAGGCGCTGCCCGAGATGAACAACGCCTACGAGGTCGTCGACGGCAAGCCCAACCTGGTCGAGAACCCCGCGATCAACCTCGGCATCGCGATCGACCTCAGGAAGGGCGACACCCGCCAGCTGCTCGTGCCCAACATCAAGGGCTGCGAGGGACTGAACTTCTTCCAGTTCTGGTCCGCCTACGAGCACGTCGTCAAGAAGGCCCGCGAGGGTCAGCTCCAGGTCTCGGACTTCGCGGGCACGACGGCGTCGCTGACCAACCCGGGCGGCATCGGCACCAATCACTCCGTGCCCCGCCTGATGACCGGCCAGGGCGTCATCATGGGCGTCGGCAACATCGACTACCCCGCGGAGTTCCAGGGCATGAGCCCCTCCCGGATCACCGATCTCGGCGTCAGCAAGGTCACGACCCTGACCAGCACCTACGACCACCGCGTCATCCAGGGCGCCACCTCGGGCGAGTTCCTGAAGAAGATGCACGGCCTGCTGCTCGGCGAGGATGGCTTCTACGACCAGATCTTCGAGGCGCTCCGCATCCCCTACGAGCCGCTGCGCTGGTCCCCCGACGTCTCGGCCCACCGCGACTCACAGGTCTCGAAGACCGCCCGCGTGCTCGAGCTCGTGACCGCGTACCGCACGTTCGGCCACCTCGTCGCCGACACCGACCCGCTCGAGTACCGGCAGCGCGCGCACGAGGATCTGCGCCTCGAGACCCATGGCCTCAGCATCTGGGACCTCGACCGCGAGTTCGCCGTCGGCACCTTCGGCGCGAAGGAGCGCGTCTACCTGCCGCTGCGCGACATCCTGAACGTGCTGCAGGCGTCGTACTGCCGCACGATCGGCGTCGAGTACATGTACATCACCGACCCGCGCCAGCGGGAGTGGTTCCAGCAGCGGATGGAGCGGCCGCATACGCCGCTCACGCACGAGGAGCACATGCACGCCCTCGACAAGCTGAACGAGGCCGAGGTCTTCGAGACGTTCCTGCAGACGAAGTTCGTCGGCCAGAAGCGGTTCTCGCTCGAGGGCGGCGAGTCGCTGATCGTGCTGCTCGACGAGATCGCGCAGCAGGCGGCGAACGACTCGATCGACGAGGTCTGCATCGGCATGCCGCACCGCGGCCGCCTCAACGTGCTGGCCAACATCGTCGGCAAGAAGTACGGCCAGATCTTCAAGGAGTTCGACGGCGCCGTCGACGTCAGCGGCACGGGCGACGTGAAGTATCACCTGGGCGCCGAGGGCGTCTTCGTCGCGTCGAACGGGGCGACGGTGAAGGCGTCGGTCGCCGCGAACCCGTCGCACCTGGAGGCGGTCAATCCCGTCCTGCAGGGCATCACGCGCGCCAAGCAGGACACGCTGCCCGGCAACGACTACCCGGTTCTCGCGCTCACCCTGCACGGCGACGCGTCGTTCGCCGGCCAGGGAGTGGTGTACGAGACGCTGCAGATGAGCCAGCTGCGCGGCTACAAGACCGGCGGCACCATCCACGTCGTCGTGAACAACCAGGTCGGCTTCACCACCGCGCCGTCGGAGTCGCGCTCGTCGGTCTACTGCACCGACATCGCCAAGTCGATCTCCGCACCCGTGCTGCACGTCAACGGCGACGATCCCGACGCCTGCATCCGCGCGGCACGTCTGGCGTTCGACTACCGCCAGAAGTATCACGGCGACATCGTGATCGACCTCGTGTGCTACCGCCGCCGCGGCCACAACGAGGGCGACGACCCGAGCTTCACCCAGCCGAACATGTACGACCTGATCGAGCAGAAGCGCTCGACGCGGCGCCTCTACACCGAATCGCTGATCGGCCGTGGCGACATCTCGATGTCCGACGCCGAGGCCGTCATGGACCGCTTCCGCGAGCGCCTCGAGAACGTGTTCCGGGAGGTCCGCGAGGCCACCGACACCGACGACGACTACCGCCGCGTCCCCTACTACCCCACCAAGCCGGAGGAGCGCCTCACCGAGATCACGCCGGAGATGGTGCAGACCATCGCCGACGTGCACATCCAGTTCCCCGAGGGGTTCACGATCCACCCGAAGGTGAAGCCGCAGCTGGAGCGTCGCGCGGCGGCCATCCTCGAGGGCCCGATCGACTGGGCGACCGCGGAGATCATGGCCATCGGCTCGTTGCTGATGGAGCACCGTCCGGTGCGCCTGGCCGGCCAGGACTCGCGGCGCGGCACGTTCTCGCAGCGCTTCGCCGCGATCGTCGACCGCGCGACCAACGAGGCCTGGGTTCCGCTCAAGCACCTCGCCGACGACCAGGCCACCTTCGAGGTCTGGGACTCGCTGCTCAGCGAGTACGCGGGCCTCGGGTTCGAGTACGGCTACTCGGTGGCGCGGCCGGACGCGCTCGTCATGTGGGAGGCCCAGTTCGGCGACTTCGCCAACGGCGCCCAGACCATCTCGGATGAGTTCGTCGCCTCCGGCAACGCCAAGTGGACGCAGAAGTCGGGCGTCGTGCTCCTGCTGCCGCACGGTTTCGAGGGGCAGGGCCCGGACCACAGCTCGGCACGCCTCGAGCGCTGGTTGCAGCTGTGCGCCGAGAACGCGCTGGCCGTCTGCCAGCCGTCGACCCCAGCGAGCCACTTCCACCTGCTGCGCCAGCACGCCTACGTGAACTTCCACCGCCCCGTCGTGATCGCCACGCCGAAGTCGATGCTCCGCAACAAGCTCGCGGTCTCCATGCCGCAGGACTTCACGTCCGGTCGGTGGGAGCCGGTGCTCGACGACCCGGCGATCACCGACCCGTCGAAGGTCGAGCGCCTCATCCTCTGCTCCGGGAAGGTCCGCTGGGATCTCGTGGCCGCGCGCGACGCGCGGGGACTCACCGAGAAGATCGCCATCGTGTCGCTCGAGCGCCTGTACCCGCTGGCCGGGCGGCACCTGGCGCCGATCATCGAGCGCTACCGCCACGTCACCGACGTGCGGTTCGTGCAGGACGAGCCGAAGAACCAGGGGCCGTGGCCGTTCACCTCGGTCCACCTCCCCGTCGACCTGAAGAAGCACCTCCCCGACTACGACCTCGTCATGCGCCCCGTCACGAGGCCGTGGTCGTCGGCCCCGTCGGTCGGCTCCGCCAAGGTGCACAAGGAGCAGGAGGATCTCCTGCTCTCGACCGCGCTGGACTGACGGCCGTGTACTTCACCGACCGCGGCCTGGAGGAGTTGATCGACCGGCGCGGCCACGAGGAGGTCTCCTTCGAGTGGCTCGCCGATCGGCTGCGCACCTTCGTCGACCTGAATCCCGAATTCGAGACCCCTGTCGAGCGGCTCGCCTCCTGGCTCGCCCGCCTCGACGACGAAGAGGACTGAGAGAAATGCTTGATCTGGAAGCGCTCCGCTCCCGCTACGTCGCGCTCACGGGCTCCGAGCCCGAGGGGCTGTGGTTTGGCCCCGGCCGGGTCAACCTGATCGGCGAGCACACCGACTACAACGACGGCTTCGTCCTGCCGTTCGCGCTCGACCGCAAGGCCGTCGTCGCCGCGGGCCGCCGCGACGACGAGCGCCTCGCCCTCGTGGCCCTCGACCTCGACGAGCAGGTCGACATGTCGCTCGCCTACCTCGCGCCCGGCCAGCCCGGCTGGGCGGCCTACCTCGCCGGCGTCGTGTGGGCGCTGCGCGAGGCCGGACACTCCGTCGGCGGCACCAATCTGGTCCTCACATCGGACGTCCCCTTCGGCGCCGGCCTCTCCAGCTCGGCCGCCATCGAGTGCGCCGTCGTGGCGGCGCTCTGCGACCTCTACGGCCTGGACATCTCCCCCATCGACCGCGCGAAGCTCGCGCGCGTCGCGGAGAACGCCTACGTCGGGGCGCCGACGGGGCTCCTCGACCAGGCCGCGAGCACGCTGTGCCAGGAGGGCGAGGGCCTGTTCCTCGATTGCCGCACGCTGGAGACCGAGGCTGTTCCGCTGCCGATGGCCGAGCAGGGCTACGAGATGCTGGTCCTCGACACCAAGACGCCGCACAGCCACGTCGACGGCGAGTACGGCACGCGTCGAGCCACCTGCGAGGCCGCGGCCGCCCTGCTCGGGATCCCGGCGCTGCGTGACGTGACGGACCTCGACGCGGCGCTGGCCCAACTGCCGGACGAGACCATGCGCAAGAGGGTCCGGCACGTGGTGACCGAGGACGCGCGGGTGCTCGAGGCGCTGGAGATCGGCCGCTCGGGCGACCTCGCCGCGCTCGCCCCGCTGCTCGACGCCTCGCACGCCTCGATGCGCGACGACTACGAGATCACCGTCCCCACCGTCGACCTCGCCGTCGAGACGGCGCGCGCCGCCGGCGCGCTCGGCGCGCGCATGACGGGCGGAGGCTTCGGCGGCTGCATCATCGCGCTGACCCGCGCCGGGGAGGCCGACCGGATAGGCGGGGCCGTCGCGCGTGCGTTCGGCGACGCCGGGTTCGGCGCCCCGGAATGGTTCACCGCGCGCCCCGCGCCGGGCGCAGGGCGCCTCGCCTAGAGGCTCCGCTCAGCCCGCCTTCGCGGCCGAGAGTTCGTCCTTGGTCACCGCCAACACCGCCGTGACAAGGCACGCGAGCACGAAGGGCGCCACCGCGAGGCTGCCCCAGAACTGGGGGCCGTCGCCGGCCATCATGAAGCTGCCGACCACACACACGTGGAGCAGCGAGGACGCCACCACGAGTCCGAGTGCGAAGCGGCTGCCGCGGGTCACGAGCCAGGCGAGGAGCAGTTGAACGAGGCCGTAGCTGACGAGCCACAGCGCGATCCCGATGCCGAACCACTTCGAGTTGACCACGACCGCCGCGACGCCGATGCCGATCATCGCGAGACCTGCGAGCGCGGTCAGCCCGACGCAGACGGCGAGCAGGGGGCGGCGGAGTACTGGTGGCACGGGCCGAGCCTGCCAAAGCCCCGCGCCCCTGGCAAGTTTCGCAGGCGACCCACTTCCGCGTTGGCTATTGCCTATCAGCCGGGACGCGGGTAGCCTGCTCTAGCTGCGCGTCTCTCGCGCGTGCTGTCCCTGCTGCCCTGCTGTGAAGGAGATCAACTATGGATTGGCGCCACAAGGCCGCCTGCCTCACTGAGGATCCGGAGTTGTTCTTTCCCGTTGGCAACACTGGTCCGGCGCTGCAGCAGATCGAGGAAGCCAAGAAGATCTGCGCACGTTGCGTCGTACGCGAGCAGTGCCTCGCCTGGGCCCTGGAGGCCGGGCAGGACCATGGCGTGTGGGGTGGCCTGAGCGAAGACGAGCGCCGCGCGATCAAGCGCCGCAACGCCCGCGCCCGCCTGCGCAACGCCTGACCGCGCCGGCATCCCGTTCAGAACGAAGGGACCTCCAGCTCGACCCGCGCCACCGTGCCCTGCGCATCCTCGCGGTTCTGAATCGTGACCGTCCCATCGAGGTCGGCGATCAGCGTCGTGATGATGGCGAGGCCCAGTGACTTCTGCTTCCCCAGCTTGAACCCCTCCGGGAGGCCGCTGCCCTCGTCGAGGATGTCGATGGTCAGGTGCGCGCCGATCCTGGTCGGCACCACCTCGACGGTGCCCGAGGCGCCGTGCAGGCCGTGCTCGATGGCGTTCTGACACAGCTCCGTGATGATCATCGACAACGAGGTCGCCAGCTCCGCGGGCAGCACCCCGAACGAGCCGCGCCGCGAGGCCCGCACCGTGCCGTGCGACGCCGCGAGGTCGCCGACCATGTCGAGGATCTTGTCGCAGACGTCGTCGAACGCCACCTCCTCGCCCAGCGAGTAGCTGAGCGTCTCGTGCACCATCGCGATCGACGAGACGCGCCGCATCGCGTCGCGCAGCGCCTCCTTCCCCTCCTCGGAGCGCAGCCGGCGCGACTGCATGCGCAGCAGCGCCGCCACCGTCTGCAGGTTGTTCTTCACGCGGTGGTGGATCTCGCGGATCGTGGCGTCCTTCGTGACCAGCATCCGGTCGCGGCGGCGCAGGTCGGTGGTGTCACGGCAGAGCACCAGCGTGCCGGCGCTCGTGCGCTCCAGCCACAGCGGCAGCGAGACGAAGCGCATCGACGCGCCCCGCGCCTCGACGTCGAACTCGAGGCTGAGGCCGCGGCCGAGGTCAGCGGCGACCGTCTGCCCCACCGACTCCACGCCCTCGCGGAGCCCGCGCGTCAGCTCGCGGAAGCTCTCTCCCTCGATGTCGCCCGAGGCCCCGAGCCGCCGGAACCCGGTGATCGCGTTGGGGCTGGCGTAGGTGATCACGCCATCGGGCTGGATCCGCAGCACGCCGTCCGCCGCCCGCGGCGCGAGGGCCTTGTCCGACGGCGGCACCAGCGGGAACTCGCCGCGCATCAGCATCTGGGTCAGGATGTCGGCCGCCTCGAGGAAGTTCTCCTCCAGCGCGCCGGTGGCCCGCATCCCCATCTGGTTCGTGTGCCGCTCGAGGACGGCGATCGGCCGCCCGTGGCGCAGCACGGGGATGGCCCACACGTCGACGGGGATGCCGGCGTTCAGGGCGTTATTGCCGGTCTCGGCGATCTCGTGGGTGAGGTAGGCAACGGTCACCTGGTGCTCGGGGTCGTACTCGATCCGCTCGCCCACGATGTCGTCTTCGAGCGCCGTCGGCCCCGTCACCGGGCGGATCTGGGCCGTGCACTCGAACACGTCCCCGTCGTCCAGCGCGCGCCACAGCACGAGGTCGGAGAAGCTGAGGTCGGCGAGAAGATGCCATTCGGAGACGAACTCGTCGAGCCACTGCTCGTCGGTCATGCGGTCCACGTCGTGCGTCACGGGCCAACTCTGCCAGACGAGCGGCGTTTTCACCCATAGCCACTTCCCTGGCAGAATGTGGCCGTCCCACCGAACACGAGGAGTCCCGATATGGGTAAGACCGGTCGCAAGCGCCGCGCCCGCCGCAAGAACAAGGCGAACCACGGCAAGCGCCCCAACGCCTGAGGCAGCAGCACAGCAAATAAGCCCCCGCTGGACAGCGGGGGCTTCTGCTTGCTCGCTAGAAGCGAATGCGCGTCGTCTGGATGCGTGCCAGCAGCGTGGTCGGCGCCTTGGTCTCCGGCTGGCTGCGCTGGATCATCTCCGTGATGGTGGACTCGATCTCGAAGTTCTCCATACATCGCTCGCAGGCGTGCAGGTGGTGCCGGATCATGTCCGCGTCGACCTCGAGCAGCTCGTGGTGCAGGAACGCGTGTACGCGGGCCAGCGCGGCCACGCACTCGTCCATCTCGTCGTGCTCGTGCGACATGTCGTACGCGTCCATCACCGCCCCCCGTTCTTCCGGGAGAGGCCGTTCTCGCGCGCATAGTCGGCCAGCAGCTCTCGCAGTTGCGCGCGGCCGCGGTTGAGGCGGCTCATGACGGTGCCGATGGGGGTGCCCATGATCTCGGCGATCTCCTTGTAGGAGAAGCCCTCGACGTCGCTCAGCAGGACGGCAACGCGGAAGTTCTCCGGGAGCTGCGCGATGGCCGCGGCGACGGCGGCGTCCGGCGTCTGGTCGAGCGCCTCCATCTCCGCGCTGCGGAGCCCCGTGGAGTCGTGCGACGCGGCCCGCGCCAGCTGCCAGTCCGTGACCTCCTCGTCACCCGTCGACTGCGGCGCACGCTGCGCCTTGCGGTAGGCGTTGATGTAGGTGTTGGTCAGGATCCGGTACAGCCAGGCCCGCAGGTTGGTGCCCATGGTGAACGTGTGTCGCGAGGCGAAGGCCTTCGCGTAGGTCTCCTGGACGACGTCCTCCGCGTCGGCCGGATTGCGCGTCATGCGCAGCGCGGCCGCGTACAGCTTGTCCAGATGGGACAGCGCCTCCTCCTCGAACGCCGCGGCCTGCGCGTCGTCGAGGCTTTCGTCCGAAAGGAGGTTCTGCTCGTCCATCAGGAGGCACTCTAGCGCGCGATCGACGACGACCCGCGCACGGGTGATCACCTCGGGATCGAGCAGCAAGGGGGACATGCTTTCCTCAACCCCGCCGACGCCGGGGTTATTCCCGCCCGACACCACCTCCCAAGCTGCGACCGGGCTAGTAGGGTGGGCGCCATGAGCCTGTTGCGATTCGTTGCCCGGAGCCTGTTCGCCAGCTATTTCATCGCGGACGGCGTGAAGGCGGTCCGTAAGCCTGCCGAGAGCGCGCCCGATGCCGAGCGTGTGACATCCAAGATCGCGCCGCTGGTGCAGCGCGTGGTCCCGGCCAGCGTGTCCAGCTACGTCCCCGAGCGCGCGGAGACCTGGGTCCGCATCGTCGGCGCGGCACAGATCGCGGGCGGCGTCATGTTCGCCACCGGCATCGGTCGCCGGCTGGGTGCGCTGCTGCTCGCCAAGTCGTCGCTGATCAACCTCGCCGTCGCGTGGCCGGAGAAGGACGCGGCGGCCGCCGTCAAGGAGGCGCAGCGCGGCGAGTGCCTCCGTCAGGCAGCGCTGCTGGGCGCCGCCTCCCTCGCCACCTTCGACACGCAGGGCAAGCCCAGCCTCCAGTGGCGGGCGGACCACGCGACGCAGGAGGCGAAGAAGAAGGCGCAGGAGACCAAGAAAAAGGCGGAGGAGAAGGCCGCCGCCGTAGCCAAGGCCGCCAAGAGCGCCACCCGATGACCTTCCCGCTACCATCCGCCCGCGGCCCGGTCGTGGGTGAGATGGTGGTTCCGGGCTCCAAGTCGGAGACCAACCGCGCGCTGGTGCTCGCCGCGCTGGCCGACGGCCCCAGCAGGCTGGTCGGTGCGCTCGCGTCGCGCGATTCGGCACTCATGATCGACGCGCTCGAGGCGCTCGGCGTCGAGGTCCTGGCAGACGGCGAGGCCCTCTGCGTGACGCCGCCCGTGCGGTTCCGCGGCGCACAGGGCATCGATTGCGGGCTCGCGGGCACGGTGATGCGCTTCGTTCCGCCCCTCGCCGCCCTCGCGGACGGTCCCAGTTCCTTCGTGGGCGACCCGCACGCGAGCGAGCGCCCGATGGGGCCGCTGCTCGACGGCCTCCGCCAGCTCGGCGTCGGAGTCGACGGCGAGGCCTTGCCCTTCTCCCTCACTCCTCCGGCCGCGCTCGGCGGCGAGGCCGCCATCGACGCCTCGGGCTCCAGCCAGTTCGTCTCGGGCCTCCTGCTGGCGGGCGCCCGGCTGCCGGAGGGCCTGCGGCTCACGCACACCGGCGACCGGCTGCCGTCGCTCCCCCACATCCAGATGACGGTCGAGATGCTGCGCGCGCGGGGCGTCACGATCGATCAGCCGGACGAGCGCACGTGGGTGGTCCGGCCCGGGCCGATCGCCGCGCTGGACACCACCATCGAGCCGGACCTCACCAACGCCGCCGTCTTCCTCGCGGCGGCGGCCGCGACCGGCGGCCGGGTCACCGTGCCGGGCTGGCCGCCGGCCAGCATCCAGCCGGGCGCCCTCTTCCTGGACGTCGCGGAGCGCATGGGGGCCGTGGTCGAGCGGGGCGCGGACCGCGTCACCGTCGCGGGTTTCGGCCCGCTGCGCGGCGTCGACGTCGACCTGACGGCCGCCTCGGAGCTGACCCCCCTCGTCGCCGCCCTGGGTGCGCTGGCCGAGGGCACCACCGTCATCCGCGGGGTCGCGCACATCAGGGGCCACGAGACCGACCGGCTCGCGGCGCTCGTCGCCGAACTCACGCGGGCCGGGGCGTCGGCCCGCGAGACGGATGACGGCCTAGTCGTCGAGGGCGGCTCCCCCCTCGTGCCCGCCGTCCTGCGCACCTACGCCGACCATCGCCTCGTCCACTTCGCGGCACTCCTGGCGCTCGGCACGCCGGGGATCGCCGTCAACGACCTGCAGTGCGTCTCGAAGACCATGCCGCGCTTCCCCGAGGACTGGGCGAGGCTCGTCGGGTGAGCATCCACACCGACGACCACGACGGCTTCGAGCGGCCGCGTAAGCGCAGCCGCCCCCGCACCAAGGACCGCCCGGACTACTCGCGGCTGCCCTTGGGCCGTGTCGTCTCGATCGACCGCGGCCGCTACCGCTGCCTCCTCGACGGGAACCTCGTCACCGCGGTACGCGGCCGGCTGATCGACCGCAAGGGGATCATCGTCGGCGACATGGTGCGCCTGGACGGGGACACGAGCGGCGCCGAGGGCACCCTCGCGCGCGCCGTCGAGGTGAGCGACCGGACGACCGTGCTGCGCCGCAGCGCCGACGACGCCGACACCTTCGAGCGCCCGATCGTCGCCAACGCCGACCAGCTGTTCATCGTCACCGCACTGGCCGACCCGCCGCCGCGCGTCGGGATGATCGACCGCATCCTCGTCGCGGCCTACGACGCCCGCATCGACCCGGTGCTCTGCCTCACGAAGGCGGACCTGGCGAGGCCCGACGCGCTGGTGGCCGCCTACTCCCCCTTGGGCGTCCCCATCCTCGTCACCGACCCCGACGCCGACCTCACCGCCGTCCGCGCGGCACTCGCCGGGCGCGTCACGGTCTTCGTGGGCCACTCGGGGGTCGGCAAGTCGACGCTGGTCAACCGCCTCATTCCCGACGCGAACCGCGCCACCGGCGAGGTGAGCGAGCTGACGGGGAAGGGCCGCCACACGTCGACGTCCGCGGTGGCGATGGAACTGCCCGGCGGCGGCTGGATCGTCGACACGCCCGGCGTCCGCTCGTTCGGCATCAGCCACGTCGGCCCGGGTTCGATCCTCGGCGCCTTCCCGGACCTCACCGAGTTCGCAGAGGACTGCCCCCGCGGCTGCCGCCACGACTCGACGGCCATCGACTGCGCCCTCGACGACGCCGTCGCCGACGGCCACCTCGCCCCCGACCGCCTGGCCTCCTTCCGCCGCATGGAGCGCGCCTTCGCCTGACCGCTCCTTGAGCCCGCGCCCAGTACCGCTCGTTGAGCGGGCCGCGAGGAACGAGCGCCACCCACCGCTGGTTGAGCCGGGCCGGGTACCGCTGGTTGAGCCGGGCCGCGAGGAACGAGCGCCCGTGTCGAAACCAATGAGCTGGCGCCCGGTCTATGGACTCTCCCCGAGCCCGCTTCGGGCAGTTCTGGTTCAGGTCCCGTGCGGCGCGTGCAGTGCACGGGCGGTGACCACACTGCGCATCGCGCGCGGTGCGGGCTTTCCTCGAAGCGCCGCCCGGGACCTGAACCAGAACTGCCCAACCACACCTCTCGCCGGGCAAGGGGACCGGCGCACGAACGCTGTGGGCCTCCGGTCTCTACTCTTCGGGCTGAAGGCGGCAGATCTCCTTGTGGTATGGAGCAGCTTCTTCAGACCGTCCCAGCTCGTCGAGAATCAACACGATGTCGCGGAGCGACAGCAGATAGAGGTTCTGATAGGCGGCCTCGTTAGCCTCGGCAAGCTCTCGGTAGAGGTTGACAGCCTCAAACGCGGGACCAAGCGCCTCCTCACGCCGCCCCACCTCAGCGAGACTGACGGCGTAGTTGTTCAGCGACATAGCGAGGTTGGGGGTGTAGGCCGCAGGACTCGCCTCCACCAACTCCCGGTGGAGGGCGACCGCCTCAAACGCGGGCCCAAGCGCTTCCTCACGCCGCCCAACACCGGCGAGCCTGACGGCGTAGTTGTTCAACGACATAGCGAGACCGGGGGTGTAGGCAGGATTCTCCTCTGCAAGCTCCCGATAGAGGGCAACACCCTCCAGAGCGGCACCAAGCGCGTCCTCACGCCGCCCAACATCGGCGAGGCTGTTGGCGTGGTTGGTCAACGACGCGGCGAGGTAGGGCGCATAGGCTGGGTCGGTCCTGGCGAGATCGCGGAACCGATAAACGACCACCGTTAGGGTCTCCAAGCCGAGCGCGGCGGTCACGCGGTTCCCGTGTACCAGGCCGTGAGCGCAACGCGCAAGCACTCCCAGATCGCAGTGCTTCCCAACTACCAGGATCAGGGTGGCCAGGGCCTCAATCATGGGCGCGGCCCGCATGTACTCGCGCCCCGACGCGAGCTCGCGGCTTCGCTCGAAGAGCGGTGCGAGCAGGTCGTCGAGGACGCTGGCTGCGGCGGCGGCCAGTGTGGGTCGGTCGGCACAGGCCCGGGCAAGGTTGCGCAGCGGGCGCACCAGTTGGTCGGGGTCGCGTGCCGAGTCGAGGGCGGCGCGCAGGATCTCCGACAGGGTGACCTCCGACTGCCCGAGTTCGCGGGCGACCAGATGCTCGCCGAGCCGGTCCGGCAGGAGTTGGCCCCAGCGGCACCCCTCCGACGGGTACAGGCCACGTAGGAACCGGTCCGCAGCGCGTCGAACCGGCGCGTTGACGTCCCCGGGCAAGAAGCTCTTCAACCCGAGCAGGATATGTGCCTCGGCCTCGTCGACGGCGTCGGTCAGCGTGGCGAGCGCCACGAGGCGGCTCAGCTCTACGGCTCCTAGGTTGAGGTTGGTGTCGTCGAGCGCGGCGTTGGACCTCCAGTACTTTGCCTCGTGCGTCAGCGTGCCGTCGAACAGGGCTGACGCTCCGTAGACGACCTTGCCGTGCTCGGCGAGGAACAGGTACGCGGCCAGGGCGAGGTTCAGAGGCTGCGCAAACTCTGGGGAATCGAGGAACCCCGTGTCATCGACGCAAGCGGTTGCCTCAACACGGTCTCCCAGGTATGCCGGCAGCTTCGTGACGGCGTCGAGGAAGAGAGTTCGCCGTTCGTCCGCCGGGAGGGGCTCGTCGTTAAGCAGCGTGCAGCCGGCGTCGTCGATGTGGCTGTTGGCCTCCTCGCGTTGCACGGCACGGACAGCGCGGCGCCACTGCTCCGTGTCGTCTGCTCCCGGCGGCGCGGAGGCGGAGTTCCGCACTAGGAGCAGCACCCGCACCGGCTCTGCGCCTGTCCCAGAGAGGGCGAGCTGCTCGATCAACTCGGCCACCTCGAGCGCTCGGGTCTCCGCGTAGTCGACGACGACGAGCCTGCCTCCCGCCGTTGCGGCGAGGGCCCGAATGCTCTTGTCTACGTCTCCGGAACCGAGGAATCCGGCGCTCCAGAAGCTGCCGCGACCGGCCAGTTCCCGGCACAGTTCGACGGCCAAGCGGCTCTTGCCGCTGCCTCCGGCGCCGCCGACGATCTGCACGCTCAACCCGTCAGCGCCGTCCACCCAGTCCACGAGCTGCCTCAGCAGACCGCCGCGATCGACGAACGGGAACGCGCCCGATGTCGGGGCGAGGAGCCGCGACGGCTCAATGGGGTGGCCGGTCGGCTTGACCGGTGGATTGAGCGTGAGCACACGCCCGGCCAGCAGCCGGACCGTCTCCGCCGGGATCTGGTTCAGCTTCGCCGATAGGGCAGAGAACTCGTCGATCAGCGCGCCCAGGCTGCGGAGCTCCTCCTGATGCGCCAATGTCGCGAAGTCTGGGGAGGCAGCGGCGGCGTCGACGAGGTAGGCCTTCGTGGCCGCGAGGATCGCATCGAACGCCGCCTCGGCCCGTTCACCGAACAGCTTGGCGCGTTCGCGGCGCGCCGGGTCGGCCAGCAGCGCGTCCAGCTCGCCTCGGTTTCTGACCGCGGCCCTCAGCTTGGTATCGGCCGGGAGGTCCGCCAGTGCCCGGCCGACGGCGTCATCAGCCGCCTGACGGTCACCAGCTGTGATCGAGGCGAAATCCGGACCGGCCAGCGCGGCGTCGATCGCCTTCTGGATCTTCTTCCGGCCGCCGTCGTTCCTCGTCACGGCGTTGAGTCGGCGCCAGAGTTCCATCCCGTCGCCGACCGCAGGAGGCAACCCCTCGTTGCCGGCCAGGCGCCACAGCAGGCTCGCCGCGGCGACAGCCGCGGACACGACCTCGAGCACCACCATGATCCCCCCGCTCTCGCACCTTCTGACCGAAACCCTATCGGGGCGACACACCTTCCGGACGGCTGGCCCGCGCGTCTGGCGCGCCACGGGGAGGCGAAAGGGCACTAGGCTGAGCCCATGTCTGCACCAAGGGAGCTCACCGACGACGTGCGCCTCGCGCACCTGATGGCCGACGACGCGGACTCGCTGTCGATGAGCCGCTTCAAGGCGCAGGACCTGCGGTTCTCGGCCAAGCCGGACAACACCCCCGTCACCGAGGCCGACACCGCCGTCGAGGAGTCGATCCGCCGGACGCTCGCGCGCACCCGGCCGCGCGACGCCGTGCACGGCGAGGAGTTCGCCGACACCGGACAGTCGAGCCGCCGCTGGATCATCGATCCCATCGACGGCACCAAGAACTATCTGCGCGGCGTCCCGGTGTGGGCGACGCTGATCGCGTTGGAGGTCGACGGCGAGATCGCCGCCTCCGTGGTGTCGGCGCCGGCGCTCAACCGCCGCTGGTGGGCGAGCAAGGGCGGCGGCGCGTTCACGGGCCGCTCGATCCTGAACGCCACCGAGCTCAGCGTCAGCAGAGTCGAGAAGATCGAAGACTCGTCGCTGTCGTACGCGTCCATCGACGGCTGGGTCGACTCCGGCCGCGGCCAGGGCTTCATCAACCTCATGCGCGAGTCGTGGCGCACGCGCGCCTACGGCGACTTCTGGAGCTACATGCTGGTCGCCGAGGGCGCCGTCGACGTCGCGACCGAGCCCGAGCTGCAGCTCTACGACATGGCCGCGCTCGACATCATCGTGCGCGAGGCCGGCGGCCGCTTCACGAACCTCAACGGCGTCGACGGCGTGAAGGGCCCCGGCGCGCTGGCCACCAACGGCCTGCTCCACGACGCGGTGCTTGAGTACCTGAAGGGCGGCCAGCCAACCTAGCCGGCAGCCCCGGCCCTGGCCGCCTATGCTTGTCTGACTCGGCTATTTGGACCATCTAGCGGCACCACCGCCAGGCTACTTGGCGATCCATCTTGACTTCTCGATAAGTCAACTTCGGCTCTTCTCGACCTCGCTCGAGCGCATACCGTCCAACCCGGCATCGACCATCTCCCGGAGAAGCGCGGTGAACTCCTCACGGAGCCCCGGGAGCACCTCCTCGGAGTTGGCACCGAACAGTTCATCAAGTGACCAAGTCTGGAAATGAATCTGGCGAGGCAGCATTATGCCGACGCGCCGCACGCCATACAGGTCATTGATGTCGAGGAGAACGTATCCAAGCAACTGGAACAACGCCCCGCGAAGCCAGGGGTTGGTCACCTTCTCTCGTGCCTTAAGATCAAGGAGCAGATCGCCGATGACCAGGTCACCATCGGCACCACCAACGGCGAGGCCGGCAAGGAACGCCTGATTCGGTTGGTACGGGAGGCCTTCGGCCGCTGCGCGACTCCAGTCCGCGAGCAGTTCTGAGAGCGGGATGTGCATGCGTGCGATGTCCAGAAGTCGCGGCTCTTCAATGCTCATCATCAAGTCAGCGCAGCTCTTAGCTCGCTTGATCTGTCGACCGAGTGCACCGGCCAGCGCCGTGACGGGGCCTGCTCGGTAGATTGCATCGCACCGTGCCAATGCCACCGAGGCACGGGCAACACTCAGGGGATGAGGATCGGGCTCCTTCAAGGTCAGGTACGCCAGGCCTGTAGCAGCCTCGCGGAGCATACGTTCAATGTGCTTGCCGCGGTGAACGACGGTCGGATTACTACCTGGGGCTTGAGCGGGCCAGGTATCGTCCATTAGAGTTTGCGAGCATAGATGGGCTACAGCAACTCCCGGTTTTCCGACATGCAGTTCCTCGTTAGCGAGCGGACCGGGCTTCAACCAGGACCCCGGCAAACCCCTAGGCCACGCGACGACATCAGTAGGTCAAGAGCAGCCGGTCTCTAACGATCTCGGACTCAAGGCTCTCTCCGCCCAACTGGAAGCGCCTGAGCATCGATCTCCCGACCGTGACCCCGACCTCTGACACAAACAAACCATCAGGGAAGTCATGAAGTACCTCCCTTAGTCCTGACTTCTTTGTGCCGTCTATAGACAGTGCCACCCTCGCTCCGCGGGACTTCGCAGCATCGATAGCCTCTACAAGATCGTGCAGCCTGAACCTCTGAGCACCATACAGGATCGTCTGCGAGTCTGAGTAGGGCGGATCGCAATAGACCATGTCGCCTGCCTCTACGTCGTCGAAGGCTTCCCGGAAATCGAGGGTGCGAAACGCGGTGCCTCTTACCCGTACAGACCACTCTTCTACACGTCGCCTGAAGGACGCCGTGGACACAGGTAGATGCGCGCCACAGGGAGTTGACATAGCGCCATCGTCCTGCCGAAAGCGCACCACTCCTCCGTAACACGCCCTAGTGAGGAAGATGAAGTCACGCCCGTTCGGCGATCGATTGAAGCTCTCCTGGGCTGCGCGATAGACCACTTCCTTATCCTCGCCAGCCTCGATACGGTCGCGATACATCGCGTAGTCGGCTACGAGCTGAGCAGGATCCTCCTCAAGTAGTTGCCAGATCTCCATGAGTGGCCGGAGTGCGTCCGAGGCGCACGCTCGGTCGGGAGCCAGTGTCCCGAGCACTCCCCCAGAGCCAAGAAATGGCTCGTGGTAGGTGTTCCAGACCGTGGGAAAGTTGGAGAGGATCTGAAGTGCCAGCCTCTGCTTGTTCCCAATCCACTTCAGTAGCTGGCTCTTGAAGGGTGGTCTGGCGACTCCGATGCCTTCGAGCGGGAGGGTGTCAGTCACCCAGCCCACGCTATCCGATTTTCCGATACCACTCAAGTCGTCGATAGGCTCAACTCCGTGCCGCACAACGATGAGCGAGCGCCGCAGGCGCTTGGTGATGCTGTTCGTCGCCTGCGCCTCGGCAAGTGCCTCACCCAGCAGGAACTCGCCAACCGCCTCGCAGTTCCCCAATCGCGCGTGAGCAACATCGAAAGCGCGCGGCGAAGGTTGGGGGTTCTCGAGGCGCTCGAACTATGTCATGCTATGGACTGCACCTTGGACGACCTCATCACCGAGTACCTGAAGGAAATGAATGCAGCCTAATCGCTACTGGCGGAATCAGGACGAGCAATTCTGGGCCTATGTTCGCGTACTTTCCGAACGTCGAGGCTACGCGAGAAGGGGAGTTGACGCGATCGCGACCTACTCCCTGAGCGAATGCAAGGAGACGCTCCGCTCTCTTGACCGTGATCCTAGCGTGTTGGACATTAGCGACTTAGGATATCGTCTTGTCGAGTACTTCGAGTACCGAGCTGCCGTCTTGAACGACCATATCAGACACAACCTCATGACGGCTTCCGAGGCCGAGGAACTCTTCAACAGCATCGTCGAGGAGAATTGCACGAGCTCCCTAGATATTCGGAACCGAGAGGGAGTGCTAGTCGCCGTGGATTACAAGGTCCGAGGAGGGGTCGACGTACGTGTACCTATGAACAAGCAGAAGGGAGCGAAGCGGGCCCCGGCCTTCCTGACTGGCATGATAAACATCATGTTCTCCCGAGAGCTTCGTGGCTTAATCTTCGAAGACGATCCTCGACGACTGCCAGTGGTAGACCACGAGGGAGAATTGTTGGCGGCGATGTCCCGACGCCTAGATGGGGCGTTCCCTTCATCAGTAAATCCCCGGGCGTTGTGGGAAATCAAGGAGTACTACTACACGACAACATTTGGATCGAAGATCTCAGACGCAGTTTACATCAGCCAACTCGATGGGCACGAGCGTCATGAAATCGTTGCGAAAACCGGCCAGCCTATCGATTTGTATCTCTTCGTCGACGCCTATGATACATGGTGGACGAAAGGTAAGGCCTACCTCTGCCGCCTCATCGACGCCGTTAACAAAGGTGTGATCGACGAAGTTGTCGTGGGTACTGAATGCCTCGATGCCATCCCACGTATCGTACACTCCTGGTGATGGCAAACAAGGGGGCACCACCCCCACTGCTGCCGACCCCACCCGTGCTTGCGCCAGCTAGAGACTCGACCTACGCGCGGAAGGCCTCGGTCGAGCTGTCGCTACTCTGCACCAGACCGGGGCCGTAGATCGCGACATACCAGTATCCGAACAAACTAGCGAGTAGCATCTGTGCTGCCTCTGAACGATCCGTAGCCAGATGCTCGTGCCCCACCTGATTTCGCTTCTTTCGCAGGGCTTGAAGCCCGGCGGCAACCTCGTTCGGCATACTTGGCGCGCCGATGAACTGAAACAGGGAAGGGACCAGCATTCGAAGCTGATGTCCATAACTTGCACCGTCATTGAGAAAATTCTTCACCGTCTCTTTTCCTGCAAACTGGCGGAAGTGATCGGTGAGCACCTTGGAGAGCTTCAGTTCTACTGCGACTTGAGCCGGAATAATCGAACCACGATAATCACCCGTAACGAACGCTTTCGCGGCACTCAAGAGCGGCTGCTGCTCGGGTTCTAAAGCGGCCGGCATCCAGATAGCAAGCACAGTAAAGCCAGCTCCTTCAGGCGGGCTATCTTTGCCCTCTCCAAACCATGGAACTGGATGCACCGTTAGGCAATGGGGAAGCTCTCTTACTTGAAGATGCTGCAATTGCACAGCCGGGAGAGGACCGGGCTCAGAGTCAGCATATGGAGTTATCACGATGTCGATGATCGTCGCATCCGCGGGCACGCCGTGCCTACTGAGGTCCATGGTTAGCGCCACATAGTCCTCTATTGGGCACTGGAAAACCGTCATCACAGCCAGCCCGAGCGAAAGCACGCCAGGAATCAACGGGTTGTCATCGCGGAGGCGATCGAAAAGTAGCCGCCAAAGTCCCTCATTGCGCCCACACGATTCACAGCGCCACAGTCGACCTTCAAAATAGTCGACGAAGTCCTGTGGCGATGCAGATGGCAGGACTTTCCCGCATTCTGGGTTCGGACACGGAACACCAGAGAACGAAGATGACACGCATGAGACTTTAGCACGTATCCACCCGAACAACTGCCCGGTATCCGGAGGGTGCCGCACTTCCCCGTGCGAAGACAAACACCCACATGGCCTCACACACTGTTGATGGTTGGCTACAGCACCCGCACCCGCACCGTCTCGTCGAGGGCCTCGAGGTCGGCGAGCAGGCCGTCGTAGCCGTCGCCGGAGACGTCCGTGACCGCGTAGCCGAGCTGGCCTCGGGTCGACAGCGTCTGCGAGCCGATGTTCATGTCGTGCGCCGCCAACAACGCGTTCAAGCGCGCCATGACGCCCGGCACGTTGTGGTGCAGGTGCACGATGCGGGCGTGCGACTTCGGGCCGGCCGCGACGTCGGGCAGGTTGATGGTCATCGACGTGGAGCCCAGGTGCTCGTAGTCGGCGAGCTTCCCCGCGACGTATCGGCCGATGTTCACCTGCGCCTCCTTCGTCGAGCCGCCGACGTGCGGCGTGAGGATGACGTTCGGCAGGTTCTGCAGGTTCGAGACGAACGGCTCGTCCTTCGACTTCGGCTCCGACGGGAAGACGTCGATGGCGGCGCCGGCGATGTGACCGCTGACGAGGTTGTCGTGTAGCGCCTCGAGGTCGACGACGTGGCCGCGGCACAGGTTGAGGAACAGCGAGCGCGGGCGCATCTTGGCGAACTCCGCGGCGCCGAAGATGCCCTCGTTCTCGGCGCGGCCGTCGACGTGCAGCGAGATGGTCTCGGCCTTCTCCAGCAGCTCGTCGAGCGAGTCGCACTTGACGGCGTTGCCGAGCGCCAGCCGGTCGGCGATGTCGTAGAACAGCACGCGCATGCCGAGCGACTCGGCGAGCACGGACAACTGCGCGCCGATATTGCCGTAGCCGACGAGGCCCAGCGTGCGGCCGCGCACCTCGTGCGAGCCGACGGCGCTCTTGTCCCAGACGCCGTCGTGCATGTCCCGGTTGCGGTCGCTCAAGCGGCGCGCGAGGGCGATGATCTCGCAGATGGCGAGCTCGACCACCGAGCGGGTGTTGGAGTACGGGGCGTTGAAGACGGCGACGCCCGCCTCTGTGGCGGCGTCGAGGTCGATCTGGTTGGTGCCGATGCAGAAGGCGCCGACGGCGCGGAGCCCGGGCGCCGCGTCGAGCACCCGCTTGGTCACCTGGGTGCGGGAGCGGATGCCGAGGTAGTCGACGCCCTGCAGGGCCGCGATGAGGTCGTCCTCGGCCAGGGCCTCGGTCGCCATCGTGACGTCGAAGCCGCGCGCCTTCAGCGCCCTCTCCGCGTCGGGGTGAATGTTCTCGAGTAGCAGTGCCTTCACGCGCCGAGATACTACTCCGTGGCGACTCCGGATTCCTTCGCCGCGGGCACCACGAACAACGCCACGAGCGAAACGAGGCCGACGACGAGCAGTGCCTTCAGGACGCCGACGTGGTCGCCGAGGAAGCCGAGCAGCACCGGGCCGCCCAGGAAGGCGCCGTAGCCGATCGTGGACACGACGCTGATCCGCAGCGGCGCGCGAGCGGGATCGTCGCCGGCGGCGGACATCCCGACGGGGAAGCCGAGGCTCGCGCCGACACCCCAGACAGCGGCCCCGACGAATGCCAGCCAGGTCGGGGCGAAGACCACGAGCAGGCAGCCGACGATCGCGAACACGAACATCAGGCGCAGCACCGTGACGCGCCCGTAGCGGTCGAGCAGCACCGTGCCGAATATGCGTCCCGCCGTCATGAAGCTGAGGAACACGGCGAGGGCGACGACGCCGAGGGCGTTGTCGATGCCGTGGCCGTCCACGAACGCGACCGCCATCCAGTCGTTGGCGGTGCCCTCGGTGAAGGCCGCGGCGAGCACCATGAGGCCGATCAGCAGCGTACGCGGCTCGGTCCAGGCGGAGCGGCCCTTCGCGGCGCCCGCGCCGCCCGCACCCGCGGACTCGGCGGGCGTTCCGGACGCGGAGAGGAACGGCCCGCTGGCCGCGAGGGCGACGACGGCGACGCCGACGGCCACCACCGCGATGTGGGCGAGGATCGGCACGCGGAGGGCGACGACACCCGCGCCGATGAGCGCACCCAGAACCGTCCCGCCGCTGAAGGCCGCGTGGAACCAGGGCATGATCGCCCGGTTCACGCCCCGTTCGACGAGCGTGCCCTCGATGTTCTGGGCGACGTCCCAGATGCCGTTTCCGAGCCCGAGCAGGAGCAGGCCGGGGATCGCGAGGTACATGGAGCGGCCGAGGTCGACGGCGAGGGCCGCGAGGACGATGCCCGGGACCAGGATCGCAACCGCGAGCCGCACCGTGTTCTTCGCGCCGATCCGGTTGCTGATCCGTCCCGCCGTCGGCAGGCCGATGAGGGCGCCGATCGAGATCGACAGCAACAGCAGGCTGAGCTGGCCGGGCGTGAGCTGCAACAGTTCCTTCACGTCGGGGACGCGCGCCATCCAGGACGCGAGCGCGAACCCGTTGGCGGCGAACACCGCGAACAGCCCGTTGCGCGCCCTGACGGCGCGCGTTCTGTCGATGGTCTCAGTCACAGGCTGAGGGTAGCGTCGATCAGGGTCCGGGTGTACGGGTGCCGGGGAGTGCCGAGCACGTCGTCGACGAGGCCCTCCTCGACGACCTCGCCGCCGCACACCACGACGATCCGCTGGCACAGGTGCCGGACGACGGCGAGGTCGTGCGAGACGAGCACGAGGGTCAGCGCCCGCTCCCGCACCTCGTCGGTCAGCAGGTTCAGCACCTGGGCCCGCACGGAGACGTCGAGCGCCGAGACGGGCTCGTCGGCGACCAGCAGCGCCGGGTCCGAGACCAGCGCCCGCGCGATGGCCGCGCGCTGCCGCTGGCCGCCGGAGAGCTGGTGCGGGAAGCGCCGCAGCAGCTCCGGATCCAGACCGACGCCGAGCGCGGCGGCCTCCAGCACCGCGGGGTCGTCGGCCGGGACATCGCCGCGGCGGCGCAGCACCGGCGAGCGCAGCGGCTCGGCGATGATGTCGCCCAGGCGCATCCGGGGGTTGAGCGACGAGTTGGGGTCCTGCATGACCATCGAGGCCGACGCCCGCAGCCAGCCGCGCCGCCGTTCGGGCAGCCCGACGATGGAGCGGCCCTGGAACGACACATCACCGGCGGACGGGCGCAGCAGGCCCAGCATGAGGCGCGCCATGGTCGTCTTGCCGGAGCCGGACCCGCCGACGATCCCTACCCGCTCCCCCGGCTCGATCGCCAGCGTGACGTCGCGCAGCGCCACGAAGGGGACGCCGGATCGGCGATAGGTGGCGGTGGCGCCGGTCAGCTCGACGAGGCTCATGACGCGCCTCCCGGCCGGTAGTAGTCGGCGACGCTCGGCAGCCGCTCGCCCGGCGGCACGCCGTCGATCCGCGCGGACGCGATCAGGCCCCGCGTGTACGGATGCTGCGGGTCGGCGATCAGCCGATCGATGGGGCCCTCCTCGACGATCCGGCCCTCCAGCATCACCGCGGCCCGTTGACACACCTCGCGCACGACGGCGAGGTCGTGCGAGACGAAGACCGTGGCGCGGTCGGCCAGCTGATCGGCGAGCAGGCGGAGGATCTGGCGCTGCACGATGACGTCGAGGGCCGTGGTGGGCTCGTCGCAGAGCACGAGGTCGGGCCGGTTGGCCAGCGCCATCGCGATCAGCGCCCGCTGCCGCTGCCCGCCCGAGAGCTCGTGCGGGAACGACCGCGCGATCCGGTCCGGCTGCTCGATGCCGACGTGCCCGAGCCACTCGATCACCTCGTCGCGGATCGAGCCGCGGCGGTCGGTGTGGTGCAGCGCGACGACCTCGCCCAACTGCCTTCCGACCCGCATGGTGGGGTCCAGCGCCGTCATCGGCTCCTGGAAGATCATCGACATGCGGTCGCCGCGGAGCGCGCGCCGGTCCCGCTCGGGCATGCCCACCAGCTCCACACCGTCGAACCGGATGGATCCGGTGACCTCCGCGTGCTCCGGCAGCAGGCCCATGACCGCGAGCGCCGTCACCGACTTGCCCGAGCCGGACTGCCCGATGATGCCGAGACGGTCCGTGGGGCCGAGCGCGAACGAGATGCCGTCGACGGCGACGGCGCGGCTCCGCCCGAAGCGGACGGTCAGGTCGGTGACCTCGAGGAGACTCATGTGACCTCCCTCAGTCGCGGGTCGAGCAGGTCGCGCAGGCCGTCGCCCAGCAGGTTGAAGCCCAGCGTGGCGACCGCGATCGCGAGACCCGGCCAGAGCGCGAGCAGCGGCTCGGAGAAGAGGTAGTCCTGGGCCTCGCGCAGCATCCGGCCCCACGTGGGCTGGTCGGGACCGGAGCCGAGACCCAGGTAGCTGAGGCCGGCCTCCGCGAGGATCGCGATGCCGAAGCTGACGGAGGCCTGGACGCCGAGCACGGGGGCGATGTTCGGGAGCACATGCCGAGCCGCGATAGTCGCCGTCGGCGTGCCGCTGAGCCGGGCGGCCTCGATGTAGCCCTGGCTCATCACCTGGAGCGTCGCGGCGCGCGCGATCCGCACGAAGGCCGGGATGGTCGCCAAGCTGATCGCCATCATCGCCGTCCAGGTGGAACCGCCGAGGGCTGCGGCGAAGAGGATGGCGAGCAGCAGGGCGGGGAAGCCGTAGAGGATGTCGGACAGCCTCAGCGGCAGCTCGCTGACCCAGCCCCGGGTCATGCCCGCGAACACCCCGAGCGGGACGCCGACGGCGGCCGCGCCCGCCACCGAGAGCACCCCGACGAGCAGGCAGATCCGCGCGCCGCTCATGATCCGCGACAGCACGTCGGCGCCGAAGCCGTCGGTGCCGAGCACGTGCGGCCACCCTGGCGGGAGCAGCAGGTCCCCGCTGATCGCGGTGGGGTCGAACGGGGTCCACAGCACGCCGAACAGCGCGAGGACCACCACGAGAGCGATGCAGGAGAGGCCGAGGAAGAGGGTCGCGTGCCTCATGATGCCTCCGCCCTGCGCCGGACCCTCGGGTCGACAAGCTGGTAGGCGACGTCGACCAGGAAGTTGATCAGTAACACCGACCAGACGAGCAGCAGGATGATGGCCTGGACGATGTTCAGGTCGCGCTTGGCGACGGCCTGCAGCAGCGTCAGCCCCAGCCCGTTCAGCGCGAACACCTGCTCGATGATGATGGCGCCCACCAGCAGCGTCGCGAGCTGAAGCCCGATGACGGTGAGCAGCGAGATGCCGACGTTGCGCAGCCCGTGCCGCCACAGCGCCCCGGCCCGGGACCAGCCGACGGCGCGGGCCGTCCGGAAGTAGTCCTCGTGCGTGACGTCGATGACCGCGCTGCGCACGTAGCGGGAGATCACGGAGGCCTGCACAAGAGCGAGGGAGGCCACGGGCAGGACGAGGTGCTGGGCCCACTGGCCCCACGAGTCCCAGTAGGAGACGTAGCCGCCCGCGGGCAGCCACCGCAGCTTGATCGCGAAGACGATGACGAGCCAGATGCCGGCCCAGAAGGCG
Organism: uncultured Arachnia sp.; assembly: GCA_934636715.1. Next base: position 142,461 of record CAKUBE010000003.1, read on the forward strand.
GGGATGGCGAGGCCGACCTGCGAGAGCGCCGAGGCGACGGCGCCGTCGAGATGCCGCCGCCGCACGGCCGCGTACGCGCCGACGGGCAGGGCGAAGAGGACCGCGAACAGCATCCCGAGGACGACGAGCGACACGGTGACCTCGAGCCGCGCCGCGACCAGCGGCCCGACTGGCTTCTGGCTCAGGAACGAGGTCCCGAAGTCGAATCGCAGCACGCCGCCGACCCATTCGAGGTAACGCTCGAGGAACGGGCGATTCAAGCCGAGTTGCTCGCGCAGCGCGGCCGCCTCCCCGGGGGCCGCGTTGGTGCCGAGAAGGATCTGGGCGATGTCGCCGGGCAGCGCGTTGGTCGCCGCGAAGATCAGCAGCGACGCCACCAACAGGCTCGCGGCCAGCCAGGCCGCGCGCACGCCGATGCGCCCGAGCGCCGCCATGACGAGGGATTCAGTCGCGCGAGGCGAGCGTCGTCAGGTCGAAGGCGAGGCTCACCCGGTTGTCCTGGACGCCCGAGATCTTGGCCGACGCCACGGTGATGTTGGGCAGGAGGAACAGCCAGTCCGCGGCCGCGTCGTCGGCGAGAAGCCGGGCAGCCTCCTTGAGCTTGGCGATCTGCTCCTCGTCGGTGCCGGTATCGGCCTCTTCGAGCAGCTTCCGGTAAGCCTCGTTGTGGTAGTTCCAGTAGTAGTCGTCGAGGGCGAACGTGCGCATGTCCCGCGGCTCGACGTGCGCCACGATGGTCATGTCGTAGTCGCGCTTGGTGAACACGAAGTCCAGCCAGTCGGCGAACTGGAGGGTGTCGAGCTCCAGCGTGATGCCCACCTCGGCCAGCTGCGCGACGAGGAAGCGCCCGATGGAGGGGCCGTAGGCCAGCGCGGGCACCCGGAGGCGCAGCGTGAGGCCCTTCTCGTAGCCGGCCTCCTTGAGCAGCTCCTTGGCCTTTTCCTGGTCGAACGGGTAGGTGTTCGACAGGTCCTCGAACCAGGGGTCGGTGGGAGGAACCATGGAGCCGATCAGCTCGCCCCTTCCCGCCCAGGTGGCCTTGACGAGCGCCTTGCGGTCGATGGCGTAGTTGATCGCCTGGCGGACCTCCAGCTTCGAGAGCGCTTCGTTCTCGTGGTTGAAGCCCAGCACGACCTCGCCGTTGGTGACGCCCTCGTGGACCGAGAACCGGGAGGTGTCGGAGAACTCGCTGATGGTCTGCGGCAGCGTCAGGTTGGTGATCAGGTCCAGCTGGCCCGACAGCAGGGCCGCGTTCATGGCGTTGGGGTCCGCGTAGTAGCGGAAGTTGACCTCGTCGAAGCGCGCGGGCGTGCCCCAGTAGGCCTCGTTGGCCTTCAGCTGCACGAGGCTGCCCTGGTCCCAGCTGGAGAACTCGTACGGCCCGGAGCCGGCGGACTCCGTCGAGAAGTCGCCGGTGTAGGCGGGATCCGTGACGATGCCCGCGGGCCCCGTCAGTTCGTACAGCCACTGGTGCGACGGGCGGGAGAGCGTCACCACGACCGTCTTCGCGTCGGTGGCCGTGATGGTGTCGACCGGGGCCCACGCGCTGCGGATCTGGTTCGTGGCCTTCTCGCCGCGCGCCCGCTCGAAGCTGGCCACCACGGCGTCGGCCGAGACGGGGGCGCCCGAGGCGAACTTCGCCTTCGGGTCGAGCGTGAAGGTGTAGGTGAGCAGGTCGTCGGAGCGGGTCCAGCCCTGCGCGAGCAGCGGGATCGTCTCGCCCTCCGAATTGAGCTTCAGCAGCGTCTCGTAGACGTTGTAGAGCAGCACGTAGGCGGTGCCCGCGCCGGAGACCGTGATCATGTCGAGCCCCTCGGGCTCCAGGTTGTCGCCGATGTTCAGTACGCGTTGCGGCTCCTCACCCCCGGGATCGGCGGGGCGGGTACAGGCCGCGACCGAGAGGGCCAAGGCGAGGGTGAGCAGGAGCCCCACCCATCTGCGTGCAGTGCGCATCGTCTTCGTCGTTTCCTTCCGGGCGCTTCCAGGCCGCGGCCAGTCTATCCGGAGGGCACCCCGGCGGGGTTGTCGAGCGCTTTCGCCCTCGGCGCAATCGGGCATGATTGCCCCATGACCGACGAGCCCAGGCGTGTCCTCTCCTGGCAGGCGACGGGGAGGACGCTGAAGCAAGCGTCGCTGCGTGCCTTCGACCTGTCCGAGCGGACCGCGAAGGCGGGCTGGCGCTCGCAGCAGCTCCGCGTGAAGCGGTGGCGCTCCCGGCTGTTCATGATCATCCAGATCTCGGTCGCGGCCGGCGTCTCCTGGGGCATCGCCCGCTACTGGCTGGGCCACGAGTCGCCGTTCCTCGCCACCGTCGCGGCCATCATCTGCCTCGGGTTCTCCTTCGGCCAGCGGCTGGGTCGCGTCGTGGAGGTTGCCGTCGGCGTGGCCCTGGGCGTGGCCATCGGCGACCTGTTCGTGCACTTCTTCGGCACCGGCGTCTGGCAGATCATGTTGGTGATCGGCGTCGCCCTCTCGGTGGCCACCTGGTTGGGCGCACGGACGCTGATGGTGACCCAGGCGGCGGTGCAGGCCGCGACCGTTCTGACCGTCGCGGCGCCGGGCATCGAGGCCAGCGTCGACCGCTGGATCGACGCGCTGATCGGGTGCGGGGTCGCCCTGGTGTTCGCGACGGTGGCGCCCACGTCGCCGATCAACCGCCCGCGCATCCTCGCGGCGAAGGTGCTGCACGAGGCGTCGTCCACCGTCCGCGCGATGGTCGAGACCCTGCGCGACGGCGACCACGAGCAAGCTGAGCGCATCCTGGAGCGGGCGCGCGCCACCGAGTCCGAGCTCGCGGCGCTCCTGACGGCGTCGAACGAGGGCATGGCGGTGGTGCGCACTTCGCCGTTCCTGCGCCGGCACCGCGAGCTGGCGCAGGAGGTTTCCGACCTCGTCGTCCCGCTCGACCGCTACATCCGCAACCTGCGCGTGCTGGCCCGCCGCGTCGTCGCCGCCACGTACCGCGACGAACGCATACCCACGGAGTATCTGGGGCTGCTCACCGACTTCGCGCAGGTCACCGACGAGTGCGCCGCCGAGCTGTTCGCGCGTCGCGTCCCCGCGGCGGTCGTGCCGAGACTCCGCGCCCTGGGCGAGGAGACGTCCCACGTCACGATCCACCGCCAGCTGTCGTCGACGGTGATGCTGGCGCAACTACGCTCCATGCTGGTCGACCTGCTCGAACTCTGCGGCGAGGACTACACCGACGCCCGCGACGCCATTCCCGACATGGACTGAGGGGCACCGTCAGGGCCTCCCACCCCGGATCGGCCGCCGGTACGGTTGCGGTGAGACCCCGCCCGAGGAGAACAATGACCACCGATACCGCCATCGACGACCTCCTGGCCGAGCTGCGCGCCGGACACACCATCGCGGGCGACTCGCCGCTGCTCGCCGCGATGCATCGCGCGGCGCAGGACGCGCTGCGGATCACCGCGGAACTCAACGGCAGTTACCACGACGAAGCCGGCGTCCGGGCGCTGCTGTCGGAGCTCATCGGCGCGACCGTCCCCGACTCCGTCGTCGTGTTCCCGCCCTTCCGCGCCGACTTCGGCAAGAACATCACCATCGGCGAGGGCGTCTTCATCAACTCGGGCTGCGCGTTCCAGGACCAGGGTGGCGTCACGATCGGCGACGGCGCGTTGATCGGTCACAACGTGGTCATCGCGACGCTCAACCACGACCTCGATCCCGCGAAGCGCGCCGACCTGATCCCGGCGCCGGTCACCATCGGCGACGGCGCTTGGATCGGCGCGAACGCGACCATTCTCCCCGGGGTGACCATCGGCGACGGCGCCGTCGTCGCCGCGGCCGCCGTCGTGACGAGGGACGTCCCGCCGCGGACCATCGCCGTCGGCTCCCCGGCGCGCGTCGTCCGCGAGATCGACTGACGCGGCCAGGAGACCGAGGCATAGGTGCTTAGGTGGTAGATGTTTGTTGGACTACCAACAAACATCTACCACCTAAGAGGAGTTTGCTCCGCTGTCCCGCGGCGCCGGCCGCCCAGTACCCGTCCATGTAGCCGGTGTTCTGCCGCAGCTGCAACAGCACGGCGCCGTCCCTCAGCAGGTAGACGTACGACGCGGGAATCAGGCTGTAGCGGCTCACCGGCTCTCGTCCACCCGGTCGAGGAACGCGAGCACGCGCTCGACGACGAGGGCCGCGGCGTCGGCGTCGTGCGACGGCAGGCTGCGGTCGGTGAACAGGTGCCGGTCCCCCGGGTAGAGGTACAGCTCGGCGCGCGCCGGGCCGAGGATCGTCACCGTCTCCTCGGCGAAGGGCAGGTCCTCCTGGAAGAACGGATCGCCTTCCGCGCCGTGGATCTGGACCCGGACGGCGTCGGGGAAGGTCCCGAACGCCCAGTCGCCGACGATCGGGAGCGCCGACTCGAGCATCACGAGGCCCACCGCGCCCGGCCGGGTGACCGCGAGCCGCATGGCCGACATCGCGCCGAGGGAGATGCCCGCGTACACGAGCTGCGCCGGCAGCCCCTCGACGGCTCGCGCCACGCGCTCCTCGACGACGCCGTCGCCGAGCGCCTCGACATAGGCGAAGCCATCCTCGATCGACGGATAGGTCCGGCCCTCGAACAGGTCCGGCACATGCACGGTGTGTCCGCCCGCCCGGAGGTCGTCGGCGAACTCGCGCACCCCGTCGGTCAGCCCCAGCACGTGGTGGAAAAGCAAAATCTCGGCCATGCCCAGACGCTACCTCACCCGGCCTGCGTCAAGGCTCCGAGCGCGTCGCCCAGGAACTGATCCTCCGCCTCGTTGCCCGGGAGCGAGAGCGCGTGCCGGTAGGCCTCCGCGGCGTCGACGTCGCGGCCCAGCTCGGCGAGGGTGACGGCGCGCGCGACATGGAAGGAACGCAGCCGCGCGACGCCCGGGGCCGCGGCCAGGTCGTCGAGCCGACGAAGGCCCTCCTCCAGACCGACGGCGCGGCCCAGCGCAACCGCCCGCGCGACGCGGACCACCGGGCCGGGCTCGAGCCGCTCCAGCATGCCGTACAGCACCGCGATCTGCGGCCAATCGGTCTCCTCGAAGCTCGCCGCCTCGGCGTGCAGCGCGGCGATCGCGGCCTGGATCGCGTACGCCCCCGCGCCCTCGCCAGCGGCCGCCGCCTCCGCCAGGCCGAGCCCCTCCCGCACCAGCCGCTCGTCCCACCGGCGGCGGTCCTGGCGGGCCAGGGGAACGGGACGCCCTTCCCGGTCGGTGCGGGCCGGACGGCGAGACTCGGTCAGGAGCAGAAGCGCGAGCAGCCCGGTCGCCTCGGCCGAGGGCATGAGGCGCCGCAGCAGGCGGGCGAGGTCGAGGGCCTCCGCGGTGAGGTCGTCGCGCACGTGAACGTCGCCGGTCGACCGCGCGAAGCCCTCCGCGTAGAGCAGATACACCACGCGCAGCACACCCGCGGCGCGGAGGGCGAGTTCCTCGCGGCGCGGGACCTCGAAGGGGATGCCGAGCGTGCGGATGCGCCGCTTCGCCCGCACGATGCGCTGCTGCATCGTCGCCACCGGGACCAGCAGCGCGTGCGCCACCTCGGCGACGGCGAGCCCGGCCACGAAGCGCAGCGTCATCGCCACCCGGTCCTCCGGCTTCAGGGCGGGGTGCGCGCAGGCGAAGTAGAGCCCGAGTCGGTCGTCGGGAAGGACCTCGCTGGCAACGGCGACGTCTGCCGGATCGGCGAGCGCCTCAGCGACGGGGGCGCGCTCCTCCTGCACGCGCAGCGTGGCCAGCTTGCGCGCCAGCACGCCGTCGCGGCGCACGACATCCAGCGCCTTCCGCTTGGCCGTCGTGACCACCCACGCCTCGGGGACGCGCGGCACGCCGGACTCGGCCCACGCCGTGAGCGCCTCGGCGAGCGCGTCCTGCAGGGCGTCCTCGGCGAGGTCGAGGTCGCCGAACCTCCGGGCGAGGATCGCGAGGATCCGGGTGCGCTCGTCCCTGCCCAGATCGCCGACGGCCCGACGAGCCCGCTCTCGCGGGTCCGCCGGGCCGAGGCCCGCGTCGTCGGACACGGTCAGTACGGCGCGATCGGACGGATCTCCACGTGGCCGCCGGCCTCGGAGGCCGGGCTCTTCTTCGCCCAGGCGATGGCCTCGTCCAGGTTCTCGACCTCGATGACGTAGCTGCCGCCGACGAACTCCTGCACCTCCGCGAACGGCCCCGAACTCACGACCCGCTCGCCGTCGGCGCCGGTCCCCACGTACACCGCGGAGTCCTCGAGCGCGAAGGAGCTGACGACGACGCCCGCGTCCGTGATCTCCTTGTCGAACGCGAAGAAGGCCTCGGGGCTCGGGCCCCCGTCCTCCCCGCACGCGGGATCGTCGACGTGTCCCATCAGCAGTAGCGCGTAACGCATGATTTCCTCCTCAGGCTTGCTCCGCCGTCGACAACCGCGGCGGAGACGAACGCCGGACCGGTCGGCCCGACATCATCATGACGTACGGGCCGACGCGAGATCGACAGCTCCTCGGTGTCGGTTCATTGGCTTCGACACGAGACGCGGTCGACTCCGTCGACGCGCCTCGGCTCAACAGCGGTGGACCCGCGGAATCGACAGCCGGGTCCGGCCGAACCCAGGCTATCGACATCGCGGGTCACGGGTGGGCCGTGTAGGTGACCAGCAGGACGATGTCGCGGACCCGGGTGCGGTCGAGGCCCGGGGCGCCGACCGCGGCCAACCCGCCCGCGTCGGTGACCGACAGCGAGTGGGTCCCGAGGAGAGCGGGCCCCAGCGCCGCCTCGACCCGCTTCGCAGGCAGGCCGCCCAGACGGGCGTCGACGGGGCGCGGGTCGGGCAGCGCCGGGAAGCCATCCACCGCGACGCCATCCAGCTCGACGGCGAACGCCCCGACCGGGCCGTCGGCCAGGTCGAGCACCAGCTCGGCGCGAGAGACCGCGAGCTGCATCCCCGACACGTAGTACGGCAGGTGCTCCTCGACGATCGCCAGGTCGACCGCCGTTCCCGTCGGCGCGCCCATCAGACGCTCGAAGGCGCCGGAGAACTCGCGCCGCAGGCTGAAGGCCCGCGTGAGCGGGCTCCGCGCGAGCACGGCGAGCTGGCCGTCGGCGCTCGCCGGGTCCTCCAGGGTGGCGCGCAGCGCGCCGTCGTAGCGGGCCGTGTAGCTGATCGTCAGCACGACGTCGGAGATCGTGGCGTAGTCGAACGCGCGGAGCAGCGCCGGGAGCTCGATCCGCCAGTCGCTGATCGCCCCGGCCCCCTCGAACGGGTTGTGCCCCTGGCCGCTGAAGCTCAGCTCGAAGCGGCCCGAGTCGCTCTGGGCGCTGCTGGTGGCGATCCGCGCCGTCCGGGTGACGGGGACATCGCTGAGCGCCGCGTCCCCGGTCACCGGCTCGGTACGGATCCGGCTGCCGAGCAGGGTGAGCGTGGCGCTGACGTTCGTGTAGGGCCCCCGCACGCTCGGGATGGAGAGCTGCACGGCGCGGATCTGGCGCCGGTACTGGCCGGGATACAGCAGGTCGAACTCGAACTCGGGGATCCGCAGCTCGCAGGAGCCGGTCTCCCGGAGCGCCATCAGCGCCGCGGGGTCGATCGCCCGCAGCGAGAACGACTGCGGGATCTGGGCCGGCGAGTCGTCGTAGCGCTCGAGATAGCGCCGCTCCAGCGTCGCCAGCGCGAGCGTCAACCGCTCCCCCGCGAGCAGCCCGGACTGGGCGCCGTCCCACTCCCCGCCGACGTACGAGGCCTCGTCGCCGGGCAGCTCGAAGTGGTAGGCCTGCTCGGCGAGGCGGGCGACGGCGAGCGCGTTGCCGTACGCCTGACGGTGGAGCTGCTGCAGCGACCTCGCCATATAGGTGTAGAGGCCGAGCCCCGCGAACTTGTCGCGGTAGAGCTCGAGCACCTCGTCGTGCTGCTGCGCGGCGAGCACCTGCTGATCGAGCGCCCGGAGGGCGAGGTCGCGGCGCAGCTCGGCGGCGCGCACCTCGCGGTCGAGCACCTTCAGCTCGTTCTCCGCGAGCCGCAGGTCGTGCCGCCAGCCCTGCTCGCGGCGCTCGAAGCCGGCGACGGTCCCCGAGACCTCCGCCGCGAGCTCTGCGAGGATCGCCGAGCTGGACAGCGAGTCGGAGAGCGCCCGGAACGAGTCGCCGGCCTGGCGCCCGCCGTACTTCATGGCGAACGGCGAGCCGATCTCGGGAACGAGGTAGGCGATGCCCGCCGCGAGGTTGAGGAGCGCGTCCGCGCCGCGCAGCACGGTGGCCGTCGCCCGGAAGGCGGCCTGGGCGGTCTCCGGGCCGGTGAGACCGGTCGCGATGAGCTCGGCGGCGTGCTCGCGCCGGTACAGCGCGCTCTCCCGCTGCCGCCTCGCCTGCTCCAGGCCGACCGTCGCGGCCTCGAGCTCGGTGCGCCGGGTCTCGAGGGTGAGCTTGTGGAGGTTGCGCTCATGGGTGTTGCGCAGGGTGGCGAGGTCCTCGCCGTCGCGGCGCTCGTGCGCGCCGAGCAGCGCCGCGCCGAACTGCTGCAACGTCGCGGCCTGGCCCCGGGCCCGCTCGATGAGGTAGCTGAACCGGAACGGCGGGACGACGCCGGCCGCCTGGCCGAGCGCGTCCTCGGCGCCGAGACCCGCCGCCTTGGCGCGGACGAGCAGCCCCGGGTCGATGGGGGCGGCGAACAGCGGGAGCGGCCGGAAGGTGCCGTCCGGGTCGAGCGCGTTGCGGACCTTGAACAGCCGGTCCTCCACCCTGTCCCAGTAGCCCGCGAGCTTCTCGTTGCGGGGCAGGCAGAAGAACGGGGCCCGGACGAGCTCCAGGATGATCGCCACGATGATGACCGGGGTCAGGTACGCGGAAGCGGCCATGATCGGCGCCGACGTCGCCGGCTCCTGGGGTGCGGGCTCCGCCGCCTCCGAGAGCAGCATCGCGAGCTCGGCCGCGGAGAGCTTGGCCATGGCGTCGACGAGCTTCGCCGGCGGGTTCTCGACGTCCTTCTCCGTGAGCGGACGCCCGACCACCCGCTCGGCGTACTCCGCCATCGACCCCTGGCCGGCGTAGGTGGCCGGCGTCGGGCTCGCGGCCGGCGCCGCCGCGACGTGCCACCGCGGCATGTAGGCGGCGGACTGCTGCGAGCCGGGGACCGTCGCCACGTAGGACTCGAGCTCCACGAGGAACTCGTCGGTGCCGTCGGCCAGCCCGGCGAGGATGTCGGCGAGCCGCTTGGGCGCGGAGTCGCCGCACGCGCCCGCCCGCACGGGACGGCGCCCCAGCAGGTCCTGGGCGAGCACGTACTTCAGCGTCGCCTCGCGCAGGTACTCGGGGTTGGACTGCGAATAGGCCAGCGCGAACAGGTGGTCGCCCCAGTCGAGGAGGTTGTCGACGTAGCGCATCACGAACGCCTTCTGGTAGGCGGTCAGGCGCAGGCGCGCGATGGCGTGCGGGTTGAGCGGGTCGCGCTTGTACGCCTCGACGGCGGGTCCGTTGCCGAGCTGCTGGCGCAGCGTCTGGGCGTTCAGGCCCCGCAGCTCGCGGTAGCGCCACACCCGGTCGAGCTCGCGCCGTCGGCGCTCCTCCTCGGAGGCGCCTGCAGGGATGCCCGGGATCACCTCCGACGAGGTCGGGTCGAACACGTAGTGGTACCAGCGCTGCGCCGCCTCGAACTCGCCGAGGCTGTTCAGGTGGTCCGCGAGCAGGAAGGGGATGTGGAGGTAGATCTCGCGGAGGTACGTGCCCATCGGCCCGTCGACGTCCAGGGTGCCGGACCGGGACCGGTCCGCGACCGACGAGCTGGTCACCGCGAGCGGGTGGGCGGGCTCGTTGATCTGGAACTGCCGGTGCGTGGCGAGCAGCGCGTCGAGGCCCTCGTTGTAGAGGATCTTCGCGATCGGCTCGCTGACGCCCGTGGACAGCCGCCGCAGCACGTAGGGCTTGCCGTCGACGGTGCGCAGCCCGACGTGGAACAGCTCGCGTCCGCTCTGCACGATCACATCGGAGTAGGCGCCGTTGACGACGTCGACGGTGGCCGCCGACGGCATCGACAGCACCTGGTTCGGGCGGAAGAAGCGCTTGAGGTAGGTGGTGACGTCCGGGTGCCACTGCGGGCTGGTCCACTCGATCGGGCCGGTGACCGCCAGCGGCTTCTCGTACCGCGCCAGGTTCTCGCGCTCGAGCAGCAGCGAGGCCAGGACGTACGGTTCGAAGACGCAGTACTCGCCCTGCCCCATCTTCACCGCGTGCAGGCTCCGGGTGCTGCCGTTGACCTGCGACCAGAGGAGGTCTCGCTTCGCGCTCTCCAGAATCCCCTTGAGGACCTTGTTGGCCTCGCTCAGGTTGCCCCCGAACAGCGCGAGGAGCGCGAGGATGACGGCGATCCCCTCGATCGACTCCGGCGGGAACCAGGGCACCCCGCGGTTCTTCAGGAGGCCGGGAGGATCGACGTCGTCGTAGTTGATGCGCCCGGAGATCCGGCGCGTGTAGAGGTCGAGCTTCGACCACATCTGGAAGTTGATCCCGCGCAGCTCGATCTGGTCCCCGGAGCCTGGGTAAATGCGGTCCCAGCCGAAGCCGCGCAGCGTGTAGTCGTCCTTCGGCTGGTCGTGCGCGACGCGGTCGTGGAGCGGCTGGTAGTTGGAGTAGAGCATCAGCTGGCCGATGTAGGGGAAGTTCAGCTTGGTCACGTCGCGCGGCACGAGCGGGTCGAGGATGATGCCGTTGCCGCTGGTGACGAACGGCTCCTCGGTCAGCCCGACCGGCTGGGCCGGCGTCCAGCTGCCGTCGATCCGGCGGGTGGTGAACTCGACGTGCGCCCGGTGGCTGTACCCGGCGAACTTGCTGTCGCCGTTCGAGAACTGGTTCACCGACCGGGTGACGTAGCGGATCCAGAACAGGTACAGCTGGCCGCCGTGCACCAGGGGCGACACCGTCCGCGTCGGGATCTGGAGGTCGAGCCGCTCCCACGGGCCCCATCTCGTGGCGCGGTCGGCCTCGCCGACGCCGAAGTGCGCGTCGTCGACGCGCCGGTAGTAGTAGACGGGCGGCTCGTCGGCCGTGGTGCCGAACAGGTGGAGCACGTCGTGCCGGGCGGCGTTGTTGCGCTCGTGATAGGAGCCGGCGATGCGGAGGCTCGCGAGCTCGTCGAAGCCGCGCAGGTACCGGGCGTAGGCGGCGCGCACCGCCTCCTCGGTGACGGGCTTGGAGAGCAGCTCCTCCTCGAGCTGCCGGAACAGCGGCGTCTTGTCGTCGCGCAGCTCGGGCTCGAGATAGGACTCGGGGAAGAGGAACACCTTCCTGTTCGCCTCCCACACCCGGTAGTTCTGGCGCCACTCCCACTCGTCGCGGGGGATCCGCGACGGGGAGACGCGGACCGGGTCGGCGTGGCCGCGGGCGGTCTCCTCCAGGTTCATCAGGCAGCGCTGGACGTACAGCTGCGCGCTGGCGATCGCGGCGGCGACGCGGGAGATCCTCACGACGCCCTCCACGAGCGGGTCGAGCAGGTAGTAGTGGTACAGGTCGTTGACCTCGTCGAACGGGTAGGTCGTGCGCGAGTGGAGGAGGTAGGCGACGAGGGCGTCGCGCTGCCGCGAGAGCACGATGTCGCGGTACGGCTCGTCGTTGCGGGCGAAGTCGGCGGGATCCGGGTACCGGGCCCGCAGCGCGCCGGTCAGCAGCGCGCTCGCCGCGGACAGCTCGTCGAACTGGGCGGACTGAACGAGGCGCAGGAGCACTGCCGGCGCGCCGACCTGGCGGCAGATCAACGCGGCGAGGATCGCCTGCTCGAGAGCGGCGAACGGCTCGGCGGGCTGCGGGAGCTCCTGGCGCAGCGCCGCGACGAAGGCCTCGTCGGCCCCGACGACGGCGGCGACGGCGGCGAGGTCGCCGGCCGCGAAGCCGGAGCCGGGCACGTAGCCGACGATCGCCGCGGCCAGGCCGGGCGGCTCCTCCTCGCGCTGGAGCCAGGGCTCGATCAGGCTGCGGAACAGGTCGATCCGGCGGATCGACTCCAGCCCGATGCTGCCGAAGTCCTGGATCCCGAACCGCTCCCGCTGGTCCTTCAGCAGGTCGAGCGTCGCGGCGTCGGCGACGCGGGCGCCGCTGAGCACGCGCCCCAGCCGGCGGAGCCGCTCGATCACCGCCGCGATCGCTGTCGGGTCGCCGTCGGGATCTCGCAGCTCGTCGAGCAGACCGGGAGCGGCGAGGTCGATGGCCAGCAGCTCGATCAGGCGCGCCGTCACGGCGGGGCTGAGCGCCAGCTTTCCCGGCAGGGCGCTCCGCAGCACGGCCGCGCCGTCGTCCGCGGTGAGGTCCGGGCTCTCCAGCGCGCCGGCGGTGTTGGCCTCCGCGACGAGTTGGCGGGCGAGGTCGGCGGCCGGGGCGACCGGCGGTCCCGACGGCGCGGGAAGCGGCACGAGCGAGTCGGGCTCGCAGGCCGCGACGAGCTCGGCGATCGTCCAGCGCGACGACGCCACCCAGCGGGCGGCGCGCACGACGGCGTCGAGGTCGGCGAGCGTGTCGACGTAGCCGTGCGGGATGCCGGGCGACAAGGCGCACAGCGCGAAGAGCTCCGGGATGCCGATGCCGAGCGCCCGGGCGAGCCGGGCGTGCCGGTAGAGCAGCGACAGGTTGCGCAGCGTGAGCGGGAAGGCCCGGTCCGCGGCGGCCGCCGCGGCGGGGTCGACGCCCAGCGGCGCCGCGAGGCCCAGGATCAGGTGGTGCAGCTGGCCCTCGTCGACGCTCAGGCCGGCGAGCAGGCGCTGCAGGTCGGGCGAGGCGACGGGGGCGTCGATCGCGAGCGCCGGGTGGGTGAAGCGCGCCCCCGCATTCGGATAGCGCCCGTGCGCCTCGACGTCGGCGGCGCGGTTGAAGAGCCGGTCCAGCAGCGACACCCGCAGCCCGGCCGGTGTGTGCTCGCGGCGCGCGCCCGCCGGCCGCGGCCGGGCGCCCGTGGCGGCGACGTCGGGGATGTCGGCGCAGAGGCTCACCAGCTCCTCGACGGGCAGATCCCACGACTCGCCCAGCCGGCGCAGCTGCGCGATCGCCGCGACCATCCCGGCGTCCAGCCCGTTGCCCGCGCCGGACTGCTGCAGCCGGCCGCGCACCAGGTCGAGCTCGCCGGTGCGCCAGCCGGTAGCCCGCCACAGGCGGACGAAGCGGTGCAGCCGGTCCAGCGCGGGCAGGGTGAGGCCGCGGACGCGTTCGACGTCGTTCTGGACGCTGTCGGCGTCGCGCTTCTCCGACCGGATGGCGATCGCGGCGCCGTCGCGGACGAATCGCGCATCGAGCAGGTCGCCGAGTTCGTCGCGGTCGACCCCGATCGCCGCCAGCAGGTCGGTGACGGCGACGGGATCCGTGCCGCCGGCGAAGTCGACCCCGTAGAGCCGGCTGAGACCGGCGAGACTCGCGTCCGCCGTCGTGATCAGCCGGTAGTCCTCCGGCGGGAGCTGGAGGCGGAGGCGTGCGAGAGGCGCGCCCGTCGCGCCGCCCGCCTCCGCGAGGTCGGCGAGCGAGCGGTCGAAGTGACGGATGTAGGTGGCCAGCTCGGCGAAGGGCAGGGTGAACGGCTCCGCGAAGCTGTGCACCTTCGTGCTCAGCTCCTGGCCGTAGACGCGCGCCCGCAGCGCCGGCCGGTCCGCCAGGTCGGCGAATCCGACGTCGCGGGCGACCGCGTCCTCGAGGATCTCGTTCACGACCACGAGGTACGGGATCTCCTCGCTGGTGTTCTGGCACGTCAGCTCCAGCCGGTCCCACAGGTCCGGGCGGCGGGTCCTGAGCATCAGGTCGTGGGCTTGGCGGCCGCCGAAGACCGGCTTCGTCACCACCTCGTCGATGAACCGCATCAGGTCGACGAAGTAGGCGGCCGGGCCGAGCACGGACCGGCAGTGGGTGCAGTCGCAGAAGCCCTGGGCGCCGAAGAAGTCCTCGTAGCCGGGCAGTTCTTTGAGGAAGTCGGCGACGTCGGGGGCCACGTTGCTCACCGGGAGGTCGGTGAAGCCGCCGGGTCCGACGTCGATGATCGCGCCCGCGCCGGTGGCGGTGGCGATCGCGATTCCGCCCGCCTTGTCGATCAGCCGGGCGAGCCTCTCGGGACGGACCCCGATCAGCTTCGCCAGCTGGTCCGGGTCGGTACGGGCGATCGCGGTGGCCGATCCCAGCCCCGCGTCGACGATGGCCTGCGCCGTCGGGAAGTCCTCGGCGACGGCGAACGCGCGCTGATAGCCGCGGCCGAGCGCGAGCAGCCGCTTCCGGTCGGCCTCGGTGGCGCCCTTCGGGAACGTCAGCTCCATCGCGTCGGGGCTGCCGGGAAGGAGGTCGAGGTCGAGCGCCGCGGGATTCGCGGTGAGGAACTCGTTGGCCTGGCCGATCCGGCGGTTCGCCTCGGCGACGCGCTCGGCGACCGGGCCCGCGTCGTCGAGGACCGCGCCGATGCCGAGCCCGCGGTAGCGCCGGTTCAGCGTCGTCGCCTGCTTCCGGGTGGCGTCGGCGTCGAACGCCGCCGTGAGGTCGCGGGCGAGCGCGCTCGTGCGGAAGCGCTCGTCGACCTTCGCGCGCAGGAGGCCCGCGTAGGCGTCCTCGCTCAGGCCGCCGACCGGAACGGTGCCGCTGGCGACGATCCGTTCCCTCCACGCCTCCGGAGACAGCGCCGTCAGCGCCACCGGGTCTTTCGCCTCGTCCGCGAACGCCCGCACCAGCTCCTCGCGCTCGTCGAACAGGTCGTAGAGGGCGACGGCCGTGCCCGCGGTGCGCGCCGCCGCGGCGGTCAGCTGCCCCGCGTCGACGAGCGCGCCCAGGTTGGTCTCGGTCACGGCTGTGAGCGAGCCGAGCTCGCCGAGCGCTGCCGCCGTCTTGGCGGGCAGGCCGACGACGTCGGCGAACCGGTGGATCCGGGCGCGCGACAGCTCGGCCCCGAAGTCGGGCACCGCGCGGATGGGCTCGTCGATGCCGACCACTTCGGCGACCGTCGTGGTCGCGCCCGTCACGAGCGTCGCGAGCTCCTCCCGCAGCGCCGGGTCCTTGGCGAGCGCGTCCTTCCCGATCGCGGTGCGGAGCGCATCGGCGGCGACCTCCGCCACGGGCCGGGTGAGGTCGGCAGGCAGGGCGAGGATGCCCAGGTCGCCGACGGCCTCGCGCAGCTTCTCCGACCCGGCGATCAGCCGCGTGACCGACGCCGTCAGGCGCTCGTCGAGCACCGGCGTCAGCTTCGCGGCCAGCTTCGGCTCCGTGTCCGCGAGCTCCCGGTAACTCAGCCCGGAGCTCGCGTCGAGCCGCAACAACTCGGTATTCGTCAGTGGCATGTTCAGCTCCCGTTCTGTGCCGCTACTTGAGAAACGTCCGGTAGTACCAGTCTTCGACCTTCTGTTCGGGGTCGAGGATCTCCTTGGCCGCCCACGAGGCATCCTCGACGGCGAGCCCGATGTCGGCCGCCTGGCTCACGTACGGGATCTCCGACATCCCGATCGCGCTCAGGGTGGCGCGTCGCCCGTTGCCCTGCTCCACCTCGCTCGCCACGTCTGAGGCCCCGACGACCAGCCCGACTCCCGGCGCCGCCTTGGCGACCCCGTGGCCGAGGATCCCGACCGTGACGACCGCGGCCTTGAAGCCCTTGCTCTTGGCCGCCTTCTCGAGGATCTCCCCGGTGACGGTGAGGGCCTTGCTGCTCTTGATGGCATCCGCCCCCGCCGAGATCTTCTGCTTGAGCTTCGTCCAGGGCCGGACCTCTTTGATGGCGACGTCGCCCGACTCCTTCAGGAATCCGGCCTTGTCCCCGACGTAGGAGTTGCTCACCTTGAGGTCGCGCGTCTCGGCGAGGACCTCCTTGGCCTCCTTGCCGACGAGGTCCGACTCCCAGTTCGCGGGAGCGACCGGCTGCTTCGCCACGCCGACATCGGCCGTGCGCGCGCCGCCCGGCTGGCCGCCCGGAGCGGTGTCGACCTTGGTGACGAGGCCGTCCTCCAGCGACAGCTCGGGGACGAGACGTCCGCTGGTGTCGCCGAAGTGGGCGACGTTCTTCGACTTGTCGAAGGCGGCCTGCGACCGCGTCCGGAGGTTTTCCCTGAGTTCGTCGCCGGCCTTCCCGCCCTGCGCGGCGGCGTAGGCGCGGCGCAACTCAGCCGCCTCCTTGCCGGACTGGGTCATCGCCTCCAATTGCTTGCCCGTAGGTGGGGGAAGCGCCTTGCCGCCGTTGACCGCCGCCACCGCCTCCTTCGTCTTCGGATCGAATCCGAGTTCGAGTTTCTTGCCCGCGGCGAACGCCGCCTCGCGCGCCTCGAAGCTGAGCACGTCGTCGACGCTGTTGAGGAGCGGGGTCGGCTCCGTGGCCGCTCCCGCCGGGTCCCGCCCCGTCGTCGGATGGCCGCGGCAATAGGTATAGCGATTGAGGCCGTCGACGAGGCCCGACGGATCGCAGCTCGTCCATCGCGCCAGCCAGGGGGCGTAGTACCTGGCGCCGTGGAAGGAGAGGCCGCTCTCCTCGTCGCGCTCCTTGCCGGTGTAGCGGTAGCGCTTCGCGGGCACCTGGAGGTCGGCCCGCACGGCCTGGTAGGTGGTGCTGCCGTACGGCGAATACTCCTCGTAGGAGATCACGTTGGCCGAGGGCTGGTCGTCGACCTCGAGCGTCGCGGACCCCAGGTGGTTGCCGAGCTGGTAGCGCGCGAGGGTCGCCGGCGTGCCGTCGTCGACGTTGTTGCGGAGATCGATCAGCGCGATCCGGCGTTCGTCGTCCGTGACGTGCAGCGTCCGGCGCTCGAGGCCGGCGCGGGGCCCGGTGTGCCGGCGATAGATCTCGACGCCGCCCAGGTAGAGCCGCTCGTCCTTCACCGCTCCGCCGACCTCGGTGACCTTGCGCACGCGCGCGCCCGCGGCGTCGTAGACGTAATAGGTGCGGTCGCCGGCGCGCTCCGCCCCGTCGAGGTCGGCCGCGTCCACCTGCTGGCGGGCCGTCAGGCGCAGCCGGTCGTGGAAGTCCCACGCCAGCTCCGCGAGGTGAGGCATGCGCAGCAGGTTGCCGTGCGGGTCGTAGCCGTCGCCGTCGACGCTGAACGTCTCGGTGATCCCGCCGACGGTCGACGACGACAGCCGGTTGCTGCGCCGCGGAACGCCGCCAGGGGCGTCGTCGAGCTGCGTCGGCTCGTCGTAGGCGAAGGTGCGCCGCCATCCGGAGCCCGCGATCCCCGAGGCGTGCGCGAGGCTCAGCAGGTTGCCCGCTGGGCCGTATTCGTAGCTCTCCTCGTAGTGGGCCATCGCGCCCCCGTCGCCGGGGTGGGCGAGGCGCGTGCGACGCCAGTCGTCGTGGGTGTAGGGCGCGGCGGCGTGGGCCTGCCCGACGTGCTCGCGGCCGTCGGCATGGACCAGCCGGTAGGTCGCGTCGTAGGTGTAGCGGTTGCGGGGGCTCACCACCTGGTTGGCGAAGAACACGTCGCGCTGGGCGCCGTCGTCGATCTCCGTGACGTTGCCCACCGGGTCGTAGGTGTAGCGGAGATCCTGCAGCACGGCACCGCCCCCGCCGCGCCGCGTCGCGAGCCGGGTCAGCCGGAACGTGTCCGGGTCGTATTCGTAGTCGGTGACGACGCCGTTGCGGTAGGCGATCGACGTCCGCAACCCCTTGGCGTCGTAGTCGACGTCGTCGACGCCGACCCCCGTCGGAGCGCTGACGAGCGGGTCGATCAGGCCGGCGGGATCGTCCGCCAGCCCTGTCCACACGTGGAGCGCCTCCAGCAGCCCTGCGTCGTTGTACACCGGCTGCGTGACGTCCCACGGTTCCCCGGCGACGTCGCGGCGGGGCGCGATCTGCTGGATGGGGCGGTTGAGGGCGTCGTAGCTGGTCGCGCTCACGTAGGGGGTGCCGGCCGGCTGGGGCGCGGCCCAGTCGATGGCGGAGCGATGGCCGGGCGCGACGGCGCGGACCTGGCGCACGACGTTGCCCTTGAAGTCGTAGGCGTTGGTCACCACGCCGGCGGCGTCGTACTGCCGGAACACGCGCCCGCGCAGGAACAGGGCGGCGGCGTTCGGCCGGCCCTCCCCGTACTCGGTCCGCTGGTACGTGACGGCCGCCGCCCGCGTGTCCGGGTCGGAGGAGGGGCCGGTACCCGCGACCAGGTGGCGCACCGGCCGCCGCAGCGCGTCGTATTCGGTGGTGAAGGTGTGGCCGCGGCCGTCCCATCCACGGATCTGGTTGCCCGCGGCGTCGGCGAGGGTCCACCGCTCCCCCGCCTCCATGCTCGCCTGGTGGATCGTGTTGCCGGCCACGTCGTAGTCGTAGGTGGCGACGGTGCGGCCCTCGGCGTCGATCACCGCGCGGTGGTGGCCCTCGACGTCGAGCACGATGCGCGTGTCGAGGAACAGCGGGTCGCCCGCCGGGTCGAACCCGTTGTGGGCCCGGGTCAGGAAGCCGCGGCCGAGGGAGTCCAGGTAGGTCGTCGTCGGCGTGCCGGCGTGGGCGGCGGCCTTGGTCGCGGCGTCGCGTTCCGCGGCGGACGCGGCGGGGTCCGTGCGGCGCTCCAGCCACGTGCGCCACCCGGCGGGGAGGCGCCGGAAGTGCTCGGCGACGAGGCCGGCGATGTCGGGATCCGTGCGCGGATCGCCCGTCTCCGCCCCCGCGGCGGCGACGGTGTCGTTCGGGTCGAAGCTCACCTGGTGCCAGGCGTCGAAGAGGGTCTTCTGATAGGTGCCGTTGGGGTGCAGTACGGCGACGGGGCGGCTGAGCGGGTCGTAGCACAGGATCTTCGAGACGCCGGTCGCGGCGTCGAACTCGCAGCGGTGCGTGCCGGAGAAGAACGGCTCCCACTGCCGCACCGGGTTGCCCTTGTTGTCGAACTCGGTCCACTCGCTGCCGACCCAGCGTCCGCCCTCCGCCTGGATCTTCTTCTGGATCTCGCGCCCGAACCCGTCCGAGTAGGTGAAGCCGTGCTGCATCCGGCTCGTCGCGCCGGCCGGAAGGTCCGACGCGTGCGTCTCGCGGGTGATCGTGTAGACGCCGGTGGCCTCCGGTTGGTCCGCGTCGCGGCTGCGCGCGTAGGCGAACAGGTCGTAGACGAGCCGGGTGGTAGCCGCGCCCAGGAGGGCCGACGGCGCGGCGAGCGGGTCGGCGAAGGCCGCGCGCACCTGGGCTTCCGTGAGCGTCGGCTCGACGCCGTCGAGGGCATCGCCCTGCGGACTGTCCGCCCTGCCCATGGTGGCCGTGGCGACGACCATCCCGAGCGCGTCGAACGCCACTGCCGTGCGCTCGCCGTTGGGCCCGGTCACGGTCGACGGCGACAGCGTCCGGTAGTCGAGCTCCGCGTGGGTGGTGTTGCCGAGCGCGTCGGTGCTGGTGACGGGCTGGAGGTCGTGGGGGTCGAACGTGACGCTCGACTCCGTCGGGGTGCCGCGGGTGTGGAAGGGGTTCCGGTAGCGGCGCGGCAGGAAGAAGTGCACGAGCGCCTCGTCGCGTTCCTCCGCCACGGACGCGTCCGGGTCGACGGCGTAGAAGGCGCGCCCCGACGGCGCCCACCACGCGCCGTCGAACTCGACGTAGCCGCCCCGGCCCGCGGCCGTGTCCCCGTCCGCGTCGGGCACGACCCCGAGCACGGCGGCCGGATCGGGTATGAGGTCCAGGGCGGCCCCGCCGTCGGAGCGCCGGTAGGCGGCGGCCAGGAGCCCGGGCGTGAGGGCCATCCGGTAGGCCTCGAGGCGCAGCGCGCGCGGCTCGAGCCTGCCCCAGGGACACGGCCCGGACAGGTCGTCTGTGCGGAAGCGGGTGCGGTCGGATTCGACCACACGTTTCTCGACCAGCCCCGCGGTGGGCGCGGCCTCGTACGGGAGTTCGGCCGCGGCGGCGCTCGCGCCGTCGAGCTCCTCGCGCGTGAACCGCTCGCCCGCCGGGGCGACCCCGGTCAGCTCGTAGGCACGGGCCGCCCAGGGCACGGGCATGCGGTGGTCGTCGGGCGTCGCGGCGGGGTCGGCCACGGGAAGCGTGTAGTCGGTCTCCTTCACGGCGACGGTGAGCCGGGTCTGCTCCGGCCGGAGCGCGACCGGAAGCGCGGGGTCCGGGCGGCGGCGGCCGTACGAGACGGTGGCCTCCCGCGTCGGCTGGCCGAAGCCGTTCACGGCGAGGGTCAGCGCGTGCGTCACCCGCGGGTCGGCGGGGTCGCGCTCGTACTGGAAGGTCAGCGACTCCGCGGCGTGGGTGAGGAACACGGCGTGGGGGTTCGCGCCCCGCGGCTGGATGAGGCGGACGGCGGCGTTCCGCTCGGTGACGACGTAGGGGTGCGCGTCGCGGGGGCTGCCGTCGAGCGCGTAGGTCTCCTGCCGCAGCAGCGTCCCGCGCAACGCGCGGCACGCCTCCCGCTCCTCCTCGACGGTCAGCCCCTCCGGGAGGACGGTGTCGTCGAGCAGGAGCCGGCCGGTCTCCTCCGGCGAGCGGTCAGGCTCGCGGTAGTACTCGTCCGCGCACAGCCGCGAGATCCGATGCCGGCCGATGGCGGCGCCCGTGTGGTACCAGGTGCGGGTCATCACCGGCGGGACGTACGATGCGGCGTCGACGTTGACCGCGGCCGGGAGCAGGTCGTATTCGGCCGTGTCGTATTGATCGACGCGCGCGAACCCGCGGAACTCGCGTTCGACGCCGTCGAAGCAGCCGTGGTGATACTCGTAGCGGCTCACGAACCGGTTGCCGCTGACCCGGTCGGCCGTCTCCACCCGGTCGACGACGTGCACCGGGAACGGCAGCCGCGTGATCCACGGGGTGCCCGCCGCCTTGTCGGCGAGGAAGTACCGCGTCGACGGCGCGTAGTGGATCCTGGTCTCGGCGCCGAGGTTGTTGTGGATCTCGACGAGCAGATTCGGCTTTCCCGCCGGCATGAGGTCGATGTAGCGGAGCTGGCGGCCCTCGTCGCCCGGCAGCGGCGACGACCACACGAGGCACGACGTCCCCGCCCCGAGCAGGTCCACCGTCGACACCGAGGTGAGGTCGTCGGCGGGCGGGAAACCCGCGACGGCGAACCCCTCCGCGAACCCGTTTCCCGACCGGTTGAGGTAGACGCGCGCGTCCGAGCGGCCGAGGTAGACGACGTCGGTCGTGCCGCTGCCGTCGATGTCGGCGAGCCGGACGCGGGCCGGGTCGAACTGGTCGTCGTGGTCGAACCGGGGCGAGCCGTCCATCACCACGCGCGTCCCGAACCGGCCGTACCCGAGATTCGGCCAGTACGAGACCTCGCCGTCGCGCACGCGCACCAGATCGGCCAGCCCGTCGCCGGACATGTCGGCCAGGTGGATGGAGCCGGTGCCGTCGGCGAACACCAGGCGCGGCCCGCGGTTCTCGTCGAACGGCTGCATCGTCGTGCGGGACGGGCCGAAGCCTTCCTCGCCGAGGGACGGGTACCAGGTGAGGGCGTCGGCCTCCGCGACGAGCACGTCGGCGTGGCCGTCACCGGTGAGGTCGGCGAACCGCAGACTCGCGTCGGCCCAGGGCAGGTTCGGCAGCGAGGCGAAGGCGCGGTGCGGCGCCCAATCGCCGTCGTCGGTGCGCTCGGCGAAGCCCGCGTCCGGCCCGTCGAAGGAGACGAGGTCCAGCAGCCCGTCGCCGGCGAGGTCGAGCAGCTGGCGACCCTCGCCGAGGCCTCCGCTCGGGCGGCGCGCCACCAGCTCGAGTAGCCCGAGGGAACCGTCGCCGCGGTTGCGCTTGTACCACCACTCCCCCGCCTGCTCGGTCAGCACGCCGGACAGCCCCTCGCCGTCGAGGTCCACCCACTCGTATCCAGGCCCCAGCCCCGTCGGCAGGTTGGCCAGGCTGTCCCCGTCGAGCGTCCGCACGGCAGCGACAGGCCCCGCTGTGCTGTACCCGAACGCGACCGGCGGCATCGATTGGCGCACGTAGCGCGTCGCGGCGCCGTCGCGGACGAAACCGTGCTGCGTCGCCGACACGAGCAGCGACGCGGCCCCTTCCCCCTCCGCATAGCCGAGCTCAAGCGCCTTGACGAGGTACGGCTCGCCCAGCTCCGGGAACCGATGGAACATGAGCACCCGCTCGCACCGCCGGTAGGTGCGCACCTCGAATCCGGCCCGGTATGTCGAGAAGGGGTCGGGCCGGACGGCCCACGCCCGGTCCCGGGCCGGCGAGGCCTCGACCCGGCGGAGCTGGTCGTCGGCCGCGACGGCGGGGTCGAGCGGCAGCTCGTCGTGGCGCCGGTCGCCGTAGTCGAAGACCAGCTCGAACAGCCAGTCGTCGCGCCACTCGGCGGCCCGCGTCGGGTCGAGGCGGGAGACGACGTTGCCGTACCTGACCGAGGAGAGGTACCGCTGGGTGGTGCGCACGGCGGCGGCGCGGTGGCTCTCGTGGGCGAGCCCGGTGTCGACGCCGGCGTCGTCGTCGGCCGCGTACGCGTACCGGATGCCGCCGCCCAGATCGTCGTACGACTCGCAGAGCAGCCAGCTGAAGATGCGCGACGGGTCGGCGGGGTCGACGATGCGGGAGTCGGCGTCGCGACCGTAGACCGAGGTCACGTTCTCGCCCGTGATGGTGCGCCAATAGGCGTCGGCGGGATCGGTGCGGTTGACCCATCGCTCGATGCGGGCGAAGGAGCCCTCCGTGCGCGGGCGGTAGCGGACGATGCGATACGCGCCCCGATCCTCCGCGTCGGCCACCGGCTCGCCCCGCCCGTCGACCACGAGCGCCCCTTCCGCGTCCAGCAGGAAGGCGGGCACCAGATCCTCGGCGCCGGAGATCACGAACACGTCGGAGGAGCCCTCGTCGTCGTAGAGCGGCAGTCCCCGATCGGTCTTCCGGGTGATCGCCGGGAGCCCGATGCTCCAGCCCAGCCCGAACGGGCCGTTGCCCGCACCCGAGTCGTACGACAGCGCGAGCGGCGGCTGAAGGCCCGCGCGTCCGGGGCTGGCGGGCAGGGCGATGGTGAAGCTGCCGGTTCCGGTGGCGCCCGCGACGAACTTCTCGCCGATCCCTCGGATCGCGCCGCCGCCTTTGGGGGGCGAGATCGACGGCGCCGCGAGCAGGCCCGCGCTGTCCATCTTGTCCATGGAAGACCCCGGAGTTGAATACCGCAGTTCAGGGTTGGACTGTGGCACACATTCTTCCGCGCGGCGAGGGCCCGACTGACAGGTCACACTACACGCCGGGTTCGCTGGGCAACCGGCCGGCCCGGACCGCCTCGACGAGGATCGCGTGGTCGGCTTCCGTCTGGTCCGCGTAGGCCCGAGCCCAGCGGACGAAGGCCTCGACGCCCTCGTCCTTCTTGCCGAGGTAGCCGGAGATGATCGAGGCGCCGGAGGTGCGCGCGTGCCCCTTGGCCAGCAGGTGTCCGACGATCCCCGAGTAGTCGACGAGCGCGCCGGGCGTCATGTCCTCGAGCGGCACCCCGCCCTTCATATTGCGGAACTGGCGCACGTAGTACTGGTGGCCGCCCACCGTCGTCCAGCCGAGCAGCGGATCGGAGACGGTCTGCAGCTGCTGCTGGTACTCGACGACGCGCTGGCCCTGGTGCTGGTGCCACGCCGTCTGGCCGTGGACGTAGGGCGCGAGCACCGAGCGCTGGGCCTGCTTCATCTGCAGGAAGAGCACGTCGTCGGACCGGGATCCCACCAGCAGCGCGATCCACGCCCGCATGCCGACCGAGCCGACGCCCACCACCTTGTGCGCGATGTCCACCAGCGTGTACCCGCCGACGATGCGC
Source organism: uncultured Arachnia sp. (assembly GCA_934636715.1). The sequence continues at coordinate 166,066 of CAKUBE010000003.1, forward strand.
CGCCACTGGGGCGCGAGCGTGGCCAGGTACTCGTCGAGCCCCGTGGCCAGCGACTCGAACTCGTAGTCGTCGGGGTGCGTGATCAGCGGCGGGTCGTCGACGATCCGGTCCGCCTCGCGCGCCCCGCCCGCCAGCTTCGGGAGCATGCGGTCCGACGTCCGCTTCCGCGCCGACACCGCCGCGCGCTTGATCTCGTCGCGCAGCGACGCCTCCGTCGCCGTCTCGTGCAGCAGGTCGATGTCGAGGTGGTTGAACGCGCGCCACAGCAGCGGCTGCTTCGAGAGGAAGCTCACCTCGTCGCGGTAGGCCCGGACGCAGTGCCGGATCGCGTCGGCGCACTGCTCTTCGGTGGCGCCGTTGTCGCGGCCCAGCACCCAGATCGACGCCGTGAGCCTGCGGAGGTCCCATTCCCAGGCGCCGGTGTGGGCCTCGTCGAAGTCGTTGAGGTCGATGACCTGGTTGCCCTCCGGCGAGCGGTAGAAGCCGATGTTGCCGATGTGCGCGTCGCCGCAGGCGGTGGTGTGGACGCCCGTCGACGGCAGGTGCGCGACGTCCCAGGCCATCAGGTTGGCCGTGCCGCGGAGCAGGCCGAAGGGCGAGGCGGCCATGCGCGCGGTGCGCACGCCCAGCAGCCACGGCAGCCGGCCCTCGTGGGAGCGCTCGATGATGTCGACGACGGCGGGCCGGTTGAGGGTGGGCGTCCAGTCGCCGAGCGAGGCGGGCGGCGTCTTCACCCGCAGCTTCTTGCCGTGCGCGATCCGCTCGGCGCGATCCGTCGCGGGGATGCGGAAGGAGGTGAACGCGTCTGCGTAGTGGGAGTCTCCGGCCATGGGCTCATCATTGCCCTTTTTCGGCCCGGACAGGGGCAGGTACGCGATTTGCGCCGGACGTGGGAGTGGATCGCACTCCGAATGGACTGGTCTTCCATCCGAAGTGCGATCCACTTCGCACCACACCGATCGCTTCCTTGCGATCCTGCCTTAGGCATCGACCACGGCCGATTTCCCCCCCAAAGCGGCTGGCTCGCGTGGCCCCCCGAATCGGTGTGTTATTAGGTTCACCTATTTGTGTCCCGGGAAGCACGGGACAAGGTCCCGACTAGGGCCGGGAACTTTTTTGGTATCCCAAAAAGCTCTAGAGCCCGGCTTCGCGCGCCTTGGCGGCGGCGGACGCGCGGTCGACGACGTGGAGCTTCGCGAAGATGTTCGACACGACGTTGCGCACCGTCTTGTCGCTGACCCCGAGCAGCGTGGCGATGGCCCGGTTGTCCCGTCCGCGCGTGATCAGCCCGAGGACCTCGCGTTCCCGCGGCGTCAGCTGCGGCAGCGGCTCCCGCGGCACCCCGAGCCCGCCGAACCAGTCGACCATGCGCCGCGCGAGGGCCGCGGAGAACACGACCTCGCCGTGGGCGGCGGAGCGGATCGCGGCGAGCACCGCCTCCGGCGGCTCCGTCTTGAGGACGTAGCCCCGGGCGCCCTCGCGCACGGCCTGGAAGATCGTGGCGTCGTCGTCGTACATGGTCAGCACCAGCACGGCCGTCTGCGGCGAGGCGCTGGCGATGGCCCGCGCCGCCTCGATGCCGTGGAGCCCGGGCATGTTCAGGTCGAGCACCGCCACATCCGGGCGGGTCTCCTCGGCGAGCCGCAACGCCGTCGCGCCGTCGGCGGCCTGCCCCACCACGACAAGGTCGTCGCAGACGTCGATCAGCCCTGCGAGACCCTCCCGGTAGACGGGATGATCATCGGCGAGGAGAACCCTCGTCGGGTCAGGCATCTCCACCTCCCTCAGGCAGTTCGACAGAGACCACCGTACCGCCTCCCACTAGGCTTTCGATAGCGAGACTGCCACCGAGCTCGGCGGCCCTCTCGCGCATCGACATGACCCCGACACCGGCGTGAGTGCCGTCGGCGATGCCGGCCCCGTCGTCGGTGACCTCGGCGAGGCAGCGGCCCGGCTCGCGCCACAGTTTCACGGTGCACGTGGTGGCGCTGGCGTGCCGGGCGGCGTTGCGCAACGCCTCGACGGCGATGCGGAAGACGGCGACCTCGACGGCCGCGGGCAACGGCTGGCGCTCCAGGTCGCCCAGCCCGTCGGCCCGCACGTGGAGCTGCAGCGGCGCGAGGCCTACCCCGACGTCCTCGATCGCGGCGACGAGGCCGCGGTCGTCGAGCGCCGGGGGCCGCAGCTCGTACGAGAGGTCGCGCAGCGCCTGGGACGTGGTCTGCGCGTCGCGGGCGATGCCGTCGAGCACCTGCAACGCGCGCCGGGGCACGTCGGGGCTCTGCAGCACGAGGCGCCGCGCGGTCTCCGACTGCAGGGCGATGCCGGCGAGGGTGGGCGCCACGTCGTCGTGCATGACCCGCCGCATGGCGCGGCGCTCCTCCTCGCGGGCCAGCACCAGCTGCTCGCGCGAGCGCCTCAGCTCCGCGGTCAGCTCCAGCTGGTGCAGCGCGGTTCCGATCTGGCGGGCCAGGTCCGAGAGGAGCCGCTGCTCGACCTCGGTCAGGGTGTCTCCCCTGCCCCGCGTGTAGGCGGTCAGCACGCCGCCGGAGTCGTTCACCGGGAACTCGACGGCCTCGGCCTCCGGCACGTTGGCGACGCAGCCCGACGAGGCGGACACGCCGTCGGCGGTGAGCGTGACGAGGGGAAGGCGCAGCGCGCGGGCGACGTCGGCGATGACCTGGGGGAAGTCGATGTCGCGGCCGGCCAGCGACTCGGCCACCCTGCTCAGCAGGTGATAGGGCGACTGCGGGTCGCGGTAGACGATCCAGTTGACGGCGCGTTCCACCCTGCTGCGCAGCGCCGGGGCTCCGACGGCGACGGCGATGCCCCCGACCACCATGAACGTCGCCGTGTCCCAGTCGAGCCATACCGCGGCGGTCTTCGCCACGAGGACCATCACCCCGATCGCGAGCAGCACCACGACGGTGTCGACGAGGAGCCGGACGAGCACCGACTCCATCGCGAAGAGCCGGATGCGCAGGAGGGCGACGCCGAAGCCGAACACCGTCACCATGCCGGGAAGGCCGATCAGGTCGTCCGGCAGCAGCGGGCTCCCCGTGAGCGCGTGCGGCACGATCCACAGCGTGAGGACCCCGGCGAGCGCGGAGAGACTCGTCCCGCCCAGCCACAGCAGCTGCTGGCGGCCGATGTAGTCGGAGCCGTCCATCCGCATCCGCACCATCCGCAGCAGGATCACCGCGACGATGGCGAGCATGGTCAGCACCGTGATCATCGACTGCACCTGGATGACGTACTGCACCCGCTGGGTGGTCATCGGGACGGTCAGCAGGATGAACGCGGCCACCGCCAGCCACAGCACCAGGGGCAGCGTCGCGAGGAGGAGCCGCCGGCCCGGCCTCATCACCCACGCCGACAACGGCGCGGGAAACAGCATCACGAACAGCAGGAGCTCGCCCCACAGCAGCGAGAAGATGCCCTGCGTGTTCGCCACGAAGAAGGCCCGCGCCCAGGTGCTGTGAAGTTCGGCGATGGGCAGCCCGAGGAGCGTCGTCGGGATGCCGACGGCCAGGCCCGCGGAGAAGACGAGCGCGGCGCCCAGCGCCCGGTCCGACGGCTGGCGCGCGAATGCGTAGGCCGTGAGCAGGAACATGGAGGCGACGAAGAGGAGGGTCCAGGCGCCGTCGACGAGCCTCTCGCCGACGTACGGCAGCGTATCGGAGAGCGGCAGCGACACCTGGTCGCCGGTGGCGAGGGTCAGCATGACGTCGGCCGGCCCGCGGGCGACGTCGGTGACCGCGACGCCTGCGGGGATCGGGCAGGTGTCGGTGTGCCGCGGCAGGACGCCGTCGGCGGTCCAGGAGCCCGCGTCGGGCGCTATCCAGGCGCACGCCGACGGCATGAGCACCCGCCACAGGAAGTAGGCGATGCCCATGCTCAGCACGATCAGGGTGCCGATGATAGGGCTCCAGGAGATCGCGCGCGGCCGGTCCGGGCCGCTCAGCAGGCCTTGGGCGCGCGCGGCGGTGTCGGACGGGGCGCTCATGGCCGGAACAGTACGCAACCCCGACCGCCGTTGGCTATGGCCGAAAGTCGCCGAAGCACGGCCGCGCAGCAGGCCCGAGCACAACGCTCGCTATCGGTCGTAGACCTCGCGGCGGTGCGCAGCACGCACCACGGTCACAATCAGCTCGGCGTCGAACACGTCGTAAATCACTCGATACTCTCCCACCCGTATGCGCCACGCAGTCTGTTCCCCGCTGAGCTTCTTCACCCGTGGGGTCGTGGGTCATCCCCCAGGTCTTCTATCGCATCGAGCACCCGGTCCCGCACCTGCCGTGGAAGCTTCCGCACCTGACGCGCCGCGGCGGTCGTTAGTTCCACCCGATAGATCACGAGGCAAGCTCGGCACGCAGCTCACCCAGGGCGACGCGCCCGCCATCATCGGTCGCCTTCGCGTCACGGTACGCGGCGACGTCCTGCGCCATCTCGAACGCTTCGAGGGCTTCGAGATCTGCCACACCGATTACCACCGCCGCGAGCTTTCCATTCCGGGTGACCCCGATGCGCTCACCGGCATACATCGCACGCCCTAGCACATCCGAGAGCTGACTACGCAGCTCCCGCGTCGAAACCGCATTCATTACCGTATCCATGTATGCAGTGTAGCATTACGTAACACTGTGTACACAGTTGCGAGTCCTAGCCACGCTCGCGAACCGCGTCGGCCGGTTCCAGCGCGTCGAGCAGCGACAGAGCCCAGGGGCCGATGCCTTGGATGACAACGGGGATGACATCGCCGATACCGACGAGTGTGCGAGGGTCCGCCACCAATTGACCTAAGTCAGGTCGACGACGTCGGCCTGGCCCTCATCGACGAGGGCCTGGTCGAGGCCTGGTGGCCCTGCAGCGCGGCCACGCCCTCCCGCCGCGACACCCACACCGCGGCCGCCGATTCAGCCAGCCAGGCCTGGGCCAGCAGCTGGTCTGACTGCGACTCCTAGGCCACAACCGCTACTTCTTCCCATCCAGCTGCGGTAATACTGACGATGACCACGTCGACAATGACCTCCTCGGCGCATTCTTACGCAGTGATCCGGGTATAGAACGGAACGATTACTCCAGCTTGTTGCGCGAGATACATTGTATTCACGGCGATCCCAGCGATGCCGTTGTAATCACCTGGCGCAAAATCGTATAGATCTCGCAAAGAAATCTTGCTTCCCGACTTTGTCCACTTGAACTTGTTAATCGCGTAGTGCAAGTCTTTCTGGACGACCGACCCGGTAAGCGTAAACGTACTAGATCCAGAGGTAGCGCTTCCTGCTCGGATCTTACCCCATACTGGGGACGACGCAACTCTGGAACCATTGTACGGCTTATAATTGCTGCCAGGAGAATTATTGCTCACCGCATGCGTCAGAAGTTCGGCAGCCAGGGTGTATTTTGCAGTGACGAACCAAGCGATTACGGCGGCAACGGCGGGGCTATATACCGGATGGGCGACGCCACGAGTAGCATAGCCTGATTCGCCGGCCTTAAATGCCGAATAGTCGGCCTTCAACTGCTCGAGCGTTGAGACTATCTCAGCAATCGCCTCACTCTGGCTCCTAGTGACTCCACCCTGCGCGAGTTGCTCGTACTCGGCCTGCATCTCATCGAGCACCGAGATCACGTCGACGCCGAGTTTCTCGAGTTCCAATTCGATCGCGCCGAGGTTCTCCTCGACGATCTTGACTTGACTGATCGCGGAATTCGCCGATGCAGCGGGCGTGAGGGGTGAAGGCGCCAATACTAAGGCTCCGATCAGGACCAACAGCAGTCTTTTCATTCTAGAACAACTCCTCGTATATATAGAACCGGCTAGTTCTCTCATCAAAGAGACAAAGCAAGACACTTCCGTCTTCCCTCGAAAACTCTGTCTTTTTCAACCCATGTAGCGTGGTAAGATTAACCTTCGGGCGAAGTGCGTCTGTAACCGACATAAAAAGTTCGACCTGTTTGTTCGTCAGCGCGCCAATATCCATGTCCGCGCCTGGCCCGCAGATTCTGTTTTCCCCCTCCGGCGAATGCTCGACCGAAACAACCGTGAACCGATACCCGTCCCCCTGAAAGCTATCTTCCTTGTGGTGCTCCAGAATCTCGGATCCACGTGGAAGTTCAAGGCCCCAGTTCACTTCCAGTGCCTTTTCGGCTGTGAACCGGACGTTCCAGGAGAGGTAGGCGACGACAGCTGCCGTGCCGACTACGACAGCTATAATTGCTGCCAGCAGCCAGAATCTGAGCGGCATCCATGACGCTCCAGAGACACCATCACCACGGAACACTCTCTCCTCCTCAACGTCGATCGGCCTGCCGACCACACCTTCACCATAGGCCAGGCCTTGAAAGATCGCACGGTAATCGGGCTCTTCACAGAAGGCAGTGGAGCCAAGGGCGGCATCTGAGCGACCCGGCTCGGTGGCGCTCCGGAGGGTCGGGCT